>NZ_CP011948.1:0-488062 GCF_001190965.1 Haloferax gibbonsii
GTCCTCGCGGTCGCGGCCGTCGCGGTCGTCCTGGTCGCCGTCGGCGCGCGAGTCCGCGGAAGCGACGTGCGGGCGCTGCTGTCGGACGTTCGCTCGCGCGCGACCGACCGCACCGGCGGCCGGCGCGACGGGGCGGCGGCGGACGCAGTCCAAACGGGCGGGAGCGACGGCCCGGTTCGCCCGGAGCCGACCGCCGACGCCTATCCCGGCCCGGAGGAACTCCTCGACGACGAGACGCGCATTCTCAAACTCCTCGACGACAACGGCGGTCAACTCCGGCAGTCGAAGGTCGTCGAGGGAACGGGCTGGTCGAAGTCGAAAGTGAGCCGCGTCCTCTCGCGGATGGCCGACGAGGGCAGCGTCGCCAAGATAAACCTCGGCCGGGAGAACCTCATCGCCCGCCCCGAGAACGTGCCCGAACACGCCCGGTCGCCGTTCGACGAGTCCTGATTCGAGAGTCCTGAGCGGGGCGAGCGACCGAAGTTCGGGCCCCGAGCCCGCGGTCCCGGGCGGCGAACTGAGGTTGGAACATACCAACCAAGGCTATAGGTCTTCGGCGACTACCTCGAATCCAATGCGCGAATTCGTCTTCACCGTCGAGTACGAGCGGGGTGCCGACGAGGTGATGGACCTCTTCATCGAGAACCCGGACTTACACTCCAAGACCATGGCGATACACGCCACGAGCGAGTCGATGTGGCGACTCGACCGCCTCACCGGGCCGACGGAGGCGCTCGAAGCGTTCGACGAGGTCATCGAACAGGCCACCCGGTGCAACGGCGTCCTCGGGATGTGCGGCGCGCCGGTCGTCGAGTGGGACTACGAGGTGCTCTCGGAGACGCCCAACGGGCGCATCGTCTACTCCTGCCGCGAGGAGGGCGACGGGATTCAGTCGATTCCGCACGTCGCCGCGAAGCACATCGGCGACGGTCTCCTGATGCAGGCCGAGCGCCGAGGGGCCCAAAACCAGTGGCGACTGCTCATCTCCGACGACGACACGGTGAGCGAGATTTACGAGGAGGTCAAAGACAGCCTCAGCGACGGCCTCTCGCTGAGCGTCCAGCGCATCAGCGAACCCGAATGCTGGCTCGAAGAGGGCGTCTCCGCCGACGGCCTCCCGCCGGAACAGCAGGCGGCGCTCGAAGCCGCCGTCGAGTTCGGCTACTACGAGACGCCGCGCCAGCACACCGTCCAAGAGATTTCCGAGGAACTCGACATCCCGAACTCGACGCTCCAGTACCGCCTGACCCGCGCCGAGGCGTGGCTGGCCCGGCAGTTCGTCACCGGCACGCTCGGCACCGAGGTCGAAGAGCGCGTCGACCCCGAAAAGCTCGAAGCGAGCGCGTGACCGACGAATCGGGGCGACCGCCCCGCGGGACGCGCTCACAGAGGAGTTGGAACATTCCAACCACACCCTGATACGCCGCGGACGCGTACTCGAATACGTGGGAAAGGACACTTTCAGCGACATCACCGGCCTGCCGGACGACCTCGGAATCGGCGACGACCTCGCGCGGGCGGACCAGCGCGCGTCGATTCGCGTCGACACCCGACGGTACGGTAAGCCCGTGACGGTGGTCGACGGCCTCGACCTCCCGACCGACGAACTGGACGCCCTCGCGTCGACCCTGAAGCGACGGCTCGCGGTCGGCGGGACCGTGACCGACGACGGGCGCATCGAGCTACAGGGCGAACACGGCGAGCGCCTCGAAGCCGCGCTCCGCGACGAGGGCTTCGGCGTCGAGACCTGATTCCGAGCGTCGCCCGTCGAAGTCGCCACCACCTTACCTGACCTTACTGCACCTCACTGCACCTCACCTCGCGCCACCCCGACCGCGTTTTTCTCGGGAAGCGACCGAGTGCCAACCCAGCAGGTAGACTGGTTCGGCAACAGACATGTAAACCAAGGAACTTATGTGGGGCTGGTCAGTCCGACTAGCCAATGGTGGCAACAAAACAACATTATTATGTGAGGAGAAACGGATGAGTCCGCAGGAACCGAACGACGGCGTCGGCTCGGTTCTCTCGTGGCTCTTCGTCGCGGTCGTCGTGCTCTCTGCGGTCACCGTTCCGCTGGCGACGGGGCCGGCGAAGGCGGCCGAGGCGCACATCGGAATCTCCGACGTGGCGGTCGCGCCGGCGGAGCCGACGCCCGGCGAACAGACCGACCTCGAAGTGACGATTCGGAACGGCGAGAACAGCCCGAGCGTCGTCGACGTCACCGACGTCTACGTCCGCCGACAGGGAAGCCCCACCGACATCGCGCGCATCGAAGACGTGGGAACGATAACCATCGGGTCGAGCATCACCATCCCGGTCGCCGTCTCGTTCGACGAGCCCGGGTCGAAAAACCTCCGCGTCGTGCTCGTCGGCAGACAGAACGACGGCTCGCACGTCCGGGTTCGGTACCCGGTGACCGTCGACGTGAAGGAGGTCTCCCGCCCGCAGATAGAGCTCTCGACCGAGGAGGCCGTTCCCGGTGCCACTCGGTCCGTGAACGTCACCGTCTCGAACGGACTCACCGAGGACATTCGACAACTTCGGGTCGTCTCCTCGTCGTCGGAGGTGAACTTCAGCGTCACCGAGCGCGTGAAGCCGCGGCTGGAGGCGGGCAACGCCACGACGTTCACCTTCCCCGCGCGGGTCGACGAGGCCGGGTCGTACCCGGTGAACGTGACGCTCCAGTACTCGAACCGCGGCGAGAAACACGAACTCACCCGCACGTATCGCCCCGCGTTTAGCTCTCCGACGAACCCCGGACAGGTCATCCTGACCGACGTGCAGGCGACGCAGGCCGGGGGCGCGCTCGAAATCTCGGCGACCGCCGGGAACGTCGGCTCTGACGCCGTCGAGGGAGTCGTCGTCTCCGTCGCGGACTCGTCGAGCGTCGAGCGAAGCAACTACTTCATCGGGAGCATCGACGGGAGCGACTTCTCGTCGTTCACCCTCCGAACCGCCGCACAGGGCAACGTCTCTTCGGTTCCCGTCGAGGTTCGGTACAGCGTCGGCGGCGTCGAGAAGTCGGTCACCACGTCGGTCAGCGTCGACCGTCAGATGATGCGTCGCCCCGTGCCGGACTCGGGGTCCGGCGGGTTCCCGCTCCTCCCGGTGGGCGGCGCCGCCGCGGTCCTCCTCGTGGGTGCGATCGTCTATCGCTGGCGGAGCTGACGACAGATGACATGGGACACCTCCGACTCCGAGGGGGCGGAGCCGACGGAGACCGCCCGCGGGGACCGACCGGGTGACGCCGCGGGCGGCGGCGACCTGATACTCCGCGGCGAAGACGTCACGAAGGAGTACCAGACGGGGACCCAGACCGTCCGGGCGCTGAAAGGCATCGATTTCGGCATCGCGCCGTCCGATTTCGTCGCCATCGTCGGCCCCTCGGGGAGCGGGAAGTCCACGCTCCTCAACCTGCTGGGCCTCCTCGACGTGCCGACCGACGGCGCGGTCAGCCTTCGGGGACAGGACGTGTCGACGTTCTCCGACGCGGACCGAACCCGAAAGCGGAAGCGCGCCATCGGCTTCGTGTTCCAGAGCTTCTACCTGATTCCGACGCTGACGGCGCTGGAGAACGTCGAGATGCCGCGGATGCTCGACAAGACCCCGGTGAAGACGCGCGAGCGAGCGAAAACACTGCTTCGGCGGGTCGGTCTCGGCGACCGGCTCGACCACTACCCCGACGAGCTGTCGGGAGGACAGAAACAGCGCGTCGCCATCGCGCGGTCGCTCATCAACGACCCCGCGCTCCTGTTGGCCGACGAGCCGACGGGGAACCTCGACCGCGACACCGGCGACGAAATCCTCGCCCTGTTCGACGAACTCCGAGCCGAGGAGGACGTGGCCATCGTCACGGTCACCCACGACGCCTACGTCGCCGAGGAGGCCGACCGCGTGGTGAACCTCGTCGACGGCGTCATCGAGGGCGCGGGCGAGACGGCTGCTGACGGGGGGCACGGAGCGTGAGCGTCTCGAAGCGGCGGCCGCGAGCCGTTCTTGTTCGAGGTGCGTCCCCGTGAGTTGGCTCCGCCGGGTGACCGCCCGGTTCCCGACGGTCGTGCTGGCCCGCCGGAACCTGTCGCGCGCCAGCGCGCGAACCACGCTGGCCGTCGTCGCCATCGTCATCGGCGTCGTCGCCATCGGGACCATCGGCGCGGGCGGCGAGGCGTTCAAACAGGACCAGATGGAGGCGTACGAGGGGTTCGGCGGGACCGCCACCGTCAGCCCCGTCTACTACCAGAACGACGACGGGGACATCGTCGGCGGCATCTCGGACAAGGACGTCAGTCGAATGCGACAGGTGACCTCGGGCGCGACGGTACACCCCGTCATCCAGCGCTGGGACACCGTCGTCCGCACGTCGTCGGGAGAGACCTCCCCCTCGGCGCAGGTGAAGGGACTGGCGGCCCTCGGGACGTTCTACGAGGCGCAATCGGGGTCGATACCCGATAGCTGGCGACAGCAGGTCGTCGTCGGCTCCCGGTTCGCCGACAACAACGACGTGGAGACGGGCGACCAGCTGACGGTGACGATAAACGGGAGCTTCGAGCGGACGTTCCGCGTCGCTGCGGTGCTCGAACCGCAGGGGTTCGCCGACCAGCTACAGGCCGACCGCTCGGTGTTCCTCCCGTTCGACCGCCTCAGCCAGCTCGAAGACTCCGAGTCGGAGTACGGTTCGGTCATCGTCAGGGTCGACCCGCAGACGGCGTCGATAGACGAGGCGGCCGAGAGCCTCGAAACGGAGTTCAACACCCGGCGGCGGACCATCTCCGTCTCGGAGGTCCAAGAACAGCGGGAGCGCTTCGGGCAGACGTTCGAACTAATAAACCAGTTCCTCATCGGCGTCGGCTCGATTTCGCTCCTCGTCGCCGCGGTCACCATCGCGAACACGATGTTGATGACGGCGATAGAGCGCGAGCGCGAAATCGGCGTCATGCGGGCGGTCGGCTATCCCAAGCGGGCGGTCGTGAGCCTGCTTCTCGCCGAGGCGACCATCCTCGGGCTCGTCGGTGCCGCAATCGGCGTCCCGCTCGCGCTCGGCATCGGGATGGGGCTCAACCAGTTCCTCGTCGGCGACCCGCTGGCGTTCACGGCCGCCGGGCTTCGATACGTCGGTCTCGGGGCGCTGTTCGGCGTCCTCACGTCGCTTTTCGCCGGCGTCTACCCCGCGTGGAAATCCGCGAACAAGCGGCCCGTGGAGGCGTTAGAATGACGCGAACGTGGGGCGAGAGACGATGAGCCTGCGCCACCGAATCGCCGGGCGGTTCCCGCGGCTCGTCATCGCCCGGCGGAACATCTCGCGGGCGAAGGTCCGGTCGATACTCGCGGCGGCCTCGATACTCATCGGCGTCGTCGCAATCGGCGCAATCGGCGCGGGCGGCGCGGCGTTCAAGCAGAGCCAACTGCAGAGCATCCAAGCCCAGGGCGCGACGAGCGTCTACGTCTCGCCGGGGGCCGACATGGAAGCGTCGCACTTCGACAGAGAGGACGTCAAAGCGATAGACGAGACGGTCGGGGCGGCCGCGGTCGTGGCGACGGAACCCGGCAGCATGGAGCTGATAACGAGCGACGGCACCCGCGACGGGGTGTCAGTCACCTACATCGACGACCCCAGACAGTTACACGAGGTCGAACGGGGCGGAATCCCCGACAACTGGCGGCAGAGCGTCGTCGTCTCCCACGAGTTCGCGGCCGACCGCGGCGTCGAACTCGGCGAGCGCCTCAAACTCGTCTCCGAGACGGAGACGGCGAGCGGAACCGTCGAGACCGAACACACCTACCGCGTCGTCGCGGTACTCGCCGAGAGCCAGTCGTTCGGAGGGGGCGGGCTGTTCCTCCCCATCGAGGAGACCGGGGACCGACAGTACAGCCGTGTCGAGGTGATGACGGAGTCGACGGACAGGGCCGAAGCCGTCGCCGAAGCGCTCCGGGACCGCTTCAACGACCGGAAAGACAGGCTGTTGGTGTTCGAACTCACCTCGCTCGTCCGCCTGCTCAAGACGCTCGTGAACGGTATCAACGCGTTCCTCGCGGGCCTCGGCTCCATCTCGCTTCTCGTCGCCGGCGTCTCGATTGCGAACACGATGCTGATGGCCGTCATCAAGCGCCGCGAGGAGATCGGCGTCCTGCGGGCGGTCGGCTACGGCAAGGTCGATATCGTCCGGATTCTCCTCGTCGAGGCGGTGCTTCTGGGCACGCTCGGCTCGGCGGTCGGACTCGCAATCGCCGTTGTCGTGGCGATGGTGGCGAACGTGCTGTTCCTCGGCGACCCCTTCGCCTTCACGCAGTCGGCGCTCCTGTACTTGGCCGGGGCGGTCGGGTTCGGCATCCTGACCAGCCTACTCGCCGGTGCGTACCCCGCATGGCGGGCGGCGAACGAGCGGCCTATCGACGCGCTCCGGGGCTGAGCGGTCGGAATCGTTTCCGGCCGCAGTGCCTCGAATCGACGGTGTTTGGCACATTCCAACCGAGAGCCCATTACCCTCGATACGGAATAGACCGATACTCAATGGACACGAAACACGTCGACTGGCGTTCGATGCGGGACGAGTCGGCACCGACGGCGGAGCCAGAGGCCCGACGGTCCGGCGACGAGCGCGACGAAGACGAGGCCGAGTCGTCCGAGGCGGCGGTCGAAGACCGGACCGACCTCGTCTACGACGAGCAACACGGCGAGTGGGTCGACCCCGAGACGGGCGAAATCCTCCGCGAGGACGAAATCGACCGCGGCCCGGAGTGGCGCGCGTTCGACGCCGCGGAGCGCGACCAGAAGTCCCGCGTCGGGTCGCCGACGACGAACATGATGCACGACAAGGGGCTGTCGACCAACATCGGCTGGCAGAACAAAGACGCCTACGGCAACTCCCTGTCGTCGGGACAGCGCCAGAAGATGCAGCGACTCCGCACGTGGAACGAGCGGTTCCGCACCCGCGACTCCAAGGAGCGCAATCTCAAGCAGGCGCTCGGTGAGGTTGAGCGGATGGGCTCGGCGCTCGGGCTTCCGGACACCGTCCGCGAGACCGCCTCGGTCATCTACCGCCGCGCGCTCGACGACGACCTGCTCCCCGGCCGCTCCATCGAGGGCGTCGCCACGGCCGCCATCTACGCCGCGGCCCGACAGGCCGGCGTTCCGCGCTCCCTCGACGAGGTCCGGCGCGTCTCCCGCGTCGACAAGATGGAGCTCACGCGGACGTACCGCTACGTCTCCCGCGAACTGGGCCTGGACATGAAGCCGGCGGACCCGGCGCAGTACCTCCCGCGGTTCGTCTCCGAACTCGACGTGACCGACGACGTGGAGCGCCGCGCTCGGTCGCTCCTCGACAACGCGAAGCGACAGGGCATCCACAGCGGCAAGAGCCCCGTCGGCCTCGCGGCGGCGGCCATCTACGCCGGCGGGCTGCTCGCCGACGAGGAACTGACGCAGTCCGAGGTGAGCGACGTGACCGACATCAGCGAGGTGACCATCAGGAACCGCTACCGCGAGCTCCTCGAAGCGACCCAGAAGTCGGGCGAGATGACCGTGGGTTCGACCGCGTAACGCGGAGTTTCGGGCGGTGAAAGCCGCTTTTCTCTTCGATTCGATTCGGTCCGGTTCGTTTTCATCCGGCGCGTTCGGACCGTTGGGGCTCGACCGCGAGGACGCGGTAACGTTCTCGGACCCGTCAGCGATTGCACGGACACGACGAGCGAGTCGCACCGCGACGTCCCGGCAGGGCGCAGCGGGCGCGGGCGGCGAACGCGCGTGCGACCTCACGGAAGGTTACGGCGTTCGACTCGGCGCGTCGCTCTCGGAAGTCGAAGTAGAGCGCCGTCGGCAGGAGAAACGAGGCGTACACGCCGCTGACGGCGATAGCAATCTGCACCGGGTGGTCGGCAGGGAGAATCACCCAGCCGACCGCGATGAGCGCCCACAGCGCGATTCCCTGTCGGACGGTCGAGCGCCATCGGTTCGCGGGCGTCGACTGCGCCCGCGCGTCTGGGCCGCCGTCAGCGTCGGCGTCGGCGTCGGCGTCGCCGCTCGATTCGAACGCCGGGCGGTCGGCTCGGGGGGACTCGGTTCGTGTGTCGTCACGTGGAGAAGAGGCGTGACGGAGCGTTCGTTCGGACATGTGGCGGTACCGACGGCTACGGCTCAGAACCTAATGGGAGCCCGGTTGGAATATGCCAACGTCGCGGGGCGAAAGCCGCGGTCGGTCTCGACGGGTCAGTTGGCGCCCGCGCCGTCGACCGGTTCCGCGAACGCGACGGTCTGTTTCACGTCGGTGATTTCGACCTCGACGCGGTCGCCGGGCTCCGTGCCGGGGACGATGATGACGAATCCGCGTTCGACCTTCGCGATGCCGTCGCCCTGGTCGCCGAGCGTGTCGATGATGACGGCTCGGACGTCGCCCTCCGCGACGGGCGGTTTTCGCGGCTGTGAACGCGCCTCGCGGGAATCCGACGCCGAGGCCTCCGGTTCCCGCTCGCCGTCCGAACTGATGCCGCGGCCGTCGGTCGTCTTCGCTGCCGTCGGTTCGGCCGAAACCTCGGCCGTCGACGCGGTGCCCGGACTCGTCAACAGCGCGACGCGGTACAGTTCCTCCGTCGAAATCGACCCGCTTTCGACGAGTTCGCTCGGAATCGACACCACGTAACGGTCGCCGTCTCGCTCGACCGAAGTCTCGAAAAGGAGCCGAAGAGAATCTGAGATATCAGTCACTTCCCCCTACTTCGCGTCAAACCAAATAAAAGGTGGTGAAAATACCGCACTCGTATCGGGCGACAGAGACCAGTGGAACCGACCGAGACCCGGCTTGCGACGGACCTCGGGCGCGCCCGAAGACACATGACAACGTGGTTTGAATTTCGAGTATGGCACGCGACACGCTCGTTTCGTGGCAGACGTTCGCGCTGTTCGTCCTGTTCCCGCCGGCCGCGCTCGTCGCCCTCGTGTTCTTTCCACTGACGCTGCTCGTCTTCGGGTGGCTGTACTACCGCGGCAAGCACGAGGCGATGCTGGCGTCCGACGACGAGCAGACGGCTATGGAGCCGAGCGACGCCGCTCCGTGAGCCGGCGCGCGAGCCCGCCAGTTCAGTCGGCGCACTCGTCGAGGTCGGCGAGGGCGTCGATTCCCTCGTGGGTCAGTTCGAGCGACTCCGTCGCCACGGCGGCCGCGTCGGCGACGAGGTGCGGCCCGGTCCACCTGACCGGCGTCGCCGCCCGGCAGACCCACCCGCGAACCGGCTCGCCGGTCGCATCGAGCAGGCAGATGCGAACGTCCTGCGGGGTCGTCTCGCCGTCGACCCAGGCTCGGAACCACGCCCACAGCGACCGGTCGTCGGTGACGCCTCGGCAGAGTTCGAGCGGCGGTGAACTAGTCGCTCGGCGCGACGGCGAGGGGGGCCGCGGTCGCGGAGTCGGTCGCTTCCGCGGGTGTCGGCCCCGGCGGTCGAGGCGGTCGGTCTCGGACGGCGGCGATTCGGACCGCGGCTCACCACTGGTCGGCTGCTCGACCGCCACCGAGAGCCCGCGCACCTCCGAGAACCCCAGTTTCGGGAGCGCGTCGCACCGAACCCGAAAGCGGTGTGCGCCGTAGGGGTTCGACTCGGCCGCGGTCACGTCTCGTCGGGCCCCTCGTCGCCGGCGCGGCTCGTCTTCAGTCGCGGTTCGTCGATTCCCTGCGGCAGTCCCTCGCCGACCGGGAAGTCGAGGTCCGGGAGCGACGGGGTCGAGCCGCCGTCGCTCTCGGTACCGCCGTCGCTCTCACTCTCTTCGTCCTCGTCGTCACCGGTTTCGACCGCGACGCGAGCGAATCCCTCGTGGACGACGACGAGGCGCTCGACGGCGACTTCGGAGGTCATCGCGTCCAACCGGGGCGCGTCGTACCGCGAGGGCCACGCCTCGCGGAAAACCCAGCGAGCGGCGGGGTTCCCAGTCGCGTCCAGCAACACGACCGCGGCGTCGCGCCGGGCTTCGGCCATCTTGCCCTGCTCGACGAGCGTCCGCCACTCGGACAGTTCGAGCGACCGGTCGGTCACACCGACTTCGAGCACGAGCGGCCCGTACTCGTTCAGACCGGGGAGTTTCCGCGGCGTCGGCGGGTCCGCCCCCTCGCGGTACTCGACGACCGCCGAGGTCGCCGACGGGAGGTCACAGCGGCTGAAGCCGGCGGTCACGAGTCCACCAATTTCGAGGATGAACCGTAGCTGTCGGTACGGGTCTGTCCGAGTGGCCATCGTCAGCGACCTCCGAGGAAAACGAGCGCCGACGACCGGGGCGCGGCGGTCCGCGAGGTATTGGCACGTGAGAACATAGCAATCGAGACTCGTGGGGGCGGCTAATGAACGTGTACCCTACGTGCGAAAACCCACGGGACAGCGCACAAGAGCCACTCAACGGGGACGAACGCTCCACGGGAGTTCGCCGCCGAGTGCCGACGGCCTACCGCGACACCGTCGTCTCGGCTCGGACATCGCGGGACGAGCGACCGACCTCCACGACGTACTCACCCGCATCGACCGTCCATCCTTCGGAGTCGTCGTATCTTCGGAACGCGTGCTCGGACAGGGAGAGTTCGACCGTCTCGGTCTCGTCGGCGGCGAGTTCGACGGCCGCGTAGCCGGCGAGTTCTCGCGTCGGACGCTCGACGCCCGCGACGGTCGGCGGCCGGACGTACGCCTGCATGACCTCTCTCCCGTCGCGGTCGGACGCGTTCGTCACCTCGACCGCGACCGCGTCGTCGCCGCGTGCCTCCGTCTCGCCGTACTCGAAGGTCGCATACGAGAGCCCGTGGCCGAAGGGGTAGGTCGGTTCGCCGTCCGAGCCAGCGGCGTCGAAGTGCCGGTAGCCGACGAAGACGCCCTCGTCGTACCGCGCCTCGTCGTCGACGCCGGGGAATCGTTCCTCGGCGTTCGTGGGATACGACCCCTCGGGCGCGAACGTGACCGGGAGGCGGCCCGCCGGGTCGGCGTCGCCGTAGAGGACAGACGCGAGCGCGTCGCCGTCGGCCTGTCCGGGGTACCACGACTCGACGATGGCGTCGACCGAGTCGCGCCACGGGAGTGCGACCGGGCCGCCGGACTGGACGACGACGACGGTCCGGTCGGCGGCGTCGGCGACGGCCGCGACGAGTTCGTCCTGTCCGCCGGGGAGTCGGAGCGTCTCGCGGTCCGCGCCCTCCGTGGTCGCGTCCCTGACGACGACGAGCGCGACGTCGGCCTCGCGGGCGCAGTCGGCCGCCGCGTCGACGTCGGGCGTCTTCCCGCCGGGGAAGTCGGCGGCGGCGTCAGCGTCGGCGTCCGCGTCGTCGAAGAACGAGGGCGTGACGACGCGCTCGACGCCGGGTTCGAACGCGACCGAGCCGTCGGTTCGGGCGCGGATTCCTTCGAGCGCCGAGACCTCGCGGGCGGGGGTGACCTCGGAGGAGCCGCCGCCGCCGAGCATCGCCTCCGCGACGCCGGGACCGACGAGCGCGACATCGTCGTCGTCAGAGAGCGGGAGCGCCCCGTCGTCGTTCTTCAGGAGGACGGTGCCGCGGGCGGCGAGCGTCTCGGCGAGGTCCCGGTGTTCGGGCGTGTCGAGCGCGCCGCCGTCGCCCCACTCGCCGTCGAGGAGGCCGATGCGGGCCATCTGCCCGAGGATTCGCGCGACCATGTCGTCGAGGCGGTCGGCCGGGACCGCGCCGGACTCGACCGCGGATTTCAGTTCGGTCGCGAACTTGGGCGTCGTCGTCTCGCCGGCCGGGATGCTCTCGTCGTCGCCCTCCGCCAGCATCTCGGCGTCGGAGTCGATCCCGAACGCCTCGTGGAGCGCTTCGAGCGAGATGCCCGGCATTTCGAGGTCGAGGCCGGCGGTCGCCGCGCCGACGGCGCTCGCGGTGCCGAACCAGTCGGAGACGACGTAGCCGTCGAAGCCCCACTCGTCTTTCAGTACCTCGGTGACGAGCCGCCGGTGGTCGCTCATGTGCGTCCCGTTGACGCGGTTGTACGCGGTCATAACCGAGCCCGCGCCCGCCTCGACGGCCGCCTCGAACCCGGGGAGATAGAGCTCTCGGAGCGCCCGCTCGCCGACCTCGGCGCTGACGACGAGTCGCTTCGTCTCCTGGTTGTTTGCGACGTAGTGCTTCGGCGTGGCGATGACGTCCTCCGACTGGAGTCCCTCCACAACCGCGGCGGCGAAGTCGGCCGTCACGACCGGGTCCTCGGAGTAGTACTCGAAGTTGCGCCCGCAGTTGGGGACGCGAACGAGGTTCAGCCCGGGGCCGAGAACCGCGTACTGGCCGCTGGCTTTGGCCTCGCGGGCCATCGCGACGCCCTGTCGCCGCGCGAGTTCGGGGTCGAACGTCGACGCCACGGCGATGGAAGCCGGAAACGCGGTCGACGAGCGACCGGGGATGCGAATCCCGAGCGGCCCGTCGGCGAGGCGAAGTTCGGGGATGTCGAGTCGGGGGACGCCGGGGACGTAGCCCGTCGCCGTCCCCTCGGGGTCGACCGCACCGTAAACGAGCGAGCACTTCTCGTCGAGGGAGAGCGAGTCGACCACGTCGGCGACGTCGGTGTCCGAGAGAGCCATAGAACTAGTACGAGTTTCGTCAGTGGCTCGAATAGTGTTATGATGCCATCGGGGCAGGCACCTCGTCGGGGAGCCGACGACCGGAGGGTGAATGTCGACGAGGCAACGGGTTTTTGAACTCGTCAACTTAGAAATGAGATATGGTTTACGAGACTGGAAACCCGACTGTCGACGACGCGGTGCGGCGAGTGCTCGGCGGCGAGGAACTCGACCGGACCGACGGGGTAGCGCTCATCGCGCAGCCGGTCGAGCCCCTCGCGGCGGGGGCCGACTACGTCCGTTCCGTCCGCTCCGACGGGACCGTCGACGCCTGCTCCATCGTCAACGCGAAGGCCGGCGACTGCGCCGAGGACTGCGGCTTCTGCGCGCAGTCGGCGCACTTCGACACCGGCGTCGAAACGCACGGCTTTCTCGGGCCGGAGGCGGTGTTGGACGCCGCGCGGCGGGCCGAACGCGACGGCGCACAGCGGTTCGGCATCGTCGTCGCCGAGAAGGGCGTCTCGAAGGAGCGCCGGCCCGACGAGTGGGCGGAGGTGCTGGAGGCGATTCGACTCGTCCGCGACGAGACGAGCGTCGAAGTCGACGCCTCGCTCGGCCTGCTCACCGAGGAGGAAGCGCGAATCCTCGCCGACGAGGGCGTGAATCACTACAACCACAACATCGAAACCTCGCCGCGGTACTTCGACGAGGTGGTCGGGACCCACGACTTCGAGGACCGACTCGTGACGCTCCGCCGGGCCAAAGACGCGGGGATGGACCTCTGTGCCGGCGTCATCCTCGGGATGGGCGAGACGCCGGCCGACCGCGTCGACGCCGCTATCGAACTCCAGAAAGTCGGCGTCGAATCGCTCCCGGTGAACGTGCTCAATCCCGTCTCCGGGACGCCGCTCGGCGACGCCGACCACGCGGACATCACGACGACGGAACTCCTCAAGACCGTCGCGGTCTACCGACTGCTCCACCCCGACGCGCGCGTCCGCTTGACCGGCGGGAGAGAGGTCAACCTCGCGCCCGACGAGCAACACCTGCCGTTCGAGGCCGGGGCGGACGGCATCCTCACCGGCGACTACCTCACGACCGACGGGCAATCGCCGGCGGCCGACATCGAAGTGGTCGAGCGGGCGGGCCTCGAACCGAACCGCGCGGTCAACGACTTCGACCCGGAGACAGTCAAGCGCCGGGAGTCGGGAGACGACTGAGGGGGCGGACGAACCGCCGAATCGCCAAACTGCCGGGCTGCCAAACGTCCAGACCACCAGTCCGAGACGCGTCGCTCACCCGAGGGCGCTGTGCCGAGACATGAGCGAGATGACCTGCCGGTGGAGGGCCTGATTGGACGCGACGACGGTGTCGCCGGTCACGTCGTCTATCGCTTCGACGTGCGTCACCTCGCCGCCGGCCTCGCGGACGAGGAGCGGGCCGGTCCGCGTGTCCCACATATCGAGGTTCTGCTCGAAGTACACGTCGAAGCGGCCGGCGGCGACGAGCGCCAACTCCGCGGCGGCCGACCCCATCCGGCGAACGCCCTGCGTCGACTCGCAGAGCGCTTCGAGATACGCGCCGTCGCCGTTCGCTCGGGCCAGCGAGTCGAATCCGGTCACGACGAGCGCGTCCGACAGCTCCGCGGCGTTCGAGACCGAGAGCTCCCGTCCGTTGACGAACGCGCCTTCGCCCTCGACCGCGACGTACAGCTGGTCCGCCGGGACGTAGTTGACGACGCCGACGTCGGGTCGTGTCGCACCCTCGTACATGACGGAGACGGAGAAGTGCGGCACGCCGTTGTGGAAATTGACCGTCCCGTCGAGCGGGTCGATGACCCAACGCGGCTTCGGGCGGAACTCCGGAGAGCACTCCTCGGAGACGACGTTGTCGTCCGGAAACGCGGTTGATATCACTTCGATGATGCGCTCTTCGGCGGCCTCGTCCGCCGGGGGGCCGCGGGACCGCTCGCGTGAACCCGACTCGAATCGGGCCCGTAGCTCGTCGCCGGCGACCTCGGCCGCCCGAATCGCGGTCCACAGGTAGCGGTCGTCACCCATACACCGGTTTGGTCGGGGCTCGTATATTGTGGCTGCTATGTTGTCTCAATAGTGATCTGTTCAGTACGGGGATATCATAGCATGGTTGATAAGTAACTGTCGGCGACGTGTCGTATGATCACTATCGGGCATCGAGGCTGTGCGGGCCAGTATCCAGAGAACACGATTCCCGCGGTCAAGCAGTCCGCACCCCACGTCGACCTCGTCGAGGTGGACGTGATGCGCTGTGGCTCGGGGGAGCTGGTGGCGTTTCACGACGACGACCTGTCGCGGCTGACGACGGTCTCGGGGAAACTCGCCGAAACCGCCGTCGACGACCTCACGGCGCTTCGAGTCGGCGGGTCGGAAGCGACGATTCCGCGCTTCGAGCGGGTGGTCGACGAGTGGCCCGCGGGCACCGGCATGAACCTCGATACCCGCGACCCGGGGCTCGTCGAAGACGCCTTAGCGGCCGTCGAGCGACTCGACGAGCGGGTCGTCTTTTCGTCCCCGTCGCGCGAAGCGGTCGGCGTCGCCCTGGAGACGCCGTCAGCGGCTGATATCGGCTACTCGTTCCACGACGACGTTTCCGCGGAGTTGGCGTGGGCGGCCGAGCGGGGCTGCGAGTTCGTTCACGTCGAACACGAGCTCTGCACCTCGTCGGACCTCGTCGAGCGCGCGCACGACGCCGGGCTGCTCGTCGACGCGTGGACCGTCGACGACGAACCGACTGCGACGACTCTCCGGTCGGTCGGCGTCGACGCCCTCACCGTCGACCGATGGGACGTCGTCACCACGGAGCCGCGTCCGTGATTCCGACTCGACGCTCGGTGCCGCCGGGATTTTTATACCCCAATCAGAGCGGTACGAGTCACACCAGAGAACAACATATGTCTAATTATTTGGGATATAATGGTAAAATTTAAATTATGTGTTCGGATATGTTCCGGTACATGCCTGGAAATGGCCCTGACGGCGGGCGAGCCGAAATGACGAATCGAGCTATCGGACGCACAACCAGTCGGCGCGGATTCCTCGCAACGGCGGGGGCCGTCGGCGTCGCGGGACTCGCGGGCTGTTCCGGCGGAGGCGACTCGCCCACCCAGACCGGGGGCGGGAGCGCCGAACAGTCGGGAACGACGGCCGGCTCGTCCGGCGCACAAGACGTGAGCGTCTCGTTCTGGCATATCTTCGGGGGTGAACTCGGCCAGACGCTGGAAGACATGGCCAGCGAGTTCTCACAGCAGCACGACGGAATCACCATCGAGGCGGTCAACAACGGCGGTTACCGACAGAACCTCAATCAGTCGCTGCAAGCGTCGCGGGCCGGCGACCCGCCGGGAATCGTCCAGATATTCGAGGTCGGGACGCGACTCGCGCTCGACAGCGGTTCGTTCACGCCGGTCGAGGAGATTCTCCCGGAAGACAAAATCGACCTCGACGACTTCCTGCCGTCGGTCTTGAACTACTACCGCATGGACGGGACGCTGAACTCGATGCCGTTCAACTCCTCGAACACCATCATGCTCTACAACAAGAGCGCGTTCGAGGCGGCCGGACTCGACCCCGAAAGCCCGCCGCGGAGCCTCGCGGAAGTCCGGCAGGCCGCACAGACCATCGTCGACCAGACCGACATGGAAAGCGGAATCAGCTGGCCGAACCACACGTGGATGCAGATCGAACAGCAGTTCGCGAAGCAGGACCAGGTGCTCGTGAACCAGGAAAACGGCCGCGCCGGTCGCCCCGACCAGACGTTCTTCAACTCCGAGGCGGGGCGTAGCGTCTACTCCTGGTGGAAGCAGATGGCCCAAGACGGGCTCTATCTCAACCCCGGTATCGAGGCGTGGGGAGAGGCGCGGCAGGCGTTTCTCACCCAGAAGGTGCCGATGCTGTGGGACTCCACGTCGAACATCGTCTCGATGCAGTCCGGGGCGAAGGAGAACGGCTTCGAACTCGGTTCCGGCTACCTTCCGACCCCCGACGGCGCGAACACCGGCGTCGTCATCGGCGGGGGGTCGCTGTGGGTTCCCGACGCCCTCGCCGACGAGAAGAAGCAGGCCGCGGGCGAGTTCATCGCCTACGTCACGCAGACCGAACAACAGGCGCGCTGGCACCGCAACAGCGGCTATTTCCCGGTTCGGCAGAGCGCCATCGACCGGCTCACGAACGACGGCTGGTTCGAGAACAACCCCAACTTCAGCACGGCGTTCGACCAGCTTCAGGACACCGAGGATACGCCCGCGACGCGCGGCGCGGTGATGGGCGTCTTCCCCAAGACCCGGTCCATCAACGAGGAGATATCGGTCAGCATCATCAACGACCAACTCGGCGTCGAGGAGGGGCTGTCGCGGATGGACACGCAGGTCGGCGAGGCGCTCGCCGGCTACAACGGCAACTACGACGGGAGCGAGTAGGCTCCCCCGACACGTTATTTACATGTCTACTGCCACAAAACCGTACGATTCGACGCTTCAGGCGGCGCTGTTGTTACTCCCGACGGCGGCGGTCCTCGTCGCGTTCCTGTACTACCCCGCGCTCGAGACGTTCCGCCTCAGCCTCTACGAGACGCTGTTTCTCGGACAGCGACAGACGTGGACCGGGCTCGGGAACTTCGTCAGCCTGCTCACCTCGGACGTCTACCGGTACAGCTTCCTCATCACGGTCGCGTTCGCGGCGGTCGTCGTCTTCGGAACGCTCGGCGTCTCGCTGCTGATAGGCTACCTGATATTCTCCGTCGACGTCCGGTCGTCCGTGTATCTCGTCGCCGCGATTTGGCCGTACGCGCTCCCGCCGGCGGTCGCCGCGATTCTCCTGAACTTCATCCTGCACCCGAACCTCGGCATCTTCACCCACTACCTCGAGCTTCTGACGCCCTTTACGCTGGACTGGTTCAACGACGGCCCGCAGGCGTTTGCGATACTCGCGGTCGTCGCGGTCTGGAAGCAGCTCGGCTACAACATCATCTTCATCGTCGCCGCGCTGAACAACATCCCCGAGATACTGACTGAGAACGCCCGTATCGACGGTGTCGGTCGGTTCAGGATGCTGTACAAGGTGTACGTGCCGATGATCGCACCGACCATGACGTTCCTCGTCATCATGAACACGATATACGCGTTCTTCTCGACGTTCCCGCTCGTGGACCTGATGACGAGCGGCGGTCCCAGCGACGCCACGAACTTCCTGATATTCAAGCTCTACCGCGACGCCTTCCAGTTCAACAGCCTCGGGCTGGCGTCCGCGCAGTCCGTGATTCTGTTCGTCGTCGTGTCGATTCTGATGTACCTCCAGCTTCGGTTCGCGTCGGGGTACGGGCGGTACGGAGGATAACGAGATGGCAACAGAAA
Source organism: Haloferax gibbonsii (assembly GCF_001190965.1). NCBI lineage: Archaea > Methanobacteriati > Methanobacteriota > Halobacteria > Halobacteriales > Haloferacaceae > Haloferax > Haloferax gibbonsii. The sequence continues at coordinate 17,916 of NZ_CP011948.1, forward strand.
CAGACACCGCGAACATCGACGCGAGACGGCTCGTCCACCGACTACCCGACGACGTGCTGCTGCACGGCGGCATCGTCTTCTCGATTCTCCTGATGGCGTCGCCGCTGTTGCTCGCGGTTATCATGAGCACGCAGTCGACGACGGAGGTGTATCAGGTGACGAACCTCGGCCTCGGGTCGAAGGGGCTTTCGAACTACTCGGACGCGCTCGTGAACTACGACTTCAGCACGTACATGCTGAACTCGTTCGTGATGAGCGTCATCGTCGTCGTCGGCAAGGTCACGCTCTCGCTGTTCGCGGCGCTCGCGCTCGTCTACTACCGCTTCCCGTACGAGCGGGCGGTGTTCATGTTCATCCTGCTGACGCTGTTGTTGCCGGTGCCGGTCCGAATCGTCCCGCTGTTCCAGTTGATGGCCGACCTCGGCTGGACGAACTCTCTCCTGGCGTTGACCGGGCCGTACGTCGCGAGCGCGACGGCCGTCTTCCTCTTTCGCCAGCAGTTCATGGGAATCTCGGCCTCGCTCGTCGAGGTCGCACGTCTCGACGGCGTCGGGCCGCTCACCTTCCTGTTTAGGGTGCTCATCCCGATGTCGAGGGGGATGATAGCCGGGGTGTGCGTTATCACGTTCATCTACACGTGGAACCAGTTCCTCTGGCCGCTGGTCGTCGTGACCGACAAGAGCAGTCAGGTCGTCCAGGTCGGGATTCGGTACCTCCAGGGTTCCGCGCAGGCGGGGCTGACGCAGTGGGGGCTCATCATGGCCGGCGCGGTCCTCGCGTTGCTCCCGCCGCTCGTCGTGCTCATCGTGCTTCACCGACCGCTCCTGCGGACACTCACAATCCAACAGAAATAGCGAACTCACCATGTCAGACATCACGATTCAGAACCTGCGGAAGACGTACGACGACGTGCGCGCCGTGAAGGGTATCGACCTCGAAATCGACGACGGCGAGTTCCTCGTCGTCGTCGGCCCCTCGGGGTGCGGGAAATCGACGACGCTCCGGATGCTCGCCGGCCTCGAATCGGTGACGGACGGCTCTATCGCCATCGGCGACCGCGTCGTCAACGAGGTACCGCCGAAGGACCGAAGCATCGCGATGGTGTTTCAGAACTACGCGCTGTACCCCCATATGACGGCGGCCGAGAACATGAAGTTCGGCATGAAGTCTGCGAGCGAGTTCTCCGGCGACGAAATCGAGCGACGCGTCGAAGAGGCCACCGAGACGCTCGACATCGCGCATCTCCGCGACCGGAAACCGAAGGAACTCTCGGGCGGGGAGCGACAGCGAGTCGCTATCGGCCGCGCGCTCGTCCGCGAACCGGACGTGTTCCTGATGGACGAGCCGCTTTCGAACCTCGACGCGAAACTGCGGGTCCAGATGCGCGCCGAGTTGCTCAAGCTCCACCGCGACCTCGAAACGACGACCGTCTACGTCACCCACGACCAGACGGAGGCGATGACGCTCGGCGACAGGGTCGCCGTGCTCGAAGACGGGAGGCTCCAGCAGGTCGCTGCCCCCCAGGAGCTGTACGACTACCCGTCGAACCAGTTCGTCGCGGGGTTCGTCGGCGAGCCCGCGATGAACTTCATCCCCGCGTCGGTCCGACAGCGAGGGGATGAACACGTCGCAACGGCACCGGGGCTTTCGCTCACACTTCCCGCCGGCTCCGGACTCGACGGCATCGACGACGACGGACTCACGCTCGGGGTCAGGCCCGAAGACGTGTCCCTCGTCTCGAACCGTGCCGGGGCGTCAGAGTCGTTCACCGCCGAGGTGACGGTCACCGAACCGCTCGGAGAGCTACTGCTTTTGCACTGTCGCCTCGGCGACGAGGAGATTCGAGTCAAGGTCGGGCCGCGGAGCCGAATTGCGGCCGGGGACATCGTCGAACTCGCCGTCGATACGGACCGACTCCACCTGTTCGATTCGGACGGCGACGCCGTGTACCACTCGTCAGTACCCGAGCAGGTGACTGAGAGCGCCCTAGCTGATTGACGAGGGCGAGGCAGGCACGGGCCCCGTCACTACCGTCCGTCGAAGGAGTCAGGCGACAGGTCCAGCCCCGTCCGCTCCTCGTCGGTGAGCTCTTCGAGGACGCTCGTCCCGGAGCCCGGTTTCGAGTCCCACGACCAGTCCTCGTGGAGACGGAGGCGACCGTCGTCCAGTCGCTCGATGCGGTCGGTCGAGTGGCCGGTCGCGGTCGTCCCGTCCTCGGTGACGTGGGAGTACCGGAAGTCGAGCGTGTCGTCGAGGCGGAGGCCGACGAGGTGGCCCAGCCTGACGGTTCCGCCGCGGTACGTCGCGTGAATCAGGTCGTCGGACTGGTCGAACCAGAAGTAGGTGTCGCCGCCGACGTCGCCGCCCTCGGCGTTGGCGACCGATTTGAAGACTCGTCCGTCGAGCGACGGCGTGCGAGATTCGGGCATAACCCGTGTGCGCGGCCGAACGGTATGAGTGGTTCGCCGAAACGCGTGCAGGTGCGGGCACCCTCCCGGCCGGCCGCCCGTCACGGCTCGTCACGACTCGTCACGCCACCGTCGGTCAGTAGCTACTCCGGTCTCCCGAGCCGCCGTCAGAACCGCTTTCGACCGCGTCAGTCGCCTTCTCGATGCCTTTCTTCGCCTTCTCCTCGCTCACCTTCGTTCGCTTTCCGATCTGTTTGGCGACGTCGTCTTCGTGTCCCTCTACGAGGCCGAGCAGCCGTCGAAGCTTGCTCATCACGCCCATAGCATCGGTGGTAACGACTCCTCGGAAGAAAAGGTGGCGGCCGTCGAGCGAACACGGCGGATTCCGAGAGCGGACACCGAAATAATAGTAAAATATTCGATATACATATAGAAGTGTTATTTCACGAGACGATATCTCGAATCTCGATTCGTGGTTCCGAAGTACAGGGAGACAACAAAGAGAGACGAACGAGCCGTAATAACCATTTATTCGGCGTTCACGGATTGTTCTCGGTGGCGAGCCGAGCCTGGCGGTTCGGGGCAGTGTCGACCGGTGCCGAGAGCCCGAGCCGAAAATCGGTCCGGGCGGGTTATCTGCTAGCCTTCGCCGTTTCAGCGACCGAGTAGTTGTTTCTCGGATGCCGTCGGACGCGAGTCGATAGATAACGCCTCGGTGTTCAGAAATTACTGAATTCTGATGGGATTGTTAATAAGTAAATTGTCCGATAGTGAGATTGCGCCGGGCGTAATCGAGCACGTGCAGTCACTGCGTCCGAACGCTCGCTCAGCACGGCGGCGCGTTACGAAAATATATTACAGACGTACGAGCGTAATTTGTTGATTCGCAGTAATAATCCAGCGGGGAGAGCGGCTGTAACTATCGCGGGTATATAATGTTCGACAGTCCCGAACGGCCGGAGAGCGGTCGGCGGCGGCGAGCGACCCGGGTCGGTCCCGCCCGAGTCACGCGAGCGCGAGTTCCAGTTCGAACTCGCTGACGATGTCTTTGACCGTGTGCGCGAGCTCGGCTTTCCTGTCCTCGCCGGTCACCGAGTGGGCCGGCCCCGTGACGCTGAACCCGCCGATAACGTCGCCCGAGCGGCGCGTCGCGGCGACGCCGATAGCGTAGAGTTCGTTGAAGTTCTCGGCGCGGTTGACGGCGTAGCCCTGGTCGCGGACGCGCTCTAACTCCTCGAACAGCGCCTCGCGGTCGGTGGTGGTGTTTTCCGTCTCCTGCGGGAGGCCCCACCGGTCGACTATCTGTTCGATGCGCGGCTCCGGGAGTTCCGCGAGAATCGCCTTTCCGACGGCGGTGTTGTGCAGGAACAGTCGGTTGCCGAGTTGCTCGTGGGACCACCCCATCTTACTCCCCGACGCGGTGTGCAGGAAGACGGCCTTTCCTCCCATCTCGACGGTGAAAATCGACCGGAGGCGGGTCTCTTCGAACAGTCGCTCCGTGAACTGCCGCGCGAGGACGAACGCCGGCTCCCGCGTCCGGACTTGGTTCCCCAGTCGGAGCAGTTCCGGGCCGATGAAGTAGAAATCGCCCTCCTTGATGACGAACTGCTCCTGCTTGAGCGTCGCGAGGTGGCCGTGAATCGTGCTCTTGGGCTTGTCCATCCGCTCGGCGATTTCGGAGACTCGCGCGCCGTCTATCGCTTCGAGTTGCTTCAGAATCTCTATCGAGGTGGCGGTCGTCCGGAGCGTCTTGGGCGAGTCATCCGTTGGCATGGCTCAATATTTTCGGCCATACATTTAAAGTTCAGGATAGCCGAACGACTGGTCGACCCCGCGGCGCAGGGTGGCCCGGCGGGCGCGACGGCGTCGAGCGCGTTCACCCCTCGACTTCGACCCAGCCGCCGCGCTCGCCGGACTCGTAGGCCGCATCGAGGACGCGCAGCAGTTGCACGGCGTCGTCAACGGTCGCGGGCACGTCGCCGGTCTCGTAGCCCGCGAAGTAGTCCTCGAAGTAGTCCTGCACGAAGTCGCCCCACGCCGGGAACCGGTCGTAGGTGAACTCGAACTCGACGGTCCGCTTCGGCGCGGCGGTCCAGTCGGGGTGTTCCGAGGTGATGTCGAGGGGGACCGTCGGTTCGTGCTGCAGCGAGTCGTGGTGCAGCGGCGTCAGCGCCTGTCCCTCGGTGCCGTAGAGCCCGAGGTGCGTGTCCTTGCCGCGGTCGCTCAGGTAGTAGCCGGTGTGGTACGTCCCGAGCGTCCCGCTTTCGGTCTCGAACTGGAGGACGGCCCCCGCTTCCACGTCCGCCTCGACCGCGTCGTGGAACCGGGCGTTCACCCGCGCGATGGGGTCGTCGAGAATCCACGGCATCACGTCGACCCAGTGCGGGCCGATCCACTGGAGCGCGCCGCCGCGACTCGTCTCCCGGTCGTAGAGGTAGTGGTCGGTGTCCCGGTAGGAGAGCTGGCTGGCGTTGAAGCGGCCGTCGAGCGTCCACACGTCGCCGAAGAAGCCCTCCGAAACTCGGTCGCGGAGCGCCATCGCGACGGGGTTACGCCGGTAGTACATCGTCGGCGAGACGGTGACGCCGAGCTCGTTGGCCCGCTCGGCGATGTCTTCGAGGTCCGCGGCGGTCCGAGCGATGGGTTTCTCGCTGACGACGTGAACGCCGTTCTCGACGGCGCTCTCGATGATTGCCGGCGTCTCGTCGCTCCGGTAGGTTATCCACGCCACGTCGACGTCGGCGTCGGAGACGAGTTCGTGCGGGTCCTCGTAGACCGCCGCGCCGCCGACGAGGTCCGCCATGTCCTGTCCCTCGGTCGTGATTTCGTCGGGCCGGTCGTCCATCGCCGCGATGTTCTCCACGTCGACCCGCCGGCCGGGCTCGCAGACCGCGGTAATCGTCGCGTCCAACTCGCTCGCGACCGCGAAGTAGGGGTCCCGGTGGTGGTGGTCGATACCGATGTATCCGATATTCGTACCCATACACGTAGTTCACCGAAAATGATTTAAAAATGTGCGGATACAAGCAAGATAGTCGTCGGCGGACGATGCGGTGACAGACGGTGCGTCGGCCCCGTGCGGTTAGTGTGACGGCGTCTCGACCCGACGAGACCACGACCGGAGCCACGGGCGAGTCCCGCCGTTGGGGACGTTCAGCTCGTGGCTGTTGACCGGAAGGTCCGGGTAGCCGCCGACCTGTTCCTGACTGTCGACGAGGTAGCTCTCCCCGGCTTCGACGTTTTCGAGGATTCGCTCGTCGGTCGCCGTCCGGTCGGCCGGGCGCGCGCCGACGTTCGCGAGGTCGTGGTCGAGCGTCCGGGCCGACGACATCGCCGTCAGTCCGTCGGGCCACAGCGGCCGTTCATCGACGACAGTCACGTTCTCGTCGACCATCGGCACGTCGCCGTCGGTGAGGTTGTCTTCGAGGTACGCCACGGCGGTGTCCACGTCGTCCTCGGTGAAGACGTTCGCCTTGTCCGAGTTGGGTCGGAGGTAGGCGTTGCCGACGATGCTCGCCTCGGTGTCGGGGTCAAGCCAGGTGCCGTCTTCGAAGTCGTACATCACGTTGTTGACGACGACGCTCTCGGTTCCCTCCTTGAGTCTGGGATGGCGGTCGGTGTTGAACGCCCAGACGTTCCCCAGCATGGCGACGTTCTTCGCGTCGTTACCGATGAGCGACCCGTAGCCGTGTTCGCCCTTCGGGTGGACCGAGTCGTCGAGCGCCTCGGCGACGAGACAGTTCGAGACGGTCGTCTCCGCGGTCTCGTAGCCGACCGAGAGGCACTCGTCGACGCTCCACGAGGCGGAGACGTGGTCGATGACGTTGTTCGTCGTCTCGTCGGCCGTGTTGACCGTGTCGAGCGCCCAGTCCTCGGTCGCGTCCTCGATGCCCGCGTCGCCGAGTCGGACTCGAACGTGCTGGAGGACGCAGTCGCTCGCCCCGATATTCACCCGACCCTTGACTAACGTGACCCCCGGCGAGGGCGCGGTCTGGCCCGCGATGTAGCACTTGTCGTACGGAATCGGGAGGTCGCGCACGCCGAGGTCGATCGTTCCGCTGGTCTCGAAGACGACCAGTCGCTCGCCGTCGATGGTGACCGCCTTTTCGAGTTGGCGGCGGGTCGGCTCGGTTATCACGATGACCGGGGTGTCGTCGTCGAGCCACGGTGCGGCCTCGGCGAACCCGTCGCTCGGACCGAAGTGGGACGCGCTGTCCGGGCCGGCGTGGGCCGGAACCTTGCTGTTCGACGGGTTCGGCGTGTTGAACGTGGACACCGAGCCCCGAGCGGTGTCGCCGTCGGCCGTGTCCGCCACCGCGCGAACCTCGTAGTAGCGACGCCGCGTCAGGTCGTCGGCGTCGACGCTGAACGCGCCCGACGAAGTGAGTTCCGTCGAATCCGTGGTCTTCCACGACTCGGTGGGTACCTCCCGGTACTCGAAGTAACACTCTGCGGAGTCGGCACCGCCGAGGTCGCCGAGGTCGCCGGTGAGCGTGGCGGACCCGGGGCCGACGTCGGTCACGTCGCCGGTCGAGACGAGCGGGACGCCCGTCGTGTTCTCCACGCTCCCCGCGACTTCGACGTCGCCGATATCGCGGTTCCGGTCGGGGTCGACCCCCGAGAGGCTCTGGAACGTCGCCGTCGCGAGCGTCCCCGAGAGGTGGCTGGTGACCGCCAGTCCGACGTAGACGCTGTCGCCCAGCGAGATGTCGGCGGCGTCGAGCGTGTTAATCGACGTCCACGTCTCGCCGTCCGTGGAGTGGTAGGTCTCTATCGCGTCTCCGCTTCGCTTGAGGCGGAGCCAGTCGGCCGGTGTGCCGCCGACGCTGTCCGTCTCAGCGCCGTCTTCGGGTCGATACTGCATCGACGCCTCTCCGTTGGGCCGGCGACGGACCATGACGTTCTTCGAGTCGGGGTCGAGCGACTCGCGGACCATCGGCCCCGCCTTCGTCCAGCTTTCGACGTTGTCGATGCCGGTGTTCTGGACGGCGACGTCGAAATCGCCGCTCAGTTCCGTGTAGTAGTAGTGGAACGCGTCGGCGGTGCCCCAGATGTCGTCGCCGCCGCCCCGCATCGAAATCACGGTCGCGGCCGCGGCGCTGCCACCGAAGAGGCCAGTCGTCGCCGCACCGATACTTCCTGCTCCGAGCACGCGGAGGAACGTCCGTCTGTCGGGTTTCATGAGTGCATCACTCGAACAGACAACATATTCAACGATTGTTATAATTTATGGCAGCCTGAATCTGAGGTCGGCACAGCATATAAAGTTCGAGAGTGTCGAACGAATGACGCCGACGCCGGTTCGAAATGACGAGATGAGATATAATCTATTACACCCATATGTTTGTAACACATCTTCGATTCCTTATAAAGTTCGAGATGTTCGAATAGAGGCGCTCAATCACACGCGTCCTCGGTTACGCGCTGTCGGACATCGTCGTAATCGACGGCTCGCGGGTGCAGGCGACGGTCAGGCGCGCGAATCGTTCCGGCGGAAACCGAAACCATGCAAAAAGTTATTACACTCCGACCAGCAGATTGGTGCAACGAGTCAGCACATGCAAGAGCTAGGTATCATCATGAACGGCGTGACCGGCCGGATGGGAACGAACCAGCATCTCATCCGCTCCATCGTCGCGCTGCGCGAGGAGGGCGGCGTGGAACTTCCCAGCGGGGAACGAGTAATGCCCGACCCGCTTCTCGTCGGCCGTAACGAACGCAAACTCCGCGAACTGAGCGAGGAACACGGTATCGACCGCTGGACCGTCGACCCCGACCTCGAGACGTGTCTCGACGGCGACGACGAGGTGTACTTCGACTCGCAGATAACCCCCCGCCGCCCGGACAGCGTCATGAAGGCTATCGACGCCGGGAAGCACGTCTACTGCGAGAAACCGCTCGCGAGCGACCTCAGCGCCGCGCTCGACGTGGCCGGGATGGCCGAAGAGAGCGACGTGAAACACGGTATCGTCCAGGACAAACTCTGGTTGCCCGGGCTGTTGAAGCTCCAGCGGCTCATCGAACAGGACTTCTTCGGCGACATCCTCTCGGTGCGCGTCGAGTTCGGCTACTGGGTGTTCACCGGTCACGGCCAGGAGGCGCAGCGCCCCTCGTGGAACTACCGCGCCGAAGACGGCGGCGGCATCGTCGACGACATGTTCTCCCATTGGAGCTACGTGCTGGAGAACCTCTTCGGCGAGGTGGAGTCCGTCCGCTGTCTCCAGAAGACCCACATCGACGAGCGAATCGACGAGGACGGCGAGTCCTACGAGGCGACCGCGGACGACGCCGCTTACGCCATCATGGAGCTGGAAGACGACATCGTCGCCCAACTCAACTCCTCGTGGACCGTCCGCGTCAACCGCGACGACCTCCTCGAGATTCAGGTCGACGGGACCGAGGGAAGCGCGGTCGCCGGCCTGCGCGACTGCAAGACGCAGGGGCACGCGAACACGCCGAAACCGGAGTGGAACCCCGACACGCCGAAGGAACACGACTTCTACGAGGACTGGACGGGCGTCCCGAACAATCAGGTGTTCGAGAACGCGTTCAAGCTCCAGTGGGAGAAGTTCATCCGGCACGTCGTCGCCGACGAACCGTTCCCGTGGGACTTCACCGCCGGGGCTCGGGGCGTCCAGCTCACAGAGGCGAGCTATCGGTCCTCAGAGGAGGGCCGCCGCGTCGTCCTCGACGACCTCAGCGTGTAGAGAGGCCCCCCGACGAACAGTTTTATGTCGAACTCGGCCGTCGAGTTCCGCATGCACACAGATGGCGACGAGAACCCCGTAGACTGGCTCTCAGTCCCGGAAGACGTTATCCTCGAAGCGTGCGGTAACCCCTCGCTCCCCGAGTTAGGTATCATCGAACAAGTCTGGGAGACGAATCCCATTCCGGCGGCCGACGTGCCGGAGGCGGCCGCGAAGGCCGTCGCCGCGCTGTCGTTCGCGGACGTTCCCGAGGGCGGCGAGGTCGCGCTCGGCGTCGGGAGCCGCGGTATCGCGAACATACCCGACATCGTCGCGGGCGTCGTCGACGCCGTCTCCGAGGCGGGCTACGAGCCGTTCGTCTTCCCCGCGATGGGGAGCCACGGCGGCGCGACCGGCGAGGGACAGCGGGAGATGCTGAACGAACTCGGCATCACCGAGGAGCGAATCGGCTGCGAGATTCGGTCCAGCATGGAGGTCGTGGAGGTCGGGCGCACGCCGGACCGCGACGTGCCCGTGGTCGCCGACGCCAACGCCGCGGGCGCGGACGCCATCGTCCCCATCAACCGCGTCAAGCCACACACGGACTTCGACGGCGAGGTCGAAAGCGGGCTGTCGAAGATGCTCGTCATCGGCATGGGCAAACAGCGCGGCGCGCAAATCGCCCACAAGTGGGCCGTCGACTGGTCGTTCCGGCGGATGATTCCCGAGATAACCGAGCAACTGCTGGACTCGCTTCCCATCGTGGGCGGCGTCGCCGTCGTGGAAGACCAGCACGACGACACCACGCTCATCGAGGGCGTCCCCCCGTCGGGCTTCCTCGACCGCGAGCGCGAACTGCTCGAAACCGCGTACGAACTGATGCCGAAGCTCCCGTTCGAGGAGCTCGATTTGGTCGTCTTCGACCGGCAGGGCAAGGAGATTAGCGGGCAGGGGATGGACACGAACGTCATCGGCCGCCGGCCGTTTTCCATCAACGAGCCCGCGCCCGAGAAGCCGAACATCAAGCGCATCTACACCCACGGGCTGACCGAGAAGACCCACGGCAACGCGATGGGCGTCGGGTCGGCCGACGTGATTCACGAGGACATCGTCGCGGAGTTGGACGCGCAGACAACGCTCATCAACGCGCTCACCGCGAGCACCATCCGCGGCGTGAAGCTCCCGCCCGTCGTCGAGACCGACCGCGCGGGCGTGGTCGCCGCGCTGTCGACAATCGGCGTCGTCGACCCCGACACGGTCCGCGTCGTCCGCGCGGCCGACACCATGCATCTCCACCGGCTGTACGCCTCGCCGGCGCTCGTCGAGGAAGCCCGCGAGCGAGACGACCTGCGCGTGGTCGAGGAACCCTCGCCGATAGCGTTCGAGGCCGGTCAGTTCGCCGCGCCGTCGCTCCGGGACTGAAGAACGCGAGCGCGTCTTTTTCGGAAAAACGAGTGCGTCGGGCGTCGCCTACTGCTCGACCGTCTCTGGCTGCACCGAGACGACGGCCTCGTCCATGTCGCCGTAGTTGCCGGCGAGGAGTACCGAGGGCTCGTCGGCCTCGCCGTCGCGGACGCGGGCGAACGGCTCGCCGTCGTCGGGGGCGACGCAGCCGCCGATTCGGAGGTTCTCGACGCCGGCTGCCTCGACGGCAGGTCCCTCGTCGGACTCGGCTTCGAAGCCGTCGAGGACGACGGTCGAACTCGCTTCCGCGGTCAGTGGGGTCCCGCTCCCGTCGGGGACCGTCACGCGAACGTCTCGGAACGAGACGCTGCCGAGCGACTTACAGAAGACGCCGTGTCGCTGGTCGTACCCTTTCGCCATCGCCGGCGAGAGGTCCGAGGCGTCGAACGGGCGGGTCGCGTCGATGTCCACGTCGGTAAAGGAGATGCCCTCGAAGCGCTGTTCGGGGAGGCCGGCGAGGAACGCCGCCGACTCGACCTCCTCGGCGGTGATGTGGTGGAAGTCGACGTTTCGGACGTTCGGCGTCGCCTCGGTGACGGGCTCGGGGTCGCTGTCGATGTCCGTCTGGTAGTAGCCGTTGATGACGAACGGGCAGGCGACGCGGCGCATGACGATGGTGTCGAACCGGAGGTCCTCGACCGTCCCGCCGCGGCCGCGCTTGGACTTGATGCGGATGCCGCGGTCGGTGTCGGTGAAGGTGCAGTTCGTGACGGTGACGTGCCGCACGTCGCCGGCCGTCTCGCTCCCGATGACGACGCCGCCGTGGCCGTGTTCGACCGTGCAGTTGGTCACGACGACGTTCTCGGTCGGGCGTCCGACCTCGCGGCCCTGCTCGTCCTTGCCGGACTTCAGGCAGATGGCGTCGTCGCCGGCGTCGATGTGGGTGTCGCTGACCCTGACAAAGCGCGAGGAGTCGATGTCGATGCCGTCACCGTTCGGGGCGTCCGGCGGGTTCTGAATCGACACGTCGTGAATCGTTACGTCGTCGGAGTAGACGACGTGCGTGTTCCAAAACGGGGAGTTCCGGAGCGTCACGCCGGAGACGGTCACGTTCTCACAGCCGTCTATCTGGAGCAGCGGCGGACGCACCGTGAACGTGCTCACCTCGTCCTGTTGGTTGCCGCGTCGAATCTCCTCGAGTCGCTCGGCGAGCTCGGCCGGGTACTGCTCGGGCGGTAACGACACGAACTCCCACCAGTACGAACCGCCGCCGTCGATGACGCCCTCGCCGGTGATGGTGACGTTCGAGGCGTCGGCCACGTGGAGACACGGGTGGAAGCCGTCTTGGTCCCACCCTTCCCAGCGGCTCTCGACCGTCGGGAACTCGGTGAAGTCCTGGACGAACCGGAGTTCCGCCCCGTTTGCCAGTCTGAAGGTCGTGTCGTCGCCGACGCGGAGCGGGGCGCTTCGGTACGTCCCCGGCGGGAGATACACCTCGCCGCCCTCGCCGGCGCAGTCGTCGAGCGCCGCCTGAATCGCCGCCGTGTCGAGCGAATCGTCGTCGTCGATACCGTAGTCGCGAACGTTCCGCTGTTCGAGAGTCACGCCTGAAGCATCCGCGAGCGCGTTGATAAACGTTGTGCCGGGGTACCACGAGGCACCGGTATCGGCGACGCGAGGCGAGAGACGGAAGCGGGGTCGGGGACAGCGCGCCGGCTCAGAGTCGGTCGCGCAGGAAGGGCCACGCGCCCGCCTCGAAGAAGCGGTGGCCGCCGTCGCCGACGAAGAGACTGCACTTCCCCTCAGCATCCGCGGCGCAGTACCGACCCTGGATGCGGTCGAACGCCCGTCTCGTTCCGGCTATCGGGAAGATGGGGTCGGATTCGCCCGCGACGATGCGGAGCGACCGCGGGGCGACGAGGCCGGCGATGTCCCACGCCTCGCCGAGTCGTCGGAGGCCGGGGACGTAGTTGCACAGACAGTGGTCGATGGGGACGATGGAGTCCTCGAACGGACAGACCGACGCGCAGGCGACGACGTGCCCGATTCGGTCGTCGAGCGCGCCCGCGAGCAGCGCGACGGTCCCGCCGCCGGAGTGGCCGCAGACGGCCAGTCGGCCGGCGTCAAGCGCGGAGTGTCCCTCGACGAAGTCGACCAGACGGCGCACGTCCCACACGCGCTCGCCGACGAGCGACCGGCCGAGGAGTTGGGCGCGCTTCTGCCAGCGCGTACACGCGCTGACGGCGTCGGGCGAATCCGAGTCGTCGGATGTGTCGGGTGATAACTCGCCGAAGGCGCGCATGTCGGGAGCGACGACGGCGAAGCCCCGCCGGACCGCCTGTCGGGCCATGTCTCGTCGGTCGTCGGCGATGTGACGGCCGGCCGCCTCGCCCTCGGCGACGCCGGCGGCGAGGTCTTTACCGTGTTCGGTGTGGCCGTGAAGCGCGACGACGACGGGGTACGGCGGGTCCACCGAGTCGGGGAGAAGCAGGTAGAACGGGACGCGGAACCCCCGTTCGGTGCGGACGCTCCACGTCTGTCGCTCGTAACTCCGGTGTCGAACCGTCGCTTCCGGACGCTCCCGTCGCCGCGGGTCGATGTCCTCGACGGCGCTGTCGCGCATCGCCGGAAATCCGAGCACGTCGCGCAGTTCGGCGCGGAACGACTCCTGCCACGCCTCGAATTCCTGTCCTGTCTCGCCCGCGTACGCGGCCGAGCTGTCGGGCGCTCGGAGGACGCCGTCGAACCAGTCGTCGTAGTCGAAGCCAGTCATTCGGTGTCGTTCCGACGAACGCGACGGGTTCACAAGTGCGTGTCGACGTCGCGGACCGGCAGATTGTTCCCCGTAGGCGAACATGGCCGGATGCGAGGAAAACCGGGCGTAAAACCCATGACTCGCCGATTTTCGGTCGTTTTCGATGGAGCGCGGACCGACCTGAAACCGGGGAATTGAGCATTACGGTTGTAGCGTCGTCACGGCGCGTACCGAACCGAATCGAGCCCAATTTCACCTAGTAGAGGCCTCAAAAACCACGATTCTGATGTTCGCGGCGGTGACTGGGACGCCACTCAGCGAGGACGCCCAACCGAATTCGGATATCGAGTTCCCCATACGCGAACAAAAACTAACATCTCGGTTACAAATTAGGCACAGAAATCGGGAGACTGCGGCGAGGTAGCGATGAAAGTGATACTATGATATGAAGAACAGCGGTGAGCCGAGTCGGGGGAGACGACGGGAGAAAACAGAGAGCCGAGAGCGTTCAGTCGAGGGCGTCACTCAGGTAGCCGCACCGCCAGAAGACGACGCCGACAGTCGCGAGGAGCACGCCGGCGAGGGCGAAGTCCATCATGAGGACGACGTACGACGCGGTCCCGCGCTCGATGCCCGTCATCGCGAGAAGGCCGAGGACGACGATGAGCAGCGTAAACGAGAGCACGCTCGTCCACAGCATCTTCTTTCGGCAGATCCAACATTTGAAGTACGACCGTTCTGAGGTTCCCATTACCGGCGATTTCGCAAAACGGGATAATAGTCCTTTGGGGGACCGCCCCGCGCGTCGCGAGAGCCACGGGCGCGACCGCGTAATCAAATAGTGTCATTGGATAATTACCATTATCGATGGGTATATATGGGATAGTCATAATGGGTACTGTGTGATGGATTCGCAAAGCAGCGCTGAGTCCGACAAGTGGATCAGCGACGACGAGTGGGAAGACGTATCGCCACAGACGCGCCGTCGTCTGCTTCGAAACGCGTTCGGTGCCACGGCCGGCGCCGCCGCGCTAGCCGGTTGTAGTAGTGGTGGTAACGAAGACACGCCGACTCCCCTCGAAAACGAGGGTGGTGGCGGCGGGAGCACGACGACCGAGGGCGATTCGAACGGTCAGTCGTCGGGTCGAACGCTCGACCACATCATCTCGCTCGCGCCGACGAACGCCCGGTTCAATCCGTACGGCAACGCCGCGAACTTCTCGTTCCGGTGGTACTGGGCGATGTTCGACCAACTGGCCGTCCACGACAAGGTGTCGAACAAGACGAAAGGGATGGTCATCGAGGACTGGGAGTACGCCGACAGCGGACAGGTCGCGTGGAACGTCCGCGACTCCTACACGTGGCACAACGGCGACGACCTGACCGCGGAGGACGTGGCGACCCAGCTCAAAATCGGCAAGCTGATGCAGACCGTCCACAAGGGCTACGGCGCGCAACCGCTGTACGAGAACGTGGAGACGACCGGGAAGTACGAACTCACGTTCGACCTGGTCGAGCCCGACATCAGCCGAGAGATATTCGAGTTCGGTCACATGAAGCGCCGCGCGTGGCTCTGGGCGCACCGAGACATCTGGGGGAAGTACGCCGAGATGTTCGACGACGCCACCACCGAGTCGGAGCGGACCTCCGCCCAACAGGAGCTGATGCAGGCGGTCCAACAGAACGTCTGGGACAACGCGAACGTCCCGGGGAACTCCGTCTGGGAGTTCGTCAGCGGAGAGGAGAACGTCGCGCACTTCGAACCCTACGACGACTACGTCAGTCCCTTCAGCGACGCCGAGTGGTCGAACGGCGAGATTACGGGCGACATGATAGACTACAGCCTCGACTGGCACCGCTACCCGAACCAGCAACAGCGGACCAAGGCGATGCAGGAGGGCGTCATCGACGTGAGCTACCCGCCGGAGTCGCAGTCCGCTCGTGACCGACTCAAGGAGAACGGGTGGGGGCCGGCCGACAGCCTCTCCGAGGACCAGATTACGCCGCAGATGCGCAGCGGGGCGATGGGCGTCCTGCTCAACTGTCAGAGCGACATCACCGGCGACCCGCGCGTCCGGAAGGCGATTCACCACATCGTCCCCCGGAAGCCGCTCGTCGAGTGGGTTCCGGACTACGGCACCTACTGGGTCGAAGACCGCATTCCGTCCGGCATCGGGCAGGACAAGGAAGTGCCGTGGTTCGGCGGGAACTCGAACTGGCCGAGCGGCGACCTCGCGAAGCTCGAGCGGTACGCCCACACGGAAGACGACGTGGACGAACAGCGGGCGACCGAACTCCTCGAGGCCGCCGGCTTCTCGAAGTCGGGCAACCGCTGGAAGGACCCGAACGGGGAGAACGTCACCCTTCGGTTCTACACGGCGACGTCCGACGAGGAGCCGATGGCCCTGCGGTTCGCACAGATCGCGAAGTCCTACCTGGACAGTTTCGGTCTGCAGACGGAAGTGACCGCACAGGAGGCGACTATCCGCGCCGGCAAGACCATGGAATCCGGCGACTGGGAGCTGCTGTTCGACAACTGGGGCGGCGCGAAGTCCGGCCCGCCGTTCCTCGGCTTCTCGAACTCCTTCAGAGTCCAGGAGTCGCTGTCCGGACAGCCGCTTCCGAGCAACGACAGCTGGGCGATGGACCGCGTCGTCGAGGTGCCGTACCCCATCGGCGACCCGGCCGGCGACCTCCAGGAAGTCGACGTCATCGACAAGCTCAACGAGCTTCGGACGCAGATGTCGGACGAAGAGCGCAGACAGAAGGTCGCGGAAGTCTCGTGGATATTCAACCAGTCGCTCCCGATGATGCTCATCAACGAGGAGGGCGGCACGGGCGGCTACTGGCTGAATCACGACAACTGGGCGACGAAGCCGCCGAACAACAACCTGAACCCGGCGTACCGCTACGAGATCGTCGAGATCGGGCAGTACTCCTACTGCCAGTACATGGCCAAGATGGGAACGGAATACTTCCACCCGGCGGAGGGAGGGGAGTAACCGCGTCGGGCGCCGCCACCTGAACGAGAAACCGTCGTCTCACCAAATCAGCCAGAACGTATCAGCCATACGGTGAACTCCCCGTCCGGAGGCGCAACGCGCCGCCTCCGGACGCGACGACGGCGAGGTCGGTTCGGACGAGTGCGGACGAAAGTAGCCCTATTCATAATGATTAAGTACCCACATGAGAGGTAAGAACTAGCAAGGATGGTCGAGAAAAATTACTACGTGCGCCGGATAGCGCAGGCCCTGATAACGGTCTGGGCGGCGATCACGTTCTCGTTCGTGACGGTTCGGCTCATACCGGGCGGACCGATGGACTACATCGCCGCGCAGATCAGACAGCGGTCCGGAGGGGCGGTTTCGTCGACCCGCCTCAACCAGATGGTCGAGATGTACTCGAACGTCAACCCGGACAAGCCGATGCTGCAGGCGTACGTCGAGTACATCGTATCGGTCGCGCAACTGGACTTCGGACGGTCGATCTTCTACGCGGACCCGGTCTGGAGCGTGCTCGGACCGGCGATCCCGTGGACGATGTTCGTCTCGCTTTTCGCCCTCGTCATCGGCACCATCATGGTGTTTCTCATCGGCGGCTTCCTCGCCGTCCACGAGGGCGACACCTGGGACGTGGTCGGGAGTTACTTCGTCATCTTCTCCGACGCCGTCCCGTACTACATCGTCGGGCTCGTACTGCTATTCACGCTCGGATTCGGTACCGAGTTCTTCCCCAACGGGGGGCGGTACGACAACGCGCTCACGCCCGGGTTCAACATCGAGTTCATGGCCAGCGTGCTGCGGCACGCGGCGCTGCCTATCATGTCGTTCGCGCTGACCTCGTGGGGCGGCCTCGAGTTCCGCGCGCACTGTACCCGCATCATCGGTGAGGACTACGTCGACGTGGCGGAGCTCAGGGGACTGCCCGACAGCCGGATTCAACTTCGGTACATCGGGTGGAACTCGATGCTGCCGATGTACACCGGCCTCATGGCCGGCCTCGCCAGCCTGTTCGGCGGGTCGGTCATCATGGAGCAGATATTCCGCTACCGCGGCATGGGCTTCTACTTCTACGAAGCCACGATGGCGCGGGACTACACGACGGTCATGGCGGCGGTCATCCTGTTTACCATCGTCACCGTCGTCGGCCTGCTCATCGCCGACTTCACCTACGGCTTCATCGACCCCCGCGCCGGGCACACCCAGCGCGAGTCCTACTCGCGGTCGTACCGCGAGACGCTCCAGCGGTTCGTCAACCGCCTGCGGGGCGGCGGCGCGGACGAGACGGAAACCATCGACGACCGCATCGAAGGGAACCGCATCTCGGCCAGCGGCGCGATGAGCTTCGACGTCGATAGCTCCGACTTCTCGCGCGGAGAATACATCAGAGAGCGAATCGACCAGAGCCTCCTGACCCCGTTCCGCATCATCTGGACCTCCCCGCGGGCGCGGGTCGGCGCGATAATCCTCGGCATCTTCGGCTTCCTCGGGCTGTTCGGGCCGTACATCGTCCCCGAAGTCAGGCCGATGCAGGGGCCGATTCTCCTGCAACCGCTGGAGAACATGCGCTACCCGCTCGGCACCGACGACATCGGCCGCGACCTCCTCGCACAGCAGGTGCTCGCGACCCGCCCGATGCTCATCATGATGCTGTCGGGCGCGGCGGTGACGCTCGGCCTGGCCATCCTTCTCGGAGTCACGGCCGGCTACCTCGGCGGCGTCATCGACAAGGTGCTCATGACGGTGACGGACGTGATGATGAACATCCCCGGCCTGGCGCTCGTCATCGTCCTCGCCGTGATTCTCGAACCGAAGAGCCCGGTGTTCGTCGGGTTCGTGCTGGCCATCGACAACTGGCCACGGTTGGCCCGACAGCTCCGCTCGCAGGTGCTCACTATCCGCAGTGAGTCCCACGTCGAGGCCTCGCGCGTGCTCGGACTGCCAACGTCGAGCATCCTCTCGAAGAACGTCATGTCCCGGCTCATGCCGATGCTGACGATGGGGACCGTCGGCTCCATGCGGAACATCCTGATGGAGTCCGTCGGCCTGTACTTCATCGGCGTGCTGCCGTTCACGACGAGCAACTGGGGCGTCGTCCTCAACATCGCCCGCAACGGCGGCGCGCTGTCCGGCATGGACCGCTTCCACTGGCTGCTCGCGCCGATACTGTTCATCGTCACGATGACGTACGGCCTCCAGCTGTTCGCGCAGGGGACGGACCGACTGTTCAACCCCCGCCTCCGCGCGCGGCACGCGGCCACCGTCTCGACCGACGACATGGAAGGCGGTCGCGGCGGCTCGGAAGGCGGCGACGGTGCCGCACCGGCCGCGGACTGACCGACCGGACCAGCCGGTCCGTTTCGCGTCGCTGTTTTTTTCGATTATCTCGACCCGAGAGCGGTCGTGCCACGCTGTCTCAGGGAAAAGGTTAACACACGCGCTATCGACCTACGAAACGGACTTCAACCATGAAAGTGGAGAAAGAAGGAAATACGACGCGGTACCTGCTCGGCCTCGTGATACTCGTAATCCTGCTCGTCGGGGTGTACTACGGATTCACCATGATGTGATCAGAACAGCCGGTACGCCCAGAGCAGTACCCGGAACGCGACGGCAACGAACACCAGCAATCCACCGATTATTCCGAACATTCCCGCCCAGACGCCGGTCTGAAGTGCGGCACCGAAGAGAATCAACAGCGCGCCGAGGAAGACCACCGTCGAGGTGATACCGCCGATTTTGGAGCGAACTGTCCACAGCACGTTCTGTCGCGTTTGCGCTTGCGCCATGTCAGCACGGACATCGCGGACGAACTTATAGTTTGCCGGTATCGGCAGCCGAACCCGGCGAAGACTCCGATATCGGCGCTCCTCGACTGCGGCGGCGGAAAGTATTAAGTAGTATTGAACGTGATAGATTCCTACTACGGTCACATGTTGACGATAGGCACGCGTGACGGGTGGGGTCGCTCGCCCGCCGTACGAACCGACGAGAGGGACTGACCATGGCGACACAACACACCAAACAGAAGATGCCAGACGAACCGACGGCCGAGCACAACGTGCTAGAGATAACGAACGCGAGCGTCGCGTTCGCGATGGAACGCGGGGACGCCCGAGTCCTCGACGACGTGTCGATAAACGTCCGGCGGGGAGAAGTCCTCGGCGTCGTCGGCGAGTCGGGCTCCGGCAAGTCGATGCTGGCGGACTCCATGCTCGACGCCATCGACTCGCCGGGGACGCTCACCGGCGACGTGGTGTTCAACCCGCCGGAGGGCGGCGAGCCCATCAAGGTCAACGACCTGAGCAAGGAGGAGCTTCGCCGGTTCCGCTGGGAGCGCGTCTCCATGGTGGTCCAAGGGGCGCTCGACTCGTTCAATCCGACGCTCAGCATCGGCGACCACTTCGTCGAGACGCTCCGCGCGCACGACTACGACATCCAAGAGGGGATGGAGCGCGCCCGACAGCTCATCTCCGACGTGCACCTCGAACCCGACCGCGTCCTCGACGCGTACCCCCACGAGCTGTCCGGCGGGATGAAACAGCGCGCGCTCATCGCGCTGAGCCTCATCCTCGACCCCGACGTGCTCGTGATGGACGAGCCGACCGCCGCGCTCGACCTCCTGATGCAGCAGTCGATTCTGAAGCTCCTCTCGGAGCTGAAAACCGAGTACGACCTCACCATCGTCATCGTGACGCACGACCTGAGCCACGTCGCGCGCATCTCCGACCGCCTCGCGGTGATGTACGCCTTCGAACTGCTCGAACTCGGCCCGGTGCAGGACATCGTCATGGACCCCGCCCATCCCTACACGCGGGAGCTACTCAACTCGATACCCGACATCGACGCCGACCTCGACGAGATGGCGTCCATCGAGGGGACGAGTCCCGACCCGCTGAACGTCCCGAAGGGCTGTTCGTACCACACCCGATGCCCGCTCGCCGACGAGCAGTGCCGGGAGACGAACCCGGACCTCATCGAGGTGTCCGAGGACCACGGGGCCGCCTGCTTCTACACCGACGAAGCCCGCGAGACGATTCCCCTCAAGAAGGAGGTGTCGAAATGAGCGACGACCCCCTGCTCCGCGTCGACGACCTGAGCGTCCACTTCGGCGGCAACAATGGCATCCTCGACCGATTCCTCGGCGACGACAAGGGCGTCGTCCGCGCCGTCGACAACGTCTCGCTCGACATCGGCGAGAACGACGTGGTCGCGCTCGTCGGCGAGTCCGGTTGTGGCAAGACGACGCTCGGAAAGGCCATGATCGGCCTCCAGCGCCCCACCTCGGGGACGGTCCGCTTCCGCGGACAGGACATCTGGAAGTCCGACCTCGAACCCGGCGACATCCCGTACAAGGAGATTCGGAAGTCGCTCCAGATGGTCCACCAGGACGCCGGGAACTCGCTGGACCCCAACCGGACGATATTCAAGAACCTCAACCCGGCGCTCAAGAAGTGGCGGCCGGAGCTCAACCTCGTCGAGCGCCGGGAGCTCGTCCACCAGATGCTCGACACGGTCGGGCTCACGCCCGCGGACGACTACGCCTCTCGGTACCCCCACCAACTGAGCGGCGGGGAGGCCCAGCGGACCGTCATCGTCCGGTCGATGCTCCTCGAACCGGACCTCATCCTCGCCGACGAGGCCGTGAGCGCCCTCGACGTGTCGCTGCGGGTGAACCTGATGGACCTCCTCCTCGAACTGCAGGAGATGTTCAGCACCTCGTTCGTCTTCATCTCGCACAACATGGCGAACGCCCGGTACCTCGCCGGTCGCGCCGACGGCCGCATCGCCGTCATGTACCTCGGCCGTATCGTCGAAATCGGCCCGGCGGACGAGATTATCAAGAACCCCCAGCACCCGTACACCAAGAGCCTCCTGTGGGCGACCTCCGGCCTCTCGGAGATAAACGACCCCATCGAGACGCCGCCGGTCAGGAAAATCGACATCCCGGACCCGGAGAACCCGCCGAGCGGCTGTCGGTTCCACACCCGCTGTCCCGAGGCGCGGGAGTACTGCACGTCGAACACGCCGGACCTCTCCGGCATGAGCGGCCCGTCTGACCGCCACGAGGCGGCCTGCTTCGACGCGCACGACAGAATCGACTACCGGAACAGCGAGCCGCTCACCGACGACCTCGACATCGACGTCGCGGACGACGCGGAACAACCGGCCGACTGAAAGAAAAGCCTCGATTGAGACTGCTGTTCAGACGCCGTCGCCAACACCGAAACCGGTACCGGCACCGATGCCTGTTTTCGCTCCCGCACCGATTCCTGCGTTCACTCCCGAATTCACTCCGCGTCGCCCGCGGGTCCGACCTCAGTCGGGAAGCCGTCGGGAACCGACGGGGGACGCCCGCACTGCGCCGAGAGTTCGACGTACGCGCCCTCCTCGGCGGACTCGCGGATGCCGTCCATCGCTTCGAGGACGTGGAACCCGAGGTCGCCGCTGGTCCGGTGGTCCCAGTCGGAGTCGAGCGAGTACGCGAGGTCGACGAGGCCGAGGCCGCGCTGTTGGCCGGGGTGGTCGCGCTCGACGGAAATCTCTCGCCACTCGCCGTCGTCGTCGTCGCTGAGGTGGACGCGGGGCGTCCCGTCGAACCGATTGGGGTCGGTGACGCTCAGCGTCCCCTCGGTCCCGTAAATCTCGAACCCCGGTAGTTCGGACCCCCACACGTCGAAACTCGTCAGAAGCGTCCCCGTCGCGCCGTTCTCGAAGGTCACGACGGCCGTCTCGTGGGTCGGCACCGACACCGGAATCCGCTCGCCGCGGCGCGGCTCGCTCGTTATCTCGCGCTCTGCGAACGGCGTGTTCGCGGTCCCGGCGACCGACCGAATCGGGCCGAGGAGCGTCACGAGCGACGTGAGATAGTACGGCCCCATGTCGAAAAGCGGGCCGCCGCCCTCCGCGTAGAAGCCGTCGGGGTCCGGGTGCCAGTGCTCGTGGCCGTGGTTCGACCAGAACGCCGTCGCGCCGACGGGGTCGCCGATGCGGCCCTCGTCGATGAGGTCGCGGCAGGTCTGGATACCGGTGCCGAGAACGGTGTCGGGCGCGACGCCGACGGTCAGTCCGCGCTCGGCGGCGGTCTCCAGAATCGCCTCGCCCTCGGCCTTGGTCGCCGCGAGCGGCTTTTCTGTGTAGGCGTGCTTGCCCGCTCGGAGGGCGGCGGACACGAGGTCGCCGTGGGTTCCCGCCGGCGTGAGCACGACCGCAACGTCGATTTCGGGGTCTGCGAGCAGGTCCTCAGTCGGGAGGACGCGGGGGACGCCGTACTCGTCCGCCTTCGATTCCGCGCGGTCCGCATCGAGGTCGGCGCAGGCGACGATGTCGAGGGCGTCGAAGCGGTTCCCCGCCTCGAAGTACACGTCGCTGATGGCTCCACAACCGATGATACCGAGAGTCACACTCTCCATACCGGGGCGACGCGGGAGAAGTCCTAATAGTTGTTGACGGGGCGAGCGCGAGAGCGTCGTCAAGCAGTTGTCACAACTGGAAAAGATGGCGCACACGGCGGCTGGTCGAGTCTCGATTCGAGTCGGGGTGCGTCTACAGTCGTGTCAGCACGGCGGGTCAGGGAGGGCTCGCGCCCGACTCTTCGACGGCGAGCGCCCACTGGTCGACCCAGTCGCGCAGACCGCTGTCGGGGACCGAAAGCGAGCGCGTGCTTCCGCCGTGGTCGGGGTAGCCGCCGACTTCGCCCTCGTCGCCGGGGATGCCGGGGGCGTTCGCCGGGTCCGAGACGTCGGTGTCGAGGCTTCGGTTGCGAATGTTGTCGATGACGCGCTGCTCGTGGCTGATGCGGTCGGCCGGGCGAGCGCCCGCGTACGCGAGGTTGTGGCTCTCGACATCGGTGGCGGGCATCGCGGTGAGCCCGTTCGGCCACAGAGGCCGCGAACCGAGTTGCGTGGCCGAACAGAACGTCCGCCCGTTCAGGCCGGGGTCGGCGACGATGTTGTCTTCGATGTAGACGCTGCCGTCGCCCTTGACAATCGCGTCGGACCAGTCGAACCGTCCCAGGTACGCGTTGCCGACGACGCTGGACTGAGCGCCGGGAGACGCCCAGATGGCCTTGTCGAAGTAGTAGACGATGCTGTTGGCGATGACCGACTGGGTGTCGTCTTTCAGCCGCGGGTTGCGGTCGTTGTTCGCGGCGTAGACCGTGCCGAGGATGGCGACGTTCTGCGCGCCGTTACCGACGAGCGAGCCGTTGGAGTTCTCCTCGGGTTCGTCGAGCCCCTCGGCGACGAGGCAGTTCGCGAAGGTCGTGTCGCTCGTGTTGTAGCCGACAGAGAGGTTCTCGTCGCGGCCCCAGTAGGCGCTGCAGTGGTCGAAGATGACGTTCGAGGTGTCGTCGGCGTTGTTCATCGGGTCCGCGCCCTCGGCCGCGCCGCCGTCTTCCCCGCGGAAGATGCGGAGGTGCTGGACGACGCAGTCGTTCGCGTCGACCTGAATCATCCCGTTGATGAAGGTGATGCCCGGCGAGGGAGCCGTCTGGCCGGCCACCCAGCACTTGTCGTTCGTGATAGAGAGGTCGCCGCCGCCGAGGTCGACGACGCCGCTGGCCTCGAAGACGACGAGGCGCGGGCCGCTCGCCTCGAACGCCGCGCGGACGGCGCTCTCGGTCGCCTCTTGGACGCGGTGAACGGTCACGCTGTCGTCGAACCACGAGGCGTCAGCGAACCCGGCGTCCACGTCGAAGTAGGACCCGCCAGACGTGTCGTCGCCCGATCCGCCGTCGTCCGAGCCACCGTCGCCGGACCCGCCGCCGCCGTCGCTGGTCGAGACGCTACCGGCCACGTCCACGTCGCCCACGTCGCCGTTGCTCGACGGCGACAGGCCGGAGAGACTCTCGAACTCGGCCGTCGAGAGCGTGCCGGCGCTGTGGCTCGTCACCGCGAGGCCGACGTAGGCGTCCTCCGCGAAGTCGATTTCGCCGGGGGCGATGTCGGCGATGAGCGTCCAGTTGCTCCCGTCGGTCGACCCGTACGCGGAAATCGTGTCACCGCTTCGTGTGAGGCGGAGCCAGTCGGCGGTAATCGACCCGCCGCTCACCTCGCTCTCGCCGCTCCCGCCGTCGGACGTCGTGCTGACCGTGTCCGCGCCGGCGGCCGAGCGCCACTGGAGCGACGCCTCGCCGTTGGGTCGGCGGCGAACCATGGCGTTCTCGGCGTCGGCGTTCAGCGTCTGCCGGACCATGAGGCCCGCTTTGGCCCAGCTATCGGTGTTCTCCAAGGCGGTGTTGTGGACGACGACGTCGAAGTCGCCGCTCACTTCCTCGTAATAGTAGTGGAACCCGTCCGCGGCGTCCCAGATGTCTTCGCCCGCCCCCTCGACAGTGACGGTGGTCGCCGCCGCAGCGGTTCCGCTGAACGTCGCGACGGTACCGATACTACCTGCTCCGAGTGCACGCAAGAACGTGCGTCTGTTGGGAGTCATGTTATGACACCAACAAGACTCAGGGCCCGCCCCGTAATAAAAATTGTTGGCGAATAATCATTATCGAGACGTAAACGGTCGAATACCAGCCGCTCAGGGCGTATCAGGCTCCGCGAAAACGCCGCGTCGGTCGAACGACCGGTTGCGGTGAGGTCGGTGGTGAGGTCGAATCGATCGTGAGGTCGCAGTCGAGCGCGTCAGCGAATTCAGTCGTCCGCGTCGCGGAGGTCGCCGACCGACGACACCGATACCCACTCGCCGCGACTGTCCGAGCGCTCGGCGGCGAAGATGATGTCCACTCCCTTTCTCGCCTCGTCCGGCGGCACCATCGGCGGTCGGCCCGCGGAGACGGCCTCGACGAAGTCGCGTATCTGGGCGACGTGCGGGCCGTCGGGGCGCGGGTCGGGGAGGTCGACGGGCTGTTTCTCCCCGTTCACCTCGAACAGTTCGACGCCCGTCTCGGTGACGCGAAGCGTTCCCTCCGTCCCGTTGAATTCGAGGCTGATGGGCTGTTGGGGCCGCGTCGCCGTCGTCGCCGACACCTGCCCGAGCGCGCCGTCTTCGAACCGCAGCGAGAGCGCGGCCGTGTCGGGAGCTTCGATGTCGTGATACAGCGCGTCGCCGGTGCCGGCAACCCGTGACACGTCGCCGGCGACCCACTGGAGCAGGTCGATACCGTGGAGCGCCTGCGTGAACAGGACGCCGCCGTCGAGGTCCGCGCTGCCGTGCCACGACGAGTCGTCGTAGTACGACCGGTCGCGGTGCCACTTCACCCGCACGTCGGCGAACACGAGCCGTCCGAGCCGACCGTCGCCGACCACCTCGCGGGCGAACTGCATCGTGGGGAACAGCCGTCGCTGAAGGATGCAAGCGAGGGTGACGCCGGCGTCGCGGCAGGCGGCGACCATGTCGTCGACGCGGCCGGGCGTGATTTCCAGCGGTTTCTCGCAGAGTACGTCGATGCCCGCCGCCGCGGCGTCGACGACGATGTCTCGGTGGGCCCCGTTGGGCGTGCAGACGCAGACGGCGTCGAGCGCGGCGTCGGCGAACAGGTCCGCGTGGCTGGTGTACGACGGACAGCCGTGCGTCTCGCCGAACGAACGAGCGGTCTCCGGGGTGTGGTCCGCACAGCCCACGAGTTCGGCACCGTCGGTGTCTGCGAGCGCTTCGGCGTGGGACCGCCCCATGCTCGCACAGCCGACGATGCCGACCCGAACCGGCGTCTCGGTCATCGGCGCTCACCGTCGGGCGAAAGCGTGACTGTGACTGTAGGCGTCATCGACTGGAACGTCAGCGGGCGGCGTGATAAGCGTTTACGAGCGGGGGTCGCGGCCGGGCGGTCGTACGGCGTGGCGCGGCTCACTCGGGTGAGAAGCTCTCCGTGAGCGTCCGCCCGACCAGCCCGGCGGCGACGAACGCGAGGACGCTGGTGCAGACGAACGCCGTGGCGTAGTCGAACCGGGTGGCGAGCACGCCGACGAGGAGCGGTCCGAGGACGCCGCCGAGGCCGCGGGCGGTCGACCGGAGCCCCATCAGTTCCGACTCGCGGTCGACGGGGGCCACGTCGGCGACGAAGGCGATGGTTCCCACGGTGAGCATCGAGAACGTGACCGCGTGGACGACGAAGGCGGTGCTGCTGATACCGATGCGGGCGAGTTGCCCGTCGGGGAGGAGCGCGAGAACGACGACGAGCGCCTGCACGCCGCTGCCGGCGAGTCCGCCCACGATGAGCTTCTTCCGGCCGATGCTGTCGCTCAGGCGGCCGAAGCCGTACATCGAGACGACTCGGACCGCGGGACTGACCGCGAGCACGGCGCCCATGACGACGTTCGAGAGCCCCACGTCGGCGACGAGGAACACCGGGACGACCGAGATGAAGCCCTTCTCGGTCATGTTCCGGAGGACGATACCGACGTACAGCCAGCCGAGTCCGGTCCGCTCGAACAGTTCCCGCCGCGCGCCGCCGGGGAGGAGTCGCCCGCGGACTTCCCCCAGGAGTCGACCCGTGGTCAGCGTCTCTTCGGACGGCGGCGTCGGGTCGGCGATGCGGAGCGTGAGGAGCGTCGCCACGAGGCCGAGGCCGACGACGACGAGATAGAGGTCGGTCGGCACGAGCAGGCCGACGAGGTAGCCGACGAACAGCCGACCGCTGATGGCTCCGGTAGAGCGGGCGCTGCTGTAGAAACCGATGGACCGCCCGCGCTCCGACTCGCCGCCCGACTCGCTCACGATGGTGAGAATCACCGACTGGAAGCCGGCGGTGAACACCGCGAAGAGGCCCCGACAGACGATTTGGAGCGGGACCGACGCTGTCACGGTCAGCGGGACGATGGCGAGCGTCGAGAGGAACGCGGTCCCGATGAGTATCGCCCGCCGCCGCCCCGTGATGTCGGCGATTGCGCCCCAGACCGGGGCGAACACGAACAGTCCGAAGGAGAACGCCGCGTACGCGAGGCTCACCGCGAACGGCGACCCCTGTTCTCCGATGTAGAGCGCCATCGCCGTGCCGAAGAGCGACCCACACGCGACGCGAGAGATGCCGATGAGTGCGAGTGCGCTCCGCTGTCCACGACCCGCTGGTCGAGCCTGCTGATTGACTACCACTACGACCGGGTGTGACACTACCACCCAATAAAGATTGGCGAGCCGGAAGGCGATGCGACGAGGGCGGCGGTGTGGGACTCGATACGACCGTCAGGTCGACGGGCCGGCACGGGCGATTGCGAACTCCGTGAGCCCGTGTCGCTCGGCGCACGTCCGGTCGCCGTCGGCGACGCCGAGAAGGAGCGATTCGAGGTCGTCCGCGTCGGCGTCGCGGGCGTCGAGGTCGATATCGTCGGGGACGGCCGCGAGCGTGTCCGCGTCGCCCGAGAGTTTCACCACCGGAACGACGGGATGGCCGGCGGGCGTTCCCTGTCCGGTGACGTGAAGAACGAGGTGCGCGCCCGCGGCGGCGAGACCGGTCGCGGCCTCCTCGACCCGAGAGGGCGCGTCGAGCAGCGTCACCGCGCCGGCGGCGGCATCGGCGGCGTCAGCTTCATCGACTCGTTGGCCGTACGCCGCGACACCCGCGACCGGCGCGTCGCCGATGAATCCCGTCGCGGCCGCAAAGCCTCGGGCCGCCGCCTCCGTTCCGATGCGCGTCGCCCTCGCGGGGCGGCCCGCCGCGTCGAGCAGTCGGTCGGCGGCCGCGTCGCCGACGAGCGACCGGGTCTCCTCGGGGTGCGCGGCGAACCGCTCGTTGCCGGCGACGACGACCCGTCCGCCGGCTGACGCGACCCGCTCGACCAACTCGGCGACGAGCGGGTAGGCGTGCCGTCTGGTCGAGTCCGCGAGGTCGTCGACGACGACGCCGACCGTGAGGTCACCGAGGGTCGCCGGCGGTTCGTCGGCTGTCGCGGTCGCCCCGTCCGTCCCCTGAGCGGCGGCCGACTCCCGGAGGTCGGCGACGGCGTCCGTGCCGCGGTCGACGCAGGCGTCGGTCCCGCCGGCGTCCTGTATCGTGAGTTCGCGGACCGGAAGCCCGCGTTCTTCGACCGCCGCGGCGACGACGTCGCTCCGGACCGTCTCGCAGCCGAGACCGACGACGACCGTACCCGCGACGTTCGGGTTCCCGGCGAGACCGACGAGCGTCCGCTCGGTCTGTTCGGCGTCCGCGCCCAGTTGCCCACAGCCGTGGTCGTGGGGCGCGGCCACCGCGCCCGGCGAGCGGGCGGCTATCTCCTCGGCGACGACGTGCGAGCAGATGACCGACGGGAGGACGAGCACCCGGTTTCGGATTCCGAGGCGGCCGTCTGGTCGACGGTAGCCCGCGAACGAGTCTGCGGTGACTGGGCGGGGGTCCGGGTGTGGATTCCGGGTCATCGCTCCACCTCCGCCGCCGCCACGTCGCCGCGGCCGCGGGTGCTCTCGCAGTTGTGCGTGTGGACCCGCTCGCCGGCCGCGACGGCCTCCGTGGTCCGCCCGATGACCTCGCCGTACTTACGGACCGTCTCGCCCGCGGACAGCGGTTCGAGGGCGAACTTGTGGCCGAACGGAACGTCGTCTGCGAGCGTCACGGCGCGGTCTCCGTCACGGACCTCGCGGCCGGCGTCGAGGTCTTCGAGCGCCGTCGCCACGCTGTCGCCGTCGGCCAACACGAGAGCGGCCCCGTCGAGGACGCGGCCCTTCATCTACCCCGCACCTCCGCGAGTTCGCGCGGGTGGACCTCCGTGATGGCGAACTCCTCCATCCGGCGCGTCTCGGCCCCGGTTCGCTTCCCGTCGGCGACGGCGAGCACCTCGTCGAAGACGCGCTCGCCAACCTCGGAGACGGCCGCGTCGCCCTCGACCACCGCTCCGGCGTTCACGTCCATGTTCGACCGCATGCGCTCCCACGTCCGGGGGTTGCCCGTGACCTTCACCACGGGCGCGACGGGGTTGCCGGTGGTGCTCCCGCGCCCGGTGGTGAAGACGATAATCTGCGCCCCGCCGGCGACCTTGCCGACGACGCTCTCCACGTCGTAGCCCGGCGTGTCCATCAGGACGAGGCCGCCGCCGACCGGCAGGCGCTCGGCGTAGTCGACGATGCCGCACACGGGGGTCGTTCCGCCCTTCGAGATGGCTCCGAGGCTCTTTTCCTCGATGGTCGTGAGGCCGCCCTCCTGATTGCCGGGCGAGGGCTGTGCGCCCCGGAGGTCGACGCCCATCAGGTCGGCAGTCGCCTCGCGGCGCTCGACGCGGTCGAGCAGTCGGCGACGGGTCTCCTCGTCGGCGCACCGCTCCGCGAGGACGTGTTCCGCGCCGATGAACTCCGGCGTCTCGCTGAACGAGGCCGTCCCGCCGGCGTCGACGAGACGGTCGCAGGCGTCGCCGACGGCGGGGTTGGCTGCGATGCCCGAGGTGGCGTCGCTCCCGCCGCACTCGACGCCGACGACGAGTTCGCTCGCGTCGGCCGACTCGTGGCGGGCGTCCGCGGCCGCCTCGTTCAGCGAGTCGAGGGCGGTTCGCCCGCGCTGGAGGGCCGCCGCCGTCCCGCCGACCTCGCGGACCGAGAGCGTCTCCACCGGTTTCCCGTCGCGGGCGATTCGGTCGGCGATGTCGTCGGCGTCGATATCCTCGGTCCCGAACTCGACGACGAGCGCCGCGCCGACGTTCGGGTTTCGACCGACGCCGACCAACACCCGCTCGGTCTGCGCTCGCGCCTCGTCCGGTTGATTCGCTCCCATCTGGTGCGGCGTCGCGCGCGCCCACGCCCCCGCCTCGGCCGCGATGCCGCGGGCGACGCAGGACGACGCGACCGAGGTCGGAAGGACGGCGACGTGGTTTCTGACCCCGATGCGGCCGCTCTCCCGGCGGTAGCCGGTGAACTCTCGTCTCATACCACGCGATTCGGTAGCGCCCGACAAAGTGGTTTCGTCGGGCGCGGGCGGAACGCTCTTGCGGGCGGGTCGAGTGAGTGAGTCGTATGCGAACCTACGAGGTCAGCCGCATCGACGCGGACAGGGCGGTCCCGCTGACCGGCGCGGTCGACGGGACGGTGTGGGAGCGGGCGAACGTCGCCCGACTGGACGAGTACGCGTGGGGCGACGAGCCCGGTCCGGAGACGACGGTCAGGGCGCTGTTCGACGCGGAGGCGCTCTACCTGCAGTTCCACGTCGAGGACGACGAGATAACCGCCGACGTGACGGAGCTGAACGGACCGACGTTCGAGGACAGTTCGGTCGAACTGTTCGCCACGCCGGCCCCGCCCGAGGACGGCTCGCCGGGGCGGTACTTCAACTTCGAGGCGAACTGCTGCGGCACGTTCAAACTCGCGTGGCAGGAGCCGAACTGGCGCGAGCGCGACGTCGGCCGCGACCTCGTCTCGCCGACCGACGCGGCGGCCGTCGAGGTGGAAACGTCCGTCCCCGGTCCGACGAAGACCGCGTCCCCGGACGACGACTCGTGGTGGCTCGCGGCGCGGCTCCCGCGGTCGACGCTCCAGTCGCTGACCGACCTCCCGCTCGAACTCGACTCGGGGACGGTCTGGCGCGGGAACTTCTACCGGAGCGGTCTGCCCGACGCGCAGAAGGGGACGTGGAACCGCATCGAGCTGCCGGAGCCGACGTACCACTCGCCGGCGTACTTCGGGCGCATCGAGTTCGAGTGAGCGGTCGCCTCGGGCGGGTGCCCCGGCCGGTCGTGCCGAGCAAGCCGCGGTGGCACCGAAACGACTTTTCGCGCCGGAACTGAACGACAGCCCATGCAGCAGCCGTCCGCGTTAGTCATCGGAGAGACGACCTTCTCGTTCCACGACTTCGAGGAGATGCGACCGCACATCGAGTCCGCCATCGGCGACGCCGCCGAGGTGACCGCGACGACCGACAAAGACGCCCTCGCCGACCTCGCGGGCTACGACCTCGTCGTGGACTACCTGACGGACGCCACCCTGACACCCGAGCAGTTAGACGGTCTCCTCGGGTTCGTCCGCGACGGCGGAGCCTACCTGGGCCTCCACTGCGCCGCCGACCTCATCAACGTCCACGACGGGGACGGCGGCCTCGACAAGCGCGACGAGCCGTTTCCCGACCTCCGCGACCTCCTCGGCGGCCACTTCCTCACCCACCCCGAGCAATCGACGTTCGGCGTCGAAATCGTCTCCGACCACGCCGTGACCGACGGCGTCGGCGACTTCGAGGTGTTCGACGAGCCGTATCAGGTCGACGTTGACGACGACGTGACCGTACTTGCGCGCATGGCCCACCCCGACCTGACCGACTACCCGGTCGCGTGGATCCGCGAGTACGGCGCGGGGCGGGTCTGTTACGCGTCGCTCGGACACACCGCCGAGGCCTTCGAGAACGACGACTACCGGCGGCTGCTCCGCAACGCCGTCGGCTGGCTGGTCCGCGACTGAGCGAGGCGCTCGCGCGTCGCCGTGTGAACGTTTATCCCGGTCGGTTCCGAACGTCGGTACATGAATCTTCGAACCGCCGACCTGACCGTGTTCGTGTTCGTCCTCGGCGTCATGCTCTCGGGAATGTGGCTGGCCCAGCAGCTCGGCATGGAGTGGTCGCCGACGCTGTTCGCCATCGTCGCCGTCGTAGCGGCCGTCTGGACGGCGTACTACCGGTTCGGCGTGGAGCCGCGAATCGAAGCGAGCAGAGGAGACGACGACGACAACCGGCAGGAACCCGGCGTCAGCGACGGCGCACGGGAGTGACCGACTGACCGCATCGGCCGGTGTCGGCGACCGGCGCACCCATTCGCCCGGCCGCGCTACCGCTCGCCGAAGTACGGAATAATCTCGTTTTCGTAGTGCCGCATCGTCTCCTCGTAGTCACCGACGGGGATGAGAACGAGGTTGTCGACGCCCGCGTCGCGGAACGCCTCGATTCGCTCGATGGCGCGCTCGGGGTCGCCGGCGACGCAGATGTCGTCGACGGCCTCGTCCGGGATGCGCTCGGCCGCCGCCGATAACTGACGCTCCTGTTCCTCGTCGAACGCCATCTGCCACATGATGGGCGTCGACTCCGCGATGTCCTCGTAGCCCATGTCGGCGAGGAGCGGCGGCCGGAGCGCGAGGTTCACGCGGTTGCGCTCGATACCGGCCGCGCGGGCCTCGTCGCCGTCCTCGGAGACCGTCGTCGGAACCATGACCGCGCGGTCGATGGCGTCGGGGTCGCGGCCGCGGTCCGCGGCCACGTCGAGGACTTTCCGAAGGTCGGCCGCGTACTCGTCGGGCGAGTAAATCCACGGGAACCAGCCGTCGGCGACCGCGCCCGTCAGGCCGCGCATGCTCTCGCCGTAACCGCCTATCCAGAGCGGCGGACGCGGCTCCTGTGCGGGTTTCAGCCCCATGTGCGCCTCGTCGAGGTCGAAGTAGTCGCCCGCGAACGAGAACGGCTCGTCGACCGTCGAGTTCCACAGGCCGTCGATGACGGCGACGCACTCCCTGAACCGGGTGTACGGGTCGTCCCAGTCGATGTCCGAAATCGGGGCGAAGTTGAACGCCTCGCCGGCCCCGATACCGAGACCGGCGCGGCCGTCCGTCATCCGGTCCAGCGTGGCCGTGACGTGCGCGAGTTCGGTCGGGTGACGGCGCACCGAGTCCGCGACGCCGGGCATGAGGGTCACCTCCTCGGTGCGCTGGGCTATCGCCCCGAGAACGGAGAACGCCTCCCACGGCGGGTCCACCAGATACTCCTCGGAGCCGGTCGGGTGAAACAGGTGGTCCGGGACGGTGACGGTGTCGAACCCGGCCGTCTCGGCTCGGACCGCTCGCTCGATGGTTTCCTCGACGTTTCCGTAGCTGACAACTTGACAGCCGAAGCTCAGACCGCGGCTATTGGCGCTCGACATCGCGTGTACCGACAGTACGGCGGAATAAATAGCTGGCCCCGAAAGCGGGGGAGTGACGCGTTCGCGAGGGTTCGAAACGCCGGCTTACGCCCGCAGGACCGACGCGTCGAGGTCGTAGTCGGCGAAGTACTCGCGCTCCAGTTCGACGAGTTTGGCGAACAGCTCCTGGGCCTCGTCGCGCGAGACGGTGACGAGCGGTTCGTTGAGGAACGCCTGAAACGCGAGGTCGAGGTCGCCCTCGAAGCCCGCGCGCACGAGCGTCTCCTGATTCGTGACGTGGGTTTCGACCATGCTCTCGACCTCGTCGGGCAGGCCGCCCGCACAGAGGGGCGTCACGTCGTCGCCGGAGAGGAGCGCGTTCGTCTCCACGACCGCGCCCTCGGGGATGCCGTCGACCTGCCCCTCGTTGGGGTAGTTGAGGTGCGTGACGAACGTCCCCTCGCCGGAGAGCGCCCGCATGATGTCGACCGCCTCCTCGCCCGACTCGTGGAACTCGAACTCCGCGTCGCCTTCGAGGTAGCGCTCCATCTCGTCTGGCCCCTCGTCGTCGGAGACGCGGGCCGAACTCGGCGTGAGCCGGATCCCGTAGCGCTGGATTTCCTCCGGCTCGTCGATGCTCAGATACCACGGGACGAACTCCACGAGGTGGCGGTCGCCCGCCGCGCCGAGGACGCCGAAGCGGTCGTAGAGGTCGAGCGCGACTTCCTCGTTGTTCACCCAGTAGGACTCGGCGTCGAGGTCGCCCGGCTCGCGGTCGAAAAGCGGTTTCCGACGCTCGAGTTCCTCGTCGAGGTACTGGAACACGTCGCGGTCGCGCCACCGCGCCTCGTCGACCCACGTGAAGTGGTTGACGCCCTTGACGTTGACCCGAACCTCGTCGCGGGCGACGTCCTCGGCCTCGTCGATGTAGCGCTCCGCCATCTCGGCGAACAGCTTCTGGGTCTTGAACACCTCGTGGCAGAGCCCGATGGCCTTGATGTCGGGGAACTCCTCGTAGAGCGTCCGCGTGCAGACCGTCATCGGGTTGGTGTAGTTGATGACCCACGCGTCCGGGCAGCGCTCGCGGACCGTCGCGGCGATTTCGCGGTACTGCGGAATCGCTCGCAGCGCTCGAATCGCCCCGCCGGGGCCGACGGTGTCGGCGACCGTCTGATAGATACCGTACTCCTGGGGCACGTCGATGTCGTGGACGAACGTCTCACCCGGCGGGTCCTGAATCGAGCAGATGACGAAGTCGGCCCCGTCGAGCGCCTTGTCCATGCTCCGGGTCGCCTCGAACGACCAGTCGCCGACCGCTTCCTCGCGGTCCATCACGCGGTTGCCGAGGAGGGCGTTCTTCGACGCCATCTCGTAGTTCACGTCGTACAGCGTGACGCTCCCCGCGAGGTCCGGACACTGCGCGAGGTCGTTGATGAGCGTGTGGGCCCACCCCTGACTCCCGCCGCCGATGTAGCCGATGTCGATGGTTCGGGACGAACCCGACGGTACAGGCTCCGCTTGCTCCGACAGCTGATACATGTGATAACACGTGACGAGTCGCGGTCGCAAATAGCTGTCGTTTCGGGGGGTTCCGGCCGCTCCGTCACTCGGTCAGGATGGTGACCGGCCCGTCGAAGTTGAGGACGACGCGCTGTGCGGTGTCGCCGAACAGCGCCTTCCCGGTCGGCGAGCGCTGTCGACCGGCGACGTAGACGTGGTCACAGCCGCGCTCGTCGGCGACGCGAATCACCTCGTCCGCGAACTCGCCCTCGTCGGCGACGACGGTGACGGCGTCGTATTCCACGGTTCCGTCCACCGACTCGAACGCCTCGTCGGCGGCCTGCGACGCGAATCGCGTGGCGACTTCCCGCGCCGAGTTCGACTCCAGCGGCGTGTTGGCGGCGTCGCTCATCGCCTGCAACGTCTCGGCGTTCTCGACGATTTCGTCCTCGGTGATACGCGTGAGGAGCACGAGCGGCGTGTCCGTGCCGGCCGCGATTTGCCCCGCCTCGGTGAGGAGGCGCTCGTTGGAGTCCGTACTGTCGACTACCACTAGCGATGACTGCATACCGGTGCCACGGTGCTTCAACGCATAAAACTATCCCGCGAGTCGGGACGGAGCGGGGTCGATTCGGCGGTGCGGCGGCGGGGTGACGACCGAGCGACCCGCGCTCAGCGGTCGGCGCGGTACCGTTCGACGGCGTCCTCGTCGATTTCGACGCCCAGGCCGGGGGCCTGCGGCACGTCCACCTCGCCGCCGGTCGGGTCGAACGGGGTCTGCAGAATCTCGTCGCGGAGCGGGTTCTCGCTCCGGTCGAACTCGACCATCATCGGGTCCGGGACGTGCCGCGTGTGCGGGTAGTCCGAGACCGACGCCGCGAACTGGACCGCCGCGGCGAGGCCGACCGCGCTGTTCCAGATGTGCGGCCTGACCGCCACGTTCTCCGTGCTGGCGAGGTCGGCGATTCGGCTCGCCTCCGAGAGCCCGCCGCACCGACCGAGATTGGGCTGGACCACGTCGACCGTCCGGTCGTCCACGAGGCGCTTGAACTCGAAGCGGCCGTAGTGCGCCTCACCGGCCGCGAGGGGCACGTCGGCGCCGCGTTTGACCTCGCGGTAGCCCGAGAGGTTCTCCGGCGGGACCGGCTCTTCCATCCACGTGATGTCGAACTCCTCGATGGCCTTCGCGGTTCGAATCGCCTGTCGCGGCCGGTAGTTCCCGTTGATGTCGACCATCAGCCGCGCGTCGTCGCCGAGGAGTTGGCGAGCGGTCCGAACCCGCTCCACGTCGGAGTCCGTGCCGTTGCCGATTTTTATCTTGGCCGCCGAGAACCCCTCGTCGACGGCGTCTCGAATCGGCTCTGCGATGTCGCGGTCCGCCTCGGTGAAGTACATCGTCGAGGCGTAGGCGGTGAGCGTCTCCCGCGGCGTCCCGCCGAGGAGCCGGTGGACGGGCTTGCCGGTGGCCTTGCCGACGAGGTCCCACAGGGCCACGTCGATGCCGCTGAGTGCGCTCTGGACGAAGACGCTCCCGCCGAAGTGGTACGGGTCTGTGTACGACTCCTCCGCGAGGCGTCGCACGTCGAAGGGGTCCATGCCGACCACGTCGTCGCGGAAGAACTCGTCGACGACGGGCGCGATGACGCTCCCCGGGGCGAACGCCTCGCCCCAGCCGACGTCGCCGGTGTCGGTGTCGACGCGGATGAGCGTCGTCGCCCTGTCGTGGCCGAACCCGCGGGCGTCGCCGAGGCCCTCGCCGTCGGGGAGGCGGTGCGATATCGGGATGACTTCGATGTCGGTTACGTGCATGAAAAATGTACCACGGAGAGACGCATTATAGCTTGTGCAGACGGCGAACGCGGCGAGACAGACGGGACGAAGGCGCCGAGGCGGTTCGAACCGTCGACTCAGTCGTCGTCGTAGTGGAACTCGGTCCACGGCCCGTCACGGAACGGGTAGTCGTCGAGCACGTCGAGGTTCACCTCGATTCCCAGTCCCGGCTCGTCGGACAGCGAGAGGACGCCGTCCTCGACGGCGGGTTGGCCCTCGATGATGTCGAACGCGAGGTCGAAGGGGTACATGCCTGGGTCGGTCTCGGCGTCGAGGAGCGGGTCGTCCTCGAAGACCGGGTATTCGAGGAGCGACACCTCGGGCGCGGCCGCGACGAGGTGCGCGTTGGCGAGCAGGCCGACCCACGTCCCGAAGTTGTGCGGGACGAACTCCACGTCGCGGCCGACGCAGGACTCGACCGCGGGGCGACAGCCGGTGTAGCCGCAGTGGTGGCGAACGTCGCCCTGCAGGAAGTCGACCGCGCCCGTCTCGCCGAGCGCGACGAGGCCCTCTGGCGTCGGTTCGCTCTCGCCGCCGGCCAGCGGCGCGCCCGTCTCCGCGAGTTCGACGTAGCCCGCGTGGTCGTCGGGCGAGACGGGCTCTTCGACCCAGTAGCAGTCCCGCTCGGCGGCGAAGGTGACGAGGTCTTCGACCGTCTCGCGGTCGTAGCCGTCGCGAATCTTCCACCACGTGTGCACGTCGAGCATCACTTCCATGTCGCCCGCGACGTCGGCGAGCAGTTCGACGGTGCGGCGGTCCCCGTCGGGGCCGATGCCCGGTCGGTACTTGTAGCCGAAGAAGCCGAGGTCGCGGATGGTCGCCGCCTGTTCGGCGTACCCCTCGGGTTCCATGTACATCCCGGCGCTCGCGTACAGGGGCATCTCCGTCGTCGGGTCGGTGCCGTACTCGTCGGCGAGCAGTTCGTAGATGGGCGCGCCGACCTCCTTCCCGCGGATGTCGTACAGGGCCACGTCGAGCGCCGAGATGGCCTGATGGCGGAGCCGGTCGGGGAGGTCGGTGTCGCGGAGCATCGCGTGCGCGTCCTCGACTTCCTCGACGGTCTCGCCTTCGAGCGCGTCGGCGACCGCGCCGTTGACGACATCCGCGAAGGTTCCCTGCGATTCGCCCTCGAAGTACTCCCGCATCGCGGAACTGCTCGCGCCGGCGGTGGCGATACCGCGGGTTCCGTCGGCCGACTCGACGACGACGAGCACCACGTCGCGTTTGAGGAGGCGACGGACGCCGCCGTGGAAGGGGCGGTCCTGCGGCGGTTCGATGGGTGACGAGAGAGCGTATCCGCTGATAGTCGCGATTCGCATACCTCTACAGAATCGGCCACCACGATAAAACTCCGCCTCGCGCGGGAGAACAAGCGGGGACAGCCGAGAGAAAACGATGGCGCGCTACTGGAAGACGTCGGACGCGAACGGGTAGAGTTCGTCGAGGGCGACGCGTTCGTTCCGCCGACCCGACTCGTAGGCCGCCATCGTGATGAGCACCGCCTTGAGGCCGTCGCGGGCGGTCGCGGGCGGCGTCTCGCCAGTCTCTATCGCGTCGAGGAACGCGGTGCCCTTGCTCAGCCACCGCTCGTAGCCGTCGTAGGGGTGGTGTTCGGTCCCCTCGTCGTCGATGACGTAGCCGGTCCGGTCGTCCCACTCGTGGCCTTCGAGGTATATCGCCCCCTCGTCGTCCCAGATGTGGACGTGCTCGCGGGTCCGCGCGACGACGCCCGTGTCGGAGACGTTCGCTATCGCTCCCTCCGCGAACTCGATGTTGATAGAGGACTGGCGGTCGAACACCTGCTCGTCGTCGTGGAAGTCGACGTAGGCGTTGACGTGGGTCGGCGTGAGACCGGTCGTCCAGAGGATGGCGTCGATGACGTGCGTGCCGACGTTCAGGAGGTGGCCGCCGCCGCTCAGTTCGGGGTTCATCCGCCAGTCGTCTTCCTTCTCGTAGTAGGACTGCCAGTCGTGGGTCACCTCACCGGTGATAAACCGCGGGACTCGGTCGCCGTCGGCCCACTCGTCGCGGGCGCGCTTGTAGGCCGGGTTGAAGTGTCGCTGGTAGCCGACCATCACGGTTTGGTCGCTCGCCTCGGCGCGGGTCGTGAGTTCGTAGGCCTCCTCAGCGTCGGTCGCGAGCGGCTTCTCGCAGAGGACGTGCAGGCCGCGGTCCAACACGGCCGAGGTCTGCTCGTAGTGCAGGCCGTTGGGCGTCGCGACGGCGACGGCGTCCATCGGGGCCGAATCGAGGAACGCCTCGAACGACCGGTAGCGGTGCGCCTCGGGAACGTCGAAGGAGTCGCCGACCTCGGCGAGGCCGTCCGGGTCCACGTCGGAGATTGCGACGAGTTCCGACCGGGGGAGTTCGACGAACTGTTGACAGAGCCGACGACCGAGGCTTCCGAGGCCGACGACTCCGACGGCGATTGGAGACGAGTCTGTCTGACGCGGCATGGGTTCGACTACAGAGATGGGGCAGATAACTGTTTTGACGGTCCTCGGGCGCTCGTGGTCGCGCTCGACCCCCCTGTCCGAAGATTTTATGCGCGAGTGCACGGTGGTTCGGGTATGCCACTCGCAGAGAGCGGTGTGCGCGAGCACCTGCGCGGCGTCGCCGCCGGGCTCCTCACCCCGTTCGACGACGACCTCGACATCGAACACGACGAACTGGCAGCGAACGCGACGACCCTCTACGACGAGGGAATCCGCACGTTCCTCGCGTCGGCGAACATCAGCGAGTATCACTCGCTGTCCCAGCAGGAACGCGTCGACGTGACGGAGACGGCCGTCGATGCGCTCCCGTCCGACGTGTG
The DNA here is from genome assembly GCF_001190965.1 of Haloferax gibbonsii. Lineage (NCBI taxonomy): Archaea > Methanobacteriati > Methanobacteriota > Halobacteria > Halobacteriales > Haloferacaceae > Haloferax > Haloferax gibbonsii. The sequence continues at coordinate 57,049 of NZ_CP011948.1, forward strand.
CGTCCTCGCCGGCGTCGGCGGGAGCACGGCGGGCGCGCGGGAACTCATCGAAGCCTACGACCGCATCGGCGTCGACGGGATGATGATAATGCCGCCGGACCACACGTACGTCCACGAGCGCGGGCTGCTTCGCTACTACGAAAAGCTCGCCGAAGCCTCGTCGGCCCCGCTGGTGCCGTACGTCAAGGGGTTCGACCCGTCAATCGGCTACCTCCGCGACCTCGCGGGGCTCGACGGCGTGGTCGGCATCAAGTACGCCATCGAAGACGCCGTGAAACTCGGCGCGGCCGCCAGCGCCACCGGCGACGACGTGGTCTGGGTGGACGGCCTCGCCGAACCCTTCGCCGTCTCGTTCTGGAACGAGGGCATCGAGGGATTCTCGGCGGGCGTGAGCAACTTCCGGCCGGAGGTCGGGCTCGAACTTTTCGACGCACTCACCGAAGAGAACTGGGAGCGCGCCCGCGAGCTTCGGAACATCTGTCTGCCCTACCAGAACTTCCGCGACCAGACTGGACAGAACAACACCCTCGATGGCGCTATCAGCGTCCCGGCGGTGAAGAAAGGCCTCGAACTGGCCGGCCTGCACGGCGGGGGAGTCCGCGAGCCGATTCGCCCGCTGTCGGCCGAAGACGAGCGCCAGGCGGAGGAGCTGTACGACCAGCTCGACGACGACATCGAGCGCCTCATCGACTGAACGCGACCCACAGAAGACGCCGAGCGACGACAACCAACGACCGACCGACCGAGGGCCGCGAGAGCGACTGGCATAACCGCGGTAGCGACGAGGTCGAGCCGCGCGGTGTCGGCACGGTGAGTGACGACTGAATCGGGAGGTTCGCCGACGACGCGGTCGGACGGAGCGTCGTCGCCCGAACCGACCGGAGCGCCGCGACTCGCGCGACCCAAATATTCATCACCCGAGGCGCGGGGTATGTTGGCATGCGCGAGTTCGAAGCGACCGCCGAGGCGACTCGGCCGCCGACGTGGGCGCACAAACAGCGAGCACTGTTCGACCTGACGGCCGACGCGGTCGACCGATTCGTCGACGACTACACCGGCTCCGACGGGGAGCCGTTCTGGCCGCCGGACGACCACGTGGGCGTCGACGGCTTCGACGACGTGGTCGAGGGGTTCTACAACTGGCCGCTCGTGTACGCGATGGGCGGCGACGAACGCCTGCTCGACCACGCCCGTCGCGTGTACGAGTCCGCGTTGGAACGCGGCGCGGCGACGGAGACGCCGTTCGGCCATCCGATGGTCGTCGACGAGTTCGAACAGTGTCGCGACTGGTTCCACCTCGGGGAGGGCAACCTCTACACGTACAACATGGGCCTCGCCGCGCCCGACGACGACGCGGTCGTCGACCGAGCGACGAAGTTCGCCGACCTCTACACCGCCGACTCGGAGACGGGGAACTACGACGCCGAAAATCGGGTGGTCCGCGGGCCGATGAACGGGAGCATGGGCCCGGAGTTCTGCGACTTCTCCGCCTACGAACACCACCCCTACGGCGCGGACTACCGCTGGGCCAGACACGGCCTCCCGTGGCGGGATTTAGAGTTCGACGAGGCCGCGGACCTCCTCGACCGGGCGAACGAAGAGCGCCTGTTCGAGGTGCTGAACGAGCGCTGCGCGAAGGGCGATATCCCGCTGAACCTCAACATCACGAGCCTGATGACGAACGCCTATCTCCACACGGGCGACGACGACTACCGGGAGTGGGTGACCGACTACCTCGACGCGTGGCGGGAGCGGACGGCCGAAAACGGCGGCATCATCCCCGACAACGTCGGGCGCTCCGGCGAAATCGGCGAGTACACAGACGGGTCGTGGTACGGCGGCTACTACGGCTGGTCGTGGGGCGGGTGGCACTACATCGGCATCGGGCCGACGGTCGCCGCCGAGAACGCAGTCCTGCTCGAAGGTGACCGGGAGTACCTCGACTTCCCGCGGTCGCAACTCGACGTACTCATCGAAAACGGCATCGAGGTCGCCGAAGACGACGTACACAGCACCCTCCACATCCCGCACAAGTACGGCGGCGAGGGCGACTACCACTACGACGCCTCGGGCGTCCTCACGGAGGACGACGGGGAGGTGCTGTGGCGGGACGGCTGGTACGAGTTCCAGCCGCCCACGGACGACCCCTACGCGGTTCACCTCTGGTACATGTCGATGCGCGACGAGGACCGAAATCGGGTCCGTCGGCTCCGCGACTGGGGCGAACAGGACTGGCGACGCGTCGACCCGCGGGCGAAGACGAAACACGACGACGGTCACGAGTACGCGTGGCTGGCCTACCTCGACGGGGAGTTCTCGGACTACCCGGACCGAATCCTCGAAGCGACGCGCGAGCACGTCGACGAGCGACTGCGACTGTTCGACGCCGAGGGGAACGAGCCGACGACCGTGGACGAAGACTACCTCAGAGACCGAAACCCGGCGTTCCACAAGGCGCTGCTCCAACTCACCATGGGAGCGCCACAGCCAGTCTACTACGGCGGCCTCGTCATGGCTCAAGTGCGGCACTTCGACGCCCGCAGGGAGCGGCCGGGACTGCCGACGGGCGTCGCCGCGCTCGTGGAGTCGGTGACGAAACAGGGAATCGAACTGACGCTCGTCAACACCGGGGCGAGACAGGAGGAGGTCGTCGTCCAAGCGGGCGCGTACGGCGAACACCGATTTACGACGGTCGAGACCGACGGCGCGGAGCGTGGCGAGGAGGACTCCGACAGCGCAAGTGACGGCGACGAAGGGACGGGCGCGCTCCGGGTGCGGCTCCCTGCCGGAAGTCGGATGTCGATTCGCGCCGGTCTCAACCGCTTCGCGGACGACCCGAGTTACGAACACCCGTGGTCGGAAACGGCGTCGTAAGGTCCCGCGGCGGCGACGCGCGGGGTTCGGGAGAAGCGCACGAAAAATCGATATAGTAGTTCTCGTTCCCCTCGGGGGAACGACGATATTCGGGGTGTGCCGACAGACATTCAAGAGAGCGATTGGTGAGGCACGAGGCGGGCGATTCGACGTGGAAGTGACTCACGAGAGCTGGAATCGAGTCGAGTGACGTTCCCCTGTTGGGAATTATTAATCGAGAACTATTCTCGAAGCCGTCTCGGGAACGTCGAAGAGACGTTTCGGCAGTCAGATTACAACCATATAACCGTAATGCTTGTCAGCCGGGAAGACGAGGATATTCCCTCGGTACGCGGCGTTCAAAACCACAAGATTCCAGATTCTGCAGCGACAGCCCATGTGTCGACAATCGGCAGTGAGTTCCCATTAGGGGAACAGTCTGGAGCAGCGAGTGGTAGCCAATATCTCGCTCGGGAGGAGAATTTATCAACGGGGGCGAACACTATGGCGCATGCCGACACGAGTCACCGTCTGGAACGAGAACGTCCACGAACGGGAAGAACCAGAGGTCGCAGAGCGGTATCCGAAGGGAATCCACGGCACCATCGCGGAACATCTGGAGGGGCCGAACCGCGAGGTTCGGACGGCGACGTTGCAGGAGCCCGAACACGGCTTAGACGAGGAGACGCTGGACGCGACGGACGTACTGGTCTGGTGGTCCCACTGCGCCAACGACGAGGTGAAAGACGCCGTCGCGGAGCGCGTCGTCGACCGCGTCCACGAGGGGATGGGCTTCATCCCGCTGCACTCGGGCAAGAACTCGAAACCGTTCACGCGGCTGATGGGCACGACCTGCAACATCAAGTACCGCCACGGCGGCGAGCGCGAGCGCGTGTGGGTCGCAGACCCCGGCCACCCCATCGCCGACGGCCTCGACGAGCAGTTCGTCATCCCGGAGACAGAGACCTACGGCGAGCCGTACGACATCCCGGAACCCGACAGAACCGTCTTCATCTCGTGGTTCGAAGGCGGCGACGTGTTCCGCTCGGGCGTCTGCTATCGCCGCGGCCGCGGGCGAATCTTCGCCTTCCGACCGGGCCACGAGGAGTATCCCATCTTCCACCAGGACGAGGTCAAACGGGTCATCGACAACGCCGTCGAGTGGGCGACGCCGACCGAGGGCGCGTCGGCGCGGTGGGGGAAGACCGACCCGCTCGAACCCGTCGACGAGTGAGCACGAGAACGCGCGTCACGATGGGTCTGTTCCCTACAAAGGAACAAACGCGACTATTGTTGCTGAACGAGTTCGAAATCACTTCGCTGTGAGAACGGAGGCGATGTTCGAACCCAAAATCGAGTGTCATGGCTCACACATCAGTTTTCGATGTATCTTTATTATTTGGTAATTCTGTGAAAAGTGTCACAAGGGATCTACGACGTACTCGCAGTAGGATTCCACCGTGAGGCGACGGTACGCACCGTCCATCCGCCGACTCGACCGCATCCCAGACCGAACATGGAGGCGAGACAGAGGACGACCCCGCCGGCGAGCCCGAAGAACGCGATTCTGGACGGCGGCCACGCCGCCGTCGTGCCCGCGGTCGCTGCGAACACCAACAACTCCAGAACGCCACCGAGAAGGCCGGCGCGGAGTCCGGCGGCGTCCGGGTCCGCCGAGCTGAGCGCGGCGACGGCCCCCGCGATGAACGCGCCGAATACCATCATACCGGCACCGACGGTCGACTCCGACTCCGGCAGCCAGTTGACAACCGCAATGACGGGGAGCGAGGCTATCACCCCGATAAGTGCGGATTTCCATGCTGGAGGGAGGGTTCTGAAACGGGGGGTCGAGACCATAGTCGCGTATGTAAAATTGCTAAGGATTCATATATCTTGGCAGGGCTGGACCTCGAGATTTCGAGTTGCGAATCGGCTTCCGGGTCGCTCGTGTGACGACTCGCAGACAGCGGACCCGCCGAGCCAACGAGCCCTCGCGAACGATATTGTCTGTAATAGTATATGAGCTCGTTTTACAAATTTTTCTTACAGGAGATAGTTATGTCGTCAGCACCGACGTAAGAGCTACTACCGTCCCCGGAGAACGTGTTTTATGGCAGACAGTACCGAAGTCGACGAGCTAGTCGTCACGGAGCTTTCCGACGCGGAATCCACAGCGCTCGAAGCCGGCCGCACGGAGTCGGTCGACCTAAGCGACGTGGCGGTCACGCGGGCGACGTTGGAACCGGGATGGGGAACAGAGGACGGCCACGGTGAGACAGAGCTCGACTACTGCCAGAACGCACACGACATCTACGTCGTTTCGGGGACGCTCGGCCTCGAACTGGACGACGGGACGCAGACTGAGGTTGCCGCCGGCTGCGCCGCGACCATCCCGCCGGGACACCGCGGATGGACGGTCGGCGACGAGCGACTGGTCTACCTCGAGTTCGACCCGAGCGAGTAACCGTGACTACCATATCGTCGGTCCACGTAGCCTCCCGACGAGATGTCCCGATTCGTGGCGGCCGCGTGCCAACTAGACTCGCGAGACGACAAGGCGGCGAACGTCGAGCGGGCGCTCGACCTCCTCGACGAGGCCGCGTCCGACGGCGCGGACTTCGTGGCGTTCCCGGAGATGACGACCTTCATCGGCCCGGAAGAGCGGTTCGCCGAGGTCGCAGAGCCGCTCGACGGACCCACCGTACGACGGTTCTCGGAGAAGGCCCGCGAACACGGCGTCTTCGTCCACACGGGGAGTTTCTTCGAACGGATTCCGGACGGCGACCGCGTCTACAACACGTCGGCGCTCATCGGCCCGAGCGGCGAGGTGCTCGACACCTACCGGAAGGTCCACCTGTTCGACATCGAAATCGGCGGGAGCGTCGAACACCGCGAGTCCGACCACGTCGCCCCCGGCGACCGGGCGGTGACGGTCGACACCGACCTCGCGACGTTCGGCCTCTCTATCTGCTACGACCTCCGGTTTCCGGAGCTCTACCGAACGATGGCGCAGTCCGGCGCGAGCGTCCTTCTCGTCCCCGCGGCGTTCACGATGCACACCGGAAAAGACCACTGGGAACCGCTCCTTCGCGCCCGAGCCATCGAGAACCAGGCGTACGTCATCGCGCCCGGCCAAATCGGCGACAAGCCGTCGTGGGTCGAGACCTACGGCCGCACGCTCGTCGTCGACCCGTGGGGGAACGTGATTTCGAAGGCGCAGGACCGCGAGGAAGTCGTCACGGCGACTATCGACCTGTCGCATCTGAACGACATCCGCCGCGACATGCAGACGCTCCAGCACGCGCGACCGGACGTGTACGAGCGGTCGGACGAGTGAGGAGGGGACGCGGGCGACTCGGCTCGATTAGCTCCCGCCGAGGACACGCTTGAACAGCGTGAACGTGAGCAGGGTGAAAAACAGCCCGTTCAACATCCCCTGGCTCGCCGCGAGCACGCGCGCCGCCGGCCCGAGCGGGTTGATATCGCCGTAGCCGACCGTGCTGAAGCTGATGTAGCTGTAGTAGACGTTGTCGAAGAGGACCTCCATCGTCGTCTTGTCGACCGCGGCGGGGTCGAAGACGCTCCCCGCCTGCGTCAGAAACGGCCCGCCGAGGGCGTAACACAGCCCGAACAGCGCCGGGAGGAGGAACGTGAACGCCGCGATTCGCGGGAGGCGGTTACCGTAGCCGCAGGTGACTTGCATGAGCGTGTTCAGTCCCACGCTTGCGACCTTCTTGCCGCGGGCCCACGTGTTCAGCGAGTACTCGTTGAGGATGATGTCGAAGTTCTTCTGGCGGTTGTAGTAGTAGCGCTTGAACTCGAACTCGCGGCTCGCGGGGGTGTCACCGACGGCGTTGGCGCTGTCCTGCGCCTTCCGGTACGTTTCTTCGATGATATCGGGCGTCAGTTCCACGGCGAACTGGCCGGTCGCGCCGTTACCCACGAAGTCGTGGATGGTCCAGTCGTTGCGTTCGAGGTAGCCGTGGTGGTCGCTGAAGTCAAAGCGGTCGAACTCGGTGAGACAGAAGCGGAAGTGGTCAAGAAGCTGGTGTTCGTTGCCGTCGCCCTCCAGCGTCAGGTCGCCGATGGTCGCGCGGGTGAGGTCGTACGGCGTCGGCTCGCCGGAGCCCTGCGAAATCGTGCCGCCGGAGAGCGTCGCGTCGGTGAAGTCGAGGTAGGTGTCGCGGTCGCCGACGAGCACGCGGAAGCGCGCCGTCTCGAAGTCAGACTGCCGGAAGTCCGCCCGGTCGTGGAACGTCGTCTCCCAGAACGACGCGCTCGTGAAGTTCGCGGCCTCGAACTCCGCGCCGGCTTCGAAGGTCGCCTCGTTGAACGAGGCGTTGGCTTCGAGGTGCTGCAGTTCGCCCTCGAAGAACGCCCCGCGGAAGGTGGCGAGGCCGTGGAACGCCGCGGTCTTGAAGCTCACGTCCTCTTCGAACCGCGCCTCGCCGAACCGAGCGTTAGCTTCGAACTCGACCCCCTCGAACGAGGCGTCGCACCCGAACGTCGCCTCCTCGGCGACGACGGCGTCGCGGAACTCGCTCTCGTCGAAGTTCGCCTGTCCGTCGAACGACGCCAAAGAGAGGTCGAACGCGCCGTCGACGCGGAGGCGATAGCAGTCGGTGCGGGCGGTGAACGTCGCGCGGTCGAAGTTGACCGCGCCCTTGAACACGGCGTCCTTGAAGTCCGAATAGCGGAATCGAGCGAGCTTGTAGTCCGCTTCGCCCTCGAACGTCGCGCCCTCGAACGTCACGTCGTCGTGGGTCGTCCGGCTCCCGCCGTTGAACTCGACGCCGCGGAACTCGGCCAACTGCATGAACCGGGCGTCGGCGAAGCTCGCGTCGTCGTCGAACCGCGCCTCGTCGAAGTCGGCCATCTCGTCGAAGCGGACGCCGTCGAACCGGGCGTCGCCCTCGAACTCGACGTGTTCGAAGTCCGACCCCGCGGTGAACCGCGCGCCCTCGAACGTCACGTAATTGAAAATCGCCTGTCTGAAACTCGCGTCGTCGCGGAACGTCGCGTTCGCGAAGGTGATGTTGTCGTCGAGGACGTGGCTGCTCCCACTGGTCTCGACGTTGCGGAAGCGCGCCGTGCCGTGGAACGTCGCGTCTGCGAAACTGGTGTCGCCCTGGAACACCGTCTCGTCGCAGCGGACCTCGCCGCGGAAGGTCGCCTCCGAAAAGCGAACGTCCTGTTCGAACGTCGCCTCGTTGGTCGTCACCGCGCCGGTCACGGTGACCTCCCGTGCGTCCACGTCGCCGGTGACCACCGCCTCGTCGAGTTTGAGGCGGCCGACCGTCGCCTCGCGGAGAATCAACCCCTGGTCGAGGCGGCCGTGGGTGAGGTCCAAGCCCTCGATGTCGGCGTGCTGGAAGTTGAGAACGTGGTTCGTCGCGCCGTTGATGTCCTGATAGGTGAGCGAGAGGTGCGGGAGGTCCGCGCCGACGTACTCGTTGACGCGGGTGTCGGGCGACTGGAGGTTCGCCCGGAGTTCGCCGACGATGTCGTCGCCGGTCACGTCGAGCGAGGCGCGCTCGTCGCGGCTCATGTGGAACACGCAGAACTCGCTTTCGGGGTGGGCTTCGTGCGGACACTCCCACGTCGTCTGGAGGTGGGCGTCGGTCTGGACCGACGGGTCGAACGTGTACCGGCACGACGAGGAGGACATCAGCGCCGGCGTGGACTCATTTCTCGACATGGCTGGGGAGGGGCGGACGGATGCGCCGGGGACAGCGGGCGTGGCGGGTGCGGCTGAGGGTGCAGACCCGGCGAGCGCGTTCGAACACGGGTGCGACGTTCGAACGCGGGGACAATCGTATGTGCAACATTGTCTGGTGTTTTGATATATATCTTCGGACCGCCGACGAGGTCAGTCGAATATCTCGCGGCGCTCGGACGCCGAGAGTTCGGCGTGAATCGCGTTGGGCGAGCAGTGTTCGCACTCGCGGGCGGGGTTGGTGCTCTGCTCGAAGGTCCAAAGCGGCCAGCCGAAGAGGAAAAACGCCTCCATCTGGTGGCGCTCGATGATGGCCTCGGCGGGCTTGCCGCAGTTCGGACACCACTCGTCGCCGTCGGCCGGCTCTTGGAACGTCACCTTACGGCGGCCGAACCCGGCGTTCGAGTAGGCCTCGCTTCGGGACATCTCGACGAGGTCCTCGGCGGGGTAGGGGTCGGCGTCGACCGCGTTGTCGAATCCGGTGTCGGTCTCGACGCTCGACGCGAGGTACGGCCCGACGCTGACGGTGTTGTCGTAGCCGACGAAGTGGACGGAGACTGCCGCACCTCGACCCTCGACCCGCACCTCGTGGCCGTGGCCGACGAGGTAGAGTTCCACGTCCGAGTTGACGTTCGTGAGGTCGACGTCGTGGGCCATGCCGACGGCGTAGACGCCGGTATCGGGGTCGGTCGCGCTCCCCGACTGCTTCCAGCCGAAGGTGGACACGTCGTAGTCGTCGGGGGCGGTAACGGGCGTCCCCTCGCCCGCGTAGACGTTCTCCGCCCCGGGTGCCGAGACCGCGCCGTCGGCGGCGTCGGCCGCGATGAACACGTCTTCGGCGTCGCCGAGGAGCACGTCGCCGTCGACCGACTGGACGTAGCCGTCTTCGAGGCTGCCGCGGATTTCGGTCTCGACGGCCGCGTCGCCGGCCGTCGCGTCGCCGACGGCCGCGTCGTCGGTCACCGGCGCGTGGGTGAAGACGTACTCGGCGTTCTGCACGGTGAGGTCGCCGGCGACGCTCGCGCCGCCGACGAACACGTCCGCGGGGTCGCGCAGTTCGACCGGGGGTCGTTCGGAGCCGTTGAGCGTCACGTCGCCGTCGTAGGTGGTGGCGTTTCGGGTCATCGTTGGGTAGTTCGTTCGGGAGTCATCGCTGAGCCTCTCGTTCGGGCGTCATCGTCGTCTCGGTGTACAGCGCGAGGTCGTACTCCGGGTAGGTGTGGTACGTCTCGTAGCCGCCGTCGCCGACGCGGATAGTGGTCCACGCCTCCGGGCCGAACCGATAGGCGACGGTCGCGTCGTCCGGGCCGGGGAAGGCGTCGAGCGAGCGCCCCTCCACGACCGTCCGGGCGTCGAGTCGGTCGCTCTCGAAGCTGAACTCGCGTTCCGCGCCGACGGAAAGCGGCGTCTCGTGGGTTCGTTCGTGCGGCAGCGGCTTGCACGAACACAGCTCGTGGAAGTCGAGCGCCGGCAGGCCGACGTAGTGGGACTCGCCGATGACGGTGAGGACCGCCGGTTCGCCCGCGAGCGTCGCCGGGGAGACCATCTTCACGTCCACGGTCGTCAGGTCCGGCACGTCGGCGCTGTAGCCGAAGTACAGCTCCGTCGGTGTCTCGACCGGCGGAGACGGGTCGGAGGCGGCGGGCGGTTCGGTGGTGGAAGGTGGTTGGGAGGGCATGGGTAATCAGGTGTCGACGAGGATGTCGTAGTTCGGGTGGAAGATGGAGTTCTCGCGGACGCCGCGGTAGTGCGGGACCGCGCGCCACTCGGCGGAGCCATAGTGCTCCTCGCGGGCGCGGACGTACCGCGTCGCGCCGTCGCCGGTGAGCCGGGGGCGGTCGCCGGGCGCGAGCACGTAGAACTGCTCGACGCGTTCGGTCTCGCCGTCGTCGTCGAGGTCCTCGCGCACCCAGTAGGAGAGCTCTCGGGTGAAGCCCGCGGCCCCGACGGTGTTGACGAACGCCTTGTGGTGTTCGGGGTAGGCGTCGGGCGAGTAGCCCCACGTCACCGCGACGCCGTCCTCGGAGAGGTGCGTCCGGACGGAGCGGTAGAACTCGGTCGAGTAGAGCGTGAGCAGGTCGTCGTCGGTCGCGCCGGGCACGTCGAGCAACACGAGGTCGTACGTCTCGTTCGTCTCTTGGAGGTACCGGTAGCCGTCGGCGACCGTCGTGTTCAGCCGGTCGTACTCGTGGGCGTCGTCGTGCCAGCGGCGGAAGAAGGGGTCCGTCTTCGCGTCGCGCATGAACTCGCCGTCGAGGTCGACGTGGTCGACGGTGACGCCGTACTCCCGCAGGTGGTCGATCGCGATCCAGTCGCCGCCACCGACGACGAGCACCTTGGTCTCCGGACCGGGGTCGACCAGCGACATCGGCACGTCGACCAGCCCCCGATGGTAGCTGTCGGCCCAACTCTCGCAGAGTTGGACGGCCGCGCCGAGCCGGAGGCACTGTTCCGTCCGCCCGTCGAAGTGCGGATTCGGGCCGGTGCCGGTCCACGTGCGGTTGTACCGGATGACGTGCTGGTAGGTGGTCGTCTCCTGCGAGGTGACCGTCGCGCGCATCGCGCCCGGCGGGTACTCGTTTTCTATCTGCTGTTCGAGGTAGAGTTGCGACAGGCGCTCGTCGGCGACGTCGTGCTTGGCGACGACGCCCGCGTAGGTCGCCGTCAAGAGGAGGCAGACCACGAGGAGCGTCTTCGAGACACGCGCGGCCGAGAGCGACCGGTCGGCTCGGGCGCTGTCGGTCGCGTTCCCGCCGGGGTCGGCGCTGGCGGACGAGGTGGGGCTTGCGGACGGGGCGGCGTCGCTGAAGGGCCACCACGACCACTCGCCGAAGTGGGCGACGAAGACGAGCGCGGCGACCCCGTTGAGGAGCGCCAGCACGAATATCGTCGGGATGAGGCCGAGACCCGGGTAGAGGACGCGGGCGTAGACGACGGCACCGGCGAGGCCGCCGACGTAGTCCATCGCGAGGATGACGGAGAGGCCGCTCCTGCGGCCCTCGGTCCGCTCGACGGTCCAGAGGGTGCCGACGGCGGCCACGACGAAATCGTGGATTCGCGCGCCCGCGGTTCGGAGCCACGAGGGCGTCGCCGACCCGTCGTCGCCGAGTTCGTCGAACATGCGGGTCAAAAGCGGGAGTTCGAACCCCGAGAGGAACCCGACGACGACGACGGGGAGGCGGGCGACGGTCCAGATGACCTCCGCGGGCACCGCCTGCGGGATGCGGACGCTGTTGAGACCGACGATGAGCAGGAAGCCCGCGGGCGCGGCCGCGGCCAGGAGCACCTCGGTGCGGAAGAAGTTCCCGCCGAGGGTCGCGCCGTCGAGGTCGTCCGAGAGCGCCGCGCCGATGCCGAGGCTGAAGAAGTACAGCCCGACCGTGATGACGTACTGGGTGACCGTCCCGCCGTACATCACCGTCAGCAGTTCCGAGTAGACGAACTCGTAGGCGAAGCTACAGAACGACACCACGAAGGTGAGCGTCAGGAGCGTCGCCGTGTCGGTTCGCGTGTTGGACATCGATGGAGGGCGAGTGGGTGAGTTATAGAGGGCGAGGGAAAGCGCGCTTCAGCCGCGCTCAGATGCGCGGAGAGACTTTCCACTCTTCCTCGATGGAGTACCCCGCGTCACCGATACCGTCGGTGACTTCGAGGTCGTAACACTCCCAGCGGAAGTCGTGGTTCACGTCGTCGCCGACGACGTGCGCGCCGACGCGGTACCAGCCGTCCTGTCCGAACTGGCTGCCGTCGTCGATGTCGTACTGGACGGTATCGTTCGGGTCCTGTATCTCGCGGTCCCACGGCACCGGGCCGGCGTCGGGCGCGTCGTCTCGCATCGCCGCGGTCGATCCGAGGTAGGCGATGCCGAGCGCGGCGACGCCGACGGGGAATCGACTCACTTTGCCGGCGTTGTTCTCGTACCAGTCGTCGGCGTAGTCGCCGCCGTGGTACCACGCGTGGCCGTGGACCGTCCGCGGGGCGGAGGCGTAGCCGCCCGTGCCGCGGCCGGTCGCGCCGCGGCCGCCACCGCCGCCGCCCTTGCCTTTCGCGCTCGCAACCCCGACGGGGCTGAGCGCGGCCAGCGACTGCGGGTCGAACCCTGACAGCGACGACTGGTCGGCGGCTTCGTAGCGGGACATCACCCACGTCTGGTCGGCGAGGTCGACGACGAGCGAGCCGTCGGAGACCTCGAACTCGGAGACGACGCTCGACTTTCGCGGGGGAGGGGAGTTCGAACCGAGACAGCCGGCGAGTCCGCCGACGGCCCCGAGGCCGGTCAGTTGGAGGAACGTACGACGCTTCATGGGGACTCTCGTCTCTGTCAATCAGAAAACTAGGATAACAGTCTTGTGGTTCGATACGTCTCGTCGGAGAGAACGTCGTGTCCGCTGACGGGTTTACGGGCGGACCGTCGCGAACGCGGTCCTGACGCTCCCGATGACCACCCTGTCGAGCGAGTGCGTCGCCGCGCCGAACGAGACGAAGAAGACGACCATGACGAGGAACTCGACGAGCGGGACCGCGCCGAACGGGAATACGCCGGCACCGAGGCCCGTGACGAGTCGGATGAACGCGATGCCCGCGTCGACGGCGCGGTCGAACGTGAGCACGGCGATAGAGCCGCCGACGACGGTGACGACGCCGTACAGGAGAAGTCGCGGGACGCTGGGGACGGCCCGTCCCGACGCTACGCGGTCGAGTCGGCCGGCGTCCCCGGCGACGACCCCGAGCGCCGCGAGTTGCCGGCGGAGTTGGTCGAGCGTCGTCACGACGAAGATGAACCACAGGAACGCCGCGAGTCCGAAGCCGACCGCCGACGCCGAGAGCCCGGGAACGACACCCGTCACGGTGTCGACGATAGTCGGCGTGGCGCGCTCGACGAACAGGTAGAAGACGACGAACCCGAGCGCCGCGTCCACGGGTCCGTACGCCGGAAAGGGCTCGTGTTTGCGAGCGCGGTCGGGACCGGTGTTCGCGTGCGCGTTCATACGCGAGTAGACGTACCGTGAGCGCATCAAACGGTGGCTCGATTGTCACGGCGCGGGAGTCAGCCCCAGGAGAGTGGTCATCGGATGCCGATCGGGAATGGTTCGGCACGCAATCGCCGCGGTCAATCGTCAAAGACGTGAACAGACTCCCGGAGCCCGCTCGTGAGTCGATTCACGTCCAGCCGCTCGGGTAAGTCGTTCCGCCCGTCGTGTTTCGTGAGCGAGCCGGGCTCGAACGCGGGGTTGCGCTTTTCGACCGTCTCCAGCGGCACCTTGGTCGTGACGGCGAAGTGCTCGACCGGGGAGACGAACCCCCAGAGCGCGCCCGCCGTGTTGAGAACGACGAGAATCGGTGTCCACGGGACCGCGAGGAGCGTGAGTTTCGACTCCGACCAGTAACTTGCCACGCCGGCCCCCGTCACGACGAACAGCGTGGCGAACTCGAGAAGGGAGCCGACCCGATAGAGCATCAGGTCCGGGAGCGCGCCGGGGACGAGGAACGTGATGAACGTTATCACCGGGATGAGCGGCGAAAAGCCCCACGCGACGAGGCGGAACTGCAGGAACATCTGATAGTGCAGCGGCAGGAGGTCCGAATCCTGTCGCGTCCCGGAGAACCACCGGCGACGCTGCTTGAGCATCGTCATCACCGACGGCGGGGCCTGATTGCGGAACTTGCAGTTCAGCACGCTGAAATCGAGGTCGGCGGCGGCGGCGGCGCGCCACGCGAAGTCCGTGTCCTCGGTGATGGTCTTCGAGTCCCACGTGATGCGGTTTTCGAGGCTCGTCCGAATCGCGATGCCGCCGCCCCACGCGTACAGCGGGAAGCTGAAGCGGCCGAACGCCCGCTGTTCGCGCTGGTAACCGATGCGGAACACCTCCGAGAGGTACGTCACCCACGACCCGGTGTACACCGGCAGTTCGGTTATCTGGATGATGTCGCCCTCCGGCAACCCCTCGAAGTTCGCCATCAGCGTGTCCTCGTCGAGGTAGAGGACGAACTCCTTGTCGCAGGGGACCTCGCGGCGCGCCCATTCGAGCGCGCGGCCCTTGTGAGACGCCGTGCAGGTGAACTCCTCGGGAACGGCGTGGACCGTCGCGCCGTCGACCGAAATCGGGTTCTCCGCGATGACTCGAACGTCGGCGAGGTCGTCGGGAACCGCGTTGACCGTCGATTGGACGATGTTCGCCGCGTCGATAGTGATGATGCGCACTTGGATGTCGTCGTAGCCGTAGGCGACGTCGTCTGCGGGAACGGTCTGTCGCCACGCGAGGACGAGCACCTCGACGAACCACGTGAACACCGAGGCCGAATACAGCACGAAGACGGTCCAGACGAGCATCAGGAGGATGAACACCGCCAGTTCGGACTGGACCTCGAACATGTAGATTAAACGTATATTCTCGGAACAATGAATGTACGGACTTCGGAATCGACCGACGCGGCGTAGTTCGAGGGGCTGAGAGTCGTCGATGGAAGGGGAATTCCGGAATTCGAGAACCGACACGACCGCCCCCGACGTTGACCGACCGACTCGTAATCAGGTCGAAACCGCCCACGCGGGTTCCGACGTCCGTCCACCCAGCACGTCGGGGGATTCATTTTCAGACGTTTATAAACCCTTAATTGTTTGAGGTTACACACACCGTTAGAGTCAACCAATATCGGACTAGTGAATACACATGCACGCACAACACGACCGGTCGCGTCCGGCGACCGCCCCGTCCGAGCCGATTCTCCTCCGCGGCGACGGCCGAGCGTCGCTGTCGGGCGCGGAGTTACTCGACTTCCCCGCCGAGGACCGAACGGTGACGGTCGCGTGCGCGTCGGGGACGCGACACACCGCGACGTGGACCGGGATTCCGATCTTCGACCTCTTCGCTGACGTCGGCCTCGACGACGAGACGACGCACCTCGTCGTCGAGAGCGCCGACGGTTATCGCGTCTGTATCGACGTGTACGACGCTCTCGACGCCGTGCTCGCCTACGCCCGCGACGGGACGCCGATAGGCGAGGAGCACGGCTACGAGACGCGCTTTATCGCGCCCGACATTGACGGGTCGCGGACGGTGAAAGGCGTCCGCGCCGTCGAGGCGCGCGCGCTCGACCCGTCTACCGACCCCGAATCGCTCGAAGACACCTCCAAGAAACCCTGACCAGATGACGCGAGAGAGACGGAATCGGCCGGCCCGAACGGACGCGGCGGAGAACACCGATGAGTCCGCCAGTGGGTCGGGCAGGCGGGCGTTTCTCGCGTCCGTCGGCGGGGTCGCCGCGACCGGCCTCACCGCGACAGCGGGCTGTCTCGGTCGAGCGGGGTCGACGCCGACCGTGTCGATTCTCGCCGCCGGGAGCCTCCAGCGGGCGCTCACCGCCGAGTTCGAGCCCCCGGAGGGAACCCGCGTGGAGGTCGAGGCACACGGTTCCGCCCGCGTGGCGCGGATGGTCGCCGACGACCAGCGCGACCCCGATATCGTCGTCCTCGCGGACACGACGCTGTTCGACGCGCCGCTTTCTGTCCCGTGGTACGCGACGTTCGCCAACAACGCGCTCGTCGTCGCGTACAACCCCCAGACCGACGGCGGCGAGCGAGTCGCCGACGCCGCGTCGTGGCCCGACGCCCTCCTCGACGACGTCAGCCTCGGCCGAACCGACCCCGACCTCGACCCGCTGGGCTACCGGACGCGGTTCGCGCTCGCGCTCGCCGCCGACTACTACGACCGGCCGGCACTCGCCACCGACCTGCTTCGCCGCGACCAGATATACCCCGAGACGCAACTGCTCGCGCAGTTCGACGCCGGCGGCGTCGACGCGGCGTTCGTCTACCGGAGCATGGCCGTCGAGCGCGACTACCCGTACCTCGAACTCCCGGCCGAAATCAACCTGAGCGACCCCGAACACGCGTCGGCGTACGCGACGGTCTCCTACACGCTCCCGGAGGGTATCACCGTCCGCGGCGGCCCAATCCGGTACGCCGCGACGCGACGAACCGACACGGCGGCGTCGAAATCGGTGTTCGAGGCGCTCGTCAGGACCGCCGGCGAGTTCCTCGAACCCTCCGGGTTCGCCGTGCGCGCGAGCCACCCACACTACTTCGGAGATGTCCCACCGAGAGCCTAACAGCCGCGAGAGCGGCGTCACGCGGCTCCTGCCCGAGACGTGGCGAGGCCTGACGCTGCTTCTCGCGGGGATGCTCCTCGTCTACTACCTGCTTCCCATCGGCGCGCTCGTCCTCGCGCAGTCGCCGGCGTCGCTGGTCGGCGACGTGACGAGCGACGTCGTTGTGACCGCCGCCACCAACTCCGTCGTCGCCGCGACACTGAGCACGCTGGTCGCCGTCGCCTTCGGCCTCCCCTTGGCCTACTGGCTCTCGCGCACGTCGTTCCGCGGCCGCGACGTGATTCTGGCGATGGTCATGCTCCCGCTCGTCCTCCCGCCGGTCGTCAGCGGGATGTTACTGCTCAAGCTGGTCGGCCCCGCGGGCCTCGGTCAGCTGACGAGCGTCCCGCTGACGCGCTCGCTGGTCGGGGTCGTCCTCGCGCAGACCTACGTCGCCTCGCCGTTTCTGGTCGTGACCGCGAAGACGGCCTTCGACGGCGTGGACAGGCAACTCGAAGCGGCGGCCCGTTCGCTCGGCGAGGACCGCATCGGGAGCGTCCGGCGCGTGACGCTCCCGCTGGCGAAGCAGGGCATCCTCGCCGGGGTGACCCTGACGTTCGCGCGGGCGATGGGCGAGTTCGGCGCGACGCTCATGCTGGCGTACTACCCGCGGACGCTCCCGGTGCAGATCTGGGTGTCGTACCTCTCGACCGGCCTCGACGCCGCGTTCCCGGTCGCGCTCGTCCTCGTCGGCATCGCCGTCGGGGCGATTCTGTTGGTCCACGCGCTGGGGACGAACCCGTGGGAGTGAGGGCGAACGGGACCGCGGGAGTCGTCAGGAGACTGGAACGTAACCAACGACAGTCGTCCAACCGAGAGGTAGGTTCGCCCATCCACCAGACGGCCGGTTCGCGTTAAACGATGCGAAAAAAGCGACCGGTGCGACGTCCAGCCGCGCTATTCAGCACGCCGCTCCTGTTGCTCTCAGAGTGACTCACAGATTCGAGCCCGGGGCGGTATCCGAGCTTCCGTCGATTCGCTCGTACAGGTAGTACGAGTAGACGACGGTAACGCCGGCTGTCAAAAGCGCAGGAACGAGGAGGAAGTAGAGCGCGTAGTCACCGAACAACAGACCGACGAGCGTGAGGACGGCGGTGAGTTTGAAGAGTCGGCCGCCGAGTGCGTGAGTCCGTGCCCAGACCTCTTCGCTACTGAGAGTCCACGGCGTCCGGATACCGACGAACCAGTTCTGCTCGGCGTGCGCGAGTACGACGCCGCTATAATAAAACAGCCCAGCCACGGCGACGAGAATCAGGGAGGTGAAGTCGAACTCGTAGCCGAGATTGAAGGCGACGATGCCGACGTGAACGACGGACATGTAGACGGTGAAGATGACGACGAACCAGTCGTAGTAGGACCGGAACTCGGCGATGTTCTCTCGGAGCGGGTCGATTCGCGGGATGGCGGCGAACGTGAGGAGGAGCCCCGCGGTCAGAGCGGGAATGAGCCAGAGGGCAAGCAGCTTCGGCATCGTCCCGTTGGGCTCGCCACCCGACCCCCAGTTCGTGACGAGCTCAGCGGGGAGCGATGGCGCGGCAAGCAAGCTCACGATACCGGACAGCGCGACGAAGCCCGCAGCCGCGAGGAACCGGTGAATCGTCTTCATACTGGAACGTACGGCCTGCGTGTAGATGAACGGGCGGGTGGGAAAGTCCGCCGGCCTCTCGTCATCGCAACAGGCCGGCGGTCCTCCGAGCGACCGGGGGGAGTTCGCCTCCGTCGCCCGTGACGTACTCACCCACGAAAGCCGAGCAGCCGAAGACCGTTCAGTGAGACGATGACCGTCGAGCCCTCGTGGCCGACTACTGCGAGCGGGAGCGGGATTCCTCGGAGGAGGATCGCACCGACCATGAGTGCAATCGCGCCGAAGGCGATTGCGAGGTTGATGGTGAGCGTCCGGCGAGTCCTGCGACCGAGACCGAGCACGTAGGGAATCTTGCTGAGGTCGTCGCCCATCAGCACCACGTCGGCGGTGTCGAGCGCGACGTCGGTTCCCGCGCCGCCCATCGCGATGCCGAGGGTCGCCGTGGCGAGCGCCGGCGCGTCGTTGACGCCGTCGCCGACCATCGCCACGTTCTCGAATCGCCCGACCAGGCCCTCGATGGTCGCCACTTTCTCCTCCGGGAGCAGTTCGGCCTGTACCTCGTCGATGCCGACTTCGTCGGCGATGCGCTGTGCGACGCGCTCGTTGTCGCCCGTCAGCATGACGATGTGCTCCACGCCGAGCGAGCGGAGGTCGTCGATCATCTCGGCCGCGCCGGGGCGAACGGTGTCGGTGAAGGCGAGCCACCCCGACACGCTGACGTCGCCGTGGCGCTCTCGGGCGACGAGGACGCTCGTTTTCCCCTCTTCCTCTAACGTCTGGAGACGGTCGAGGCCCGGTTCGAGACCGTCGATCGCCGCGTCCCCGAGGACGGTCTCGAAGTAACTGCGGTTCCCGATGTGCGTCGTCGTGCCGTCGACGTCCGCTTTGACCCCTTTCCCGGCGACCGACTGGAACCGCTCCGCGTCGGGGACGTCGAGTGACCGAGCATCTGCCGCCCGCACCGTCGCGCGGGCGAGGTGGTGCTCCGAACGGGCCTGCACCGCGGCCACGACAGAGAGGAGTTCGTCCTCGGTCAGCGTCTCGTCCGCCGCGTCGTCACGGACGAACACGTCGGTCAACTGCGTGTCCCCCTGCGTGAGCGTCCCGGTCTTGTCGAAGGCGACCGCATCGATGCGCGCGGCGGTCTCGACGTGCTCGCCGCCCTTGAACAGGACGCCCTGTCTGCCTCCGGAGGCGATAGCTGAGAGGACTGCCGCGGGCGTCGAGATGATGACCGCACACGGCGAGGCGGCGACCATGAGCGTCATCGCGCGGTAGAACGTCCCGGTGAACTCGTTCCCGAGCGCGACCGGAACGGCGATAGCTGCAATCGTGAGCCCGAACACGCCGAGGACGTACGGTTGTTCGAGACGGTCGATGAGCCGCTGTGTCGGGGCCTTCTCGCTTTGGGCGCGTTCGACCATGTGGATGAGGCGGCTGATCGCCGATTCGTGTGCCTGCCGCGTGACTTCGATTTCGAGGCTCCCGCTCTCGTTTATCGTGCCGCCGAACACCTCGTCACCGGGCACCTTGGGTACGGGAACTGATTCGCCGGTGAGCGAGGCTTGGTCCACCGTTCCCTCGCCGGACGTGACGATGCCGTCGAGCGGGATTCTGTCGCCGGGGCGGACGACGAACACGTCGCCGACGGCGACCTCCTCGATGGGAACCGTAACCTCCTCACCATCGCGGAGGACCTGCGCCTCGTCCGGCCGCATCTCGACGAGGGACTTGATCGCCCGGCGCGAGCGGCCGATCGCGTAGTGTTGGAGCGTGTTCGACAGCGAAAACAGGAAGAGCAGCATCGCTCCCTCGAACGGTGCGCCGATAGAGAGCGCCCCGAGCGCGGCGACGATCATCAACAGGTCGATGTCGACAGCGCCGTGACGGAGCGTCTCGATCGCCCCCTTGAGCCCGTACCAGCCACCGAAGGCGTACGCGACGCCGTAGCCGGCCCACATGAGGAGTGACGGTCCACCGAGCCATCCCGTCGCCAGGCCGGTCACCATGCCGACCAGCGTCAGCCCGACGAACACGGCCTCCCGCCTGAGGTCCGAGCGGGTGGTCGCCTCGTCGGGTGTCGTGTCGGGGTCGTCCCGAATCGAGACGTCGCGGTCGCGAACCGCTTCTCGAAGCTGTTCCTCCGAGGTGACGCTCTCGTCGTAGGTGATTCGAACGCTCCCCGTTCGGAACGAGACGTCGATGTCGTGGACGCCGGGCGTGTCCCGGAGGTATCGTTCGAGGGCTCGAGCTCCCGCTTCGCCGCGACCGCCTCGTCGCTCGATTTGGACAGCACACGTCGAGAGCGGGGACGATTCAGTAACGGTCACGCGGTCTCTCCATACACTGCATCCTGATTCTGTATTGTCGGTCTGTCATCGTGTCCCTATCTGAGTGCAGACGAAGCGGGCCCCCACTGTCGACCGCCCTCGCGTCCTTCTGGTCCGAATGGTTCAACTGACGATCGTCACCGGAATCCGCGCTCGGCGGGTAACCGTCTCGGCAACGCTCCCGAGGAGCGCACGGTCGATTCCCGAGCGACCGTGGCTGCCCATGACGATCTGATCGATGTCGTGGTCGTCGGCGTATTCCAAGATTGCTCGTGCCAGTCTTCGGCGACTGGTAAGCCGCCGGCCTCCACGTCGATAACCGAGTCGAGCGGATTAATCACGTACATCGACGTGATGGACGCGTCCGGGAAGGTCTCGATGGCGTATGCGAGCGCGCGCGCCGAAAGCGGAGAGCCATCGAAGGCGACGAGAACGGTGACCGGCATGAGAGAACACTTCGTGGTGAGTAGGGATGAACGTACTGCCGCGCGGGTGGCGCACCGACGACTCGCGAAGGAGGTGCGTTCGCACAGACCGAGTCGCGGACATCACTCGGCCGGATTCGGCGGTTGAACGCACTCACCTGCCTCGTGGCGACGTGAGTGTGCTAGCGATAGGCGTCGTCGCCGTCGGGTGTAGCCTTCTCGTCGGACTGCCGGCGTTCTCCGTCGCCCTAACCTCGCCATTCGGACGCCTCTACCACTCAACGAAAGGGTGGGACAGGCATAACCGTCCTGCACCGCTCTGTCTAGAGAGTTACTCATGAATATCTCTGAAATTCTCTCCACGAAGTTCACCGAGTTCGATATCGGGACGCCGCTGTCGAAGGTCGCCGGCGCATTCGAGAATCAAGAACTCGATGCCGTCGTGGTGACCGACGGTGACGAGTATCGAGGTGTTGTCAGCCGCCGACAGTTGGCCTCCTCGTCCAATCAGCCCTCCGCAAAGGTCGGCTCGCAGGTCCAGCACGTCCCGACCGTCGAACGCACAGAGGACGTTCGGGAGGTCGCGCGACTCATGATCGGGAGCGACGCTAAAACGCTTCCCGTACTCGATGAAGACCGTATCTTCGGTGTGGTGACCGCAGATGCTATCCTCGAAGCCGTGCGTCCGTTTCTCGATGCCGTGACCGTCGAAGACGCGTATTCGACGAAACTCGTCAGCACGACGCCCGAGGCGACGATCGGAAAAACGCTTAACCTGCTTCGAGAGTCCGGTATCGCCCATCTCCCCGTTATCGACGGGGACGAACTCGTGGGAATCGTAAGCCTGTACGACGTTATCGAATTCACGACGCGAGGTGGAAGCAAGAGCCAGGGAGGGTCGTCGGGCAGTTTCGGTGGCCGCGGACGCTCTGGGGGGTCTCACGGCGGGTTCGGTGCTCGCGAGGGCGACTCCGACCGGATGCTCGACCTTCCGGTCCGAAATCTGATGTCCGATGTAGTTGTGACGGTCCGCCGAAGCGCCCCGCTCGACGAGGTCGTCGAAACGATGTTCGAACACGAGGTCTCGTCGCTCGTCGTCACGGCCGACCAAACGGGCGAGCCAGTCGGAATCATCACCAAGACGGACGTTATTGAGGCGCTCACCTGGGAACGCGACGACCGGAATGCTGTGCAGGTGTTCGGACTCGACTTGCTAGAGGGGATGGACTACGACGACGTCTCCGCGTTGATCGAGAGCGTCACCTCGAAGTACGGCGAGATGAGCGTCATCAAGGCCAGTATCGAACTACAGGAACACAAAGAACAGAGCCGGGGCGTACCACTCGTGTTGGCACGGATTCGACTGGTTACTGACCGCGGGTACTTCACGGCCGACGGCGAAGGGTACGGCGCCACCCACGCACTCCGACTCGCCGCAAACGCGGTCGAACGCCAACTCCTCAAGGGGAAGACGTACGGTCAATCGAAGAAGCAATCCGACGCCGAGTCTCAAGAGCACCTCTACGGGTGGTGGCTCAGCGGGTGACGAACTCACCCTCCCACGAGAAGGCTGGTCGGCGTCGATCGACGGACTACCAGTGTGGTCGGTCGACCGTCACGGGACGAAATCGTTCATCGAGTTCGTGAGCACATATCTCCCGGACCATCCCGAACACCGTCCAGTATGCGGGAACGAAGCCCGCGCTCAGTCGGAGTGTCGGAGCGAAAAGCGCGATGACGACGGATTCCACTTCATGCACGCCTGTCCGGAGTGCGGGGCTGAGGAAGACGTATTTTTAAATCTCGCACCGGAACGCGGACGAACCAGACGGTAGTCGCACACCGATGGCAGTGTAGTAAAAGCGGCGAGACGAACCTCAGCTCTGTGTTCGACGGATGAACTCGTGGAGTTTCTCTTCGATGAGCGTCGCAACCCGCTCACTATACCGCCAGAGTGCCGCGTTGAGTCGCTCTTCGGCCTCGTCGTCGAGGTCGTCTGCCCCACGGAGGACGGAGTCTTTGGTGATCTGTGGGTGATACACGCAGACGACGCCGAGTGAGGTGTCCGAACTCGAGGTTCCCGCCGTGTGGATTCCGTACTGATCGGTCCCCCAGACACCATCGCCTCCCTCTCGTTCCAGTTCGGAGTCGAGCGCATCGAGCAGTTGCACTTCTTCGAGGGAGAGGATGGGGTCGTCACCCTCGAACAGTTCAGTGTACGCCTCCATCCTGGCACTTCTCGTCCACTGGTCCAACTGGGAACGCGCCCGTAGTACGAGTTGTCGTTCGTCTGGGAACTCGGCCATGCTTCTAGAAGGTGTGCAAGGCGAATGAGTGTTTGTACAGTGTCCACGGATGGTAGGTGCGTCAGTAGCGGTGGTGTACCTCAGGCGTCTCTATCACGGGCAGAGCATTCAAACAGAGTCTCCCCGTACATCGAGTATGTCGGTGAGAGAGCTATCGTAAAAGCCAACGACGGTCAGGCGGAGTACGCCACAATCCCGGAGACTATCGACATCCTCAGATATGTCGCGGAGAGTTTGAGTCTCTCTTTCAGCCGGTGGGACGAGCCGTACGTGACCGGACCGAGTCTCTATTTTATTGTCGTCGCTGACATCGATTTCGGAAGATACACCGATCCACTGGGAGACAACACGTGGCCCGTCGAACAGTGCCGGTCAGTCGGTATCACATCCAACGAGTTCATCGATGCAGCCCGCAACGTGGCATTCAGCTGCGATGGAGCAGTCGTCATTGCCGCGGATAAGACAATCCAAGAACAGATGGTTCGCGTTCGGACTCCAAATACTACTGAAGCGGTCGAAGAGACACCCATCGCCTCTGCCGCTTGGATGGGAACCAAACATCTCAGTGCGTTGGAAGTGTCTCTCCGGGAAGAAGTCCTTGCCAGTGTAACGCTGAGCGAAGAGAACGGCCGTGTGACCGTCTTTCGGAGTGGAGAGTATACTGACCGCGAACGTGAGGAGCTTGGGGGACGCTGGCGGACCGCACACTGAGGCTGCGCGTCTCTTCCGGCGGCGGATGTTCCGCGAACTCAGTTCTCGAATCCGTCGTCGTATTGTTCGTAGGTGATGGTTAGCTTGCCTGCCGTTGGACGTTTCGCTGCGTCTCGAAGCGTTTTGAACGATTCGAGGAGTTCGCTTGTGTCGGTCGAGTCCCCTCGGCCGCTCGATGACTCTTCCCGTATCGTATCGTAGACGCGCTCCAGGATGCGTCGAGCGGCGTACGAATCGGTCTTTGAGTCGATGTCGAAGGAAGCCACGTGACGAGACATACGCAGATATCGTGCTCCACGATGTTAACAGCCATCATGGTTCAGCCGGTAGCGTGTCATCGCCCACCGTCGGAGGTGATTCTCGTCCACTCGGGGTCACCGGTTCGGACAGCGGTGAGGATACACTCTGGCTCGGTTGTACCGAGAACTACCGTTTCGCAGTGTGCACGGTGAGCTCCCTTCGCGGCGAGAAGGTCGGCTGGTACACCGTTTCCGGCAGCACCGCCGATATGGAGAACGGGGCCAATGGGTTGGCTCGGGCGGGGCTACCCAACGAGTCGAAAACGGAGAGGGAAGCGCGTCGGAACCCGGCCACCCCGCAGACCGAATCGGCACCCACCTTCTTTACGGAGCGTTCCGTGGTCGCGAATAGAGGACTCGATGACATCGAAACAGGGCGGACACACGCCGCTTTCTCCTCGCGCGACGCGAGCGTTCGAACACCTTCGGCCTCTCGTCGCCGACCGCGACTCGGGGATGCCCGTGGCGGACGCGCGCCGTCGGGTGCGCTCGGCGGGCGAAGACCCCGAAACCGTCGACGAACTCCTGAACAAGGGCTACCTCTACGAAGTCGAAGGCGACGTGTACGTGACGTGAGGCGTGTCGCGCTTGGCTGTGAGGCGCGCGAGTGCGGACCGTCGACAAAAAAGCCGAAGCGAGACGAACTCATCGCGATGACGGCGACTTATTGTCCCGGTGGTGACGTCGGCCGGGTGACCTGATTACCGACGCCGGAGACGACGTACGTCTGGTACTCCCAGTCGCCGCCGAACGCGGGCGGGCGGTCGCCCGTGTACCGCGGGTCCGTCTCGTGGACGATGTTGTAGTTGTAGTTCCCGTTGTCGTCGTAGCCGCGGCAGTTGATCTGGTTTCTGACCCAGCCAGTGTCCAAGAACGGGTCGTTCGCGTACGTTCCCCGGTACTGGACTTTGTACTCACAGACGGTGAGACGGTCCTGGTCAAGCTCGTCGATGCTGTCGACCGTCCCGCTGACCCGACCGTCGCCGAGGTCCCAGTACCAGTCTTCCTGCGGATACGCTCCCGAACCGTACTCGCCCTCGTACGCCAAGACCGACTTGTACGCGCCGGTAACGACCTCCCCCTCGTCAGGGATACCGTTGCCGTCTTCGTCGTCGAACTGGCTTTTCGCGGTCGAACCCGCGGTGCCGACGCCGGCGAACGCGACGAGACCCACAAGTCCCGCCGCGTTCCGAAGGACGGCTCGTCGAGTTCGTGGTTTTGTTGTCACTTCTGAACACCTCGGGTGATAGACAATGTCGGCGGGTAAATAGATATTTAGCTGTCATATCTGGACACTATCAAAATCACCTGAGGGAACTGGTTCGGTGGCTATTATACAATTTTGAATTTCTCACCCGTCACAAAATTCATAATTCTTATATTTTTTGAGGCGGGTCAACAAGTCCCGGTCGGGAGACAAGTCCATATCCTCTGGAGGCTCGACGCGTGTGCATCAACGAATCGGTCGCACAGGAGATCAACTGTCGCTCGGAAAGTAGCGAGCCACGAGATACTTACACCGCGAACGAGACGGTCGGTGTGCATCATGAAGAAGGTCCTCGCACGAATCGGAATCGGCAACGCGACCGTCGATACCGTTCTCCCCTCCGACACCGTCCGCGCCGGCGAGACGGTCGATGCAGAAGTGCGCATCGAAGGGGGTTCGACAGAACAGGAAATCGGGAAGATTCGGTTCGAACTGGAGACCCGCTACCGGACCGAAGAGGGCTACCGAGAGGTGGATATCGCGCAGTACACCCTCGCGGAAAGCCTCACTATCCAACCGGACGAGCGGGAGACGCGATCGGTCTCGCTCGACATCCCTCGCGGAACGCCCGTCACTCTCGGGAACGTCGACGTGTGGGTCGAAACCGAACTCGACATCGAGTTGGCCGTCGACCCCGAAGACAAAGACTACCTGAACGTCCAGCCGACGCCGCGGCTTCAGGCCGTCTTCGACGCGCTCGACGACCTCGGCTTCTCGCTGCACAGCGCCGAGTGCGAGGCCGACCCCCACGGCGTGTTCACCGCGAGCAGGCGCTTCGTCCAGGAGTTCGAGTTCCGACCCACGTCGGGGCCGTTCGCCGGCGAGTTGGACGAGCTCGAAGTCGTGCCGCGACCGGGCGAAGACGCGCTCGAACTGCACCTCGAAGTCGACCGTCGCGGCGGCGTGCTGAGCGAGCTTAGCGACTTGGACGAGCGGACGGTCCAGACGACGGTCCGGACCACCGACGCGAGCCAGGTGCGCGACGAACTGGAATCGCTGATTCGCGCGAACGCCTGACGGCGGAACGCGGGGCGACTCACCCCAATCGCCTTCCGGCTACCCAACGCTTTTGCGTCGATTCGGCGTATCTGTGCGGGCATGACGACACCCGAAGACATCGACCTGGACTTCGTGCCGTTCGGCGAGACGGGCCTCCAGACGAGCGAACTCCAGTTCGGGACGTGGCGGTTCGGCAAGGAGACCGAACAGGGCAACGTCGAAATCGACGAGGAGCGCGCGCACGAACTGCTCGACGCCTACGAGGCGGCCGGCGGACGCTTCATCGACACCGCGGACATCTACGGCGGCGGCGCGAGCGAGCGCTGGATCGGCGACTGGCTCGACGACCGAGACCGAGAGCGGTTCACCATCGCGTCCAAGATTTACTGGCAGATTCGCGACGGCGACCCGAACAGCCGCGGGACGAACCGGAAGAACATCCGGCACCGCATCGACGCCCTACTCGACCGCCTCGACACCGACTACGTGGACGTGCTCTACATCCACCGCTGGGACGACGAGACCCCCACCCGCGAGATGATGAAGACGCTCAACGGCCTCGTCGAGGACGGAAAGGTCCACTACCTCGGCGCGTCGACCCTCCGACCGAACGCGTGGAAGGTGGCGAAGGCGAACGAAATCGCCCGCGCCGAGGGCTGGGAGCCGTTCACCGTCGCCCAGCCGCGGTACAACCTCGTCGACCGCGAAATCGAGGGGGACTACCTCGAGATGACCCGCTCGTACGGCATCGCGGTCTGTCCGTGGAGTCCGCTCGGACAGGGCTTCCTCACCGGGAAGTACACCCGCGAGGACGGCCTCACCGGCGAGTCCCGCGCCGCGGAGTCCAGCCGGTTCGAGGAGTCGTATCTGACGGAGGAGAACTTCGACGTGCACGACGAACTCGACGCGGTCGCCGAGGAAGTCGACGCGACGCCCGCCCAGACGGCGCTCGCGTGGCTCATGCACCGCGACGGCGTCACGGCCCCCATCGTCGGCGCGCGCACGGTCGAGCAACTGACCGAGAACCTCGAAGCCGCCGCTATCGACCTCACGGACGAGCAGGTCGACCGCCTGACCGAGGCGAAGCCCGACCCCTACGCGGGGCTCTAACTTCAGCGTCGAAGGAAACGGTGATACGGCCTCCGGGAGAACACAGCGTTCAATGAGTCGCCCACTCTGGTACCCGACCGTCGACGATGTCGTCGAGATACACGATGACATCGTTTCAGAGTATGCGGAGACGACGCGCGGGGTTCAGAGCGAGGGGGATATCGAGTTCGCGTGGAGTATATCGAAACGGGAAGCTTCGGCGCAGCACCGGAGACCATACACGAGAAAGCGTACCATCTACTCCGACTCCTCGTCGCTAACCATCCGTTCGTCGACGGGAATAAACGAACCGCGCTGAACACGACAGTCGTATTCTACCTGCTCAACGGGTATCGATTGGAGTACGGCCACGAAGTCAGAGAGATTCTCAAGCAGTTCGGAACCGATGAAGCCGCCACGGACGAGGACGGCGTTATCGATTATCTCCGGACACACACCAAAGAAGTCGACCTCAATGACGTGGTCGAACAGTGGCGAAACGGACTCGTTCGGCACGGACTCGACCAGTTAGACGACGACGCATCAGACCCGAAGCAATAACTCTACGGAAGACACAGTAGGCGTATGGCAACGAAAAACGGCGCGAACAATGAATCCGAACTCGACAGGGTGATGGAAGACATCCGTCGAGAGCTCGTTCTCCGCGTCGCGAAGGCCGACCGCGACGACCACCGGGGCGTGTACGACGCACTCGAACACGAGTAAACCCGGGTTTCCGTGCGACCACCGAGTTGGGTAACTAGTAGGGTTTCTGGGACTTCTTGAGTCAATATCCGGACGGAATTCGGGACGAACCGTACTCCGTTACACGCCCTCCCGAATCGTCTTGTAGAGGTGCGCGAGCGTCTTCATTCCCGCCGCGTTCCGTTCGAGGCTGTAGAAGGGGTGGAGTTCGGGATTGAACTTCGCCTTGTACCGGTTGATACGGCGGTTGTTCGCGCCGACGAGGTCGTACGTCGTCCGCCCGCGGTCCATCGCGTCGCGCATGATGTGCCAGTCGAGCAGGTCGTTGACGGCGAGGTCGGTGTCCACGTCGGTCCGCACGCCGCCCTGCCACCGCGACACCGTCTCCTTGTAGTCGACGGCGAGGATGCCGCCGACGAACTCGCCGTCGGTTCGGAGGACGTAGGGGCGAATCTGTCCCTCGGGAAGGGTGGTGTAGAGGTCCTTGACGAACGACGGGGTCGACCGGTACGAGATGCCCTGTGCCTCGTAGCGCGAGGCGACCTGTTCGACGATTTGCTCGATTTCTTCGGGACCGCCCTCCTCGATGGTGTACGCGTCGTCGGGCGCGTTCCGGATGTTCGACCGAGCGTCGCTGCTGAAACTCATGAACACGTCGTCGGCGCCGGGCGAGAGGTCGACGTGGTAGGTGTACTGCGGCGTTATCGCGTAGTCGTTCCACGAGAAGGCCCTGAGGTCGTCGTACCGGCCGTCGAGGCGGATATGGGTGTAGCGCGGTCGAATTTCGTCGCGGACCCATTCGAGGCAGTCGTCGATGAACTCGTGGTGCCGGCCCTCGCGCTTTCGCTGTTTCATGTGGTCCATGTTCAACAGGACCGGTCCGAGATACGCGACTCGCAGTTCCGGCGGCGGCGAGAACACCGTCGCGATTGGTCCTTTGTCGATGCGGAACATCGGAAACAGTCCGACGACTTCCTCACCTTTGCGTCCGACGAGCGGTATCAACTCCGCGCCGGCGTGGGCCGCCTGAATCTCAAGCGCGTCGTACTGATGGAACGCGTTGCCGTGCGGGGACTGTTCGACGAACGCGTCCCAGCCGTGGACGTCGTCTCCAGTCGCCCGTCGAACCTCGATGCTCATGAGTAGGGTGCCTGAACTGTCGCGTCTGACCCCTTTGTTATGCACCCGTTATGAGGCCCCTTTCACCGAATTTGGACGGAGTCAAACCGCGTTTCGGCTGGCGTTAGGAGCGAGTGAACAGGGCAGAGAGGTGACAGAGACTACGCGAGTCGCGAGCGTTCACGAGGCGGGACGTGGCGCGACCAGCGACTCGACGGGACGCGGCCAGCAGCGCGGGGACTACCCTCGCGTTTGTAAAACCGGAGCGAAGTCACCGTTTTACGCCGACACGACGATAATTAGCATATGGCAGGCCTCTCCGAACGCGCCGCGGCGCTCGTGACGAGCGAACCGGTCATGGCGCACCTCGCGACCAGCGTCGACGACCGCCCCCACGTCGCACCCGTCTGGTTCGACTACGCGGACGACCGCGGAGTAATCGAGGTGCTCACCACGGGTCGAAAGCTCGAAAACATCCGCGAGAACCCGCGCGTCGCGCTCTCAATCCAGAAAGACGAGAACGGACAGGCGCAGTGGAAGGTGACGATTCTCGGGACGGCCACCGTCGTCACCGACGACGACGCCCGGAAAGACGCGACCCAGCGAATCAACCGGAAGTACGGGGCCGAAGAATCCGCGTGGCCCGAAAACGAACTCGTCCGAATCTCGGTGGGG
This sequence comes from Haloferax gibbonsii, assembly GCF_001190965.1. Taxonomy (NCBI): domain Archaea; kingdom Methanobacteriati; phylum Methanobacteriota; class Halobacteria; order Halobacteriales; family Haloferacaceae; genus Haloferax; species Haloferax gibbonsii. The sequence goes on from NZ_CP011948.1 coordinate 87,276, forward strand.
ACCGCGACGGTCAGCGAGTACTGAAGTCGTCCAGCCGGGATAGTGAGGCGAGCGAGTCGGACGACGGCGCCTCAATCGGACGACGGCGCCTCAGTTCGGCCGTCGTCGAACCGGCGAATCTCTCGCGAGAGCCGACCGAGGTCGAACCCGGCGTCCGTGAGTCGGGCGGCGACGAGCGCCGCCGCCGTCGACACCACGAACGCCCCGCCGAAGGACGTGAGATACAGCGGGTCGGCGGCGGGGAGCAGGCCGCCGACGACCGGAATCGACGTGATGACGCCGCGGAGGTCGGGGAAGAACGCGAGGCCGACGGCGAGTCCGGTGAGACTGCTCGCGAGCGCGCCGGGGCCGGTGATTCGCGTCGAGTACAGCCCGTAGACGAGAGGGAAGGCGACGGCAGCGCCGAGCAGGTCGGCGAAGAAGAACAGCCGGAGGACGCTCTGGGCCCGGAGGCTGACGTAAATCGCGGCGACCGCGACGACGACTGTGAGCGCTCTCGACCCGAGCGCGAGGCGGCGGTCGCTCGGTTCCGCGAGCAGGCGGGCGAGGTCGGCGGTCACGAGGCTCGAAAGCGCATTGAACAGCGTGTCGATGGAGCTCATCACGAGTAGGAGCGCGAGGAGGACCGCCGCGAGGACGAGCCACTCGGGGAACGCCTCGCCGAGGAGGACGAAGAAGGCGGCGTCGGCGTTGTAGCCCGCGCTCGCGGGGTCGGTGACGACGGCGGCGTTACCGACCGCGACGACGCCGAAGAAGGCGGTGACGAACACGATTGCGCCGTTTGCGAGCGCCGCGGTTCGAAAGCTCCGCCCGACCGTCTCCGACGAGTCGGCCGCGTAGATGCGTTGCCACCACGTCTGGTTGATGAGTTCCGCGCCGAGGATGGCGAACGCGAGCGCGAGGCCGAACTGCAGGCCGGCGACCGCACCGAGGTCGAGAAGCGCGGGGTTCGTCGCCGTGATACCGTCGATGGCGGCGGCGGGACCGCCGAGCGCGACGAGCGTGCCGGCGAACGCGAGCAACAAGAGCGGGATAACGATGACCGCTTGGACCGCGTCGGTCGCGATGCTGGCGCGGAGGCCGCCGTAACTCGTGTAGAGCAGGACGAAGCCGCCGACGAGGAGCGCGGTCTGCCACTGCGGGACGCCCGCGACGAGCGAGAGCGCGCCCGCGATGCCGGTCAACTCGGCGGCGAGGAAGATGAACATGTAGAGCGCGCTCACGAGGAGGACGAACGCGTACATCGCTGACCCGTATCGGGCGTGGGCGTACTCGGTCAGCGAGTGACCCTCGGGGATGAGTTCCCGAATTCGCGGGCCGAGGCGGGCATAGACGAGCATCGGGACGGCCTCGCCGACCGCGTAGCCGACGACGGCCGCGATACCGAAGCTCGCACCCGCCTCCGGAGCCGAAAAGAGCACCCACACGCCCATGACGGACGCGACGAGCGTCGCCGTCGTCCGCCGGCTCCCCGCGGAGTCGCGGGCGCTGATGAGGTCCTCGACGGAGCCGACGCGACCGCGAGAGAACCACACGCCGACGCCGGTAAAGGCGACGAGCGTCGCGACGGTCAGCCCGAGCGCGACGGTCGAACTCACCATCGACCGTCACCCGGTCGAGAAGAGCGACCGCCCGACTTCGAGGACGCGGATGAAGTCGTAGGTGCCGTCAAGTCGCCGGACGGAGCCAGTTCGTACGCCTCGTCGAAGAACGCGACCTCCAGTTCGACCGTGCGACAGAACAGTTGTTCGAGCCGCCGCTGCCGACGCGGGGAGGCGGCCGCGCCCTCGCGGTCGAGTTCGGTCCGGAGCCACTCGACGAACGCCGCGAAGTCGTCGACTGCGTGGAGGTCGATCCACTCGGAGAGGTAGAACCGCGAGGGTGATTCAGAGGGGTTCGAGCCGGTATCGTCCGCGGCAGTCGCCCACGACAGGTAGACCCACTCGGCGGGGACGAGCACCGCCAGCGTCTCGGCGTACCCGCCCTGCCCCGCGGCGCGTTCGAGGAGGTCGATAAAGGCGCGCGTCGCCGGCGTAGTCTCGGGGTCGGAGTAGACGGATTCGGGAACGTCGAGCGCGTCGAACGCCCGGAGGAAGTAGTCGTCCTCGTCGTCGGTGAGAACGCCGAGGAACGAGACGAGTTCCGACTTCGACTCCATGGTCGGCGCGGTGCCGACGGCGTGGCCGAAGACGCCGACGAGGGTCTCCACGAAGGCGTAGTCCTGTACCAGGTACTGTCTGAACACGTCGTCTACGAGTTCGTCGGCGGCGAGTTCTCGCGTCAGTCGGTGTCTCGTCGCGTCGTCCCACGAGTCGCCCGCGCGCTCGCGGAGCCAGTCGGTAAAGCGCGGGTTCGACCGCGACGCGGCGAACTCGTCGTACGTCTCGGGGGCCGACGGGTCCGCCTCGGACGAGTCGGGCGAATCAATCGAATCTGACTGATCGGCGTCGGTCATAGCGGCCACTCCTCGCGACGCCAGGCGGCGTCCCAAAACAGGTACTCGTACTGCGCCGACGTGCGGAACAGGTCGCGGTAGCGTTCGCGGTCCGACTCGGTCGCACTCGCGGCCACGTCGTCCATGAGCGATTTACACCAGTCGGTGAGTTCGGTGAACTCGTCGCCGGCGTACATCTCGACCCACGCGGCGTACTGCTCGTGGTCCGGAGTCCCCGCGTCGGCGAGTCGGCGTCCCGTCTCGTTGAACCCCCACATACAGGGAAGCAGGGCGGCGACGATGTCGCCGAAGGAGCCGAGGGTCGCGGTGCGAACGAGGAAGTCAGTATAGGCGCGAGTCGTCGGCGACGGCGTCGTGGCTTCGAGTTCGGCGAGGTCGATGCCGAACTCGGCGGCGTAGCTCCGGTGGAGGTCCATCTCCTCGTTGACGGTCGATTCGAGGAGGCTCGCGAACGTTCCCATGGAGTCGAGCGTCGGGGCCTTCGCGGCACCGAGCGCGAAGAGGCGACTGTACTCGACGAGGTAGACGTAGTCCTGCCGTACCCAGTAGCGGAACGGCTCCTCGTCGAGGCTCCCCTCCCCGAGTCGAACGACCATCGGATGGTCGAGGACGGCCGACCAGAACTCGTCGGCCTCGTCGTGTATCGTGTCTGTGAACGCCATGGCGAGTAATCGAAGAAGACGCTGAAAAGAATTATGATAGGGTGGTATTCATTGGTTATTCACGCGAGAGAGCGGATGTCTCGGACCATCGTATCGGATTTGTTCGGCGGGGTTGCCACCCGTTTCGACTGTTGCCAAGTTCGGGGCGTTGCCCGGTTTCGACTGTTTTTCCGACTGCCGGTCTCGAATGTTAGTTAGTCGCCCGACTAGCCAGTTGTCCGGTGAGTAACGCGTTCGAACGACCCCGGTAGTTTAAGACGAGTGAGTGTCAACTAATTCACAAGATGTCGCACGTGAACGCCGTCGGGTCCATCGAGATTCAGAACGTCGTCGCTTCGACGGAGGTTCCGGTCGAACTCGACCTCGAACGACTCTCGCTCGACATGGACGGAACGGACTACGACCCCGAGAACTTCCCGGGACTCGTGTATCGAACCCGAGACCCGAAGTCGGCGTGTCTCGTCTTCCGGTCTGGGAAAGTCGTCTGTACCGGTGCGGACAGCGTCGACGACGTGGGCACGGCCATCGAAACGCTGTTCGACGAGTTCACCGACCTCGGCGTACCCGTCCCCGAGGACGCGGACATCACCGTGCAGAACATCGTTTCGAGCGCCGACCTCGGGGCGGCGCTCAACCTGAACGCGCTGGCTATCGGACTCGGTCTCGAAGACGTCGAGTACGAACCCGAGCAGTTCCCCGGACTCGTCTATCGCCTCGACGAACCGAGCGTCGTCGTCCTCATGTTCGGAAGCGGGAAAGTCGTGATTACGGGGGCGAAGCGGACTACCGACGCCGAAGCGGCGCTCAAGACGGTCGACGAGGACGTTCGCGAGCTCGGACTGCTCGGGTAAGGTCTCGGTGTCCGTTGGGGCTGCGTGACCGTGCTAACAGTGTCGTGAGGGTGTGTGGGCCGAGACTCGTGTTGCCTGACGGTCAGTCGTCTCTCGGTCATCTCTCGGTCGGTTCTCGATCGTCTCTCGGTTGCTCACCGTCCGTTCTTTGTTCTTCGTTCCTGTTTTCTTGTATATTGTTATAGATTGTATTTTATTGTATGTCGAGTAGTAATAGTAGTAATAGTGGTAGTAGTAGCAGTAGTAACTACTAGTCTACTCTAGCTACTAGTGATACCTGCACACTAGCGGTGTCACTGGGTTCGTTCGAGGTTCCCGTTTCTTCGTTTGGCGGTTGCCGAGTAGTCGTGGTTTTCCCCCGGTCCAGTCGCTGTTCGCGGATAGCCGGCTAGAAGCCGTCGGCTCGTTTCGTTCGGCCTGTCCGTGTTCGGGAGTACACACACACACACCCCCCTCGCGTTTGTAACGGCTACGCCAGACCCTAGGGGAATTCGACACACCCCCCTCGCGTTTGTAAATATAGAAGCAAAAACATCCGGGAACCACTCGACCTGCGAACCGCCCCCACGCCGATTCGCGTTACATTCGCGAGGGTGGTGTGTCTGCACCGGTGCTTTCGACGCTCAACGTTACAAACGCGACGGTACTCCCCCCGTTCAATTACAAACGCGAGGGTGGTCTCTCGCGACTCGAGTTACAAACGCGAGCGTACCCCTCCAGTGAGTGGTTCCCCCGAGACCGTCTCGCGCGTTACAAACGCGAGGGTGGTGTCTGACAGCCTTACTTGCGCGATACTACTCGTTGATCGTCGAATCCAAAACCGGGACTGAAATACCGCTCAAACGGCCGTATTTGTCGCTGTTACAAACGCGAGTCCACCCCTTCACCTTTATTACGGGTGAGTATGAATAGCGAACTCACATGACATCGGACGAGAGCGAGGGTGGGACTCGCGACCCGCTGTTTCGCTACGACCAGCCTATCTTCGCGAACGAGGATATCCTCAAAATCTCTCACCTGCCGGGTCCCGACAAGATCGTCGGTCGCGACGAGCACATGTCGAAAGTCGCACAGGCGCTCAACCCCGCCATCTTCGGACGCGAACCGACCCACCTGTTCATCTTCGGGAAGACGGGGTCGGGAAAGACGCTCACCGCCCGACTCGTGAGCGAGCGACTCCAACACGAGGCGGTCCGCGAGGACGTCGACGTTCGCATCGCCGTCATCGACTGCGGCGAACAGCACACCGAGGCGTCGGTCATCAAGACGCTCGCCTCGCAGGTCAACGACCCGTCGAAAAGCGGGATGACGATTCCCGAGCGCGGGCTGTCGACCGGCGACTACTACAATCGACTGTGGCAGGTGCTCGACACCTGTTCCGACGTGACCATCGTCATCCTCGACGAAATCGACATGCTCCGCGACGACGAGGTGCTTCGAAAGCTCTCGCGCGCGGGCGAGAACCAGAAGATAGTGGACTCCCGTATCGGCATCATCGGCATCTCGAACAAGATCGACTACCCCGAGGAACTCACAGAGCGCGTCAAGTCGAGTTTCGCCCACGACGAACTCGTCTTCCCGTCCTACGACGCGAACCAACTCCGCGAAATCCTCGAAAACCGGAAGGACGCGTTCAAGCCCGGCGTCCTCACCGACGACGTGATTCCCCTCGCGAGCGCGCTCGCCGCCCAGGAACACGGCGACGCGCGGAAGGCAATCGACATCCTCCGCAACGCCGGTCGTATCGCCCGAAACGAGAGCGCGGAGACCGTCACCGACGACCACGTGCGGGCCGCCAAAGAAAAGAGCGAGGCCGACCGCTTCAGCGAACTTCTCGAAGGAACCGCCACGCAGTCGAAGGCCGTCCTCTACTCGCTCGTCCTCCAGACCGGCGGCCGAAAGACCGCCGAGATCACGACGAACAAGATTTATCGACAGTACCTCACCGTCGCCGACGACCTCGACATGGACCAACTCTCGGAGCGCCGCGTTCAGGAACTCCTGCAGGAACTCGACTTCCTCAACGTCATCCAGTCCGAAGTCCGGGGTCGCGGTCGCGGGCAGGGCGTCCACGGGACCCACCGCCTTCTCGAGGACCCGGACATCGTCAAGCGGGTGCTTCTCCGAGACAGTCGTATCTCCACGCTCGAATAGCGACGCCCGACGCGTGCGTTCGCGCGGAATCTTCCACGCCGACGGTCGAGTTGGAAAAAAGCTATCGTACGAACCCTTAACACACGCCCGTCTCTGTCGATAGACGACCGAAATCATGGACGAGGAGTTACTATCGTTGCTCACGAGTCTCGTCGAAATAGAGACCGAGAACCCGCCGGGAGACGAGGCGGCGGCGGCGACTTTCGTGTACGACTGGCTCGAATCTCGGGGCGTCTCGGCGACGCTCGTCGAGGAACCGTATCCCGACCGACCGCAGGTCGCAGCCCGCGTCGGCGACGGCGAGCCCTCGGTCGTCCTCAACGGCCACCTCGACGTGGTTCCGGCGGGCGACCGCGACCAGTGGGACCTCCCGCCGTACGAACCGACTGTCAGAGACGGTCGGCTGTACGGTCGCGGGAGCGCGGACATGAAGTGCGGCGTCGGCCTCGCGATGCTCGCGACGGTCGAATTCGCCGACGCGCTCGACTCCGGAGCCCTCGACGGGTCGCTCGTGTTCCACGCGGCCGTCGGGGAGGAGACGGCCGAACCGGGAACGAAGGCGCTCCTCGAACGCGGCTACGACGGCACCTACGGCGTCGTGCTCGAACCCACGTCGCTGCGAACCGCGACGAGCGCGAAGGGCCTCGGCTGGTACGAGATTACCGTCGGCGGCGACCCGTCGCACGCGAGCCGGCCTGACGAGGGTGACAACGCGATCGGGAACGCCCGACTCGTTCTCGACGCGCTCGCGGCGTACGACGAGCGGATTCGACAGCGGTCTGACCCCCTCGTCGGCCGGCCGACGGCGACGGTCACGCAGTTCGAGGCGGGGACCAAGGAGAACGTCGTCCCGGAGGGCGCGACGATAACGGTCGACAGGCGGTTCGTTCCCTCGGAGTCCGTCGAGGAGGTCGACGCCGAAATCGACGCGGTACTCTCCGACGTCGCGGCCGAACACGACCTGCACGTCGAGTGGACGCGAACGCGGGTCTACGAGTCGGCGGCGATTCCGACCGACAGTGACATCGCGACGCGCTTTCGGGACGCGGCCGCCGAGCGGGCCGACGTCGACCCCGAGCCGTGGGGCATTCGGGCGGCGACCGACGTTCGGAACCTCGTCAACGACGCCGGGATGGACGCGATTACGTGGGGTCCGGGGTCGATGGCGCAGGCCCACGCCTACGACGAGTACATCGAGCTGTCGGAGGTCGAAGCCGGGTACGACATTCTCTGCACGGCACTCCGCGGACTGTTCGAAGACGTGGAGAACTGACGGTCCGAACGTCGGCTCTCGGCCGAACGACTCGAAAAAAGCGGCTGACGGCGACTTCGATTATTCGACGAGCTCTTCGAACCGCTCGACTGCGGCGCTCGCGACCGCCATGTCTTCGGACACCTCGCCGCCGCTGACGCCGACGGTCCCGACGATTTCGCCGTCGACTTCGAGGGGATAACCGCCGCCGAAGACGACGAGCCGATTCTCGTCGGTCGTCTGGAGTCCCCAGAGCGACTCGCCGGGGTGTGTCGGCTCGGCGAGTTCGTGCGTGGGCGTCTGTAGCGCGGCCGCCGTGTACGCTTTGTTCCGAGAGATGTCGACGCTCGCGAGCCACGCGTCGTCCATTCGGTGCTGTGCGATGAGGTTACCCTCCGGGTTCGCGACCGTAATCACCATTCGCAGTCCCATCGATTCGGCCTCCGCCTCGGCCGCCTCGATGAGTACCTTCGCCGTCTCGAGATTGATTGCATCGGACATATCGCTTCGTCGAAACGGGTCTCGACGGTCCTACTTATACGTGCGCCGCGGGTCTCGGACGACCTGACGATTTCGCTTCTTTCTCCTAATTTCGGGCGTCTGAGTGCCCCCTCGAACCACTCGAACGAGAGAACAACAAATATAAGAATTTTTATCATTCGTGTCGCCCGCTTGTGAGACTCCATCGGAAGGCGTTCGGTTCGAGGCGAACCGACCCGGTGTCCGGTCAGTCGTACAGCGGGTACTCGTCGGTCAGTTCGTCGACCTTCTGGCTGACGAACCCCTTGACGGACTCGTCGTGCGGCGCTTCGACGACCTCGTAGATGAGGTCGGCGACGGTTCGGCAGGCCTCCTCATCGAAGCCGCGGGTCGTCAGCGCGGGCGTGCCGGCGCGAATCCCGCTCGGGTTGAACGCCGAACGACTCTCGCCGGGGACCGTGTTGGCGTTGAGGACGATACCAACCTCTTCGAGGGCCGCTTCGACGTCCTTGCCGGTCGTGTCCGGGTGCGACGGCCGGAGGTCGACGAGGACCAAGTGGGTGTCCGTGCCCCCGGAGACGAGTTCGAGGCCGCGCTCCTGTAGCCGCTCGCCGAGGGCGGCGGCGTTATCGACGACCTGCGACGCGTACTCCTCGAACTCGGGAGTCAGCGCCTCGCCGAAGCCGACCGCCTTGCCGGCGACGTTGTGCAGTATCGGCCCGCCTTGGAGTCCGGGAAAGACCGCGGAATCGACGTCGTCGGCGTGCTCTTCGTCGCACATGATGATGCCGCCGCGACCCGAGCGAATCGTCTTGTGGGTCGAACCGGTGACGAAGTCCGCGACGCCGACGGGCGAGGAGTGTTCGCCCGCGGCGACGAGGCCGGTGATGTGGGCGATGTCGGCGAGGTGGTACGCGTCGACCGCTTCGGCCGCGGCCTGCACGCGCTCCCACTCGACCTCCCGCGGGTACGCGGAGTACCCCGAGATGATGATGTCCGGGTCGAACTCCTCGGCCTTCTCGGCGAGTTGCTCGTAGTCGACGTAGCCGGTCTCGGCGTCGACTTCGTACTGTTCGACCTCGTACGTCTTCCCCGCGACGTTCACCGGGTGGCCGTGGCTCAGGTGGCCGCCGTGGGTCAAATCGAGCGAGAGAATCTTGTCGCCGGGGTCGAGCACGGCGAGGAACACGCCCATGTTCGCCTGCGACCCCGAGTGCGGTTGGACGTTGACGTGGTCGGCACCCCAGAGTTCCTTCGCGCGGTCGATGGCGAGCTGTTCGACTTCGTCGGCGTACTCGCAGCCGCCGTAGTACCGGCTTCCCGGGTAGCCCTCGGCGTAGTTGTTCGTCAGCTCCGAGCTTTGGGCCTCCATAACCGCCTCGCTGACGTGGTTCTCGCTCGCTATCATGGCGAGCGTGTCGTTCTGCCGCCGGCGTTCGTCCGTTAGCGCGTCGGCGACTGCCGGGTCGGTCTCTCGAACGGTATCGTAAGGCATCGTGGGTGCATCTCGACTCTGCGGTATAACGCTTCGCCGACCCCCGAGACGGGGGCGGAACGTCGAGCGAGAACCACAACCTAACAGAACACGTATGTTCTGTGGTCGGGTCCATAGGCGTGACGATTGCCCGTGGTATCTATCTACGAATAATTCGAATTGGGTCCGTTGACTGCCGAAATCAGTACATAACGTGTTCGATGACCTCATTGAATTCGACCGACCGACGATAGTTCTATATTGGAACTTCGTCACGTTCGTCTCACAAACCGTGCTAAGAACTATCACAGCTTGCGAACAGTCTCGAACCCGAGGCGACGCGCGCGTGCCGTCCCGGCGTGCCGCGCGACCGACCGTCGGGGTGAGTCGCCGATGAGCGAGGCGGAGTCGCTCCCGGTGCAGTACCGCGATATTCAACGCGCGCGCGAGCGACTCGAAAACGACCGCGTCGTCAAGCGGACGCCGATAGAGCGGAGCACCTCGCTCGGCGACCTCGTCGGCGCGGACGTCTACCTGAAGATGGAACACCTCCAGTGGACGGGGTCGTTCAAGACGCGGGGCGCGTACAACAAGATACGACAGGACACCGACCGCGGAATCGACGAGTTCGTGGCCGCGAGCGCCGGCAATCACGCGCAGGGCGTCGCGCTCGCCGCGACCGAGTGCGGGGCCGACTCCACGGTCGTGATGCCGGAGAACGCCCCGCAGACGAAAATCGACGCCACGCGCGACTACGGCGCGGCGGTCGAACTCGTCGGCGAGGACTTCCAGGAGACGATGGCGTACGCGCAGTCGCTCGCCGAGGGGTCGGACGCCGAGTTCGTCCACGCGTACGACGACTGCGACATCGTCGCCGGGCAGGGAACGCTCGGCGTCGAGATGTACCGCGACCTCCCCGAGATGGACACCGTGGTCGTCCCCATCGGCGGCGGCGGACTCATCTCGGGTATCGCGACCGCCATCAAGCACCACGACCCCGAGATTCGCGTCGTCGGCGTGCAGGCCGCGGGCGCGGAAACGGTCCACGAGAGCCTCGATAAAGGCGTTCCCGTGACGCTCGACGACACGAACACCATCGCCGACGGCATCGCGACCGGCGGCATCTCGGAGCTGACGCTCCGAACCATCGAGGAACACGTCGACGAGGTCGTCACGGTCTCCGACGGGGAAATCGCAGAGGCCATCCTCCTCTTGCTCGAACGCGCCAAACAGGTCGTGGAGGGCGCTGGTGCCGCCTCGGTCGCCGCCGTGCTGAGCGACGACCTCGACGTCGAGGGCGAGACCGTCATGCCGCTGCTCTGCGGGGGGAATCTGGACATGACGATGCTCCAGACGGTGCTCGTCCATGCGCTCACCAGCCGCCGGCAGACGCTGCGCCTCCGGGTCCGAATCCGAGACGAACCCGGCGAGATGGCGCGGCTCTCCCGACTCATCGCCGACCGCGACGCGAACATTCACGACGTTCGCCACGTCCGCGCCGTCGACGCCCTCGACGTCGGCGAGGCGCACCTTCTGTTCCGCATCGAGACGAAAGGGGCCGAACACGCGGCGGCCGTCGTGGACACGATAGAAGACGCGGGCTACGCGGTCGACGACGTTTCGGCCCGGCGATAGCCCGCGTCGCTCGTCGGTTTCGGTCGTTCTCGCGGTCTCAGCACAACCTACCTTTATTTTGATAACTCGTGCGAGTTCCGTCGGGACACAGCTTGAAGGACGGGAACGCCGACACTCTCCCCGTGAAGCGAATCATCGATACCGACGAAGCGCCCGCCGCGGTCGGGGCGTACAGTCAAGCGACGACGAACGGCTCTATCCTCGTCACGGCCGGGCAACTCCCGCTCACCCCGGACGGGGAACTGCTCGACGACGAGTCGGTCGAAGAACAGACGCGTCAGTGCCTTCGGAACGTGGAGGCCATCCTCGCCGCCGAGGGACTGACGCCGGAAGACGTGCTCAAGACGACTGTGTTCCTCGACGACATCGACGACTTCGACGCGTTCGACGAGGCGTACAGCGCCTTTTTCGACGTGGAACCGCCCGCTCGGAGCGCGGTCGGCGTCGGCGACGTGCCGAAGGGCGCGGCCGTAGAAATCGAGGCTATCGCCGCGGTCGAGTAACGCCCGCTACTTCTCTCCGGCCGACGCTCTGATGCGCGCCACGACGTCCTCTCGGCTCACATCGGGGTCGTCGTCGGTCGTGAGGCGGCCCATCACGAATTCGAGCAAGTCGAGGTCTTGGAGCAGTTCGAGCGCGTCCATACGTTCGAGGCCAAGCACCTTCCCGAACTCGTAGACGGTCTTGGCGTCGTTGGCGGCGTCGGCGAGTTGGTCGATTGTGACGGACTCGGGAAGGCCGATGCCGTCGGCGAGCGCCTCGGGCGATTCGCCGGCGTCGCTGGCCGGCGTCGGCGCTCGCTCGATAGCCGCCGGCTCGCCGGCGAGCGACGTTTCGTACGACGACGGCTCGTGGACGCCTTGGTCTATCATGTACCTGCGGACCGTCTCGTCGGTCACGTCCATCTCGAAGGCGTCGGCCATCCGCTCGAACGTCTCGTACCGCGCGTACACGGCTTCGAGGTACGGCGTGTCTTCGAACGCCGGCACGTTCGGGTCACGGACGGTCTCGGGTGACTCGGTATCGGCGTCGCCCGTCTCCTTCGGAGCCGCCGGCGTCGCATCGGCCGCAACCGTGACGACGACCGAGGGCTCCCCGTCGAGCGAGACCTCCGCGGCATCGACGGCGACGTGTTCGCGGCCGCTCGGCAACACGTCGTCGACTTCGAGCGTGAGCCCAATCGTCCCGTCGGAGTCGAGTGAGGTCCCTCGGACTCCGACGCCGGAGCCGCCGCCGGCGCTCGACGAGAGCGTGAACTCGACGTCGGCCGACGCGCCCGTCTCCGTGACCGCCACGGACGACTCTTGGACGTTCGCGGCGTCCGTCCGCTCGCATTCTTCGAGGAATTCGCCCAGTCGCCGAAGCGATGTGCCCACACTCATTGTCCGTCTCGGTCTCGACGGACGCGCCGGGACTCCCTGAAAAGCGGTGTGGAATACTGAGTGGATTTATATAGCCCCACAGAATATGCGGCGAAAACTATTAACAAGAATCTGCTGTTCAAACTACTATATCGTGCCCACGAGAAACGTTTCTACCGCGAACGTCGAAACGACTTCGCGTACTTCAACCGATCCGACGCTCTGGTTTGCCCGGTCTCGAACCCCTTGGACTACGAGGTAAAGACACGATGAGTTTGATAACTGTTGCCGACATCGCGCACGACGACCTCGCGCTGACGCCGACGATTCGGTCGGACGCCGCGAGCGAGATAGACGTCATCTCGCAGTCCGCGACGGACCCCGAGACCGGCCTGTTCTTCTTCGTCGTGAAGGGCGCGGAGTGCTCGGCGTTCGAAGAGGCGTTGGAAGTCGACCACACAGTCAGCGACTGGCGACTCGTCTCCGAGCGAGACGACGCCGCGGTGTATCGCATCGGACACACGACGGACGCGATTCTCCTTTCGCCGGTTATCACGGAACTCGGCGGACTCATGCTCGACGCGTGCAGCAACGACACGGCGGGCTGGCGGCTCCGTCTCCAGCTCTCGGACCGCGAGGCGCTCTCGGAGCTGTGGGAGTACTGCGAGGCGAAGGACATCACCTTCGAGCTGAACCGGATGTTCCGACAGGACGGCTGGATGAACGGCGAGCCGAGCAAACTCACCGACGCACAGCGCGACGCGCTCGTCTCCGCCTACGAACACGGGTATTTCGAGGAGCCGCGAGAGGCGGCGTTAGACGACCTCTCGGAGGTACTCGACATCTCGCCGACGGCCGTCAGCGGGCGCATCAGGCGGGGGACCGCGGAGCTGGTCGAGTCGATTCTTCTCGACGAGTGACCGGGTGAGCCCCGCAGAAACGGTGTGGGAGTCAGACCGCGAGGACGTAGTCGTCCTGCGGTTCGTAGATCTCGCCGCTCATCCGCAGGTCGCGGACGGCGTCGAGCGTTTCGCCGATGGCGACGCCGTTGTCTGTGAGCGCCGCGGCGAGTCGCCCGAGCGCGACGCCGTCGGGGTGGTCCTCGCCGAGTTCGATGAGCGCCTCTTTCACGTCGTCGCTCTCGGCCTCGGCGTCGAACGCGACGCGCTCCCACTCGACGTCGTGGCCGGTGACGTTCGCGTGTCGTCGGTACAGTTCGACTGCCTCGTTCGGCTCCGAGACGGAGACGTGGAGGTCGCACGCCGGGCAGGTGACGACGCCGGCGCGTGGTTTTTCGGCTAGTTTGGAATCCCCGTCGTCAGGCATTGTAAGCGTCCTGTGCGAGTCGATGGAGTTTGTGGACGGTGTGTTCGTTCGGACCGAGCTGTGCCTGTCCGAGCGCGCCGGACTTGAGGCCCTCGTACTGCCGTTCGACGAGTTCGAAGTCCTCTTCTTGGAGCTGCCGGCTCGTCTGGACGAACTTCTCTTCTTCTTCCGACAGGTCTGAGTCGCGGAAGTAGTAGTCCGCGATGAGCTGGAAGCGCCCCTCGTCGATGGGGTCGATGATGTACGTGCCGTAGCCGTCGGCGGTGCCGTACATGTTGACCGTGAAGTTCGGCCAGAAGTAGTAGAACTTGGCCTCGTGCTCGGGATGGATGCGCATCTCGTCGTCGACGTCCTCTTTGTGCTTGTAGTGGAGCACCCAGTGGTAGTCGTTGACTTCGAGTTCGGAGTCCATGAGTTCGAGTCCCCGGACCCAGTCTTGGTGGTTCGCCTGACAGTGGTCGCACTCCGAGTAGTTCCCGCTGAACGTCTTCCAGTTGCACTCGACTTCGGAGACGTAGCGGCGGGCGTGTTCGTACTCGCCGAGCGGTAGGTCCTCGAGTTCGGTCTTCATCGACCCGGCCTGTTCTGCCAGCGAGAGGCTCGGTTCGTCCTCGAAGTTGACGAACACGAGCGGCCCGATAGCGTCCGTGTGGACCTCCATGAGGCCGTTCTCTTCGGGGTCGAGTTCGCTGACGGCGTCGTCGTCGAGGTCGGGGTTCAGACTCGCCTCCTCGAAGCTCTTCGGAGTGCTCTGGAGCGACCCGTCGAGTTCGTACGCCCAGAGGTGGTACGGGCAGGTGATTCGACTGAGGCTTCCGGGGTCGGTCATCGGCGTGTCGTCGAGCATCTTCGACCCGCGGTGGGCACAGACGTTGTAGAACGCCCGCACGTCGCCGTCGTCATCGCGGGTGACGATTATCTGCTTGCCGCCGATGGTTCGCGTGAAGTAGTCGCCGGCGTCCGGGATGTGGGTCGCGTGACCCGCGTAGACCCAGTACTGACCGAACACTTTCTCCTTTTCCATCTCGTGGACCTCGGGGTCCGTGAAGTACTTCGCCGGCAACGCGTTCGTTTCCGCAGTGATGTCGGCGCTAACCGCACCGATTTCGTCACGATTGTTGTTCCACCGTGTCATGGGAGGAAGAAACACACATCTTTGGAAAAGGGTTCGTCGGAAATAGTGGACCCGTATAAGTGGCGGTGGATAGTCGCAGTGGCGCGGCGATTCGGCCGTCAGCGACGGTCTCGACGGGTTTTGAGTCGGACATCGGAAAAAGGTGCTTTGTGATACAGGTCAAGAGTGAAGGGGGGACGTTCCGAACCGCCGAGCACAATGAGTGTCCGTGACGACCGATACGACGTCGCCGTCGTCGGGGTCGGCGGGATGGGAAGCGCGACCGCGTACCACCTCGCCGACCGCGGCCTCGACGTCGTCGGTCTCGAACGATACGACATCCCCCACTCGCAGGGGTCGTCTCACGGTATCACGCGCATTATCCGGCGCGCGTACTACGAACACCCCTCGTACGTCCCGCTCATCGAACGGGCGTACGACCTCTGGGACGACCTCGCCGACGAGACCGGGCGCGAGGTCATCCACCGAACCGGCTCTATCGACGCCGGCCCGGTCGACAACGACGTGTTCGCCGGCTCGAAGCGCTCCTGCGAGGAACACGACATCCCGCACGAGGTGCTGACCGGTGCGGAGGTCAACGAGCGGTTCCCCGGCTACGAACTCCCCGAGGAGTACCGCGCGGTGTATCAGGAGGACGGCGGATTCATCGTCCCCGAGCAGGCGATTATCGCGCACACCGAGGCGGCGCAGGCGCGGGGTGCGGAGATTCGTGCCCGCGAACGGGTCGAAGACTGGGCGGAGACGAACGACGGGGGAGTACGCGTCCGCACCGACCGCGGCGTGTACGTCGCGGACGCGCTCGTGCTCGCCGCGGGCGCGTGGAACTACAAACTCGCCGACGCCCTCGACGGGCTTGCGGTCCCCGAGCGACAGGCGCTCGCGTGGTTCCAACCCGAGTCGCCGGCGACGTTCGCGCCCGAGGAGTTCCCCGTCTGGAACCTCAGCGTCCCCGAGGGCCGGTTCTACGGGTTCCCGGTCCACGACGTGCCGGGCTTCAAACTCGGCAAGTACCACCACCGCGACGAGGAAGTCGACCCCGACGACTTCGACCGCGAGCCGAACCGCGCCGACGAGGCGATACTCCGGGACGTCACGGAGAAGTACTTCCCGGAGGCCGCGGGGCCGACGATGTCGCTCGCGACGTGCATGTTCACGAACTCGCCGGACGAACACTTCATCCTCGACACGCTCCCCGACCACCCGCAGGTCGCCGTCGGGGCCGGCTTTTCGGGACACGGCTTCAAGTTCGCCAGCGTCATCGGCGAAATCCTCGCCGACCTCGTCGTCGACGGCGAAAGCGACCTGCCGCTCGACATGTTCTCGCTCGACAGGTTCGAGTGACGACCGCGGCTTTCGGTTTCACCTCGTCAACCGATTTGAGGGTATAACTTTCGCAACGTCCCTCTATTTGCGTATAAATGCCACTATTATCGAAGACTATCGGTTAAGATGTGTAATACCGATGGGTTGGTTGAATCGTGAGGGGTGTGGGCTCGTGTCACGGTCCGAGTGGACGCGCCGGAGCAGGCGCCGACCTCGACGGTGACAGCGGGTGGCCCCAAAGCGGGGAAACGATATGAACGAACACGAACTCAGGCGGCGGTTATCAACGGAGGCTGTATCGAATGACGAATAGCAACGATTCGTCCGACCGGTCGACGAACGACTTGCAGGCGGACGTATTCTACCCCGAGACGGAGCGCGAACCCGGCGATGGGAACATCCAACGCTGGGGGCTCGACATCCACCCCGTCGTCTTCCCGGCCGCGCTCTTGATAATCGGCGCCTTCGTCGCCGTGACGCTCGTCCTCGGCGAGCAGGCGGCGAGCGTCTACTCGGGCGTCAGGGGTTTCTTCGAGGGTAACTTCGGGTGGTTCTTCCTCCTGTCGGTCAATCTCTTTATCGTCGTCTTGGCGTACTTCGCGCTGAGCAAGTACGGCGAGATAACCCTCGGCGGCGTCGAGGCCGAAAAGGAGTTCAGCGACTTCTCGTGGATGGCGATGCTGTTCAGCGCGGGCATGGGTATCGGACTCATGTTCTACAGCGTCTCGGAGCCGCTGTACTACTTCACCAACGTCCCCGGCTTCTTCGACGCCGAAGCCGGGTCCGGTGGCGCGGGCATCGCCGCGATGACCCAGACGTTCTTCCATTGGGGGTTCCACCCGTGGGCCATCTACGGCCTCGTCGGGCTGGGGCTCGCGTTCTTCTCGTTCAATCGGGGGCTGCCGCTCACCTTCCGGTCGATTTTCTGGCCGCTCCTCGGCGAGCGAATCTACGGCTGGCCGGGCCATCTCATCGACCTCGTGTCGGTGTTCGCGACGCTGTTCGGCCTCGCCACGTCGCTCGGCCTCGGCGTCGCACAGATAAACACGGGTCTATCGTACATCCTCGGCGAGAGCATGCTCGGCATCCTGAGCGTTCCGAACAACACCGGGATGCAGATTGCGCTCATCGCCGCGATTACCCTCATCGCCACCGCGTCCGTCGCGGCCGGCCTCGAAGGCGGCATACGACGCCTGAGCACGCTGAACGTCTTCTTGATGTTCGTCTTGCTGGCGTTCGTGCTCGTCGCCGGTCCGACGATGAGTATCTTCGGCGCGTGGGTGCAGGGGCTCGGAAACTACTTCAGCGACTTCCTCTCGTTGGCGTTCTTCACCGGCACGCTCGGCGGCGGTGCGTCCACCGTCAACGGTTGGACGGTGTTCTACTGGGCGTGGTGGATTGCGTGGTCGCCGTTCGTCGGCATGTTCGTCGCGCGCATCTCGAAGGGACGGACGGTCCGCGAGTTCGTCTTCGGCGTGTTCGTCCTGCCGTCGCTGTTCTCGACGGTTTGGCTCTCGGCGTTCGGCGGGAGCGCCCTGTTCAACTCGCTTCAGGGCAACGGCGTCGTCCTCGCGACCTATGGCGAGGCCGGACAGACCGTCGCGATGTTCGCGCTACTCGAACAGTTCCCCTTCAGCGCCGTCTCGGGACTGCTCGCGGTGACGCTCGTAGTGACGTTCTTCGTGACCTCCTCGGACTCGGGGTCGCTCGTCGTCGACCATCTCACGTCGGGCGGCAAACACAACGTTCCGCGGACGCAGCGTATCTTCTGGGCGGTCACGGAGGGTGTCGTCGCGTCGCTTCTCCTCTACGGCGGCGGGCTCGACGCGCTCCAGACGGCGGCTATCGCGACGGGATTCCCGTTCGCTATCGTCCTCGTCGTCACGTGCTACACGGTCTATCTCGGCCTCGACAAGGAGTACGAACTCCTGCAGTCCGAGGAGTTCGCCGAGCGGATAGAGAACTTGGGCGACGAAGACATCGACATCGACGTCGGTCGGTCTCGGACGTCGGTCGTGACCGACATCCGAGAGAAATCCGGGACGACGGACGACTGAACGGAAGCACCGAATCGATGACTCTACGCTATCGATGAACGCGCTCGCTGTCGTTTCGGCGGCGTTCGCGGTCTTCCTTTTCGTCGTCGCGCTGTTCGCGATGACTGTCGGTGAGCTACAGGGCGCGGGTCTCGCGTTCCTGAGCGCCAGCCTCGTTATCTACCTCAGAGAGAAGTACCTCGTCGGCGAGTGACGCTCGTCGGCGAGAAATACTCGTTGGCAACTGAGACTCGTCCGTGGCCAGACCCGGTTCTCGTCTCCCCCGGAACTTATACACCTCAGATAGTGGACCCGGAGAGACATCCGAAGGCCGCAGTCACTACTGTTTGGTATATGAGCACATGGTCTACGTTTCCCGAACGCGCCGGAACGGTCGTCGTCGGGGCCGGCTGTGTCGGCTGTAGCGCGGCGTATCACCTCGCCGAGTCGGGTCGCGACGACGTCGTCGTCCTCGACCGGGGTCCGCTGTTCGAGACGGGGGGGTCGACCTCTCACGCCCCCGGTCTCGTGTTCCAGACGGCCGGGAACAAGCTGATGACAGAGATGGCGTCGTACACGCGCGACCTCTACGACGGGTTCGGCGACTTCCGGACATGCGGTGGCATCGAAGTCGCCTACACCGAGGCGCGCTGGGACTTCCTCAAACGCAAGCGCGAGTGGGGGCAGTCCTACGGCATCGACGAGGGCGAACTTCTCACGCCCGAGGAGGTCGAAGCGCGCGTCCCGCAGATAAACTCCGACGTTATCTACGGCGGGTACTACGTCCCGTCGGACGGAAAGGCGGACGCCGTTAGCGCCGCCGAGTCGATGGCGGAGCAGGCACGCGAGGTAGGCGTCGAGTTCTACGGCCACACCGAGGTCACGGACATCGACATCTCTGGCGGCAGTATCGATGCGGTCGATACCGAACACGGCCGAATCGAGGCCGACGAGGTGCTCGTGGCCACGAACATCTGGGGGCCGTTGTTCGGCGAGATGGTCGGCACGGACATCCCGCTCGTGCCCTGCGCGCACCAGTATCTCGTCTCCGACGAACTGGACGAACTCGCGGGCGCAGAGCGCGAAATCGAACAGCCGCTGCTTCGGCACCAGGACCACTCGCTGTACTACCGACAGCACGGCGAGCGCTACGGTATCGGCTCGTACAACCACGAGTCGCTCCTCGTCGACCCGGCGGACATCTACGGTCCCGACAAGCTCGACGACCTCGGACTCGAATACCCGTCTCTCCGCGAGTTTACGGAGGAGCACTTCTACGAGAACACCCACCCGGACCACGACCGGTCAGCGTTCGACGCCGCCAGCGAACTCGTTCCCGGTTTCGAGGACTGCGAGTGGACCTCCGCCATCAACGGGATGTTCTCGTTCACGCCCGACGGCATGCCCATCCTCGGGCCGGACGAGGACACGGACGGACTCTGGTGGGCGCTCGCCGTCTGGGTCACGCAGTCCGGCGGCGCGGGCGACATCGTCGCCAGTTGGATGGAGGACGGGACGCCGCGGCTCGACGGCTCCCGAGTCAACGCCTCCGGAGCGCACGTCTCCCGGTTCCAGTCTCACACGGGCAGCCGAGAGTACACCTACGGCCGCGGAGCACAACAGTACCGGGAGGTGTACCAGCTCATCCACCCGCGTGAGCAACCGAGCGGACAGCGTTCCCTCCGCCGGAGCCCGTTTTACGACCGGCAGGCCGACCTCGGCGCGGAGTTCTACGACAGCGACGGCTGGGAGGTCCCACAGTGGTACAAGTCCAACGAGACGCTCCTCGAAACGTACGACGTTCCCGACCGGCCGGACTGGCTCTCGCAGAACTGGTCGAAGGTCCACGGCGCGGAGCACCAGCACCTCCGCGAGAAGGTCGGCATGGTCGATATGACGACGTTCACCCCCATCGAAGTGACGGGACCGGGTGCGTTGGAGTTCCTGCAGGGTCTCCTGACGAACGACGTGGACGTCACGCCGGGCCGGATGCGCTACTCCGCGATGCTCAACGAAGACGGCGGCGTGCTCGCCGACCTGACGGTCGCTCGCCTCGGAGACGAACGGTTCGTGCTGTTCACCGGGGGCGGAAGCTCGGCGACGCTCCACTCGCGGTGGGTCACAGAGCACGCGCCCGACGACGGTTCCGTCGACGTGACCGCGCACGTCTCCAGTCGGACCGGCATCGGCGTCTTCGGCCCCGACTCCCGGAAGGTGCTTTCGGACCTCGTCGAGGCCGACCTCTCGAACGACGAATTCCCGTTCTACTCCGCGCAGGAGACCTACCTCGGGAGCATCCCCGTGACGATGCTTCGACTCTCGTACGCCGGCGAACTCGGTTGGGAGATTTACGCCCCGACCGAGTACGGGTGCCAGCTCTGGGACGCGATTCGGGAGGCCGGCGAGGAGCACGACATCGCTCCCGTCGGCTGGGCCGCGCTCGACTCGACGAGCATGGAGAAGGGGTACCGTCTCTGGGGGACGGACCTCACGCCCGAACACACGCCCTACGAGGCCGGAATCGGCTTCGCTGTCGACCTCGACACGGACTTCGTCGGGAAGGCGGCGCTCGTCGAAGACAACGCAGACGACAGCACGCCGAGCGACCGAATCGTCCCGATAACCCTCGACGAGGAGGGCGCCGTCGTCGACGCGGGCCATCCGGTGTTCGCCGACGGCGACGTCGTCGGCTACTGCTGTCGGGCGGATTACGGCTACACTATCGACGCCGGCATCGCGTACGCCTACCTCCCCGAACAGTACGCCAGCGCGGGACAGGAAGTCGAAATCCGGTACGAAGGTGACGCCTACCCCGCAACGGTCCGGTCAGGGCCGCTCTTCGACCCCGACCGCGACAAGCTAATCCGGTGAGGGACGATTGCCGGTGCGTCACCGCCTCCGGTCACCCACATCCCGCTTCCTACCCACTCGGTAGGGCCGTCTCCGTCGTCTCCGTTGCTGACTTCACTCGCTGTCCGTCTCGTGAATCCCGTCCGGCTCTACGGAGTTCAGCAGAGTCGGATTATCCGAATTATTCAGAGTTCTCGTCGTCGACGCCGCGCTGTTCGAGGACGCGCTCGACGATTTCTTCGGGGTGTTCGGTGGCCACGTCGAGCGCGGCGTTGTGGAGTTCGCTCTTCGTGACGCCCTTGAGCCCGTGGTCGCGGGTCAGTTCGCGCTCCACGTCGTAGGTGATGATATCGTCGAACTCGTCGGCGACCGATTCGAGCACGTAGAGCGCCTTGTGAACGGTCTCGTCGAACTCGAACGCGGGGCGCTCTCGGGGGTCGATTTCGTCGAGCGGTTCCGGTTCTGGCTCCGGTTCGGATTCGGCCGCGTCGGTGGCGTCAGCGCCCTCGGGCTCCGGTTCGGATTCGGGTTCCGACGCGGACTCCCCGCCTCCCATCGCGGCGTCGAGGTCGCCGAAGGGGTCTTCGCTCATCGGGCCACCTCGCCTTCTTCGACGATTTGCGCGAGTTCGTCGTAGCACGCCAACTGGTCGCAGGTGCTGTCGTAATCCCGCAGCGGCATGTGCTCGCGAATCGACGCGTCGATGGCCGAGCGGTGCCGAATCCCCGGCTTCGGCAGGTCGTCGTCCCACTCGCCGTCGTCGATGGCCTCGAACACCTCCGGGTCGGTGTACGCGAAGTTCGGGAGCTTCGACGCGATGTTCGGCTTCGAGACGAGCGCCTCCACGAGCCGTCTCGTCGGGCGGTCGTGGTCGATTCGGTCCCGGAGGTCGGTCGGTACGACGGCGAGGATTTCGAGGTCGAAGTGCTCCCGCGCGGGCGTGATAAGCCGCTTGACCGTCTTTTCGAGCCCCGAGAGCGCGCCCGACTCGGGGCGCATCGGCAAGACGAGGTTCTGTGTGGCGTACAGCGCGTTGTCGTTGAGTTTCCCGCGCGCCGCGGGGCAGTCCACGACGACGTAGTCGTAGTCGTCGCCGAGAAGCGGGTCGATGACGCGCTGTTTGAGCCGCGCCGACCCCATCATCACGCCGCCGAGGTCCGACTCGACCTGTTCGATGCGGTCGTTCGACGGGAGGAGGTCGATTTCGAACCCGGTCTCCAAGATGAGCTCTCGCGGCTCCAACTCGGCGTCGTCGAGGAGCACGTCGCCGAGGTGCGCTTCCGAGTAGAACTCCTCGCCGAACCCGAGGCCCGTCGTGGTGTGTCCGTTCGGGTCGAGGTCGACGAGCAGCACGTCGCTGCCCCGGTGTGCGAGCTCGCGGGCGAGGTTGATGGAGGTCGTCGACTTGCCGATACCGCCTTTGAGGAGACAGACGCTGACTGCACGTGACATGATGGGGATATCCGTGATAGCGAGATTCTCGGCACAGTTGAAATAATTATGGTTACTCCGACTCTTTGAGAAGTTCAAATAATCCAAGTAATTCTAATAGTTTCTATTCGGGTCGTGTCAACTCGATTCGCGCTCTCTCCTTCGACTGGCGGCCCGAATTGTCGCCGGCAGTAGCTATTTGGGCCCGTTGTGTGCAGATAAATTCGTGACAGATTGGTTGCCCGGCCGAGGGCTACGCGCCCCCGAACTCTCGCCGCAGACGGTGACGCTCGCGGTCGCCGCCGCCTTGCTCCTCGCAGTCGTCGGGCTCCACCCAGTCTCCGTCCTTCCGGTCCGGTCGCAGTACGCGCTCTCGGTTTTCGTCGTCGCGCTCCTGCTTTGGTTGACGAAACCGGTTCCGTACGTGATTTCGAGTCTGGCCTGCGTCTCCCTGTTGTACGCCCTCGGCGTCGTGGACTCCTTCGAGGCCGCGGTGAGCGGCTTCACCTCCTCGCTCGTGTACTTCCTCCTCGTGCTGTTACTCCTCGGCAACGCGGTCCGGTCGGTGGGGTTGGATACCCGGTTAGCGAGCCGACTGCTGTCCCCGGACAGCACCCCTCGCGGGGCGTTTCGTTCCATCGCGCGAAACGTCCTCGTGCTGGCGCTGTTCATGCCGTCCGCGATGGCCCGTGCGGTCGCGTTCATCCCCATCGTCGAGGAGGTGACCGAGGAGTTCGACCTCCCGGCGCGAAGCGGGTTCGAACGGGCGACGTTCCTCCTCTTGGGTCACATCAATCCCATCGCGTCGATGGCGCTCATGACCGGCGGCGGGATGGCGCTGGTCACCTCGGGCATCCTCGCGACGAGCGTCCGACCGCTCTCGTGGGTCGAGTGGGCCGTCTTGATGATTCCGCCGACAGTGGTTCTCTACGCGCTCGCCGCCGCGGCCGCCGGTCTCTTCAACGCCGTCGATGCCGACTCGACTGTCGACCCCGGCGAGCCGGGGATTGCGGACGCGCCCCCCGACGGCGAGTTGACCCGCGAACAGGGACTCGTCGCGGCGGTGATGGCCGGTACCGTCCTCGCGTGGGTCGTCGGGTCGTTCGTCGGACTCCCCGAGATTCTCCCGGCGGTCGTCGCGGTCACCGTCCTCGCGCTTCCGGGAGTCGACGTTATCGACGCCGACGACGTCAAGCAACTCAGTTGGGGCGTCCTCTTTCTCATCGGCGCGACGCTGTCGATTCTGGACGCCCTGGAAGCGACCCAAACCATCGCGCTCGTCGTCGACCTCCTCGCGCGGTTCGTCCCGTTCGAGGCGTTCAGCCACTGGCAACTCGTCGGGCTGCTCCTCGGGTTCGCGGTCGTCGTTCGCGTGCTGTTTTCGACCGGGTCGGCCGCCATCGTGGTGATTCTCCCCATCGTGCTGCGATTCGCGGAGACGTTCGGCGTGACGCAACTCTATCTCGGACTCGCGGTCCTCCTCGTGGTGGGGTCGACCACGATCCTCCCGTTCAACACGACCGCCGTCCTCGTCTCGCTAGACCGCGGACCGCTGACGAACCGGGACGTGACGCTGTTCGGGTTCGTGACGATGGGCCTGTCGCTCGTCGTCGTGACCCTCTCGTGGCTCTTCTACTGGCCGCTCGTCGCCTGAAACGTTGACGAGGGCGTCGCGAACTCGGGCCGGTATCATCGCCCGTTGCGGTAACCACCGGTCTATTTGTAGGTGAACGGTATCTGCCCGGTACGGGTGAGTTCGCATCTTACGTGTTGAGTTTACGACGGCTCCGACCGGCGTCATGTCGAAGATAGATCGCCGCCTGCGAGACGCCCGGAGCATCGAGTTGGACAACGCGTTTTACGTCGAGGACGGGACGTGGATCGAGTCGCTCACTATCGCCTCGAACGGCCCCTTCGACGTGGAGTCCCTCCTCGCCGACATCTCGGGCGTGACCGTCTTCTACGACGAGGAGATTCCGACCGCCTCGACCGACGTGCAGATACGTCGAGTGACGATTCTCGCCAACGAGTCGTACCCGTTCATCCTCGGACTGGTTCTCAGACAGGAGACGATTCCGAACCGCATCGTCCTCCAAGACGGCGTCTTCGAGGTCGTCGCCACCGCCCAGGACTGGGACCACTTCAGGGAACTCGCCGACGAGATTCAGGAGACGCTCGGGGAGTTCGAACTCCGCTCCGTCACGCAGGACGAAGCCCCGGGTGAACCGCTCGACAGCGGCCGATTAAAGGAGGTGTTAATCTCCAAGCTGACCGACGACCAACTCGCGGTTCTGGAGACGGCATTCAACCACGGCTACTTCCACATTCCGCGGGAGATCTCTGAGACCGAACTCGCCGAGGAACTGGGTATCGCGCAGTCCACGCTGAGCGAACGACTCCGGACCGCGGAGCGAAATCTGCTCGAACTCATCTACGGTCCGCGACAGGAGTAGCTCACTGCTTGTTGGAGAATATTGCCGCATCCTGCCGACCGAGTATATAAAGAACGATAGATATCGGGCCGTATCGGGAACAGCACCATGGAAGATACTCCATAACAAGCGGTCGCAATGTCGGAGAAAAATCGTGATAGTTCGGGTGTCGAACGTGGAACTGGCCTTACGCGACGCGACTACGTGGCGGCGACTGCGACCGCCCTCGGCGTGACCGGACTCGCCGGGTGTACCGGTGGCGGCGACGGAAGCGGCGGGAGCGACGGCGGGTCGAGTCTCACCCCCGAGGTCCCGTCCGGAACCCCGGAGACGGTCGAGACGAAGTACTGGCGCGAGTGGGAGACCATCGACGCCGACGAACCGCCGCTCGACTACAGCGCGACCGCCGGCGCGGTGTTGGACCCCGTCCCGGTCGAATTTTCGAGCGAGGACGACCCGTGGATGCGGGAACACGCGCTCATGGTCCAGCGCGGGCTTGACGCCCTCGGCGTCGGGACGCAACTCAACGACCGACCGCTGAACCAACTGTACGCCCAGAGTTGGGACACGAAGGGGCTCGAAGCGATCATCTCGATGAGTACCCACGGTCCGGACCCGCAACGCGGGCTGGACCCGAACCCGCTTTTGATGCGGCGGAGCGAGACGAGCCTCTCGAACTACGACAACTACTACCACCCCGACCTGCAGGAGGTGCTGACGGAACAGAGTCAGACGACCGACCGCACCGAGCGCGAGGAGCTCGTCGCCGAGGCGCAGCGCATCTTCAGCGAGGACGTGGGCGCGCTCATCACGCTGTTCCCCGATATCATCACCGCGGTCAACACGGAGCGCTGGAGCGGCTACGTCCAGACGCCGGGCAACGGGCCGACGAAGGACTCGTTCGTCTGGTCGGAGGTGAACCTGCAACCCCAGACCGACGACCGGACCTACATCAAGGGCGTGACCACCTCGATGAACTCGCTGAACCTCCCGTGGGCCGCCGGCGGCGCGGAGGCGAAGCGGCTGACGTTCATTTACGACGGCCTCTTCGACGCCACGCCGGACCTCGAAGTCGTCCCCGCGCTGGCGACCGGCGGCGGGTTCGTCGACGACACCACCGTCGAACTCACTCTTCGCGAGGGCGTCGAGTGGCACGACGGCGAGCCGTTCACCGCGGAGGACGTGAAGTTCACCGTCGAACTGTACAAGGAACACTCCTCGACCAGTCAGACGCCGTTCTACGAGCCGGTCGAGTCGGTCGAGGTGCTCGGCGACCACGAGGTTCGGTTCAATCTGAAGGGCCCCGACGCGGCGTTCATGACCCAGCGCGTCGTTCGCAGCGTCATCATCCCCAAGCACAAGTGGGAGGACGTGGAGAACCCGTCCCAGCACAACCCCGAGTCGCCCGTTGGCACGGGGCCGTTCACGTACGAGAACTGGGAGCAGGGAACCCGCTTCGAGGTCTCGAAAAACGAGGGCCACTGGATGTTCGACGACGACTGGCGGGCAGACGTGCTCGGCGACCAGGCCACGACCGGCGAGGGCGTCGACCGCGTCATCTGGATAAACGTCGGCAACATCGACTCCATGATCGGCTCGCTGCAGGGCGGCGAAATCGACGCCATCGGCACGACGCTCTCGAACTCGCAGGCCGACCGCGCCGCGAGCACCGCCGGCGTCGAAAAGATGACCTCGGGCAACTTCGCGCCGCTCGACACGAAGCTGATGTTCTCCTGTCCGCTCGTCCGCGACAAGGAGTTCCGCGTCGCCCTCGCCAAGTCGGTCGACACCGAGGGCTTCGCCGCCGACGTGCTGCAGGACCGCGCGACCGTTCCGAGCGGGGAGAACCCGATTTCGGACCTCACGCCGTGGCACACGTCGGACACGACCCACTACGAGTTCGACATCGACGGGGCGAAATCGCTCCTCGAACAGGCCGGCTACACGCGGGACGGCGACGGCAACCTCCGGTTCCCCAACGGGGACGCGTGGGCCGCCTTCGTCGAGCGCATCCAGCCCGGGAACATGCACAAGCGCCGCGACGAACTCGGACAGGCGGACTTCTCGTGAGGTGACACGCATGTCGAACACTATCCACTCGTGGCGTTGGGGGGTCCGGCCATGAGCGAGTTCCAGCGGTTTCTCGCAAAGCGGCTCGCCATCTCCATCGTGCTCACCCTCGTGGCCGTCTCGGTCATCTTCGTCGTCCTGCGGCTGCTTCCGGGGAGTCCGTTCGAATCTCTCGTCACCGCGGGCAACCTGAGCCAGCAGCAAATCACCGAGATTAGAGCGATGTACGGCCTCGACCAGCCGATGTGGCGGCAGTACCTCAGCTACCTCCAGAGCATCCTGCTGTTCCAGTTCGGCTACTCCATCCTGCGGAGCCAGCCCGTCTGGGGGGTACTGGCCCCGCGGCTCGTCAACACGCTCATCCTGCTCGTCCCCGCGTTAGTGACGACGGCGGTCCTGAGTTCCCTCCTCGGGATGTACGTCGGCTGGAACCGCGGAAGCAAACTGGAGAAGCTCAGCATCATCACCACGACCTTCCTCCGGTCGACGCCGGTGTTCATCACGGGCATCCTGTTCGTCATCGTCTTCGCGTACAACCTCGAACTGGTGCCAGCTTTCGGGATGCGCTCTATCAGCGCCTCGCCGGAGGGCTACGTCGAGACGTTCGCCTCGCTCGACTTCCTGCACCACTACATCCTGCCGTTTACCGTGTCGGTGCTGTACTACAGCGGCGACTTCCTGCTGTTGGCGCGCAACGGCGTCGTCGAAAAGCGGGGCTCTGAGTTCCTCAAGCTCCACCGCGCGAAGGGGCTCTCGGAGATGCAGCAGCTCGCACGCGCGGGCCGGAACTCCATGCTGCCGATTCTGACCTACTTCGCGCTGCGTCTCGGGATGATATTCCAGGGACTCATCCTGCTCGAAGTCGTCTTCGGCTGGCCCGGCATCGGCCGCGAACTCGTGCTCGCCATCCAACAGCAGGACTACCCGCTGGTGCAGGCCGCCGTGTTCATCATGGCGCTCGCGGTCATCGTGGCGAACCTCGTCGCCGACGTGCTGTACGCCTACTTCGACCCGACCGTCTCGACCAGCGGAGGTGGTGCCGCGTGAGCACCGAGACGAAGCCCGAAGCCGAACTGAAAAAGCGCGTCGAGGGGGTCGCGGAGACGCTCCGCGACCAGTTCACGTTCCTGCGACGCGACCGCCTCGCGTTCGCCGGCGTCCTCATCGTCGCGGCGTTCGTCTTCCTCGGTCTCCTCGGCCCCGCGCTCGCCCCGCACGACCCCATCGAGCACACCGTCCGCGACGACGCCGGCTCGATGCTGCGGCTGTCCGAACCGACCGGCGCGGCTCCGTTCGGGACGACCGCCTACGGCAAAGACGTACTGAGCCAGTTCCTCGCCGGCGCGCAACCGACGTTCATCGTCGGACTGTTCGGCGGCATCGGGACCGGTGCGCTCGGCTTTCTCGTGGGACTCGTCAGCGGGTACTACGGCGGCTGGGTCGACGAGGTTCTCATGCGTATCACGGACCTCACGTTCTCGCTGCCGTTCACGCCGATGGCGCTGTTACTCCTGACGTTCGTGACGCCGAGCGTCTGGCTCATGACGGGTATCATCGTCGCGTTCCTCTGGAAGATGCCCGCCCGCGTCGTCCGCTCCGAGGTCCTCTCCGTCAGAGAGCGCACCTTCGTGAAGTCGGCGCGCGCCAGCGGCGCGAGCGACTTGCGGACGATGCTCTACCACGTCGCGCCGAACGTGCTCCCTATCGGCTTTCTCTACACGGCCTACGGCATCGCGTGGGCCATCGCCGCGCAGGCCAGCCTGGCGTTCCTCGGATTCGGCGACCCGACCGTCACGAGTTGGGGCCGGATGCTCCGACAGGTGTTCGAATCGGGCAACATGCGCGTCGCTTGGTGGTGGGTGCTCCCGCCCGCACTCGGCATCGCGGCCATCACCACCTCGGTGTTCCTCATCGGCCGCGCCTACGAAGAAGTCATCAACCCGGAGATTCAGACCGAACAATGAGCCTCCTCGATATCACAGACCTCACGGTCACGTACTCGACCGACAGCGGAACCGTCCACGCCGTCAACGACGTGTCGTTCAGCATCGACGAGGGCGTCAACTACGGCCTCGCCGGCGAATCCGGCTCGGGGAAATCGACGCTCGCCGAGGCGGTTCTCGGTCTCCTCCCCAGCAACGGCTCCGTCGAATCCGGCAGCATCGAATTCCAGGGCCGGGACCTGACCGGCCTCAGCGAGCGCGAGCGTCGCGACGTGCTCTGGGAGGACATCGCCTACATCCCCCAGAGCGCGATGGACTCGCTCGACCCGGTGATGTCCACCGGCGCGCAGATTCGGCAGGCGATTCAGACCCACCGGAACGTCACCGACGACAAGGCGCGTTCGCGGGTCCGAGAGCTGTTCGAAATCGTCGGACTCGACCCCGACCGAATCGACGACTACCCCCACGAGTTCTCCGGGGGGATGCGCCAGCGCGTGACCATCGCCATGGCGCTCGCGCTCGAACCGGACCTCATCATCGCCGACGAGCCGACCACGGGGCTCGACGTCATCGTTCAGGACAAGATTATCGACAAGATTCTGGAGATACAGGACCGGATGGACAGCTCGTTGCTGCTCATCACCCACGAAATCGGCGTCATCGCCGAGACGTGCGACGAGCTTTCGATACTCTACGGCGGGAAGGCCATGGAACAGGGAAGCGTCGACAACGTCCTCGTGAACCCCACGAACCCGTACACGATGGGGTTGAAGAACTCCTTCCCGGAGATAGAAGAGGGCGACCAGGACCCCGTCTCGATTCCGGGGTCGCCGCCGAACCTGAGCGAGGCACCCGGCGCGTGCGTCTTCAAGGACCGGTGTCCCTTCGCGACCGAGGAGTGCGAGGCGTCCCATCCGGACCTCGTCGACCTGCCGAACCGAAACCACCGCTCGGCGTGCCACCACGTCACCAAAGCCGCCCAGATGCGGCGCGACGCCACCGACCCGGAGACGTGGGGCATCCCCGACAGCCACGACGAATCGGACCGCGGCGAGGTGCTCCTCGAAACCGACGGTCTCGAGAAGTACTACGAGCAGAGCCAGTCGCTCTTGGAGCAACTCAGGGGGAACGACCCGAACTACGTCCGCGCCGTCGACGGCGTCTCCCTGCGCGTCCGGCGGTCCGAAATCCTCGGCATCGCCGGCGAGTCCGGCTGTGGGAAGTCGACGCTCGGCGAGACCATCGCGCTCCTGAAACAGCCGACCGGCGGCGAATTCGTCTTCGACGGCGAGCCCTACGAGCACTACGTGGACGGGAACATGCGCGAGTTCCGCCGGAAGGTTCAGATAATATTCCAGGACCCCTTCGACTCGCTCAACCCGAGACAGACGGTTCGGCAGTTGGTCGGCGAACCGCTCACCATCCACGACTACCGGACCGACGAGCGCGAACGGGCCATCATCGAGACGCTGGAGAAAGTCGGGCTCACGCCCGCGCGGAAGTTCCTCGACCAGTACCCGCACCAGCTATCGGGGGGCCAACGTCAGCGCGTCGCGGTGGCCAAGGCGCTCGTTCTCGACCCCGACTTCCTCATCTGCGACGAGCCGGCGTCGATGCTCGACGTGTCGCTGAAGGTGAACCTACTGAACCTCCTGCGTGAACTCGCGGACACCGAGGACATCGGCATCGTCTACATCTCCCACGACCTCGCCAGTCTGGTGCAGGTGTCGGACCGGCTGGCGATTATGTACCTCGGTCGGGTCATCGAGGAGGGGGACGTCGAGTCCATCGCGGCCGAGCCGAAACACCCGTACACCACCTCGCTCCTCGCGGCCGCTCCCGAGAAGGACCCGACGGTCGACCGCGACCGCGTTCTGCTCGACGGCGAGCCACCGAACCCGGTCGACCTCCCGTCGGGCTGCGTCTTCGCCCCGCGGTGCCCGAAGGCCGAAGACGCGTGTCGCGAGAATGAACCGGGTCTCGACACCGTTCGTGACGGCGAACACCGCGCCGCTTGCTACTTCCCGGACGGGGAGACCCCCGCCGACGACCCCGCCGACGACCGCTCCGGCTCCGCATACGGGAACCCCGAGTTCTCGTCGCCGGCTAGTGGCGATTCGGCGAGCGACTGACGCCCTCCTTCGGTTCCTCTCGCTTGGTCTCTTTGGCGACCGCTCAGGAGTTCCGCGTTCCGACTCGGGTCTGGGGTTCGACCCGGCGCGACAGAATTGTCCAAAATAGAAAATTCCACCGAAGAAAATATTTGAACAGTTTTCAAATTATTGGGCGCATACTCTCGAAAAAGACCTGCAATACAAATTCTAAAATCCAATCATGGGTCACTCATCCAAGGAATTTAGAAAGAATGTATTGATTATCTATTCAGACCGGTTAAAAACGCGAACTATATGCTATGGGCGTGCCTTAGTGGTTGAATTGCCGTCTTCGACCGAATATAATATTGTAGTATATTTGAATTTCTATCTCTGGTTTGAACTGCTATCGACCGAAACTCTCCTTACGCCAACTCGGAGATATCGAACACCGGCTTGCACGTCCCGCCTTCGATGAACGTCTCGAAGGCCTCGTCGGCTTCGAGCAGCGAAAACCGGGTGTCGACGAACGTCTCGCAGTCCACGTCGCCGTCGCGAATCAGGCGGAAGGAGCGCTCGAAGTCCTCGTACATCGAGGCGTACGAGCACTGCAGGTCGATTTCGGCCCGGACGAGCGGGGAGTAGGGCATCGAGGTCTCGCCGGTCTGACCGACGAGGACGATTTGGCCGCCCTTGCGGACCTCTTCGACGGCCGTCGTGAGCCCCGAGGGGTGGCCGGTCGTGTCGAACACCACGTCGTAGCCGACGCCGTCGGTGTGTCGCTCGCGGCGCGCCTCGGTGTCGTCGTCGGCGACGTTGACGGTCTCGAAGCCGAGTTCCTCCGCGAGCGGGAGCCGATAGTCGGCGTCCTGTCCCACGCCGGAGACGACGACGGTGCCGCCCTGTGCGGCCGCGACTTGGGCCGTGAGCAGACCGATCGGGCCGGGTCCTTCGACCAGCACGCGGTCGCCCGCGCCGACGCGAGAGTTCTCGATGACGGCGCGCGCGGCGATGCTCGTCGGCTCCGCGACCGCGGCGTGCCGCTGTTCCACGTCGTCCGGAATCGGATGGAGGGCGCGTTCCGGGACGGCGATGAACCGCTCGTAAGCGCCGTCGTGGTCGACGCCGGTGATGACCGCGTCCTGGCAGACGTTCTCCTCGCCGATGCGACACTGGTAGCACTCGCCGCAGCCCCGAATCGGCCGTTCGACCACGCGGTCGCCGACGCCGAACTCGGTCACGCCGTCGCCGACTTCGACCACGCGCCCGGCGTACTCGTGGCCGATGACGGTCGGGAGCTCCATCCGCTCGAAGGCGGATTCGAACTCGTAGATGCCCGCGTCGCTTCCGCAGAGGCCGGCGTAGTCGACCTCCACGAGCACCTCTCCGGCGCCCGGTTCCGGTTTCTGTCGCTCGACGAACTCCATAGCGCCGGAGCTACGCTCCACTTTGGCAAGTCCTCGCATGAGAGCACATGTGGCACGGGTCCGTAAAAACGTATTGCATGCGGCACTCCCATCGCGCGTTCCGCAACTATCATGTCGGCACCGTGCGGACTGGAACCATGGTCGCATACGAGCACACGCCAGTCTCCGTCAGTGACAAGCGCGCTGTCGTCGTCGGCGGGACAAGCGGCATCGGACAGGCAATCGCTCTCGGATTCGCCAGCGAGGGGGCGGACGTACTCGCAACCAGCCGACGCCAGTCGGCGGTCGACGAGACGGCCGACGCCATCGAGGAGTTGGGCGCGAACGCGGTTCGGGAGACGTGCGACGTGACCGACCCGGCCTCGCTCGAACGCGTCCGCGAGCGCGCCGTCGAGGAGTTCGGCGGTATCGACGTGGTCGTCGCCTCGCAGGGCGCGATCTCCCGCGACTCGGTCCGCGACATCGACGACGACGCCTGGGACCACGTCACCGACATCGCGCTCGGGGGCGTCCGCCGCGTCACGCAGGCGATGGCCCCGGCCGTCGCCGACGGCGGGTCGATTATCAACATCTCCTCTCTGGCCGCGCGACTCTCGATGGCGAACCTCCCCGCCTACTCGGCGGCGAAGGGCGGCGTCGAGGCGTTCACCCGCGCGTCGGCGAAGGAACTCGCGCCCGAGATGCGCGTCAACGCCATCGCGCCGGGGTTCGTCATCACGCCACAGAACGCCGACACCTACGCCGAAGGGACCGAAAAACGCACGCGAATCGACGAGCGAACGCCGCTCGGTCGAGTCGCGGAGCGAGAGGAAATCGTCGGCGCGGCGGTCTACCTCGCGAGCGACGCGTCTTCGTTCGTGACCGGTGAGGTCGTCACCGTCGACGGCGGGTTCGCCGACAGCGCCTTCTGACGCGACCCTCCGTATCTTCTTCCGCACGTCGTCATCCCGTCGCCGGCCGAGAGGGTTCTCTCGAACACCCGTACTGCCGTCGACGCGCGGTCACCGCCGGTTCCGAAGGGCGACTCGATAGGTGTTCTGTAATGGAGAACGTTGTCTACGGCGCGGAATCACGCTCGGTCTCGTATCATGACTCTCCTCGGTGCTCGCCCAATCCGGTCGCTTTCGCCGGCCTCCGCCCTTCTGCATTACAAGCGTACCTGTGTAATCTGGGCCGCGACCGTCCAGCGTCAAGCGCTTGCGTTGTGAACATTCCCGGTCGATATCGACGACCCATCGTTCTGTGATAGAGAACTTGTTGATTCGGCCGCCCCCGGGCCGAAGATACGCTGAATGTCAACGATACGCACGCAAAGACGGACTATCTCTCCTGTCTCTGGCAGACGTGTCTCTTCGGGGAGGCGGCAGACCGTGAGAACACGTCCGAAACCGCCGAAATCATGAACGTCGAACGTTCCGTCTCTCTGCGCCTGTGTTCTGACCATGAGAACAACCCTGTCGGATGCCAGCACGACGGTTCCGAGCCCTTGGCGGCCACGTCGCGGCCGCCGTTCGGCGGTCGGCTCCTCGTCGCTCGGATACGACCTCCTCTCGAACTCGCTCTCGTCCCGCGATTCCGCGCCGTTCGCCGCCAGTTGGTGTCCACGTCGGGACGTACTTTTATAACAATAGATGGTAATGGGGATACTGAATGCAGTACCACCAGCTTGAGGTGTCGGGAGAGCGCTGTCTCACGGCAACTCGCGACTCCACGACGTACGACCTCACGAGCGCCGACGAGGATCTCCGGACGTTCGGGGATTTGGCTCGGGTGGCCGGTATCGCCCGAATCCCAATCGACCGACTCGCCGCCGAACTCACCGAAAACGCCGACGTGATCGACCAAGAGTTCGTCGACCAGCACACGACCGTCCCAGTTGACGCCGAAGAAGTCTGGGCGGCGGGCGTCACCTACCAGATCAGCGAGCAGGCGCGCGAAGAAGAGAGTTCCATGCCGGACATGTACTACGACGTGTACGATGCCGACCGGCCGGAGATTTTCTTCAAGGCCACACCCTCTCGGACGGTCGAACCGGGCGCCGCCATCGGCGTCAGGGACGACTCCGAGTGGGACGTTCCCGAACCCGAACTCGGGATCGTCCTCCGGCGCGGCGAAATCGTCGGGTATACTGTTGGCAACGACGTGAGCAGTCGGTCGATTGAAGGCGAAAACCCACTGTACCTGCCGCAGGCGAAGGTCTACGACCGCTGTTGTTCGCTCGGCCCGTGTGTGGTCACGCCCGACGACATCGACGACCCCCACGAGTTGGAGATGAGCATGACCATCGAGCGCGACGGGGAAGTCATCTACGACGACGCCACGAACACCAGCGAGATGGTCCGCAGTTGCGAGGAACTCGTGTCGTACTTCACGCGCCACAACACGGTCCCCGAACTTGCGGTCATCCTCACGGGTACCTCGCTCGTCCCCGAACAGCCGTTCGACCTCCAAGAAGGCGACCGCGTCGACATCACCGTCGAAGATATCGGCACCCTCTCGAACGGCGTCACCACCGTATGAACTCCACACCCACCGACAGCCTCGAAGAGTTCACGCGCCGTGACTGGCAGGGCGAGGACGTGACGGGCACCGTCAGGCTCGCCATGATCGGTCTCGGCTGGTGGACCCGCGACGAGGCGATTCCCGCGGTCGAGGAGTCCGAGTTCTGCGAGACGACGGTCGTCGTCAGTAGCTCGAAGGAGAAAGCCGAGGGCGCGAGGGAGTTGGCCGAGTCGATAACCCACGGGCTCACCTACGACGAGTTCCACGAGGGCGTCGCGGCCGACGCCTACGACGCGGTGTACGTCGTCACGCCGAACGGGCTACATCTCCCGTACGTCGAGACCCCCGCCGAGTTGGGGAAGGCGGTCCTCTGCGAGAAACCGCTCGAAGCGTCGGTCGAGCGGGCCGAGAAGCTCGTCGCCGCCTGCGACCGCGCCGACGTGCCCCTGATGGTCGCCTATCGGATGCAGACCGAACCGGCCGTCCGACGCGCCCGCGAACTCGTCGAAGCCGGCGTCATCGGCGATCCGGTGTTCGTCCACGGCCACATGTCCCAGCGCCTGCTCGACGAGGTCGTTCCCAACCCGGACCAGTGGCGGCTCGACCCCGACCTCTCCGGCGGCGCGACCGTCATGGACATCGGGCTCTACCCGCTGAACACCGCCCGGTTCGTCCTCGACGCCGACCCCGTCCGCGTCAGGGCGCGCGCCCGAGTCGACGACGAGGCGTTCGAGGCCGTCGGCGACGAACACGTCAGTTTCGGCGTCGACTTCGACGACGGCACGCTCGCGGTCTGCACCGCCAGCCAGTCGGCCTACCAGTCGAGCCACCTCCGGGTGACCGGCACCGAGGGGGAACTCGAAATCGAGCCCGCGTTCTACAACCGCCAGAAACGCGGCTTCCGGCTGTCGTGGGGGGACCAGTCCGCCGACTACGACTTCGAGCAGGTGAACCAGATGACCGAGGAGTTCGACTACTTCGCGTCCCGCCTCCTGACGGAGACCGACCCCGAGCCCGACGGCGACCACGCGCTCGTGGACATGCGCGCGATGGATGCGATTTACGCCGCGGCGGAGCGCGGCACCGACGTCCCGGTCGACACCGACGTCGACTCCGCCTCCCACGAGGCGTAAGTCCCGATTCGACGCGTTTTCGTCCGGAGTTTTATTATCGGGGTCGCCGCACCTCCCCGCATGCAGTTTGGTATCCTCGGCACCGCAGGTATCGGCATCGAATCGGTGATTCCGGCGATTCAGGCGAGCGACCACGCGGCGGCGGCCATCGCGTCCCGCGACGAGACGCGGGCGAGCGCGGTCGCCGACGAGGTCGGCATTCCCACCGCGTACGGCAGTTACGAGGCGCTGTTGGCCGACGACTCCCTCGACGCGGTCTACATCCCGCTTCCCAACAGCCTCCACGCCGACTGGGTTCGAGCGGCCGCCGACCACGGTCTGCACGTCCTCTGCGAGAAGCCGCTGACCGCCAGCGCCGACGAGACGGCCGCGGTCTTCGACTACTGCGAGGACGCGGGCGTCACGCTGATGGAGGGGTTCATGTACCGCTTCCACCCGCGGACCGAGCGGGCCGCCGAACTCGTCGCGTCGGAACTCGGCGAGGTCGTCTCGGTCACGTCGAACTTCTCGTTCCGGCTGCCCGACGGGGCGGAGAACATCCGCATCGAACCCGAACTCGCGGGCGGGAGCGTCATGGACGTCGGCTGTTACGCCATCAGCGCGGCGCGGCTCTTCCTCGGGACGCCCGACCGGGTGTACGCCACCACGACCGACACGCGCGACTGCGGCGTCGACACGCGGATGTCGGGCGTCTTGGAGTACGACTCCGGCGCGACCGCCAGCGTCGAATCGTCGTTCGACACGCCCGAGACGCAGTACTACCGCGTCCAGACCACCGACGGCTGGCTGGAGGCGAAGACCGCGTTCAACATCGAGCCGACGGCGTCCGCCGAACTCACCTACGCGACCGACGGCCGCGTCGTCACGGAGACGTTCGACCCGATAGATAACTACCGACGCGAGGTCGAGGCGTTCGCCCGCGCCGTCGAGACCGGCGAGACGCCGCGAATCGACCGCGAGGAGTCCGTCGACCTCATGCGGACCATCGACGCGGTTTACGAGAGCGCCGACACCGGGCGCGCGGTCGACCTGAACTGACCGCCCGCGGCCTCAGTCCGCTTCGGCTCAGTCAAGTCGAACGTCAGAGCGGAACTCGGGGCGACCGGACGCCGCCACGTCGAGGCGGAACAGCGCCCCGGCCGCGTCGTCTGCTCTGCCGTCCGGGTCGCCGCCGGCGGTCGTCACGTAGAGCGTATCGAAGTCGGACCCGCCGAACGCGACGCTCGTCACTTTCTCCGTCGGCACGTCGAACCGTTCGAGTTCGGTTCCGTCGCCGTCGTACTTGACCACGCAGCCCCCCTCCCAGCGGGCGGACCAGATGTTGCCCGCCGAATCGACCGTCATACCGTCCGGCAGTCCGGGCGTCTCCGGCGATTCGACGAACCGCTCGCGGTCCGAGACGGCTCCCGTCTCCTCGTCGTAGTCGTACCGATAGATGGTGTGCGCCTCGGTCTCCGTGAAGTAGAACCGCTCGCGGTCGCGGGTGAAGCCCATCCCGTTCGGGATTCCGACGCCGGTCTCGACCGTCGTCACCGTCCCGTCGGTGTCGAGGCGGAACAGCCGCCCGTCCCCGGACTCCGCGGGCATCGTCCCGCAGAACACCCGCCCCGCGGGGTCGGCGATAACGTCGTTGAACCGGGTCGGCGAGTCGACGATTTCCGTCGCCCCCGTGAGTTCGCCGTCGACGACGCGGCCGACGCGACCGCGGTCCATAAACGCCAACAGCGACCCGTCGCGCTGCATCGTCACGCCGGCGAGAACCGACGTTTCGACGGGACAGTCGTGCGCTCCCGTCTCGGGGTCGTAGCGGTGGAGCCGTCCGGCTTCGATGTCCACCCAGTACAGCCGCTTTTCGTCGGGGTGCCAGACCGGTCCCTCGCCGAGGCGGCACGACGTGTCGACCACTCGTGTGACAGTCATGGCCGTTCGTTCGCAACCGACCGCAAAATACGCTTCCCCCGAGTTCGCGGGGGTCGCCGCCACTCCCGTCGTCGCCTTCAGAAGTGCGAAATCTTGTCTCGCCGGTAGAGGTCGAGCGAGAGCACCGTGTTCGGCGACCGCTGGCGGACCGCGTAGGCGATGGCGTCGGCGACCTCTATCGCCTCCGTCACCTCGCCCTCGTCGAACGACTCCGCCTGCGTCTCGCCGCTCTCGGAGCCGAACTCGGTCCTGACCTCGGTCGGGTTGACGCAGGTCACGCCGACGTTCTCCTCGCCGATGGACCCCTGCAGGCTCGACGCGAACCCGCGGACCCACCACTTCGTCGCGGCGTACACCGGGTTGTGGGGTCGCGGGTGGTTCCCGGACATGCTCCCGAGGAAGACGATATTGCCCTCCGACTCCACGAGGTGTGGAATCGCCTCTCTCGCCGTGAAGAACATCCCGTCGACGTTGACGCCGGTCATCAGCCGGTACTCCTCGTCGGTGAGTTCCGCGACGGGCTTGTCGACGCCGAGGCCGGCGTTGCAGACGACGATGTCGAGCGAGTCGAACCGCTCGACGGTCGCGTCGACGAGCGCCCGGACCGCGTCGGGGTCGGTCACGTCGGTCGGCACGACGCTCACGGCGGCGTCCGTCGCCCCGCGAATCTCGTCCGCGAGCGATTCCAGTCGCTCGACTCTGCGGGCGGCGAGACACACGTCCGCGCCGTCTTCGGCGAGCACGCGCGCCGTCGCCGCGCCGATTCCCGAACTCGCTCCCGTGACGAGCGCCGTCCGCCCGTCGAGCGGGTCTTCCAAAGCGGTTGGTCGGTCGACCATACTCCGTGATTGTGACCCTGTCGCATACGTGTTTTCCCCGTGGCAATCCGGCGACGGGCGCTTGGAACACGTTTATTAGACTTCCGTCGATTGTCATCGTATGGCACGTATTGCGGTTACCGGAGCGGCTGGCAACGTCGGAAGAGTCACGGTCGAGACGCTGGACTCGGACCACGACGTGACGCCCATCACGCACCGAGAACGCGAGGGACTCGATAGCGTCATTCTCGACGTGCGCGACGAAGACGCGCTGACCGAGGCGTTCGAGGGCCACGACATCGTCGTTCACCTCGCGGCCAACCCGAACCCCGACGCGGCGTGGGACAGCGTCTACGAGGTCAATATCGGCGGCACGTACAACGTCTACGAGGCGGCGCTGGCGGCCGACGTCGACCGACTCGTCTTCGCCAGCACCAACCACGTCCACCAGATGTACAACATCGCCGACCCGACCCGACCGGAGACCCTGGCCGCCGACGCCGAGGCGGTCGGCGTGTCGGACCCGGCGCGTCCCGACTCGTACTACGGCGTGAGCAAGGTGTTCGGCGAGGCGCTGGGCAACTACTACGCGGACCGACACGGACTGGAAGTGCTCAACCTCCGCATCGGGTGGCTCCTGACGGCCGAGGAGGTCCGCGAGAAGATGGACGAGGAAGAAGACGTCGCGCGCTACGTCCGCGCGATGTGGCTCAGCCCCGACGACTGCGCACAGGGGATGCGCCGGGCCGTCGAGGCTCCCCTCCCGGACTCGCCGCTCGCGGTCAACCTCGTCTCCGCGAACGACGACCGGTACCTCTCGCTCACGGAGACGATGCGCGCCATCGGCTACCGCCCGCGGGACAACTCGGCGACTGTCGTGGAGTGAGCGCGGATCGAAGCGAACTGTGAGTGAGGTGTCGACCCGCCGCGAGGCGCGCCGCGGCTGACGACGCCCGTCCCCGCTCGCCGGTTGGTTCACCCGTCGAACGCGGTTCCGAACTATTATTCGAAAGGATGAGATGAGAAATATTTTCGAGACGAGCTTATTCAACCCCTCCGTTTTTATATCATCAACAGTCATTCACAACCTATATATGAGGGAAGATAACATGGGTACAACATGGCTGAGCATGGCTGTAGCGATGAAAGTGTGAACCGCCGAAAGTACCTGAAGGCCCTGTCCGTGGGTGCCGCCGCCGGCCTCGCTGGATGTACCGGGGGTGGCGGCTCCGAGACCGAGGCCACCGAGAGCGGGAGCGGTTCCGACGGCTCCGGCGGAGACACCGAGACCGGCGGGGACAGCTCGGGCAGCACGTGGGACTCGGAACTCGAAGTCCTCCACGGCTGGGCCGGCGGCGACGGCGAGGCGGCGGTCACCGCGCTCATCGAGGCCTTCGAGGAAGAGCATCCCGAGATGGATACGAACTTCCAGGCGGTCGGCGCGAGCGCGAACGTGAACCTCAACGCGACGATTCTCCGACGGCTCGCGAACAACAACCCGATGAGTTCGTTCGCCAACTGGCCGGGGAAGAACCTCGAACGGTACTCGGGCGCACTGATGGACCTCGAAGCCGACGTGTGGGACGCCGAGGGGTTCAAAGACACCATGCAGTCCCGCGCGGTGGAACTGTGTAAGTTCAACGACAAGATGCCGGCGGTCCCAATCGGGTCTCACCGGATGAACAACCTGTTCTACAACACCGCCGTCTTCGAGGAGGCCGGCATCGACGCCTCGAGCCTCGACAGCGTCGACGCGCTCCTCGACGCGCTCGAAACCATCGACCAGAACACGGACGTGACGCCGATGGCGCAGGCGATGGTCGCGCCGTGGACGAACCTCCAGCTCTGGGCGCAGATTCTGACGAGCCAAAGCGGCGTCGAGGCGTACATGAACTTCATCGAGGGCAACCCCGACAGGGCGGCCGTCGTGGAGGCGCTCGAGGCGCTGAAGACCATCAACGAGAACTACATCACCGCCGACGCCTCGTCCATCAGCTTCACGACGGCGGGCCAGAAGGTCATCTCGGGGAAGGCGGCCACCATCCACCAGGGGAACTGGGTGTACGGCATGTTCCGCGCCGACGACAGCTTCAACTACAAAGAGCAGTGGGACTGGATACCGTTCCCGGGCACTGAAGGTATCTACTTCTACCACGTCGACTCCATCGTCGCGCCGAGCAACAACCCGAGCCGCGAGGAGACCGTCGCGTGGCAGAAGTTCGTCGGCTCGAAGAAGGCCCAGATCGCCTTCAACAACCCCAAGGGGTCGGTTCCGCTCCGCACCGACATCGACCCGAGCGAACTGACCGACTTCCTCGCGATGACGTACGAGGACCTCACCGATTCGGAGGCCTACCCGCCGACCATCGCCCACGGGCTCGCAGTCACGCCCAAGACGATGGGCGCGTGTAAGACCGCCTTCGGCGACAACTTCATGGGGCCGTTCAAGGTCGAAGCCACCGCCGACGCGCTCATCGAAGCGGTCTCCGAGTAGGGCTTCGGTCGAAACTACACCTTTATCACTCACAAATAAAATAATAGGTATATCCATGGCCACACACGACAACACGGAGCACGTCTCCGACGCGACCGACGAGGCGGTCGGGTGGGAGTCGAAGCTCCAGTATTTCCTCAACAGCGACTTCGTTCGCTCCGCGCCGTACTGGGGAATCCCGTTCGTCCTCATGAGCATCGCCGTCTACGGCGGCATCGGCTACAACTTCGCCATCTCGTTTACGGACTACGAGGGCCTCGGGACCCCCGATTACTCCGTTCTCGACCTGGAGATGTACGCCCAGGCGCTGTCGAGCGACGCGTTCATCGCCGCCGCACAGAACAACTTGGTCCTCCTGGTAGGCTTCACGACTATCTGTCTGGTACTCGGACTGTTCCTCGCAATCCTGTTGGACCACGGCATCCGCTTTTCGGAGAAGTTCCAGACGGTCTATCTCCTCCCGATGAGCCTCTCGTTCGTCGTCACCGCGCAACTGTGGCTATGGATGTTCAACGTCGAAAGCGGCATCCTCAACCTCGTCGTGACGACCCTCGGGTTCAATCCCGTGGACTGGCTGGGGAACCCATCAATCGCGCTCGGCGCGGTGATATTCGCCCTCATCTGGCAGTTCAGCGGGTACACGATGGTCGTCTACCTCGCGGGGCTCCAGTCGATTCCCGACGACCAGTTCGAGGCGGCCCGCGTCGACGGCGCGAGCATCACTCGGACCTACCTCCGCATCATCGTCCCGCAACTGAAGGAAGCGTCCGTCAGCGCGGCCGTCGTGCTGATGGTGTTCGCGCTGAAGGCCTTCACCTTCCTGTACGCTCTCGTCGGCCGCTACCGCCCGCCGAACGGGACGGACATCCTGGCGACGCTCATGGTGCGCCGCGCGTTCAAGTTCGGTGAGTGGGCCTACTCGGCCGCCATCGCGACCATGCTCCTCATCATGGCGCTCGGCGTCATCGGACCGTACCTCTACTACCAGTACAAACAGGGGAGTCTCTGACCATGTCACAGTCGTCATCCACAGGCAGTTTCGACGTCGCATCGCTCGTCGAGGACGTGAACCTCCGGCGCGTCGCCCAGTACGCGCTCGTCGTGTTCTTCCTCGGCTTCTTCCTCGTCCCGCTAGAGACGGGAATCATGACCGCCATCAAGACGAACGAGTCGGTCGCCCGTTCGCTCCCCTTCGCGCCGCCGGTCGGCGAGGGCTTCACCCTCGGTAACATCCAGTTCGCCCTCGAACAGCTCTCGGGGTCGTTCTTCAACTCGCTCATCATGTCGATTCCGGCGACTATCGGGAGCGTCCTGTTCGGGAGCATGGCCGCCTACGGCCTCACGATGGTCAACTGGCGGGCCCAGATGGGCGTGCTGATGCTCTTCGTCGTCGGCGTCTTCGTCCCCTACCAGGCCGTGTTGGTCCCGCTCGCGCGCTTCTGGAACAACATCTTCCCGCTCGCGCGGATGATAGAGCCGATGGTGGCGTCGATACCCTTCTTCCAGGGGTACCACGCGGAACTCGTCCCGCTCGTCATCACCCACATCGCCTACGGGATTCCCATCTGTACGATACTGTTCCGGTCGTACTACCAGAGCCTCCCGAACTCGCTCGTGGAGGCCGGTAAAATCGACGGCGCGAGCATCACGAAGATTTACCGGCGCATCATCCTGCCCATCTCGAAGCCGATGTTCGGCGTCGTGTTCATCTACCAGTTCACGCAGATTTACAACGAGTTCCTCTTCGCGTTCACGCTCGTCACCGGGTCCGACGCGCCCGCGGCACCGGTCACGCTGGTGCTGCCCGCAATCGGGGCGTCGACCTCCGGTATCGACTTCGGTATCAGGATGTCCGCGGCGTTCCTCGCCGCGGTTCCGACGCTCATCCTGTACGTCGCGTTCGCCGAGCAGTTCGCCAAGGGACTTCGCACGGAGGCCTAAGCTATGGGACAGATTCAACTCACCGACCTGACGAAGCGCTTCGGCGACACGGTCGCCGTCGACGACCTCTCGCTCGACATCGCCGACGAGGAGTTCCTCGTGCTCGTCGGCCCGTCGGGCTGTGGGAAGTCGACGACGCTCCGGATGCTCGCCGGCCTGGAGACCCCGACCAGCGGGGACATCTACATCGGCGGGGACCACATGAACTACCGCGTCCCGCAGAACCGCGACATCGCGATGGTGTTCCAGGACTACGCGCTGTACCCTCATATGACCGTCCGGCAGAACATCCGGTTCGGGCTGGAAGAAGAGGAGGGATACACGTCTGCGGAGCGCGACGAGCGCGTCGTCGAGGTCGCGGAGACGCTCGGCATCGCCGACCTGCTCGACCGCAAGCCCGACGAACTCTCGGGCGGTCAGCAACAGCGGGTCGCGCTCGGGCGCGCCATCGTGCGCGACCCCGAGGTGTTCCTGATGGACGAGCCGCTGTCCAACCTGGACGCCAAGCTCCGCGCGGAGATGCGCACCGAACTCCAGAACCTGCAGGACCAACTCGCCGTCACGACCGTCTACGTCACCCACAACCAGACGGAGGCGATGACGATGGCCGACCGTATCGCCGTCATGGACGACGGCGAACTCCAGCAGGTCGCCTCTCCCTTCGAGTGCTACCACGAGCCGAACAACCTGTTCGTCGCGGAGTTCATCGGCGAGCCGATGATAAACCTCGTCCGCGGAACGCGCTCGGAGTCGACGTTCGTCGGTGAACACTTCTCGTACCCGCTCGACGAGGACGTGATGGAGTCCGTCGGCGACCGCGACGACCTCGTCTTGGGGGTGCGCCCCGAAGACATCGAAGTCGCCGACGCGGCCCCCGACGACGCCGCGCTCGGCGATCACGAACTCCGGATGGACGTGACCGTCGTGGAACCCCACGGC
This sequence comes from Haloferax gibbonsii, assembly GCF_001190965.1. Lineage (NCBI taxonomy): Archaea > Methanobacteriati > Methanobacteriota > Halobacteria > Halobacteriales > Haloferacaceae > Haloferax > Haloferax gibbonsii. Next base: position 131,413 of record NZ_CP011948.1, read on the forward strand.
GACCAGAACGTCCTCCACCTCTCGCACCCGGACCAACCTTCCGACGACGACGCGCTACAGGCGGTCACGGAGGGAATGCACCTCGTCACGCGGGGCGACCGCGTCACGGTGAGGATTCCGCCGGACACGATTCACGTGTTCGACGCGGAGACCGGAACCGCGGTGCACAACCGCCGACACGACCAGGAAGCCGACCTCACAGAACTCGAACAGTAGCCATGGCACGATTGACACTCGACGACGTAACGAAGGTTTACACCGACGACGGCGGCGGCGACATCGTCGCCGTCGAAGAGATATCGCTCGACATCGACGACGGGGAGTTCCTCGTGCTCGTCGGTCCCTCGGGGTGCGGGAAATCGACGACGCTCCGGATGATGGCGGGACTCGAAACCGTCACGGAGGGCGAACTCCGACTCGAAGACCGCGTCCTCAACGACGTGTCCGCGCAGGACCGGGACATCGCGATGGTGTTCCAGTCGTACGCCCTGTACCCGCACAAGAGCGTCCGCGGCAACATGTCGTTCGGCCTCGAAGAATCGACCGACCTCCCGGACGACGAGATACGAAAGCGGGTCGAGGAGACGACCGATATGCTCGGTATCTCCGACCTGCTCGACCGCAAGCCGAGACAGCTTTCGGGCGGCCAGCAACAGCGGGTCGCGCTCGGGCGCGCCATCGTGCGCGACCCCGAGGTGTTCCTGATGGACGAGCCGCTGTCCAACCTGGACGCCAAGCTCCGCGCGGAGATGCGAACCGAACTCCAGCGCCTCCAAGAGGAACTCGGCGTCACCACCATCTACGTCACCCACGACCAGACGGAAGCGATGACGATGGGCGACCGCGTCGCCGTCCTCGACGACGGCGAACTCCAGCAGGTCGGGACGCCGCTGGACTGCTACCACCGGCCGAACAACCTCTTCGTCGCGGGCTTCATCGGCGAGCCGTCGATGAACTTCTTCGACGGGTCGCTTTCGGGTGACACCTTCCGCGGCGACGGCTTCGACTACCCGCTTTCGGACGCGACCAGAGACCAGCTCGGCGACGCGAGCGCCCTCACGCTCGGCATCCGACCCGAGGATATCGAGGTCGGCGAGCGGCGCTCCGGCGACCGAACCTTCGACGCCGAGGTGGTCGTCGTCGAGCCGCAGGGTAACGAGAACACCGTCCACCTGCGGTTCGCCGAGGGCCGCGAGGGGGCTCGGTTCACCGCGACCACCACCGGGCGGTCGAGGGTCGAATCGGGCGACCGGACGACCGTCTCGTTCCCCGAGGACGCGATTCACCTGTTCGACGGGGAGACCGGCAACGCGCTGAAGAACCGAGAGCTTCCGTCGAACCGCGCCATCGGCGCGTTCATCTCCGACTGACGACTCGGCCGACACCCCCTGTCGCCGTTCGTTCTTTCACCCCTGCGAGCCGTCCGGGCGTCCCACTTCCTCGGACTGACCATCCACCCCACTTCCTCGGACTGACCATCCACACCTTCTCTCGCCTTCTGTTCGCAAGCGCTGCTCCGGTAGTCGTCAGTACTCGCCTCCCGGCAGCGCGGTAGCTACGTCCGCGAGTCGCGCCGCTCCGGTGTCGAACGACTGCGAGTAAAAGGCGGCCACGGCGGACGCGCCGCGAGCGGTGAGACGCTCACTTCTCTCGGCTGCGGTGTCGCGTCCAGTCGGTGTGTTATGTCAGGCTGATGCGGCCGCTGTGGGACAGTTTCCTCGGGTTTACTCCTCGTCGAAGAGGGTCTCTCCTTCGACCATGTGTTCTCCGACGGCGTCGAGGTCGAGCGTCAGCCCGAGACCGGGCTTCTCGGGAATCTCCATGCGACCGTTCTGAATCAGGTCGTCCTCCTCGACGAGGTCCTCCCACCAGCCGAGCTGATAGGAGTGGTACTCGAGGGCAAGCGAGTTGGGGATGGCCGCGGCGACCTGCGCGGAGGCCATCGTCCCGATGGGCGACGAGACGTTGTGCATCGCCACGGGGATGTAGTACATGTCCGCGAGGTCGGCAATCTTCCGCGTCTCGCGCATGCCGCCGACGCGGGGCAGGTCGGGCGCGATGATGTCTACCGCCTGCGGTTCGAGCAGCGTCCGCTGGCCGAACTTCCGGTAGACGTTCTCGCCGACCGCGATGGGCGTCGTCGTGGACTGGGTCACGAGCTTCTGCACGTCGTGGTTCTCCGGCGGCACGGGGTCTTCGAGCCACCACACGTCGTAGTCTTCCAGCTCGGACGCGAGGCGCTTGGCGCTCCCGCCGGTAAAGGACCAGTGGCAGTCGAACGCGACGTCGGCGCGGTCGCCGACGGCCTCGGTGACGGCCTCGACGATTTCGACCTTGTGGTCGATTTCGGGGTTGCGGAGGTGGCGGTTCGCGCGGTCCTTCTCGTGGCCCGAGGGCACGTCGAGGTCGAACTTGATGGCGTCGTAGCCGAGCTCCTCGACCACGCGGACGCCCTCCTCGGCGCAGGCCTGCGGGTTGGCCTCGTCTTCGGTGTGGAGGTCGCAGTAGACGCGCACCTCGTCGCGGTACTTCCCGCCGACGAGCTGGTAGGCGGGCACGTCGAGGAGCTTCCCGGCGACGTCGTGAAGCGCGATTTCGATGCCCGAGATGGCGGAGATGACCTTGCCCGAGACCGAGCCCTCGCCGGACATCTTCTGGACGAGGTGCTCGTAGAGACGGTCGATGTCGAGGGGGTTCTCGCCGACGAGGAACGGTTTCATCCGCTCGATGATGGCGGTGTCGCCGCCGCCCCAGTAGGCCTCGCCGGTGCCGACGACGCCCGCGTCGGTGTAGACGCGGACGAGAATCCACGGGTAGTTCCCGTCGACCATCGTCGTCTGTACGTCCGTGATTTCGGCGTCGCGGACGCCGCCTCGCGGATTCGTGATATCCATCGTCTCCGCGGACAGGTCGCGCATCGTGTACTCCGCGTTCGGGTCGCTAAGCTTCGCTTGCTCAACCATTGCGCACGTATATCTCGAAAGCCACTACAAAAGTGTGTGGGTTGGTAGTTCGTCGCTCAGTTCGCGTGTACTCCCCGAGCAGTAACCGTCGCTGTCGCCCGAGCACCGGCGGTCGTTGACGGCTTACAAATGGTGACAATTTCGCAAGAATTGTATGTCGGAAGAGAGAACACACGACCGATGACGGAACCCAGTAAAAACTACGTCAACGGTGAGTGGGTCGCTTCGGAGACCGGCGAGACGGCCGAGGTGACGAACCCCGCGAACCCGAGCGAGGTAGTCGCGACGTACCAGCACTCGAACGAGAACGACGCTGCGGCGGCCGTCGACGCCGCCGTGGCGGCCGAAGACGAGTGGCGAAACACGCCCGGCCCCGAGCGCGGGCGCATCCTCCGCGAGGCGGGCACGCTCCTCGCCCAGCGGAAGGACGAACTGACGGAGATTCTCATCGCCGAGGAGGGGAAGGCGCGGCCCGAAGCGGCGGGCGAGGTACAGCGCGCAATCGACATCTTCCACTACTTCTCGACGAAGGCCGCCGACCTCGGCGGCGCGAGGAAGGGTGCGAGCGGACCGAACACGAACCTCTACACGCGACAGGAGCCCGTCGGCGTCGCGGCGCTCATCACGCCGTGGAACTACCCCATCGCCATCCCCGCGTGGAAGCTCGCCCCGGCGCTCGCCGCCGGCAACACCGTCGTCCTGAAACCCGCCTCCATCGCGCCCGGCGTCGTCGTCGAAATCGCCCGCGCGCTCGACGAGGCCGGGCTCCCGGACGGCGTCCTCAACGTCGTCACCGGCCCCGGTAGCTCGGTCGGCAGCGAGTTCATCGGCAACGAGGGCACGGACCTCGTCTCGTTCACCGGCAGCAGTCAGGTCGGCGAGATGGTCTACGAACAGGCCACAGACGCCGGCAAGCGCGTTCAGACCGAACTCGGCGGGAAGAACCCGACGCTCGTCGCCGACTCGGCCGACCCCGCCGAGGCCGCCGACATCGTCGCTAACGGCGGGTTCGGCACCACCGGCCAGTCCTGTACGGCGTGTTCCCGCGCCATCGTCCACGAGGACGTGTACGACGACTTCGTCGCCGAACTCGTCGACCGCGCGGAGTCCCTCGACGTCGGCCCCGGAACCGACCACGAGATGGGCCCGCAGGTCAGCGAGTCCGAGCTCTCCTCGACGCTGGAATACATCGACATCGCCGAGGGCGAGGGCGCGACCCTCGTCGCCGGCGGCGGCGTCCCCGAGGGCGAGGAAGTCGAGACGGGCCACTTCGTCGAGCCGACGGTGTTCACCGACGTCGACCCCGACATGCGCATCGCACAGGAGGAGGTCTTCGGTCCGGTCGTCGCCGTCATCGAAGTGAGTGACTTCGACGAGGGACTTGCGGTCGCGAACGACGTCGACTACGGCCTGTCGGCCAGCGTCGTCACCGACGACCACACCGAGGCGAACCGCTTCGTCGACGAGGCCGAAGCCGGCGTCGTGAAGGTCAACGACAAGACGACCGGCCTCGAACTCCACGTCCCCTTCGGCGGGTTCAAGCGCTCCTCGTCCGAGACGTGGCGCGAGCAGGGCGACGCCGGTCTCGACTTCTACACCATCGAGAAGACGGTCTACGACAACTACTGAGCGGCTCCCGACGGTCGTCGACAGCGACCGTCTGCAATCGTCTCGTTCTTTTCTCTCGTCTCCTCTCGTTCCCTCTGCTGTCGTTTTCTCACCCGTCATTCGCACCCTCACCCGGCCGAGACTGTTGGCTCAGCCCGCTCCAAACACGATTCTCTATAACAGAACGGAACTCTACGGGTGACTGCAGTATGGGTTACACGACTAGCTGTGTAATTTTCACTCGTAATCACACGCCGAGAGCTGTGTTAACACGGCTCTACATCGAGAATTCGAGGGGCTCGCGGTCTGTTCCGAGATAGCGAACAGGGTGCGTCAGTAGTTGATGTTGAGCTCGACGACGTTCGCCGCGCTCAGGACGCGTTCGGGGAGCGACCCGTGGAGGTCTTCGTCGCTGACCCGACTGGCGGGTGCCGAGACGCTGATGGCACCGAGCACCTCACCGGAGGACGATTTGATGGGTGCCGCGAGGCAGCGCAGCCCTTCGAGGCGCTCGCCGTCGTCGATGGCGTAGCCCCGCTCTCGGACCGCTTCGAGCACCTGAAACAGCTCTTGTCGCGTGCCGATGCTCTTCGGGGTCTTCTGTTCGAGACCGTGTCGCTCGATTATCTCGTCCACCCGCGACTCCGGGAGGTTCGCGAGAATCGCCTTCCCGAGGGCGGTCGTGTGCAGGTTCGTTCGGAGGCCCGCGTAGGTGTCGAGGTCGACGGCGTCGTCGCCTTTCGCCCGCATCAGGTAGACGCCCATCCCCTGTTCTTCGACGAGGAGGTTGGCGAGTTCACCCGTGTCGGCGGCGAGCGACTTGACCTCGGGTTCGGCGACCTGATACACCTCCATCGACTTCCGACTGTGACCGCCGACTTCGAGGAACTTCAGACCGACGCGGTAGTCGTCGCCGTCCTTGAGAACGTACCCGTGTTTCTGGAGGGTCGTCAGGTGGTTGTGGACCGCGCTCTTTCCCATGTCGAGGTCGCTCGCTAACTCCGTGACCCCACAGGGTCCTTTCTCCATCAACTCCTCGACGAGCGCCAGTGTCTTCTCGGTGGTTCGCACCGGATGTTTGGCGTCCATAGCTACTCGTTGTCAAGTATCTGAATAAGTGTTCTGGTCCGGAGAACGGTGACGCCGAGTCGCAGAAAGGCGTCCCGTTCGACTCGGAAAACCGCTTTCGATGGTTGATGCTGAGCGTAACGCGAGAATCGGCGGTGGGCGTTCATGAGTTGGACTTGTCACGGCGTCCACCGCCGCCTCGCGCGTACTGGTATGACTGACACGTCACACGGTCGGACCGCTCGCGCCGACCACGCGTAACCTCGTGCCGGAGCGTGATAGTTTTTGGCATGGGTGTAGAGCTTGCCCGGCGGTCGTCTCCTCGGCGCGACCGGTTTGCCGTCGCGACCGCTGGTTCCTCACCGACGCTCACCCCGAGTATCGACCGAATTTATTTATGGATATTTACACAGTTCCTATAAAATAGTCAACGTATCTCGATGATTCGATTCCGTTTGACTCATATCTGAATAGTCGTTTTTGTCGCTGAGAATGGGCTCTTACAGGATGTCTGGGCCACACGTGAGTCTGCGAATAATCTCGTCTACCCCTGATGCGTAAACGTGTCAAATATCTCGGCCTAAAATATATTCAATCTGTGATTTCGTCGATGAGTCCTCGGCCGCCCCGCGGGCGTCAGTCGTCGCCGGCCACGGCCCCCCTCACACCGCTTCGAGCGAGTGAGCGCCGCCGGGCGGCCCGGTAGAACCACAGCGACGCGACGCCGCCGCCGACGACGTTCGAGGCGGCGAACGCGACCCAGATGCCGCCGGGACCGAGGGCGCTCGCCCCCAACAACGCGGCCGGAATTCGCACGACGCCGAGCGCGAGGATAACGATGAGCGACGCCGCTGTCGTCCGCCCCGCCCCGCGCAGTCCGCCGGTGAACACGCGCATCAGCCCGACGAATCCGAACGAGGGGGCAATCGTTCGGAGGAATGAGACGCCGGCGTCGACGACGGTCGCGTCGGCCGCGAACAGACCGACGAGCGGACGGGCGGCCACCCAGACGACGACGCCGCAGGCGCTCATGGCGCCGAACAGGAACGCCGCGGCGAAGCGGTTAGTCGCCGTCGCGCGGTCAGTCGCTCCCGCGCCGAGGTTCTGTCCCGTCATCGTCTCGACCGCGCTCGCGAACGCGACCGTCGGGAGGACGACGACCGAGAATACGCGCGTCCCGACCCCGTAGCCCGCGACCACGCCGGTCGAAAACAGCCCGACGACGGCCAAGAGGAGATTGATTGAGACCGCTCGTCCGGTCTCTTCGAGGGCGGTCGGCAGGCCGAGTCGGAACAGCCGCCTCGCGGCCGCGGCGCTCGGGACGAACTGCCCCGGTCGGAGCCGAAGCCCGCGTCGTCCGTCGAGGAGGATACCGACGCCGACGACGGCCGCCAGCCCGCGACAGCACACCGTCGCTATCGCCGCCCCGCGGATGCCGAGTTCCGGCGCGCCCCACCAGCCGAAGATGAGAATCGGGTCGAGGACGACGTTGAGCGCGACCGACCCCGCCATGACGAGCATGGGCGTGACGGTGTCGCCGCGGCCCCGCATGAGCGAGATGAACGCGTAGAACGCGAACACGAACACCATCCCCAGCGAGACGATGCGCATGTAGGCGGTCGCCAGCGGGAGGACTGCGGGTGACGCGCCCATGAACGCGAGCACGTCGTCGACCGCGACGTAGGCGACAGCGCCGACGCCGACGGCCGCGATGGCCGTGTACGTGAGCGTCTGCGCCGCCGCCCGCTCCGCGTCGAGCGATTCGCCCGCGCCGGTGTGTTGGGCGACGAGAACGCTCCCGGCGATAGAGAGCCCCAGCCCCAGCGAGAGGAACAGGAACACCAGCGGGAACGCGAACGAGATGGCCGCCAGCGCCTCGGTACCGTAGCGCCCCAGCCAGAGCGTGTCCGCGACGTTGTACGCCGTCTGGAGCAGGTTCGTGACGACGATGGGGAACGCGAGGTAGCAAAGCGGCCTCGCGATGCCTCCCTCGGTCAACTCGAGTTCGGACGGGCCGACGAACAGGCCGTCGAGGCGCGCTCGGAGCTTCGTCACGCGACCCATCAGTCGTATCGGTCGCGCCAGTAGCGCGCGAGTTCCGCGCAGGTCGTCACCCACGTGTCGCCGGTCGAGAGCATCCGCTGGAGCAGGGATTCGAGCGCGTCGACGCGGCTCGCTCGGCCCACAATCTGCGGGTGCATCGTCAAGACGAACAGCCGGCCGCGCTCGCGAATGCCGTCGAACTCGGCTTCCCACGTGTCGAAGACGGGACCGTGCGGCGAGATACCCGACTGAAACTCGAACGTCGGACTCATGTTGAACCCCCAGTAGACGAAGTCGTCCAACAGGTAGTCGTTGGGAATCTCCACGAGGTCGCGGTCCTCGCGGAGGTACGGCATGTCCGTGTCCTGCCACGAGGCGTCGTACAGCATCCCGGCGTCCTCGACGAGGTCGAGCGTCTGGTCGCGCATCCCGCCGACAGTCCGGTAGCCGACCGGTGGCTCGCCGGTGAGGTCTTCGAACACCTCGATGGTCCGTCGGAACTCGGTCGCCTCGCGCTCGGCGGACATCTCGCGGGGCGAGACGTGCGTGTAGCCGTGGTGGGCGATTTCGTGGCCGTGTTCGTGGAGGAGCTTCACCGCCTCGGGCCACTCCGCCGCGACCTTGCCGGGGACGAAGAACGTGCAGTTCACGTCGTACTTCTCGAACAGTTCGACGAGCCGCGGCACGCCGACTTCCGGCCCGTAGTCGCCGCGGTAGTCCAACCGGGCGAACTCCGGGTCGAGCGCGGCGGCCGCGCGCCACAGTTCGTTGGCGTCGAGGTCGAACGTGAACGTCGCCGCGGCGCGGTACTCGCCCCACGGGTCCGGCTTGTAGTTCGAATCGACGCGCGCGAACAGTTCGTCGCTCATCGGTCGCCTCTCGCGTCGCTCTCCGATCGCCGGTCTCCGTCCTCGCCTCCCGCCCGTGCCGCCGGTTCGAGGTCGAAAAGCGCGTTCGAGACGGTTCCGTGGGCCGTCACCGCCGGCGGCGCGTGGTCGTCGTCGTAGCCGTACTCCACGAGCCGATTCCGGTTCAGACAGAGCTTGTCGTACTCCGGTTTGAACAGGTCGAACAGCTCGAAGCGGTCTTCCAGTTCCGGGAACCGCTCGTGGTACCGCTCGATGCTCGCGCGGACCTGTCGCCACAGGCGCGTCTCGTCGTAGCCCTCGCGGCGCTCCAGCAGGTCGGCCACGTAGCGCAGGACGCAGACGAACAGCGTGCCGACGATGTGCTGACACATCCCGTCCGGCGACTTCCGGTGGACGATGTCGTCGTGTTCGTACAGGCCGTCGGGGAGTCTGTCGAGTTCCGGTAGTCGCGTCTCACTGACCGCGATCTCGTCCACGTAGTCCTTCACCGCCAGCCGGGTCGGCCGGCCGTCCCCGAAGGACGAGCATCGTGTTCGTCCCGTGGGGCATGAACACCATCCCGTAGCGGTAGAGGTAGTGCAACAGCGGCGGCAGCAGCACGTCGAAGCAGTCGGCCAGCCACTCGTCGATGGAACAGCCGGCCCGCTCGGCGAGCTTGGAGACGACGGGCGTGCCGTCGGCGTCCTCGTGCATGAGCGCCGAGAGCGTGAGCACCTGCTCGTCGTCGTCGACGAGGGCCTCGACGCTCTCGCGCCACACCGCCCCGAGCAGTTCGTGGTACTGGTACGGCGCGTCGTCCAGTTGCGAGAACTCGGGGTGGTCGTAGTTGAGACTCGCAATCTCGCCCGGTAGCACCAACTCGCAGTCGTCGCGGAGGAACGGGTCGTCGTCGCGAATCGACTGCACGTACTCCGTGACCCGGGGCGCGGCGCGCGCCTGCTCGCCGGGCAGTCCCCGATAGACGATGGTGTTCAGCACGCGAATCGGGACCTTGACGTGCGGCTTTTCTGGGTCCGAGAGGTTCGTGAGCGTCCGCACCGACTGCTGCGGGAGGTAACTGTCGGGACCGGTCCCCAGCGGGACGATGTCGCCGGCTGCGACGTCCTTGGCGAACAGCTGTGCGACGGTGTTTTTCCACTGCCACTCGTGGACCGGGAGGTAGTAGTAGTCGTCGGGGTCGTGACCGCCGGCCCGGAGCGTCGCGTCGAACTCCGCCGCGGCCTCGCCGAGTTGCTGGGCTATCAGCGACTCGTACCGCAGTCCCTCGACGCTCCGGAAGTCGGCGCGGTCGCGGCGCGCGGCGACCCAGACGAGGGACTGCGGCGTCTTGCGCTCGGGGGCGTACGCCCGGTAGTCGTCGTAGCCGAAGCCGATGCGGCCCTTGTTGATGGTGAACCACGGGTGGCCCTCCATCTCGCCTTCGACCGCGGCGTACGGCATGTCCAGCAGGCTCTCGTCCGTCTCGGCCTTGCGGGCGTCGATGTGGGCGTCGGCGACCAGCGTGTTGTTGTACTCCCGGACGAGGTGACTCGCCGTCTCGGGGGCCACGCCGAGCGACTCCCGCGAGTCGAGGAGGAACTGGACGGGGTCGGTCGCGGGCCGCCAGCCCTCCCCGTCTCCGCTTTCGGTCGGGTTCTCGTCGGCGTCTCCGCTCTCCGTCTCGCCGCCGGCGTCTCCGTCCCGCCGCTCGATGCTGTCGGGGTCGACCCGGTAACTGTCGAACGGCCGCGATTGGGCCGCGAACCGGTATGCCGCGCCGTCGTAGTCCAGCCGGTACCGGGTCCACTCGCCGTCGGTGCCGCGTGCTTCGGGGTCGAGCAACTCCTCGTACAGGAACTCCTCGAACAGCTTCGTGAGCAGGTCGCGGCTCACGTCCGCCCACCGGTCCGCGTCGAGCGCGGTCCGGAGCGTCTCCAGTCCGTCTATCTGTCCTGTGCGTCCCGTCCGTCCGTTCGTCCGTAGTTCCGGTCCGTTCATTCGTCTTCCTCCGCCGTCGATGCCGCCGCAGTCGCGCCGCCGGTCGTTTCGAGGAACCGCTCGACGGCGAAGTCCTGAAACACGGTGTCCTCGTCTTCGGGGTAGACCGTCCGGTCGCAGAGTCGGTTCACGATGTGCGCGTTGCGATAACAGCCGAGGCCGAGGTCGGGCGCGCCGACGCCGTGGGTGTGGCGTTCCGCGTTCTGGACGAAGGTGCGCCCCGTCACGTCGTCGTCGAGGCGCAGTCGGTAGTCGTCGGTGACGCGGTAGCGACCCTCGTCGTCCCACTCGATGCGCGATTCGAGCGACGAGAGGAAACTCGGCGTCGGCCGGTGGTAGCCAGTCCCGAGGACGACGACCTCGCTCTCGTGGGCGAACGGCGTCTCGGACTGCCACTGCTCGCAGTCGAGGCGGTAGCGCGGTCCGTCGGAACCGGACACCCGCTCGATGCCCTCCACCGAGGTCATGGCGAACAGCCCCACGTCGGGGTCGCGGTCGCCGATGGAGCGACGGTAGAGCGCGTCGTATATCTCGGCGCTGGTGTTCACGTCGATGCCCTTGTACAGCAGGTCCTGTTCGGGGTACACCTCGTCGCGGGTCTCCTGCGGGAGGTCGTTGAAGTACGACGTGTACTCCGGCGTGAAGTGCTGGAGTCCGAGCTTCGAGTACTCCATCGGGAAGAACCCCTCCGAGCGCGTGAGCCAGTCGAGTCGGTAGTCCGCGTCGGCCTGCGCCTCCAAGAGGTCCAAGAACACCTCCGCGGCGCTCTGGCCCGACCCGACGACAGTTATCGAGTCGGCGTCGAGACACCGCTCTTTTCGGCTCCGGTACGCCGCGGTGTGGAACACGTCGCGCTCGGGCTGTCCCCCCAGATTCTCGGGGACGTGCGGCCGGCTTCCGACACCGAACACCACGTCCTCAGCCCGGTAGCGGTGCTCTTCACCGCTTTCGGGGTGGCGGGCGGTCACCTCGAAGTAGCCGTCTTCGACCCACTCGACGTCCGTCACGCGGCGTTCGAACCGGCAGGCGTCGAGTCGCCGGCTGACCCAGCGCAGGTAGTCGTCGTACTCCCGCCGGGGAATCTGGAACGTCTCGTAGAAGTAGAACTCGTAGATGCGGCCCGTCTCCCGCAGGTAGTTGAGGTAGCTGTGGGGGTTCGTCGGGTCGGCCAGCGTCACGAGGTCCGCGAGGAATGGCACTTCGAGGGTCGTCCCCTCGATGAGCATCCCCTCGTGCCACGCGAACTCGGCGTCCTGTTCGAGGAATACCGCGTCCACGTCGTCGGGCGCGCCGTCGAGCATGGCGGCCAGCCCGAGGTTGAACGGCCCGAGGCCGACGCCGACCACGTCGTGGACGGGTGTCTCGCTCATCGCCCCACCTCCGACTCCGCGTCGGCCGCGGTGTCGGCGTCGGAACCGCCGTTCACGTCCACGTCCACGTCCGCGGGTTCCGCAACCGCGTCGAAGAACCGCTCGCGCTCGCAGTGCATCAACAGCGCCTCCTTGTCGGGGAGGTCGATGCGCCCCCTGGGCTCGTAGCCGCACCGCTCGAAGACGCGGATGGCGATTTCGTTGCGAACGTCCGGTTCGCTGACGACGCGACCCGCGTCGGTCGCGCGGAACTGAAACGCGGTAATCGCCCGCAGGAGGGGAACTGCGTAGCCGTGTCCGAGGTACTCCGGCGGCCCGATGAGCAGGTGGACGCCGCGGTCTTCGGGCTCCGCGTCGTAGCGCTCGCCGACCGCGTCGTCGGCCGCGCGGTACGTCTCCCAGTAGCTCATCGGCGTGTGGTCCAACAGGCCGACGTAGGGCGTGAGGTGGTCGTCGCCGAGCTTCGAATCGAGCTTCGCCCGAAACGCCGCCTCCGGCAGGTCGAGTTGCCAGTACGGCTTGACGTGGTCGGAGCCGAACCACGCGCGAAGCCGGTCGAAATCGAGGGTCGGGTCGACCTCGGCGAACGCGACGGTCCGGTCGATGCGCTCGTTTCGAGCCCGATACGCGTACTCGCGCCCTCCGTTCGTTCGCGTCGCCGCGGCCGCAGCACCCGCGTTCGACCCGGTCATGGCGTCGGCACCTCCAGTTCCGTGACCAGCGGGTTGTCGATGTCGGCGTACACCGACTGATTCGCCAGCGAGCCCTCCAGTTCGTCCATGTCGTGGAACCGCGTGAGCAGGTTCGCCTTGCAGGGAATCGTCTCCCTGGTGAGGAGGTCGTCGAGCAGCGACGACGACGGCCGGTCGTACCGGCGGAGCGATTCGAGTTCCTCGCGGAGGACCTCCAAGAGGCGCCGTTCGTCGACCAGTCCGGCCGTGCCGAAGGCGTTGACGAGGCCGAGGGCGTTGTTGATGATGACGTAGTAGCGGATGCGCTCGTCGGCGACGGCGTCCGGGCAGACGGTGTCGGCGCGCTCGCCGATGCCGGGCAGGAGCGCGTCCACCTCCTCGTACATAGATTCGGGGAGGTAGTAGCCCTGATTGTCGCGGTAGCGGAACGTCTCGGGATAGCCGCCGTCGAGCGTCAGGACGCTGTTCTGCTGGTGGGCTTCGACGCCCAGTCCGCGTTCGAGATAGAGCCACAACACCGGCCGAACCGACAGTTCGAGGTACTGGCGGAACCAGTCTTCAGCCACCGCACCGGTCGGTCTGCCCTCGTGCTCGGCGATTCCCTCGACGAGCGTCGCCAGCCGCGACGACCCGTCGCCGAGGTGGTCCTGACAGAGGCCGACCACGGGCGTCGCGTTCGCCGCCGCGTTGCCGCGGAAGGGGTTCTCGCGGAGGACGGTCTCGAAGCCGGACTCGCCGTCGCCGAGGTCGACCGTCAGGTACGCCGGGTCGCGGACGACGTCGAACGCCGGGAACCGCTCTTCGAGGTCGTCGCCGAGTTCGGTGTCCAGCAGTTCGGTGACGGCGACGCCGCGCTCCAGTTCTGGGAGTTTGTTCGTCCGCTCGGAGTTGGTGATTTTGACGTTCAGCGAGCCTTTGACCATGAACGGCGCGTCCGGCGAGTACAGCGTCCGAACCGAGGAGGTCGGATAGAACTCCCTGCCGACTTGGCCGACGTATTCGAGGCCGTCGCCGAGGTGCGCCTGCACTTCGGGTTGCGCGCGGAGGTAGTCGGCCTGCCACGGGTGGACGGGAACCAGCACCTCGTCGGCGTCGACGCATTCGGCGACGAACGACTCGGGGACCGACTCGTCCGCTCGGAGCGCCGACGCGACCCACTCGGCCGCCGAGTCGTCGCGCGCGGAGTCCTGCGAGACGAGCGAGGGGTCGGCGCTGAAGTACGCCAGCGGGAACGACCCGCGGAGTTCGGGCGCGTAGGTCCGCGACTCGTGGTCGGGGATGCCCTGTCTGCTCTTCGGCGTCGGGTGTAACGGGTGGCCGAAGACGAGCGACTGCTCGGCGTCGCGGAAGGTGGTGTCGAAGCCGTAGAGTCGCTCCTCGTCGCCTTCGCGGGCCTCGACGAACTGTTCGATATTCTGACAGCTCTTGACGACTCGCAGGAGGAGTTCGTCGGCCGCGCCGGTGTCGTCGCGGTCGAGTCTGAGTTCGGTCGTGACGAGCGTCACGAGCATCGTGTACTCGAGCGGGAGCGTTTCGCCCCGCGGAAGCCGGTAGACGCCGGGGAGGTCGAACAGGTGGCGGTCCGTCGGCGACCGGTACGAAAGCGGGACGTAGAGGTCGACGCCCTGGTGGAACAGCGGCGCGTGGACGACTTCGTCGGCGTCCGTCTCGACCGGTGCGTCCCCGGCGGGGACGACGGTGTAGTCCCCCGTCTCCCGGAGGTAGCAGTTCAGGAAGCTGTGCATCGTCGCTGACTCGGCCGTGTCGTTCGGATTCATGCGTGTCGGTCGTCGGTCGTCGTTTCGAGTGCGGTGCCGCGGGTCGAAACCTCGCGCAGGAGCGCTCGGAGGTCCTCGCGCGTCGTTCGGGGGTTCAGGAGCGTCAGCTTCAGGCACGTCTCGCCGTCGACGGTGGTCCGGGCCACCACGGCCTCGCCGTCGTCAAGGAGGGAGTCGCGGATAGCTTCGTTCACCTCGTCGGCGCCGCGTCTGTCGGGGTCACCGTCCCGTCCGTCGCCGGGGACGTACCGGAAGACGACGACGTTCAGCTCGGAGTCGTGGACGAGGCGGAGGTCGGGGTCGGCCTCGACGAGCCTCGCGGCGTCGTCGGCGAGGTCGATGGTGTACTCGACCATCGACGCCAGCCCCTCGCGGCCGAGCGCCTGCATCGTGACGAAGGGTTTGAGCGCGTCGAACCGCCGGGTCGTCTGGACGGACTTCGAGACGAGATTCGGCACGCCGGCGTCGTCGTCGCGCTCCGGGTTCAGGTAGGCCGCGTTGCGGTCGATGAGGTCGTACGCCGACTCGTCGCGCACGAGGACCGCGCCGCAGCTAATCGGCTGGTAGAACAGCTTGTGGAAGTCGACCGCGAGGGAGTCGGCGGCCTCGACGCCCGCGAGTTTGTCGGCGTGGTCGTCGCTCAGCGCGAGCGCGCCGCCCCACGCGGCGTCGACGTGGTACCAGCAGTCGAGTTCGGCCGCGCGGTCGGCCAGCGGCCCCAGCGGGTCGATGCTGCCGAAGTCCGTCGTCCCGGCGGTCGCGACGATTGCGAACGGGCGCTTTCCGCGCTCGCGGAGGTCCGCGACCGCCTCGTCGAACGCCTCCATCGACAGGCGGCGGTCGTCGTCGGTCGGGACGGTGACGACGGCGTTCTCGCCGAGGCCGAGGTGCGAGGTGGCCTGCGTGGCGGTGAAGTGGGCGTCGGCCGAACAGAGGATTCGGAGGTCCCGCGCCTCCGGCGGCAGCCCCTCGCGCTGGACGTCGACGCCGAACTCCTCCAGTACGACCCTGTTGCGCGCGAGGAGCAGGCCGACGAAGTTCGACTGCGTGCCGCCGCTTGTGAACACGCCGTCGCCGTTTTCGTAGCCGAACAGCTCGCACAGCTCGTCGACGAACCGTCGTTCGAGCTGCGTCGCGGCGGGGCTCTGGTCCCACGAGTCCATCGACTGGTTCGTCGCGGTCAGGAGCACCTCGGCCGCGAGCGCCGGAATCGTCGGCGGACACTGGAGGTGCGCGACGCAGGCCGGGTCCGAGACACCGACCGAGTTTCGCAGAATCGGCTCGGTGCGGTCGAGCGCCGCGGCCACGCCGTCGCCCTCGTGGGGCAACATCTCGAACCGGGCGAGCGCGTCGTCGAGCTCCTCGGGCGTCGCCCCCGAGTACGGCGTCGCCTCGTCGGCGAACTCGTCGAGGACGAGGTCGCACGCCCGGCCAATCGCGTCTCGGTAGCGCGCTCGGTCGTCGTCGCCGCCGCTCAGGAACCACTTCGCGGCGTCCGGCCGCGGGTCGCGCCGCTCGCCGACGCCGTCGACGCCGCCGACGTCGTTCATGCGGCGACCTCCCGGCGGCCGTCGGCGTCGACCGCCTCGATTGCGGCCTCGACGGCGTCCGCGAAGATGCTCCCGATGGCGTCCACGTCGTTCGGGGTGACGACGAGCGGCGGGAGGAACCGGACGACGCTCCCGTGGCGGCCGCCGAGTTCGACGATGAGTCCGCGGTCGAAACACGCCGCGCGGACGGCGTCGGCGAGGTCCGGATGCGCCGGGAAGCGCCCGCAGGCGTCGGGCGCTCCCGCGGGGTCGACGAGTTCCACGCCGAGCATCAGTCCGCGACCGCGCACGTCGCCGACGGCGTCGTGGGCGCGCTTCGTCGCGTCGAGGTGGCCGCGGAGTCGGTCGCCCATGCGCGCGGCGTGGTCGTCGAGGTCGTGTTCGAGCACGTGTTCGATGGTGGCGATGCCGGCGGCCATCGCGAGTTGGTTCCCCCGGAAGGTCCCGGCGTGCGCGCCCGGTTCCCAGACGTCGAGCGACTCGTCGTAGACGACGACCGAAAGCGGGAGCGACCCGCCGATTGCCTTCGAGAGCGTGACCGCGTCGGGGACGATGTCGGCGTGCTCGAAGGCGTACAGCTCGCCGGTCCGACCGAGGCCGGTCTGAATCTCGTCCACGACGAGCGGGATGTCGCGCTCGCGGGTCACCCGCCGCATCTCTCGGGTCCAGTCGTCGGGCGCGGGAATCGCGCCGCCCTCGCCCTGCACGAGTTCGACCACCATCCCCGCGGGCTCGGTGATGCCGCTTTCGGGGTCGTCGAGGGTGCGTTCGACGTACCGGGCGGCGAGTTCGTGACACTCCTCGCCGCCGACGCCGAACGGACACCGATACTCGTACGGATACGGCAGGTGGTGTACGTCGGGCATCAGTCCCGGCACGTCCTCCTTCGGGTCCGTGTCGCCCATCAGGCTCAGCGCGCCGTTGGTCATGCCGTGGTAGCCGCCCTGAAACCCGAGGACGCTCCGGTTGCCCGTCGCGGTCTTGACGAGCTTGAGCGCGGCCTCGACGGCGTCGGTCCCGGCGGGGCTACAGAACTGCACCCGCGCGTTGTCGGCGAACTCGTCGGGGAGGCTGTCGAACAGCGTGTCGACGAACCGCTCCTTGACGGGCGTCGTGATGTCGAGGGTGTGGAGCGGGCGGTCCTCCGCGAGGACGCGCTCCATCGACTCGACCACCCTCGGGTGGTTGTGCCCGAGGGCGAGCGTGCCGGCCCCCGCGAGGCAGTCGTAGTACTCCTCGCCGTCCATGTCGGTGACGGTGACGCCCGAGGCCTCCCGTATCGCGTGCGGGAGGTGCCGGGGGTAGGTCCGCGCGCTCGACTCGCGGGCGGCCTGCTGTTCGAGTAACGCCTCGTTGCCGGCCGTCGGGTTGGTCATCGCCCTTTCCTCCGTCGGTTCGTCGTCGGTCTGTCGCTGTCGAGCATACAGTTTTAGGCTAGCCTAAAAATACAAAAAGTTTACTGCAGAGACATTCTGAATGAATAATATCGGGATAGCGCGGCCGCTACTCGGTCGCCGCGGAGCGTCCGCGACGACCCGCCGCCCGCCGCGTTCGACGGTTTTCTCTGTCCGCACGCGGCTCCCGGCCGGGCGAATCGAGTCGAATCTCGCTCCGTGTCGGCCGCTCGCGTCGCCGCCGCGTTAGCTCACCGCTCCCCGTCGAACGCCGTCACCAGCGGGTTGTCGACCTCGACGAAAAGCGGCGCGTCGTCGAGCGAGTCGTCCAGTTCGTCGATGTCGTGGAACCGCGTCAGGAGGTTCGACTGGCGGGTCAGCGTCGGCTCGGCGAGCAACCGGTCGAGGAGCGACGACCCCGGCGCGTCGACCCCGCGGAGCGATTCGAGTTCCTCGCGGAGCGCCGCGAGCAGTCGCCGCTCGTCGACCAGCCCGCTCCGCCCGAGCGCGCTGACGACGCCGAGCGCGTTGTTGAGAACCGTCCAGTATATCATGCGCTGGTCCGCGATGTCGTCGTCGCAGACGGTGTCTGTGCGCTCGCCGACGCCGGGGAGGAAGTCGTCGAGTCGGTCGTACCGCGACTCGGGGAAGTAGTAGCCCTGATTGTCGCGGTAGCGGAACGCGCTCGGATAGCCGTCTTCCAACAGGACGACGCTGTTCTGCTGGTGGGCCTCGACGCCGAAGCCGTACCGGAGGTAGAGCCACAGCACCGGCCGGAGCCCGACCGAGAGGTACCGACGAAACCACGACTCGGCGACCGCGCCCGATGGGCGGCCCTCGCGTTCCGCGAGCGTCCCGACGATGGTCCCGAGCCGGGAGCGATGCTCGCCGATGGGATTCTGACAGAGCGCGACCACGGGCGTCGCGTTCGTCGCCGCGTCGCCGCGGAAGGGGTTCTCGCGGAGGACGGTCTCGAAGCCGGACTCGCCGTCGCCGAGGTCGACGGTGACGTAGGCCGGGTCGTCGACGAGACCGAACTCGGGGAACTCGGCGTCGATAACGTCGCGGAGGCCGGCGTCGAGCAGCTCGCTGACGGCGACGCCGCGGACCAGTTCGTGCCGCTTGTTGACCCGCGCGGAGTTGGTGATTTTGACGTTCAGCGAGCCTTTGACCATGAACGGCGCGTCCGGCGAGTACAGCGTCCGAACCGAGGTGGTCGGGTAGAACTCTCTGCCAACCTCGCCGAGCGACTCGATGCCGTCGCCGAGGCGCGCTCGAACCGCCGGCTGTGCGAGGAGGTAGTCGGCCTGCCACGGGTGGACCGGGACGAGTCCGTCGTCGGTGTCGCCGTCGAGGTGTTCGGCGGCGAACGAGTCGGGCACCGCCTCGTCCGCTCGGAGCGCGTCGGCTATCCACGCCGGGGCGCTCCGGTCGAGCGTCGAGTCGTGGTCGAGGAGGTCGGACGCGACCCGGAAGTAGTGGAGCCGGAACGACCCGCGTAGCTCCGGCGCGAACCGCGGTTCGTCGTGCGGCGCGATGCCCTGCCTGCTCTTGGGCGTCGGGTGTCGGTGGTGGCCGAAGACGAGCGACTGCTCGGCGTCGCGGAAGGTGGTGTCGAAGCCGTAGAGTCGCGCTTCGTCGCCGCGGCGGGCCTCGACCGCCCGGGCGGTGTTCCGACAGCTCTCGACGACCCGGAGGAGCAGTTCGTCCACCGCACCCGGCGCGTCGCGGGCGAGCGACAGCTCTTCGAGGAGCAATCGCGCAAGCCGGAGGTAGTCGAGGTCGATGACCCGGCCGTCCGGGAGGACGGAGACGCCGGGCCCGCCGAACAGGTGTCGGCCCCCGTCGGAATAGTACGAAAGCGGCACGAAAACCTCGATTTTCTGCTCCGGAAGCGGGAGTCGAACTCCACGTTTACAGTCGGCCTCGAGCGGCGCTTCGGCCGCGTCGACGACCTCGTGACCGCCGATTTCGTGGAGGTAGCAGTTGAGGAAACTGTGCAATGTCGCTGACGCGGCGCGGTCGTCCGGGGCCGCGTCGGCCGCCGGTGTCCGCCCGATATCTCGGCTGGTCGCCATGTGTTTTAGGCTGACCTAAAAACATATAAGAATTCTGGCGGAACGCGCCGCTCGACGGCGGAGCGAAACGGGAAAAGCGGGGCCGCGAAGCGGGACCGACTACAGGTCGCCGTTGACGATATCGCTGACGCGCTGGGCGTCGAACAGGCGCTCGTCGGCGTCATACAGCGTCTGCGCGAGGCGGTCCGTGACGACGAGGTTCGTGATGGGGCCCTGGTAGAGTCCGCCGGCGCGGTAGACGTCGTCGTTCTTGACGGCGGTGAGCTCGCTTGCGACCTCGTGGTTCTCCATGAACGAGATGACCGTGTTCTGGAACTCCTCGCGGTCCTTGGCCTCCTGTCCGCGCAGGAGGATTACCTCGGGGTCGACGTCCAAGAGCGTCTCGAAGTCGACCGCGCCGCGGTTGCTGAAGAAGTCCTTCACGTCGGTCGCCGCGAGCGCGTCGTTGACTTTCAGGTCGTTGAGGTGCTTGAAGCTCGTTCCCTCGTCGATGATGTAGGGGTAGAACTCCTCGGGTTCGTCGCCGCCGCCCCAGACGACGGCGGCCGAGGGCCGCTCCCCCTGCCCGGGGACGACCGAC
Organism: Haloferax gibbonsii; assembly: GCF_001190965.1. Lineage (NCBI taxonomy): Archaea > Methanobacteriati > Methanobacteriota > Halobacteria > Halobacteriales > Haloferacaceae > Haloferax > Haloferax gibbonsii. Next base: position 151,383 of record NZ_CP011948.1, read on the forward strand.
GCGAGGTTCGCCTGGAACTCGTCGTGGACCTGTTCGAACGCCTCGAAGCGGTCCTCGCGCTGGAACACCTGCGCGAGCTTCTCGAACGCCTCGTAGAGGTCGTAGTAACGGTAGTCATCGTGCCACGCGTAGCCGCGCGAGAAGATGCTGTTGCCGAAGAACGGACCGACCTGCGTGCTGATCTCCTCGACGTCGGCGTCGCTCCACTGACCGCGGTTCTTGAGGAAGTTCGGGTCGGCGATGTGCACGTCCGCGTCCATGTCGTAGAACTGCTCTTTGCCGACGCCGCTGTCGCCCCAGAGCTGTCGAATCGACGATTTGTCCACGCTCACGCCCGGAATCTCGTCGTAGTACTGCGTGTGGTACCGGCCGGTGAGCCAGACCCCCATCGGCGCGTCGAGGCCGAGCGCGACGCCCATGTCGGCCCAACTGCCGTTGTTCGCGACCCACGTCTCCGGGACCGAGTCGAACGTGACCTCCCCCATCGGCTCTATCGATACCGAGTAGGACTCGGATGTCTCGGTCGTCGTCTCAGTCTCGGCCTCGGTTGTCGATTCGGTCGTCGCCGCCGTGGTCGTCTCGGTTTCGGATTCGGTCGTCTCCGACCCGCCGCCACCGGTACAGCCGGCGAGCAGACCACCCGCAACGACCGCCCCGCCGTACTGCAGATACTCGCGCCGCGTCGATTCTCGACCGCTGTGTCCGTCGTTTGCCATGTGTTTTAGGCTTCCCTAAATGGTTAAAACGTCTTCGAAATTTAGGCGAGCCTAACTACCGCCGTGTGGGGCGGCTCAGTCCGTCGCGTCGACGGGCGCTCTGACGGCGAGGACCGAGAGGTCGGAGTACGGCGTCGAGTCGGGACCGCTCCCGCCGGCCGACTCGCGGAGGTCGCCGAGCGTGGTTCGGGTGATTCGCTCGTCGTCGTGAGTCAGCCGTTCGAGCACGAGCGCGTCCAGCGATTCGTCCGCGCCCGAATCGACGAGGAACTCCGCGATGTCGCCCGGCATCCAGTCGAACGGCCGCGGCAGGACGAGCAGGTGGCGCTCGCCGACCGCCCCGGCCAGTCGGTCGAGGTCGGCGTCGAGCGACCCGCTCTTGTGGAGCGTGACGAACCGCGTGTCCTCCATCGGCGTCCGGGCGCGACTCGCGGCTATCTGGAGCGACGAGATACCCGGAATCACCCGCACCGGTCGCTCGACGGCCCGCTGGACTTTCCCGAGGAACTGGTAGCCCGAGTGGTTCGGGTCGCCCATGAGGACCGCCGTCCCGCGCTCGCCGGCCGCGACGCGCCTCCCGAACTCGGACAGCGCCTCTGCTTCGTCGGCGTAGCCGCAGGTGAGCAGGTCGGCGTCAGTCTCGTCGGCAACGAAGTCGACGACCGTCTCGAAACCGACGACCACGTCTGCCTCCCGAATCGCTCGCCGCCCGCGAGGCGTCAGATACTCCGGGTTGCCGGGGCCGATTCCGACCGCGTAGACCGGCGCGTCGGCGACCGCGGAGCCCTCGGCGTCCTCGCCGCTCCCGTCGATTCCGTCGATGCTCGGTTCGGGCGCGGCCGCGGCGAACGCCGCCGGGTCCGGCCCGGAGTCGAGGTCGTACGGGTCGTCCTCACTCATGGTTTGCGAGGTCCACGTCGCCGTTGCGAACGTCGCTCGCGACGTGAATCAGCTCGTTCGTGAGCGCGGCCGCGAGGCCGCTTCCGCCGCGTTTCCCGACGTTCGTCACCGCGGGCACGTCGTACTCGTCGGCGATTTCGCGGACGCGTTTTCGGCTCTCTTCGGCCTTCACGAACCCGACGGGCGTCGCGACGACGGCCGCCGGTCGGGTCCCGTTTTCGATGCAGTCGCACAGCGCCAACGCGGCGGTCGGCGCGTTGCCGACGACCGCGATTGCGCCGTCGTAGACGCCCTCCTTGTCGAGTTCGAGCACCGCGGCCGCGGTCCGGGTCATGCCCGTCTCGGCGGCGAGTTCGGCTCCGTTGCCGATTGCCTTCCGCACCGGGCAGTCGTGACCGCGGCCCGTGACGCCGGCTTTCGCCATCGTGATGTCGGTCACGATGGGTCGCTCGTCGAGGACGGCTCTCGCGCCCGCGACGACCGGGTCGTTCTGGCACCGGATGAGGTGCTGGAACTCGATGTCGCCGGTCGAGTGGACTGACTTCTGTCGCAGTCGGTCGTTCAGCGTCTCGTCGGGGACGAACGTCCGGACGATGTCCATGCTCGTCTCCGCGATGTCCATCGCTTCTTGCGTCGTCGCGCCGAGGTCGGCGTAGGCGTCTCGTTCAGTCATCGGATTGGGTCTGCGTCATGGCGTTCGTCGTGTTCGCTTCGAGGTCGCCCTCCACGGAGAGGTTGATGTCCTGCAACCGCTCTCTCACGTCGTCGTCGGCGTCCCACAGGTCGCGGTCGATGGCTTCGAGGAACGTCGCGGTGATGCTTTCGAGCGCCCACGGGTTCACGTCGCGCAGCCACTCCCGTCGGTCCTCGTCGAAGGCGTAGGCGTCGGCGAGACTCTCCCAGAGGGTGTCGCTGACGACGCCCGTGGTCGCGTCCCAGCCGAGCGCGACGTCGACCGTGGTCGAGAGGTCGCCCGCGCCCTTGTAGCCGTGTTCCTCCATGCTGTCGAGCCAGTCGGGGTTGAGGACGCGCGCCCGCATCGCCTTGCGGACCTTCTCCTCGTTCGTGTAGACGCTGACGTTGTCGGGGTCGCTGGAGTCGCCGACGTACGAGGCCGGGTCGCTCCCGGAAATCTCGCCGACGGCGGAGACGAACCCGCCGTGGAAGGCGTACCAGTCGGAGGAGTCGAACTCGTCCTGCTCTGCGGTGTCCTCGATTTTCACCGTGGCTTCGACCCCGCTCAGGCGTCGCTCGAAGGCGTCGTGGGCCTCGGTCACGCTGCCGCGACTCCCGAGGGCGTAGCCGCCCCACTGGACGAACACGTCCGCGAGGTCGCTCCGGTCGTCCCACTCGCCCTCGTCGACGGCCTTGTTCGTCCCCGCGCCGTAGCCGCCGGGCGTCGTCGTGAACACGCGGTGTTTGGCCAGTGTCTCGGCCTCGTCGGCGTCGACGCCCTCCGATTCGAACTCGGCGGCGTCCTCCTCGACGTGCTTTTTCACGTAGTTCATCTCGTGGGGCTCGTCGAGTTCGACCACCGCGTCGACGGCGTCGTTGACGACGCTCGCGGCCTGCGGGAACGCGTCGCGGAACAGCCCCGAGACGCGGGTGGTCACGTCGATTCGCGGGCGGTCGAGTTCGTCCAGCGGAATCGGCTCCACGTCGTCGACGCGGCCCGCGTCGGTCCACACCGGTTCGACGCCCATGAACGCGAGCACCTGCGCGATGGTCTCGCCCCGGGTCCGGACCGTCGGCGTCCCCCACGCGACGACCCCGAACTCCTCGGGGTACTCGCCGTGGTCGTCGTAGTGGCGGTCCAGAACGCCCTCGGCGACGCGCTCGCCGACGCTCCACGCCGGCTTGGCCGGGACTTTCCGCGGGTCGAGCGTGTAGAAGTTCCGCCCGGTCGGAAGCAGGTCCACCCCGCCGCGGGTCGGCGCGCCGGAGCCGCCGGGTCGGACGTACTCGCCGTCGAGGGCGTCCGCAGTCTGCGGAATCTCGTCTTCAGCGGCCGCGATTCGCGGGGCCGCCTCGTCGCAGACGAACGCCAGCACCTCGCGGAGGTCGTCGTGCGCGCCGCGCTTGGCTCGCGCGTCGCCGAGTTGGTCGATATCGACGACGAGCAGGTTCATGTTCACCTCGTCGTCGGGGTCGGCGTCGACTTCCGACTCGGGCACGTCGAAGTCGCGCTCGGCGAGGGCCGACACCAGTTCGACGCACTGGTCGTAGACGCGGTCTGCGGCCTCCGAGAGGTACATCTCGAGGTCGTCGTCGTACGTCCCCGGCTCGTCTCGCATCCGGTCGTAGTCGACGCCCATGACGCCCGCGACGCTCTCGCGGAGGCTCGGCGTGTCCGCGTTCGGGAGGCGGGTGAGCGCGACGAGGTACTCCACGAGTCGGTCGCGCTCGGGCGGTTCGCCCATCGTGTGGAGACCCATCCGAATCTGCGTCGTCTTCACGTCGGTCAGGTACTCGTGGACGCGCTCGACGAGGTCGTCGAAGTCCACCTGCTCGGAACTGACTTCGGCATCCGCGTCGCCGATTGCGTCACCGACTGTGCCGGTGTCTTCGAACCCGAGTTCGACCGCGAGGTCGAGGTCGTCGACCGCGTCGAGGAGGAGTTCGCGGAGTTGGTCGCCGCGCTCCGGTCGGGCTTCATCCATGCCGGCCTCGCGGTACTCGCGGGCGAGTTCTTCGAGGTCCGCGAGGTCGTCGTAGGTCCCCGCGGTGCGCATGACCGGCGTGAGGTAGTCCACGATGGCCGCGTAGGACCGGCGCTTGGCCTGCGTCCCCTCCCCGGGGTTGTTGATGATGTACGGGTAGACGTTCGGGAGGGCCGAGACCAGTTGGTCCGGGGCGCTCTCGCCGTTCAGGCCGACGGTCTTGCCGGGGAGCCATTCGAGGCTGCCGTGGGTGCCGAGGTGGACCACGGCGTCGGCCTCGAACGCCTCGCGGAGCCACGCGTAGAACGCCACGTAGTCGTGCGGGGGCTGGAGGTCCGAGTCGTGGTACACTTTCGAGGGGTCCATCCCGAAGCCGCGCGGGGGCTGGACGGTCACGAGGACGTTCTCGAACTCGACGCCCGGAATCGCAAAGGGTCGCTCGGGCGGGTCGCCCCACTCGTCGACGACGTTGTCTCGGAATCGCTCGTCGGCGTCGGCGAACCAGTCGGCGTACTGGTCGGGTGAGACCACGTCGACGCTCAGGTCACGCACGTCCTCGGGCGCGACCCAGCGGTCGTCGAGAGTCAACTGCGAGGTGAGGTCGTCGATGAGCGCCTGCCCGTCCGCGGGGAGGTCGCCGACGGCGTAGCCCCGACCCCGGAGTTCGGACAGGAGGTTGACCGTGCTCGCGGGACTGTCCATCCCGAAGGCCGTCCCGATGCCGTCGTCGCTCGGCGGGTAGTTGTGGAGGACGACCGCGACGCGCTTCTCGTCGTTCGGCAGGTGGCGGAGCCGCGCCCAGTTGACCGCGAGTCGGGCGACGTGGTCGACCCGGTCCTCGATGGGGAAGTGCTGTTTCGGCGCGCTCCCGACGCCCGCCTCGTCTTCCATCCGCTCTTTCCCGCTTATCGGGTGGGTGATGACGTTGCCGTCGAACTCGGGGAGCGCGACCGACAGCGCGAGTTCGAAGCCCATCACGCCCGTGTCACTCGACTCGTACCGGCTTCGGGAGCGCATGGTCGTGACGGCCTGTAAGACGGGAACGCCGAGTTCGGTGAGGAACACGTCCTCGGCGTCCGCGCCCTCGTCGTCGGCGTCGCGACCGCGCTCGCTCATCGACAGCGAGAACATGAAGGAGCTGACGACCGCGTCCACGACGGGGCTGCCGTCGTCCGAAAACCAGTTCCGCGCGACCCACTCGGCGTTCTCCTGTCCCTCCTCGTCGGTCGCGGGGTTGCAGAACGCGGGCAGGACGTTCGCGCCGAGCGATTCGAGTCGCTCCACGAGCGCGTCCACGTACCGGGTGTTCGCGTGCGTCCAGTGGGACTCGTAGAACCAGACGCCGATGGTCGGCTTGTCGGGGTCGTGAGTGTCGAGCAGTTCGTCGTACTCGACGCCGGGGTAGTCCGGGTGGTAGACGCCCTCTGTCGGGAGTTCGACCGGGTCGTCGACTTCGGTCTCGACGCCGGCGTACTCGGCGGCGAGGAACCGACAGAGGTTCTCGACGTTCACCGCGCCGCCGCGGTCGAGGTAGTCGCAGACGCGCCGGCGGTCCGCGTCGGCGACGGTCGTGTCCCGCCGCGCGAAGGCGTCGCCGGTGGCCTTGACGACGAGCGGCACGCCGGCCGCTTCGAGCCGTTCGACCGCGTGGTCGTAGCCGGGCATGCTGTCTTCGGCCCCGTGGAGCCAGAAGACGGCCGCCGTCGCCGACTCCAACTCGTCGACGAAGGCGTCCGCGTCGGTCACGTCGTCCAAATCGCTCGCGGAGCGGACGACGAGGTCGATTCCGTCGAGTCGGCGCGCGGCCCGCTGGACCGCGCCCAACTCGTTTTCCGTCGCTGTGTACAGTCCGATTGTCGGTGTCATTGATAAAGTGTTATTGTCTTACTGCAAGTACGGTTTCGCATTCGATGACGACTCAGACGCTGCCGTTCTCGGCTATCGTCGGGCAAGACGAACTGAAACGAGCGTTGCTGGCCGTCGGAGCCAACGACGACCTCGACGGACTCCTCGTTCGCGGCGAGAAGGGAACCGCGAAGTCGACCGCGGTCCGCGCGCTTTCCGACCTCCTGCCCGAACAGGAAGTCGTCGCTGGCTGTCCGTACGGCTGTCCGCCGGACCCGGACGACCCGGCCCGCCAGTGCGACTCGTGTCGCGCCCGCGACGACCCCGCGGTCGAGCGCCGGTCGGTCCCGCTCGTGACGCTCCCCCTCGGTGCGACCCGCGACCGGGTCGCGGGCACGCTCTCGGTCGCCGACGCGCTCGACGGCGAGGCGTCGTTCGACCCCGGGCTCTTGGCCCGCGCGAACCGCGGCATCCTCTACGTGGACGAGGTGAACCTCCTCGACGACCACCTCGTCGACCTGCTTTTGGACGCGGCCGCGAGCGGCGTCAACCGCGTCGAGCGCGACGGCGTGAGCGTCGAACACCCCGCCGAGTTCACCCTCGTCGGGACGATGAACCCCGAGGAGGGCGACCTCCGCCCCCAGCTCCGGGACCGCTTCGCCCTCCAGGCGACCGTCGTCGGCAGCCGCGACATCGACGACCGCGTGGAGATTATCGACCGGGCGCTGGCGGACGGCGACGACCCGGAGACGGTCGCCGACGCCCACCGCGAGGGGACGGCGGCGCTCGAAACCGCGCTCCGCGAGGCGACGGACCGCCTCGACTCGGTCGCGCTCCCGGCCGAGTTCAAGCGCGACATCGCCGAACTCTGCGTCGACGCCGGCGTCGAGGGCCACCGCGCCGACATCGCCATCGCTCGCGCGGCCCGCACCCTCGCGGCGCTCGACGGCCGGACGAAGGTGCTCGAAGGCGACGTGCGCGAGGCGGCCGCGCTCGCGCTCCCCCACCGACTGCAGAGCCGTCCGTTCGACGACGACCCGGATGTCGACGACGTGCTCGACGACCACTTCGACGGGGAAGACGACCGGGACGACGGTGACGGCGAGGAGGATGGTAGCGGTGACGGGAGCGAAGGTGCCGGTGGCGACGGCGATAGTGACGGGGGAGACGACGGCGATGGTGGCGATAGAGACGACGACGGTGGAGGCGACGGCCGCAACGACGACGGTGGCGAGGAAGCCGGTTCCGACGCCGCGGGAGATTCTTCTGATTCCGATGCCGGGGACGACGATGACGGGGACGATGCCGGCGGCGACGACCGAGGTGGAGCGGTCGGCGGAGCCGACGAGAGCGCCCCCGAAGACGGCGATTCGGCAGACGGAAGTTCCGGAGACGGAGATACCGACGACTCCGGAGATGTCGGCCCCGAAGACGACCCCGACGAAGCAACGCCGCTTCTCCCCGGGCAGAGCCGGGCCGCCATCGGCGACTCCGAGCGCCCGCCGGTCGAAGAGGCGACCCTCGACGCGGAGACGCCCGGTGACGGGAGCCGCGCCGCAGTTCGGGAGTCGCGGCAGGGCCGAGGCTCGCGGGTGCGGACCGAACCGGCGACCGAGACCGACGACATCGACGTTCCCGCCTCGGTCCGGGCCGCGGCCTCGGCCGGGCGCTCCCGAGTCACCCGGTCGGACCTCAGAACCGCGGTCGCCCGCGGGTCGGCCGAGACGCTCGTCGTGTTCGTCGTGGACGCGAGCGCGTCGATGCGCGCCGCGATGCGGCGGGCGAAAGGCACCGTGCTGTCGCTCCTCGAAGACGCCTACGAACAGCGCGACGAGGTCGCGTTCGTCGCCGTCGCCGGCGACGACGCCGAGGTGTTGCTCCCGCCGACCGACAGCGTGACGCTGGCGGCGCGGCACCTGAAGGAGCTCCCGACGGGCGACAGGACGCCGCTTCCGTCCGGGCTGGACGCCGCGCGCCGGGTCATCGACCGCTCGGACGCCGACGCCGCGCTCGTCGTCGTCGTCACCGACGGCCGGGCCAACGTCGCGGACGGCAGTCCCACCGGACAGACCCGGTCGGCGGCGCGGCACCTCGCCACCGCCGACGCCTCGGTCGTCGTCGTCGACGCCGGTGACGACGGTATCGGCGTGACCGACATCCTCGTCTCCGAGACGGGCGCGCGGCGCATTCCCCTGTCCGACCTGTCGGCCGAGCGGGTCGTCGAGGCCGCGCGCTCGGCGGACGGTCAGTAGCCGGGACTCGGTCGTCTCTTTTGGCATGGTGTGCTCCTATCGAATCGGTCGCGTGCGGAGTCGGTACGCCCCGCGAGTGACGCCCTCGTCGTGGTACTCGACCGGTTCTTCGACCACCGCGAGGACGCCCCCGCCCGCGGCGACGGCGGTCGGGATACCGGGGAGTCCCTCCGTTTCGACGTGCCCCGCGTCGGGGGCGAAAACGTGGACGCCGTGGCGCTCGGCCTCTCGCTCCCGGAAGTGCTGGGCGGACGGCACGAACGCCCGCGAGCAGGTGGCGACGGCCGCCCGTGCGAACCCGCCGGTGTCGCGGGTCCACAGGCGCTCGCCCTCGTCGACCGAGACGCCGACCGCGGTGTGTTCGTCGGGGTGTCGCGCGTCCGGGTCGCGGGTCGACTCGGCGAACGTGTTCCCCGTGACGAAGACGGCGGTTCCGTCGGCGACGCAGACGTGGTTCGGGTAGGCGTAGACGGTCTCGTCGCCGACGCGGCGCTCGGTCGCGAGGTCGAGTCGCCACCGCGTCTCCCCGTCGAAATCGATGAGGTAGCCGCGTTTGTCGCCGTGGCTGGCGACGGCGACGGCGTCGCCCGCGAAGCCCACGTCGCCGACGCGTCGGTCCCCGTCGGTGTCGGGGTCCCACGACGCGACCCGCGCCCCGGAGTGTGCGTCGAGGAGAACGAGACCGTCCTGTTCGGGGTTCGGACAGCGGTTGTACGCGACGGCGACGCGGTCCCCCTCGGCGGCGACCGCGATGGGCGACGCGTGGACGTGTCTGCGCCACGCGAGCCGTCCGTCTCGGTCGAACCCGAGGACGACGCTCCGCCAGGCCCTGTCCTCGCCGTCCCGCTCGTAGCGCCGGGCGGCGACGACGACTCTGTCGCCCGTCACCGCGAGGTCCACGACGTACGGTCGGAAGAACAGCGAGTCCTTCGTCGCCGTGCCCACGTCGTCGGCCGTCGCGTACGTCCAGCGGGCGACGCCCGTTTCGGCGTCGAGGACGCGAACCAGCCCGTCGCCGCCGCGCTCGCCGACGACGAGGGCGTCGTCTGTCGCGGCCATCGACACGACGGAGTGCTCACCGCGCGCCCGCCAGCGCTCGCCGGCGTCGGGCGCGGCGTCGGAGGCACTGGTCGCGTCGGTAGCAGTCTCCAGCGCGACGACGCGGCCGTCCGCGGTCCCGACGAAGACGGCGTCGGCGGTCGCTTCGACCGCGGAGCGCGCCCAGTTGTGGCGACTGCTCGCGGGCTCGACTTCCCCGAGGTCGCGGCGGGCCGTGAGTGGGGACGGTGCCATCGGGACTCAGTCCTCGACGGGGAAGGCGTCGTGGAGCGTGTGGTGCGCCTCTCCGAGGTCGTCGAGGAACGCATCGGCTCCCTCGCGGATGCGGCGAAGCGACCGCTCGGCGTCGCGGACGGCGACGAGCCGTCCCCGAAGGTAGCCCGATTGCGGGTCGTCCTCGTCGATTCGCGTCGCCTCCTCTTCGAGGTCGACGAGCGCGGCGTCGAGATGCCGCTGGGCCTCGTCGAGGGTGGTCGCGTTCGCGAGCGCCTGAATCGGGCCGGGGTCGTCGAGGTAGTCTTCGAGTTCGGCTTCGGCGTGTCGCTTCGCGTGTTCGTCGGTCGTTCCGGTGATGTTCAACAGCGCGAGTCGGAGCGCTTCGAGTTCTGCGCAGGCCATGGTTAGAGTGATTGGTGGACGAGGTTCGAGACGATGCGGTCCCGTTCGAGGTGGGACGAGACGATGCGGTCGGTGTCGTCGGGCGTCACGCCGCCGTACCAGACGCTGTCGGGGTAGACGGCGACGATCGGGCCGTCGCCGCACTGGCCGAGACACGAACTCCGCGAGACGTGCACGTCGCAGTCATCGGCGTCGCGCACGCCCTGTCTGAGCTCTTCGAGGACGGTCGCCGCGCCGCTGGCGGCGCAGGTCTGGTTCGTGCAGACCGCGACGTGTTTCTCGGGGGCGTCGTGGACGTGCGGGTCGTCGTCCACGTCGGTTCGGTCGGCGTGTTCGGCCTGATGGACGAGCGAGCGGAGCATCGCGCGCGCGCCGCCCTCGTCGTCCTCGTAGCCGGCGAGTTCGACCTTGTACTTGCAGGTGTCGCAGGACATCTCGACGCTCCCGGTGCGGGCCTCTCGATACCGGTCGGCGAGCGTCTCGACCACCCGGTCGTCCGCGCCGAGCGGTCCCGACGCGCCGGCGTCGACGTAGGGGTACTCCTCGTCGAACGTCTCGGCCGTGTCCACGATTCGCCCCGTCAGCACGCCGTCGCCGAGCATGTACGGGAGGACGACGACCGCGTCCGGGCGGTCCTTGGCGACGGTGTGAAGCGTCTCCTCCAACCGGGGCGTGGTGACGCCGATGAACGCCGATTCGACGCGGGTGAACCCGCGGCCCTCGTACAGCAGGCGCGCCAGTTTGTGCACGTCGCCGTTCGAGTCGGGGTCGCTCGACCCGCGGGCGCAGAGCACGACCGCCACGTCGTCGTCCTCGCGGTCGACGCCGAGGTCGGACTCGACCGCCCGCGCCCGCTCGTCCAGCAGGTCCACGAGCGAGGGGTGGATGCCGAGGTGCGACCCGAACCGGAACTCGGTGTCGTCGTGGGTCGCGCGGACCCGCTGGACCGCCAGCGGCACGTCGTTTTTCACGTGGCTCGCGGCGAAAAGCGAGAGGGGGACGACGGTCATCGTCCGGCAGGTCGGTGCCAGCGACTCGATTGCGTCGTCTATCGACGGCTCGGCGAGTTCGATGTACGCCGCGTCGACCGGAACCGACAGCCGCGACTCCAACTTCGCGGCGAGCGTCCGCACCTGCTCGTTGGACGCCTCGCGGCGCGAGCCGTGGCCGACGAGGAGCACCGCGTCGTCGTCGAGCGCCGGGTCGGGCCGTTCGAGGCTCATGCGTTCTCGGCCTCTTCGAGACTGCGGACGAGCTTTCGCCGCCGCGTCGGCGCGAACAGGCTCGTCCCGTCGCTGCCCTCGTAGACCCACTCGCCGAAGCCGGCGGCCGCGTCGTCGTCGATACCGAACCAGTGGCCGCCCGACGAGGTCTCCTGAATCGGGCCGGTCGGCGCGTCAGCGGGGCAGGCGTCGAGCAGTCGGTCCACGGTATCGAGGAGCGCCCGGTCGTCGTGGACGAACGAGATGCCGACCGTCCCCGCCGAGGACTTGAAACAGACCGTCCCGCAGGATTCGAGGAGCCCCCGAAGGAGCTGTTTTCGCCGGTCTTCGAACACGTCGAAGCGGTAGCCGCCGGCGTCGTCGCCGACGGGGAGGCCGAACGCGGCGCTCGCGCTTCTGACCACGTCGCCTTCGACCATGACGTGGTACTCGTCTTTGACGCGGGTGACGGCGGTGTTGTGCGCGTATTCTCGTTCCGTCTCCCGGCGGTCGATTTCGCCGCCGCCGGCGATGGCCGCGAGGCGGTTCGCGCAGGTCTCGTCGTTCGTCAGCGCCGTGAACTGCCCCGGCTCGACGCGGCCGCCGCCGGCGACGTGGCCCCACAGGTAGGCCGTCTCGGGCGCGCTCTCCAGGAGGTCGTCCGCGGGGTCGACGCCGACGTCGCTCACGCGTCCACCTCCCGGACCGAAATCGCGCCGGGCGGACAGGCTCGGGCCGCGAGCGCCGCGTCTTCGTCCGCCTCGGCGTCTCCTTCGAGGAGAGCGACGACGCGTTCGTCGGTGCGCTTGACGCGCACGACGCCCGCCGCGTCGGGGTCGATCGTGGCGAGGCCGTCGTCGTCCTCGACGAACCGCCCGTCGCGGGCGAGACAGGCGAAGATGCCGTCGCAGGCGTCTCGGTCGATTGCGATTTCGAACATCTCAGTACTCGTACTTCTGCTCGTAGCCTCGCGGCGTCACCATCCGGTCGTCCCAGACGTAGGTCTCCTCGTTGCCGACAAGCAGCGTCGTCGTCATGTCCACGAGGTCGGTCTCGCCGAGGTCGGGCAGTTCGCGGAGTTCGACGATTTCGACTTCCTCGTCGTCGCGGCCCGCGCCGTGGACGATGCCGACCGGCGTGTTGGGCGCGCGGTGTTCGAGGAGAATCTCGCAGCACTTCTCGTAGTTCGACCGGCGCTTGCGGCTCCACGGGTTGTAGATGGCGATGGTGAAGCCCTCCTTGGCGGCCGCGTGGAGTCGCGACTCGATGGTCGGCATCGAGGTCAGGTGGTCCGAGAGGCTGATGGTCACGGTGTCGTTGACGAGCGGCGCGCCCAGCCGGGCCGCGCAGGACTGCGCCGCCGGGACGCCCGCGACCACGTCGAAGTCGACCACGCTCGCGGTCGCGCCCTTCGATTCGAGGATTTCGAGCGCGAGGCCGGCCAGCGCGTACACGTTGGGGTCGCCGCTCCCGACGATTGCCACGTCGTTGCCGGCGAGCGTTCGGTCGACCGCCTCCTCGGTCCGGGAGACCTCGCCGCACATCGGCGTCGAGTAGATGTCTTCTGCGCCCTCGACGATGTCGTCGGGGAGGAGTTCGATGTAGGTCGTGTAGCCGACGATGTGGTCGGCCTCGCGGAGGGTGTCTTTCGCCAGCGTGGTCATCTCGCTCGCGCGACCGGGTCCGAGGCCGACGGCGACGAGTTGGCCCGGTTCGCCGTCGAAGTCCTCGATGGTGGCTTCGACCTTCTCCGCGGTCTGTTCCCTCTTCGACCCGCCCGACCCGCCGCCGCACTTCGAGGATGACTCGCCGTCGGCCTTCGAGGACGACGCGCCGCACTTCGAGGGCGTGTCCTCGGCCTCCGTGTCCGCTTTTGTCGTCGTCTCGGTCTCGGTCTTCGCTCCGCCGCAGTTCGATTCGGATTCCGTGTCTGATTTGCTCATGCGTTAGAAGTCGTCGACGTCGCGCCCGCCGCGGGGCGTGACCAGGTACGTTTCGTAGTCGTTGCTCCAGGGTTCGGTCTCGTGAGTGCCGATGAGAATCGAGGTTCCCATCCCGCCCACGTCGTCGTCGTGGGCTTTCGCGTCGCCGAGGGTCGTCACCGAGAACGTCTCGTCGTCCAGATTGCGGCCGGCCTCGCCCCGGCCGGCGTCGTTGAAGATACCGACCGGCACGTCGTCGGCGCGCTCCTCGCGGACCACGTCGATGGCGCGTTCGTAGTTGCGCCAGCAGTTGTACAGGACGATGACGAAGCCGCTGATGGCGGCCGCGCGCAGTTTCTCCTCGATTTCGTCCCAGCCGCGCCACTTGTCGGACAGCGAGACCGTACAGAAGTCGTTCGACAGCGGCGCGCCCATCATGGCCGCGCCGCCGAGCGCCGCGGTGACGCCGGGGACGATTTCGATCGGCACGTCGGTCGCTTCGTCCGTCTTCGCCATCGTGAACACGAGGTCGGACTTCCCGTAGACGTTTGGGTCGCCGCCGGAGACGTGGACCACGTCCTCGCCGTTTCGGACGCGCTCGAACGCCTCGCGGGTCAGTTCGACCTGCTTTCCCATCGACGAGCGGACGACCTCCGGCCCGTCGTCGCTTTCTTCGGGCGGGAGCGTTCCGTCGTCGCGGAGGAACTCCTGATAGAGGTTCGACGCGACGACGCAGTCCGACGTCGAGACGAGTTTCTTCGCCCGCTTCGTCATGTGGTCCGGGAGACCGGGGCCGATGCCGACGACGTAGAGCGTCCCGTAGTCGTCGGGTACTTCGTTGCGGTCGCGGTCGCTGGAGCCGACCGCCGGTCCGCCGCCGTCACTCATCGTCCCACCGCCACGGTCACGGCGTCGTCGTAGCGCCGCTTTTCGACGACCAGTTCGTGGTCGCGGCCGCCGGCGATGGCGCTCGCCTCGGCGATGCCGGGCCAGCCGATGAGTTCCTTCGACCGCGAGGGCGTCGGTCCCTCGAACTCGGTGAGGGTCTCCTTTTCGAAGTAGACGACGCCCGCGCCGATTTCCTCGGCGGCGTCGAGCATGCCGGGTTCGTCCGCCTTTCGCGTGCCGGTGGCGACGAACTCCACGTCGTCGAAGTCGCGGTCGGCGTCGTCGAGCGCCCGTTCCCACGCCGTCAGGAACTGCGCTTTCTTCGCGCCGGAGACGCTCCCGGTCCCGAGGACGACGCCGTCGTCGCCGTTTCGTTTCAGGACCGTCACGTCGTCGCCGACGAGGACCGCCTTCGGACCGTCGAGTCGGGCGACGGGGCCGAGTTCGTCGTTGAGGACGGCGAGGTTCGTCGCCACGGTCGAATCGCCGTTGACGACGTGGGAGTCGAGCGCCTTCGCCTTGCTCTCGACGCCCTGTTTGCCCGCGGCCTCCGAGGCCGTCGTCATCGCCGGGACGGCCCCGAGTTTCGAGAGGTCGTGGGCGACCTGATTCGCGCCGTGGTGGCCGCCGGTGAGCGGAATCGCCCACGTCAGTTCCTCGTCGACGACGACGACCGCCGGGTCCTCCCACTTGTCGTCGAGGAGGCCGGCGGTCTTCCGCATGGCGATGCCGCTGGCCATGAGGCCGACGAAGCAGTCGTACTCGCCCCAGTGGTCGGCGAACACGTCGCCGTGGTAGGTGAGAACGTCTATCCGGTCGTAGTCGTCCGCGAGGTCCCGCTTGATTTCCTCCGCCGTGTCGAGCTTTCGCTCGAAGCTGACGATGGCGATTTCGTCGGCGACCTCGCCGTCGCTGTCGGGGGTGCTACAGTGGCCGCTTCCGGAATCAGAGTCGGCGTCGGAGTTGGAGTTGGTGTTGGAGTCTGCGTCGCTCATTGCGCATCACGCTCCTGCGCTTCGGAGTCGGAATCGGAATCTGGTTCGTCGTTCGGCGCGTCGCCGCCGCGGGCCCAGTCGCCGTAGAGGAACGACCGCTCGTAGTCCGAGCCGGTCACCGCCTCGCCGATGATGACGAGCGCGGAGGCGCGGTAGCCCGCGTCTTCGACCCGCTGGCCGATGGTCTCGATGGTTCCCTCGATAACGTCTTCGTCAGGCCACGAGGCGTGGTAGACGACCGCGACGGGCGTGTCGGGGTCGTGACCCTCGTCCAGCAGTCGGTCCATCGTCTCGGCGACGGCGTGGGTCCCGAGGTAGATGCAGACCGTGGTGTCGCCGAAGCCCACGAAGTCGCCGATGTGGTCCTCCTCGGGCGAGAGCGTCCGCCCCTGCGGTCGAGTGAAGACGACGTGGTTCGAGACCTCGTTCAGCGTCAACTGGGTTCGGAGCGTCGCGCTCGCGGCGAACGCCGAGGTGACGCCGGGGACGAGATACGTCGGAACGCCCGCCTCGGCCAGCGCGTCCATCTGCTCCAAGGCGGCCCCGTAAATCGCCGGGTCGCCGCTGTGGAGTCGGACGACGGTTCGGCCCGACTCGTAGGCGTCGGCCATCAGCGGAATCAGCTCTTCGAGGTCCTTGCCGACGCTGTTGACTCGCTCGGCGTCGGCGCAGAACTCGTCTAAGAGCTCGCTGTTGACGAGCGACCCCGCGTGAACCACGAGGTCGGCGTCCTCGACGAGCTTTCTTCCGGCGACGGTGAGCAGGTCCGGGTCGCCCGGTCCCGCGCCGACGAAGGGAATCCCCTCCTCGTCGGTGAAGCCGGTGTCCGCGTCGCCGTCGACGCTCACGCCGACCCCCCCGATTCGACGCCGTCGAACGCGGCGGTCGCCACGTCGCGCTCGACGCCCTCGCGCTCCGCGTAGGCCAGCGTGTAGTAGTCGCGCTCCGCGAGTTCGTCGGGGTCGTCGGTGACGACCGTCTCGCCCTGCTCCATGAACAGGCGGCGGCCGAACCGAACGTCGTAGCCCGCCTCGGTCAGTTTCTCGTGGGTCGCCGGCGCGTCGGTGACCTTGAACAGCACCATGCGGTCGGGGCCGGTCGGCGCGGAGCCGTTCGCGGCCTCGCGGAGCGCGAGCCCGGTTCCGGATTCGATTTCGACGCCGAGCGCGGTCGTGAAGGCCGTCATCGCGCTCACGCCGGGGACGACTTCGAGGTCGACCTCGGGGTGGAACGCGTCGAGGGTGCGGCGGAGGTGTCCGAACGTCGAGTAGACGTTGGGGTCGCCGAGGGTCACGAACGCCACGTCCTCCGTGTCGGCGCGGGCGGCCACCTCGGCGGCGGCTTCCTTCCACGCGCGGCGGAGTTCGTCGGGGTCGCGCGTCATCGGGAAGTCGAGGTCGCCGATGCGCTCCTCGGGGACGTGGTTCAGCGCGACCGTCCGCGAGAGTCGGCCGGGCGAGTAGACCACCGCCGCCGATTCGAGCAGGCGTTTCCCCTTGACGGTCACGAGGTCGGCGTCGCCGGGGCCGAGGCCGATGCCGTAGACGGTCATAGCCCCTCCGCGCCCCGCCGACCGACGACGACGTAGACCGGGTTGTTCGACCGGAAACTCGTCGCGCCGGCGAGTTCGTAGCCGTGGCTCACCTGCATCTGGACGACCTCCGAGAGCAGGTCGCGCTCGCGGAACGCCTCGATGGCGTCACCGGCGGGTTCGACCCGCGAGACGTTCATCACGACTCGGTCCACGCCGGTCTCGACGGCGTGGTCGAGGACGGCCTCGAAGTTCCGGCTCCCGCCGACGAACATCGCGTCGGCGTCGGCCGGAAGCCCCTCGGGGGCCTCCGCCTCGCGGAGCGTCACGTCGGCGTCGTAGTCGTTCGCCCCGAGGTTCTTCCGCGTCACGTCCAGCCGCTTCGGTTTCCGTTCGACGGCGGTCACGCGCTCGACCCGCCGGGCCGCCTCGATGGTGACCGAGCCGGTACAGGAGCCGACGTCGACGAAGTGGTCCGTCGGCCGCAAGCCGAGTTTGTCGAGCGTGACCGCTCTCACCTCCGGTTTCGTGGGTCCCGCCTTGGCGTCGTGCGGGAGCGTTACCTGTGACATTCGACTCGACAATCCGGGCGCGGTTTGAAAACAATTGTGCTTGGAGTACAGCAAATCAACTTTCATAAAATCGACCCACCGAGTTATTAAATTTCAGTTGCTGAAACACAATCTGGCTTGTCTTCGAAAGTTTTACAATCAGACTTGGTTTTCATCAATCTGAGTTTACCATGGCTACGGCGAACACCGTCAACGGTCGAATCGAACGCGCCCGAACCGAACTGGCTCCCACGCAGATGGCCGCGGGAGCCCTCTTCATCGCCGCGCTGGGCTTTACGCTCCTGTTCGTGCAGGACCCGCTCGTCCACGACTCGCTGCACAACTTCCGCCACGCGGCCGGTATCGCCTGCCACTGACGATGTTCGCCGAGTACCTGACGCGGGGAGTGAAGGCGGGGCTGGTCGCCGGACTGGTGTTCGGCCTGTTCATGGCCGTCGTCGCCAACCCCCTCGTCGCCTACGCGGACGAACTGAACCACGCCGCCGTCGAGGAGAGCGGTCACGGTCACGAGGCGGAGAGCGCCCACAGCCACGATTCGGAGGGGGCTCACAGCCACGAGACCGACGGCGCTCACAGCCACGAATCCGGTGACTCGCACGCCGGCGAAGGCGGCGGCCATCACGACACCGCGGTGTCGATGGCGGTCACGAAGGCCGTGAGCGTCGCGGCCGGCGGGCTGTGGGGCGTCGTGCTCGGCGGCGCGTTCTTCGGGGTCGCGTTCTTCTTCCTCGAACCGGCGATTCCCGGTCCAGACGCCGCGAGGAGCTACCTGATGGGGCTCGCGGGGTTCGTCACCGTCTCGGGCGCGCCGTGGCTGGTCCTCCCGCCGGCCGCGCCGGGCGCGGAGCAGTCGCTTTCGGTGGCGACGCGGCTCCCGCTCTACGCCGGGATGATGCTCGCCGGGGCGCTCGCCTGTCTCTCGGCCGGTTACGCCTACGCCCGCCTGCGCGAGTCGAGCGGCCTCGTCGCGGCCGTCGTCGGTGCGGCCGTTCCGTTCGGTCTGCTCGCGGCCGTCGCCGTCGTCGCCCCCGAAAACGCGGTTCACGGGGCGCTGTCGCCGACGCTCGAAACCGGACTCGCCGGACTGTTCGCGTTCGGACAGCTCCTCCTGTGGCTGGTTCTCGCGGCGGCGCACGCCCAGTTCCGGTCGGCGGGCGAGTCCGAGTCGGCGACCCCGATTGCGGGCCGGGACTCGGCTCCCGCGGCCGACTGATGCGCGACCGAACCGACGAGGTCCGCGAGCACGGCTTCACCGACCACGTGCTGGTCTGCACGAACAGTCGAGAGTCCGACTACGCCGACTGCGCCGAGGCCGACGGCACGGCGGTGTACGACGCGGTGACCTCGTGGTTGCGCGACCGTGGCGTCTTCTGGTCGCGGGTCCACGTCGCCGAAACGAGCTGTCTCGGACTCTGTAGCACCGAGGGGGCCGCGGTCGCCATCCACCCGCGAAACCGGTGGTACTCGGACGTTCGTCCGGACGACGTACCGGCGCTGTTGGCCGACGAGTTCGGTCCCGACGCGTCGAACCTCGGCGTTCGACCCGACCGCTGACCGCCTCGGCGACGACCTCCGGCGTCTGCGCCGCGCCCTTCTCACCGCCGTCTTGCCGCTATCTCCGTGACGAAGCGGGGATTGGACGCAGAACAATAATATCGTTGCACTTCTGATTACGGTTCATGGACGAGAAGGACCTTCGAATCCTCAAGGCCATCGGGACGCTCGAATCGGGGAGTCCCGACCGGATAACCGAGGAGACCGGCATCCCGAAGTCGACCGTTCACTACCGCCTCGAACGGCTCCAAGAACAGGGCATCATCAAGAACGACATCTTCGACATCGACTTCGAGAAGGCCGGGCTGAACCTCACGCTCATCACCGAGGTCTGGGCGGAGTACGGCTCGGAGTACCACAAGGAGGTCGGCGACAAACTCGGCGAGGTGCCCGGCGTCAACCAGGTGTACTTCACGCTCGGCGACACCGACTTCGTCCTGATTTCGCACCTCGCCTCGCGCGGGATGGTCGAGGACCTCATCTCGGAGTTCGAGGAGATAGACGAGATTTCGCGGACGAGTTCGACGTTCGTCATCACGACCATCAAAGACGAGCCGAACCCGCTGAACGACTACGAACTCGAAGAACTGAAAGACGCGCTGCTTCCCGACGTGTCGTAACGCGGTTCTCGTCGGCTCCGCGAACGGATTAGTCTTCGAGCTGCTGGGCGCTCAGGTGCGCTTTCGCCTCCGTCCGGGTCGGGAGCCCGCCGGCGACGGCCAGCAGGACGACGCCGAGCAGACACCAGCCGCCGACCATCGCCCACTCGTAGGGCCACGCCAGCGCCGAGGGCGAACCGGGGAGGTAGAGCCCGACGAAGAACACCGTCAGCAGCAGGCCGAGCGCGCCGACCGCGTAGCCCGCCGGGAGCTTGAACGGCCGGTCGAAGTCGGGGTCGCGGTACCGGAGCACGAGGAACGAGACGACGACGAGGAGCCACGCCGTCACCATGCCGAGGCCGCCGGCGTTGACGACCCACACGAGCATCTGCTCGCCGAACAGGGGCGCGAGCGCCGCGAGGCCGCCGACGAGCACGATTGCGGTCGACGGCGTGTCGTGGTCGTCGTGAATCGTCGCGAGCGTCTCGGGGAGCATGTTCGAGTCGGCCATCGCGTAGATGGCGCGACTGGCTCCGAGGACGAAGCCGTTCCAGCTCGTGAGGATGCCCGCGAGGCCGGCCAGCGCCATGATGCGGCCGATGGTCACGCTGTCGAACGCGATTTCCATCGCCGTCGCCGCGGGGAGCGAGCTCTCGACGAGCGTCGCGCCCGTGGCGACCTGTCCGGCCGCCCAGATGACGGCGATGTAGAACGCGGCGGCACAGGCGACCGAGAGCCCGATGAGTCCGCCGAGGACCTTCGGCGACACGTCGGCCTCGCCCGCGGCCTGCGGAATCACGTCGAAGCCCACGAACATGAACGGCGTCATGATGGCGACCGTGAACACGCCGCCGATGCCGGCTCCCGCCAGCGGCGGCGACGACGGCGAGGTGCCGTTGAACAGCGCGCCGAGGAGGAGTGTCAGGCCGGACAGCGTGATGACGAGCGCGAGAATCGCCTGGAACTGCGCGGCCGGGCGGACCCCCCGGTAATTGAGGTACGTGATGACCACGGAGCCGATGACGCCCGTCGCCACCCACGTGCCGTAGACCGGCTGGCCGGCGACCGTCCAGAGTTCGAACACGTTGAAGCCGGGAACGATGTACGCGAGGGCGCTCGGGAGCGCAACCGCCTCGAACGCGACGACGCTGATGTAGCCGAAGATTATCGCCCACGTGCAGACGAACGAGCCGGCCGGCCCCAACGCCCGCATGCTGTAGACGTGTTCGCCGCCGACGAAGGGCATCGCCGAGGCGAGTTCGCCGTAGATGAGCGAGACGACGGACACCATGAACCCGCCGAGGATGAACGCCGAAATCGCGCCGGTGACCCCGCTCTGGTCGATGAAGTACCCCGTCTGTACGATCCAACCCCATCCGATCATCGCCCCGAGTGCGAGCACGAACACGTCGCGCTTCGAGAGGACGCGTGAGAGTTCTCCTGTCATGGTTATGATTGACATCACCACATTCTAACTTACCCACTATATATCTTACTGTGTTCAATTTTTAGAGGAAATAAGGAACACAGTTCAATAGAGAATCATGGTCTGGAACGACAAACTGGCCGACGATTCACCGGAAAATCGCCAAACGGCCGGCGGTTCGAACGGTAGTCAACTCGCAGAACCGAAAAAAAGCGTCCGCGCTCGATTCGCCTTCCGTGCGTCGCCGCGGGTGCCGTCGCGGCCGTCGCGCCGGGTTCCGGTTCGGTTACTCGTCGGCGGGCGCGTCCTCGACCCAGACCGTCTTCGTGTTGACGAACTCTCGAATCCCGTGTCGGGAGAGTTCCGTCCCGTAGCCCGAATCTTTCGTCCCGCTGAAGGGGACTCGCGGGTCCGACGCGACGATGTGGTTGACGGCGACGTTACCCGCGGTGAGCTTCGTCGTGAGCGCCTCGCCGCGTTCGGCGTCGGCCGTCCAGACGCTCGCGCCGAGGCCGTAGGGCGTGTCGTTCGCCACGCGAATCGCCTCCGTCTCGTCTTCGACTTCGATGACGGTGGCGACGGGGCCGAACAGTTCCTCGGTCCTCGCGGGCGCGTCGTCGGGCACGTCGGTCAGCACCGTCGGCGGGTAGTAGTGGCCGGGTCGGTCGAGCGGTTCGCCGCCGAGTCGGAGCGTCGCGCCGGCCTCGACGGACGCCGTGACCTGCTCGTGGAGCGTCTCCATGAGGTCCGCCCGCGCCTGTGGCCCCACGTCAGTTCCGGGGTCCGTCGGGTCGCCGACGGTCAGCGCGCGCATCTCCTCGGTGAAGCGTTCGACGAACTCGTCGTAGACTCCCTCGTGGACGAGAAAGCGCTTCGCGGCGATACACGACTGGCCGTTGTTCTGCGTTCGCGCCCGCGCGGCCTGCTTCGCGGTCGCTTCGAGCGGCGCGTCGTCGAGGACGATGAACGGGTCGCTCCCGCCGAGTTCGAGCACCGTCGGCTTGAGTTCGCGGCCGCTCGTCTCCGCGACGGCCCGTCCAGCGCGGGTGCTTCCGGTCAGACTCACGCCCCGAACCCGGTCGTCTTCGATGACGCCGGCGACGCGCTCGGCGGGAATCTGCAGCGAGGTGAACACGTCGTCGGGATAGCCCGCCCGCTCGAAGACGGTGGCGATGGCGTCGGCACAGCCGAAGACGTTCGGCGCGTGCTTGAGCACGGCGACGTTGCCGGCGGTGATGTGCGGGGCCGCGAACCGGAACACCTGCCAGAACGGGAAGTTCCACGGCATCACCGCGAGCACCGGGCCGATGGGCTCGTAGGAGACGTACGTCTTCGACCCCGGCACGGTGCCGATGTGCTCGTCCTGCAGGAACTCCGAGGCGTGTTCGGCGTAGTAGTCGCAGACCCACGCGCACTTTTCGACCTCGGAGACCGCCTGCTCTATGGGCTTGCCCATCTCTTCTGTCATCAGGCTCGCGTACTCCTCGCTGTGCTCGCGCAGCACGTCGGCCGCGGACGCGAGCAACTTCTCGCGCCGCGAAATCGGGGTCTCGCGCCACGATTCGAACCGGTCCCACGCGGCGTCCAAGCGCGCGTCGACCGTCGCCTCGTCGTGTTCCTCGTGCGTCTCGATGACTTCCTCGGTTGCGGGGTTGATGGATTTCATGGTCGGCTCTCGGGAGCGCGGCGGTCGCTCGCGACTCCCGCTTGCCCCGACTGTCGTCCCAGATGTTGATAAATGTTCCAGTAGAGTGAGATTATTTGGACTGTGTTCAACGCGCCATCGGTGGCGAACGGAGTCGAGTACGAGGTATCCAGCCACGTTCGAGTTCCGTGTGACCGTTTTGCGACCGAAGATGATGGCTAAATTTGGACTTTGTCCTACACAGTATAATTTATTAGGATTCAGTTTAGAGCTTGTGTTCATGAGAGAACGGACGACGAACTCGTCGGTCGAGGCGGCGTACGACGACTACCTCATGCCGATTTGGAAATCGCTGAACGTCCCGGTCGAACGGGCGTCCGGTTGCACCCTCGAGGACTTCGACGGCAACGAGTACCTCGACGTGTTCTCCGGCATCTCGGTGACGAACGTCGGACACAACAACGAGGCCGTCGTCGAGGCCGCGACCGAGCAGTTGGAGGAGTTCGTCCACGGCTGTTCGTACGTCCACCCCAACCGGCCGGTAGCCGACCTCGCCGAGACCATCGCCGAGGTGACGCCGGGCGACCTCCAGAAGTCCTTCTTCTGTAACTCCGGCACCGAGGCGGTCGAGGGGGCCATCAAGCTCGCCCGGAAGTACACCGGCTCCAAGGAGGTCATCTCGCTGGAGATGGGCTTCCACGGCCGCACCCTCGGAAGCCTCGCGCTCACCGGCAACAGGGCCTACAAGCAGGACATGGCCCCGACGATTAACGACGTGGCTCACACCGCGCCGCCGTACGCTTACCGCTGTCCCCGCTGCGACGGCGACACCTGCGGCGCGGACTGCGCTGACGCGCTCGAACGGGTCATCGGCTCGCACACCAGCGGCGACCTCGCGGCGGTCGTCGTCGAACCCGTCATGGGCGAGGCCGGCATCGTCGTCCCCTCGGAGGCGTGGCTCAAGCGCGTCCGGGACATCGCCCACGACCACGGCGCGCTCCTCATCGCCGACGAGGTCCAGACCGGCTACGGCCGCACCGGCGAACTGTTCGCCAGCGAGCACTTCGGCGTCGAACCGGACATCCTGACGCAGGCGAAGGGCATCGCCAACGGCCTGCCCCTCGGCGCGTTCACGGCCCCCGCGGAAATCGCCGACGCGTTCGGCTCCGGCGACCACCTCTCGACGTTCGGCGGCAACCCCGTCGCCTGCGCGGCCGCACTGGCGACTATTGAGGAACTGCAGAACGGTATCATCGACAACGCCCGCGAGAACGGCGAGTGGCTCTCGGCCGAACTCGCCACGCTCGAATCAGACTACGACGTGGTCGGTGAGGCCCGCGGCCTCGGACTGATGCAGGGAATCGAACTCGTCGACCCGGGGACGACCGGCCCGCAGCACGTCGCCCCCACGCCCGACAAGGAACTCGCGGCCGCGGTCGGCGAGCACCTCCGCGAGGAGTCCAACGTCGTCATGGGCGTCGGCGGCTACTACAAGAACGTCATGCGCTTCCAGCCGCCGCTGACGATTTCGCAGGCGCAACTCGGCGAGGCCGTCGACGCGCTCCGAGTCGCGCTGGACGACCTGGCCTGAACAGGAGTCCTCCTTACCGCGAACTCGACCGATTCAGGGGCGGTCCAGCTCTTTGTCCCACGCCTTCCACGTCTTCAGAAGCGGGATGATGGTGTAGTCGTCGACGATTTCCTCGCCGTCAAAGAGGTCCCAGATGTACTCCTTCAGCGCGTTCAGGTCGGTGTGCCACGCGCTGAAGACGAGGTCGTACTCGCCGAGACAGGAACTCGTGTTGTAGACGAGTCCCTCGTCGATGAGCATCGTGATGAACTCGGTCCGCACGTCGGAAGAGACGTGCTGATTGAACGAGACGAGCACCTGCGCGTCGGCGAGGTCGGCCTCCTGGAGGACGATGACCGCGAGGATTTCGAGCACGTCGCTCTCCTGAAGCTTCTCGCGGCGGCGACGAACCGCGGTCCGGGAGAGACCGACGCGCTCGGCGAGCTCCGTGTCTGAGATGCGGCCGTTCTCGTTGAGCGCGCGGAATATCTCGTAGTCGTGCTCGTCGAGGTAGTTTTCGAGGACCGCCTCCGGCGTGTTCGGGTCGGACGGGGCGTCGGCGGACGTGAGGTCGGGGTTTTCCATGGTCGGATGTATTCGGGGGTTCGATTTGAAACTGCTGGTGGCGTAAACGAATCAAAACGACACGTGAGTTGTGCCGAATTGGCTAGTCAACGCGTCGGGGCGGGGTGGTGGTACGAGTTGGTTCGGTCGCGGGACGCCGCGCGAAACGCGGCGTCGAGGGCGATTCAGCGGTTAGGACGGCGGTGGGACCGCGGCGACCGCGGCGTCACCATCCCGTCTCGTCCCGCGAAAGCGGGTCGTAGGGGATGTCGTAGCCGAACGCTTCGGGGCCGATGACGTCGAGCGCCTCGGGCGTCGTGAGCAGTTCGGGCGCGGGCACGCCGAGGACGCGGACGCGCTGGCCGTACCGTAGCGCGTCGGTCATGACCGGCGCGCCGGTGTCGGTGTCGACGAGGCAGATGAGGTCGGGGACGGTCGTGAGAAGCTCGCCGTCGTCGTCCCGCGCGACGAGGAACTCGTTTTGGAACTCGATTTCGAGGGTCGCGTCCTCGTCCAACCCGGTGAGGGTGACGCTCCCGAGGGCGAAACCGTCGCGGTTGCGACGGTGTACGTCCACGATTTTGCCGGCGAACAGCTCCTCGCCGCCGAGGAGTTCGCGGCCGGCGTCGACGGGGTCGGTGCCGGCGTCGCGGGCGCGTTCGACCGCCCGCCCGAGTTCGGTGGCGAGCGAGACGGTGTGGGGGACCGCGTACTCCGAGACGAACTCGCCGGTCATGAGCGGGAAGGCGTAGCCCGAGCGGCCGCCCATCTGGACGGTGATGGCCCGCGCGAGGTCTTCGAGGCGCTTGGCCGAGTCGATGTCCCGGTAGACGACCTGATTGCCGCGCTCGTCGGTCGTCGCCGCGTAGTTCACGGGCGTGCCGTAGATGAAGAACGTGTCCATCTGCAGCTCGGGGAACGCCCGACCCATGCCGTCGGCGTCGACCACGGGGAGGTCGGTCATCGCCGCCACGCACAGCGGGGCCATGCTGTTCGCGCCGCCGATTTCGCCGGGGATGAGCGCGTCGACCGTCTCGCCGGAGAGCTCCTCGATGGCCCGAAGCGACTGCACCTCCTCGTCGCCGCCGGCGAACTTCTCGACGCTGATGGTGGGCGCGCCCATCCCGCCGACGCTCGCCACGGTGGCGTCGGCCGGCAGGTCCCGCGGGTCGACCAGTTCGACCGAGTCGGGGTAGGCGTCGTCTTCGAGGAGCGTCTGGAGTCGCAGGCGGCCGAGGCGGGGGTTGCCGCCCCCGCCGGTGCCGAGGATGCCCGCGCCGGTGCCGAGCGCCTCGAGGTCGTCGAGCGTTATCTCCGTCAGGTGTGGGATGTCGAAACTCATGGGTGGTCCGCGAGTGGTTCGTAGGTCGCTTCGAGGCCGAACGACGCCGGCCCCCACACGTCGAGCGCGGCGGGCGTCCGCATTATCTCGGGCGTCCGGATGCCGAGCACGCGGACCCGCGCCCCGTACCGGAGGCTCTCGGTCGGAATCGGACCGCCCGTCTCGCGGTCGAGGACGGTGATGAGGTCGGGGACGGTCGCCACGTAGCTCCCGTCGACCGCCGCGCCGAGGTTCTCGTTTTGGAACTCGATGCGCATCGTCGAGCCCTCGTCGCCGTCGAGGCCGTCGATATCGACGTGGCCGAAGACGAACCCGCGTTCGGTGCGGCGCTGGACGTCCACGATTTTCCCCTCGAACAGCGACCGCGCCTCGCCGTAAATCGACTCGCGGGTCACCTCGCGGATGGCGCTCATCGCGTCGTCCTCGGCGAGTCGGAGCGCGCGGCCGAGGTTCTTCGCGAGCGACATCGTGCCGGGGATGGCGGTCTCCTTGATCTGCGTCCCGGTCATCGGGTAGTCCGAGACGTAGGCGACGCCGCCCATCCTGACGGTGACGCCGCGGGCCAGCCACTCCAACTGGTCGTTGTCCTCGGTCTCGATGAGGCAGGTGCTCCCCTGCTCGTCGCTGACGGCCGCGGGCGTCCCGCTGACGCCGTAGATGTTGAACGTCTCGTGTTGGAGTTCGGGGAAGGCGCGTCCCATGCCGTCGGCGTCCACCACGGGAAGCCCGCGGCGGGCCGCGACGGCGAAGGGGAACGTCGAGTTGATGCCGCCGCACTCGATCGGCATCGTCGCGTCGGCGGTCTTCCCGAGTTCGCGCTCGATTCGCTCCATCGAAGTGACGGCTTCCCGCCCGCTGGGGAGCTTCTCGACCGAGACGGTCGGTGCGCCCATCTGGGCGGTCGGGATGACGAAGTCGTCCGCGTCCAGTTTGTCCGGGGGAAGAAGTTCGACGGGGCCGAACTCCTCGATGGCCTGCTTCGCCACGAGCTTGCCGACGTGGGGGTCGCCCCCGCCGCCGGTCCCGAGGACGGTCGCGCCGAGCGCGATGTCCTCTATCTCCTCGACGCCGATTTCGACCGTCATCAGTGGTCGAGCGCCCCGGCGGCCTTCACCTTGATTCGCACCGCGTTGCCGGGCAGGTACGAAAGCGGGACCTCCTCCACGTCGACGATGTCAACGCTTTCGGGGTCCGCACCGGCCGCAAGCGCGTTGTCGGTGGCTTCGTCTTTCGCGTGCTGGATGGCCTCCTCGCGGTCCATCTCGTCGAGGCTGTAGATGCGGTCGACCTCGCCGGAGACCTGCGCGATGGCGACGCCGACGGCGTTCGCGACCTCGTAGTGGTCGGGCTTGTGGACCTCGCTCGCGCCCGCGATGTCGTCGGGGACGAGGATGCTCCCGCCGCCGACGATGACCACGGGGACCGGCTCGGCGCTCGTCTTCATTCGGTCGACCTCGCGCTCGACGCGCTCTCTGACGTACTCGCGGGCGGCCTCGACGATTTCACCGTCGACGTCCGGCGTCTCGGAGCCGATGTCGATGGTGCCCGCGGCGACTTCGAGGTCGGTCGCGGTCAGCGTCTCCCCGCCGAAACACTTCGCCTCCTCGGTCAGCTTGTAGCCGACGCTCTGGGGGCCGACGGTGACGCCGCCGTCGGTCGAGACGATGGAGCCGCCGCCGATACCGATGGCGATGATGTCGGGCATGCGGAAGTTGGTCTTCACCTCGCCGATTTCGACGGCGACGCTGCTCTCGCGGGGGAAGCCCTCGGTGACCGCGCCCACGTCGGTGGTCGTGCCGCCGACGTCGACGATGATGCCGTTTTCGACCGCCGAAAGGTACGCCGCGCCGCGAACCGAGTTCGAGGGGCCGCTGGCGACCGTGAAGATGGGGTAGCGGATGGCGTAGTCGACGCTCATCAGCGTCCCGTCGTTCTGGCCGAAGTAGAGGTTCGCGTCGATGCCGCGTTCGTCCATCGCGTCGACGAAGGCGTTCGCGGCCTCCGAGGCGACGCTGGTGAGCGCGGCGTTGAGCGCCGTCGCGTTCTCGCGTTCGAGCAGGCCGACGCTCCCGATTTCGTTCGAGACGGAGATGGGCACGTCGTCGCCGACCTCCTCGCGGATGAGTTCGGCGACCCGCGTCTCGTGGTCGTCGCGGACGGGCGAGAAGACGCTCGTCACGGCGAAGGCGTCCACGTCGGCGAACTCGCGAACCTGCGCTCTGACCTGCTCCTCGTCGAGGTCGTTGAGGAGTCGGCCGTCGAACTCGTGGCCGCCGTCGAGGATGGCGACGTTGTTGCCGATTGCCTCGGCGAGGTCGTCGGGCCACTCGAGGAGCGGGCGGATGCTCTGGGTCGCGGGCGCGCCGATGCGGATGACGCCGACCTCGTTGAGGCCGCGGCGCTCCGTGATGGCGTTCGTCGCGTGGGTGGTGCCGAGCATCACGTAGTCGAGTTCGTCCTCGGAGACGCCGCTGTCGTCGAGGACCACGTCGAGGGCGTTGAGGATGCCCGACGTGATGTCTTCCGTGGTGGGGGTCTTCGTCTTCGCGAGGAGGTTGTCGTCGCCGTCCATGACGACGGCGTCCGTGTTGGTGCCGCCGACGTCGATTCCGATTCGGTAGTCAGTCATGTTTGGGTTGCTGGAGAGTTTCGATTGGTTCGTAGTCGATGCTGTAGTCGAAGTACCCCGGCCCGACGAGGTCGAGTCCCTCGTCGGTTCGCCACTTCGGCGAACACGGCATCCCGATGACCCGCACCCGGTGGCCGTAGGCGAGTCGCTCGGTGGTGACGGGGTCGCCCGTCTCGGCGTCCAGGACGGTAATCAGGTCGGGGGTGCTCGCCACGACGCCGCGCTCCGAGTCGCGGGCGACGAGGTTCTCGTTCTGGAAGTCGAGGGTGAACGTCCGGCCCTCGCAGTCGTCGATGCCGTCGAGGGTCGCCTCGCCGACCGCGAAGCCGCCTTCGGTTCGGCGCTCCACGTCGGTTATCTTCCCCGCGAACAGCTCGTAGCCGTCGGTGAGGTCGAGAACCGCCTCGACGGGGTCCTGCGAGCGGTGCTTGGCGGTGCGAATCGACTCGCCGATGTCGTGGGCGAGGGACATCGAGTCGAGAATCGCGTGCTCGCGGACCTCCGAGCCGGAGAGCGCGTAGGTGCCTATCATGCACGCGCCGCCCATCTCGATGCTCGTCACGCGGGCGAACGCCTCGGCGTACTCGTTGCTGACGGTGTTCACGAGAAGCGAGTTGCCCTTCTCGTCGGCGATGCTCATCGGGGTGGCGCTGACGCCGCCCATCGTGAGCGTCACCATCTGCACCTCGGGAAACGCCCGGCCCATGCCGTCGGCGTCCACGAGGGGGAGTCCGAGCGCGGCGGCGACGGCGATGGGGACGGTGCTGTTCAGCCCGCCCGCCTCGATGCTCATCGTCGCGTAGGCCTCCTGTCCGAGGTGCGTTTCGAGCGCCTCGAAGGCGGAAAGCGCCTCGGTTCCCTTCGGCATCTTCTCGACCATCACGGTCGGCGCGCCGAGCATCGCGCTCGGGATGACGAGCGCGTCGTCGGGCACGTCGCGCGGGTCGATGAGGTCGACGGGACCGTGCTCTTCGATTGCCTGCTGTGCCATCAGCTTCCCGATGTAGGGGTCGCCCCCGCCGCCGGTCCCGAGGACGGTCGCGCCGGTGGCGAAGTCGTCGATGTTGTCTGTGGTTATCTTCATGGTTCGTGGGTGTTCGATGCGACTGTCTCGTCGGCGACCGCCGCGACGGCCACCTCGGGCACGTCGTCGAACGCGTCGGCGTACGCCTCGTCGTAGATGTGACACCGGACGCTGGGGCCGGCGTCGACCGCGACGAACTGCGGTTCGTCGGTCGAACACGCGTCCGTCGCGTAGGGACACCGCGTGTGGAACCGACAGCCCGCGGGCACGTCCCGCGGGCTCGGAATTTCGCCCCGGAGCGGTTCGTGCCGCGGCTTGTACGCCTCTTCCTCGTCGGTCGTGACGGGAATCGCGGAGAGAAGCGCCCGCGAGTAGGGGTGTCGCGGCCGCTGGAAGACCTCCTCCGTGGGGCCGCGTTCCTGAATCTCGCCGAGGTACATCACGGCCGTCTCGTCGGCGAAGTTGCGGACCAACGAGAGGTCGTGGGTGATAAAGAGGTAGGTGAGTCCGAACTCCTCTTGGAGGTCTTCGAGGAGCGCGATAATCTTCGCCTGCACGCTCACGTCGAGGGCGCTCGTCGGCTCGTCGAGCAAGAGCAGTTCCGGCTCGACCGCGAGCGCGCGGGCGATGTTCACCCGCTGTTTCTGGCCGCCGGAGAGTTCGTGGGGGTACTTGTTCCAGTACTCGTCGTTCAACTCGACGCGTTCGAGCAGGTCGACCACGCGCTCCCGGAGGTCGGACTTCGCCACGCCGCGGGCCTTCAGCGGGACCGCGAGCGACTTGCCGATGGTCCGCCGTGGGTTCAGACTCGACGTGGGGTCCTGAAACACCATCTGGACGCGCGACCGGAGGCGAGCCAGTTGCTCGTCGGTCGCGTTCGTGATGTCCTCGCCGTCGAACCTGACGGTCCCGCCGGTCGCGCCGGTCAGACCGATAATCGTCCGCGCGACGGTGCTCTTTCCGGACCCGGACTCGCCGATGAGCGCGAGGGTTTCGCCGCGCTCGATGTCGAACGAGACGCCGTCGACCGCCTTCACGTAGTCTGACGTGCGCTTGATGATGCCGCTTTTGACGGGGAAGTACTTCTCGAGGTCGTCGACTTCGAGCAGGGGTTCGGACACGTCAGTCACCCCCCGTCTGCTTGCCCGGTCGCCGGGTCATGTGACTCCGGGTCTCTTCGACGGTCGGCCGCTCGGACGCCGGGACGGCCTCGTCGTAGAGGACGCACTCGACGCCGGTCTGCGGGCCGCGCTCGTACATCTCCGGGCGGGCCTGCTCGCACTCGGCGGTGGCGTAGGGACACCGCGGCGCGAACCGACAGCCCGGCGGCGGGTCGAGGTACTCGGGAATCGAGCCGTCGATACCGGTCGCCATCTCGTCGCCCGTCAGGCGCGGAATGGACGCGATGAGCCCCTGCGTGTAGGGGTGTTTCGGATTTTCGAACAGCTCGTCTGTCGGCGCGGTTTCGACGATGCGGCCGCCGTACATGACGTACACGCGGTCGCTCACCTGTCGGGCGACGCCGAGGTTGTGGGTGATCATCAGGACGCTCAGGTCGTGGTTCTCGATGAGGTCCTTCAGCAGGTCGAGAATCTGGTCGTGAATCGTCACGTCCAGCGCGGTGCCGATCTCGTCGGCGATGAGCAGGTCCGGCTCGTTCAGCAGGGCCTGCGCGATGAGCGCGCGCTGGCGCATCCCGCCGGACAGCTGCGACGGGTACGAGTCCATGATGTTCTCGGGGTCCGGCATCTGGACCTCGCGGAGCATCTCCAAGACGCGCTCGCGC
The DNA here is from genome assembly GCF_001190965.1 of Haloferax gibbonsii. NCBI lineage: Archaea > Methanobacteriati > Methanobacteriota > Halobacteria > Halobacteriales > Haloferacaceae > Haloferax > Haloferax gibbonsii. Next base: position 182,682 of record NZ_CP011948.1, read on the forward strand.
GCCTCATCGCGCTCGCTGCTGAAGCGGCGGCGGAAGAACTCCACGACGCCCGTGTCGCTGTCGCCGCCGAACTGCGCGGTGTCGGTGAGCTGTTCCCCGATGGTGAACGTCGGGTTCAGACTCGACATCGGGTCCTGGAAGACGAGGCTCATCCGCTGGCCCTTGACGCGCTCGAACTCGCGGTCCGAAAGCGACAGCAGCTCCGTCCCGTCGAACGTGATTTCGCCGTTCACGCGGGCGGGCGGCTGGTTGAGCAGGCGGAGGATGGACTTCATCGTCACCGACTTACCGCAGCCGGTCTCGCCGGCGATGGTCACGACCTCGCCCTTGCCGATAGAGAGGTTGACGCCGTCGATGACCTCCGCGAAGCCGTCGAACGACTCGAAGCCGACTTCGAGGTTCTCGACGGTCAAAAGCGGGTTCTCGGCGACCGGCTCGTCGAGTTTCATCGGTTCACCTCCACGTCGAAGAGGTCACGCAGCCCGTCGCCGAGCATGTTGAACCCCATCACGAGGACGAAGATGGCGAGCCCGGCGAAGACGCTCACCCACCACGAATCGGGCAGGTAGGACGTTCCTTGGCTGACCATCGTGCCGAGCCCGGGCTGGGGCGGCTGGACGCCGACGCCGATGAACGACAGGCCCGCGCCGATGAGGATGACGAAGCCCGCGTCGAGGGTCACCTTGACCAGAATCGGCGACAGCGTGTTCGGGAGAATCTCCCGGAAGAGGATGTGCGGCGTGCTCGCGCCGGCGAGCTTCGCGGCCTGCACGTACTCCTCGCCGCGCTCGCTGGCGACGATGCTCTGGACGAGGCGGGCGTGCCACGTCCACCACAGCGCCGCGATGGCTATCATCGCGTTCGTCAGCGTCGGCTCTAAGGCCGAGGTGATTGCCAACGCCATCACGAGCGGCGGTAAGGCGAGCGCCGTGTCGGTCGCCCGCATGATAATCGTCTCAGTCCAGCCGCCGTAGTAGCCGGCGACGAGGCCGAGCAGCACGCCCACGGGGACGCCGAAGCCGAGGACGACGCCCACGAGCATGAGCGACAGTCGGTAGCCGAAGAGGATGCGCGAGAGCACGTCGCGGCCGACGTGGTCGGTCCCCAGCGGGTGGTCGAGGCTCGGCGGCTGGAGCGTGTTCGAGAAGTCGGTGAACTTCCCGGCGTGTTCGGGGTACGGCGCGACGACGGGTGCGAAGACGGCGAGCAAGATGATGGCGATGATGATTCCGAGACCGATGACGCTCATCGGCCTGCTCGTAAAGCGCTTCCACGACCGCTGCCAGAGTTCGCGGCGCTCGGCCGAGACGAACCGGTCGAGGACGCCCGCGGACTCGGCGCTCATGTCGCCTCCTCCATCGCCAGTCTGATGCGGGGGTCAACGCGACCCAAGAGCACGTCGACGAGGAAGTTGATGCTCACGAACGCGACCCCGATGGTCATCGTGACGCCGACGACGGCGTTGAAGTCGTTGTTCAGCACCGCGGTGACGCCGTAGGACGCGAGGCCGGGCCACGAGTAGACGAGTTCGATGAGGAACGCGTTCCCCAGAAGCGAGGCGTACAGCAGCCCCAGAATCGTGAGCGTCGGAATGAACGCGTTCTTGAGCGTGTACTTGTACGTGACGAGCCACGAGGGGAGGCCGAAGCCGCGTTCGGCCTCGACGTAGTCCTGGTCTTTCACGTCAATCATGCTCGACCGGGTGATGCGCATCACCTGTCCGATGCCGGCGAGCGAGAGCGCGAGCGCCGGGAGGATGATGTGCGCCCACGCGTCGACGTGGGCCGCGAGGTTCCCGGACAGCAGGGTGTCCACGAGCAGGAAGCCCGTGAACCGCGAGACGCCCGAGCCGAACTCCGAGCCGAGCCGCCCCGTGATGGGGAGCCACTCGAGGAGGTAGCCGAACAGCAGCTGGAACATGATTGCGATGAAGAAGCCGGGCACGCTCACGCTGAAGAACGCGACGAGTCGCGTCGCGTTGTCGGTGAGTCCGTCTTTGTTCTGCGCGGCGACGACGCCGAGCGGAATTCCGATGACGACGGTGAGGAACATCGACACCGTGATGAGTTCGAGCGTCGCCGGCAGGTAGTAGACGATGTCGGTGCTGACCGCGCGCTTGGTCTCGAGACTCGTCCCGAGGTCGCCGACGAGCAGCCCCCGCATGTAGTCGAGGTACTGCAGGGGAATCGGCTTGTTCAGTCCCATCTCGGCGGCGAGCGCCTGCACCTGTTCTTCCGACGCGAGCGCGCCGAGGGCCATCCGCGCGGGGTTCCCGGGGAGCACTCGTGACGTGGTGAAGATGATTATCGACAGGCCGATGAGACTCACGAGGATGCCCGCGAGCCGGCGCACGAGGTACTGCCAGTACTTCATTCTTGGTAGAAGTCGGGGAACCAGTAGTCGAAACTCATCGACGGCCGGAACGTGTAGCCCTTCACGTCGTCCGCGAAGGCGTGTTTCTTCGACTGGACGAAGATGAACAGGGCGGGGAACTGGTTCGCGATGCGCTCTTGGACTTCGGCGTACAGTTCGGCGCGGGCGTCGGCGTCGACCGTCGAGCGCGCCTCGTCGATGAGGGAGTCGACCGCCTCGTCTTCGAGGTGTTCCATGCTCATCCACGTCGAGGCGGCTTCAGAGTGGTACTGGTTGTAGAACACCGTGTCCGGCGAGGGATACACCGGGCCGTAGAACACCTGGTTGATGTGCGGCGTCCCCTCGACGCTCGTCGCGAGCTCGGTCATCGTCCCCCACGTCTGGGGGTTCAACTCGACGTTGATGCCGATTTCGTCCATGTTCTGCTGGAAGAGCAGGCCCATCTTCTCTTCGAGGCCGTAGTCCTTTACGTAGGTGTTCTGGACGGTGATGTCGCCCTCCTCGTAGCCGGCGTCGGCGAGAATCTGCCGCGCCTTCTCGGGGTCGTAGGTCGGCTGGACGATGTCGTCGTTGTGGACGCCGAACGAGGTCGGGAGCGGCCCCTGCGCGGGGAGCGACCCCGGCGCGATTTCGTTGCGCGCCGTCTCGTAGTCGAAGCCGTAGGCCATCGCCTCGCGGACGGCGGGGTCGTCGGTCGGGGCCTTCTGGGTGTTGATTTTGAAGTAGAACGTCGTCACCGTCGGGACCGACTCGACGCGGATGTCGTCTTCGGCCGCGAGGGCCTCGTAGGTCTCCTCGCTTTGGTACTGGCTCGACATGTCGAGTTCGCCCGTCTTCATCAGCGAGCGAACCGTCGGGTCGTTGGTGATGATCTGGACGACGACGTTGTCGTACGCGCCGTCTTTGAACGAGCCCCAGTAGTCGGCGTAGCGGCTGAACGAAATCTGCGCCTGCCGCTCGAAGCCCGCGAGCTCGTACGGGCCGGAGCCGGCGTCGTTGTCGTTGAGGAACGACTGGGCGTAGTCGCCGCGGTCGCCGAAGTCGCCGTCCTCGGCGTTGTCGAGGACCTGCTGTTTGTCGACGACGAACAGTAACACGAGCGTCGCGAGGAACGGCGAGTGGACGCGGTCGAGCGTGAACGACACGGTCCGCTCGTCCTCGACGGTCACGTTCTCCTTCGAGAGCACGTTCCCGAGCAGCGACGAGTAACCCTGGTTGATATCGAGGAACCGCTCGGCAGAGAACTGCACGTCCTCCGCCGTGACGGGGTTGCCGCTGTGGAACGTCGCGCCCTCGCGGAGCGTGAACGTGTAGGTCTGGTTGTCGTCCGAGACGGTCCAGTCCTCGGCGAGGTGTCCCTGTAGGTTCCCCTCCGTGTCGGGGAACACGAGCGGGTCGTAGAGGTTGACCAGCGCGAGCACCTGCGTGTAGTCCGTCCCCTTCGCGGGGTCGACCGTCCCGAAGCGCTGGGTCGCGCTCATGCGGAGCGTCGAACTTCCGGAGTCGCCGCCGGACGACGTCTCCGTCTCCGTCCCCTCGCCGTCGCCGCCCGAGGCCGTCGTCTGCTCTTCACCGTTGTAGCTCTCACCGCCGCCGGAACAGCCGGCGAGACCGGCGATGCCGGCCGTCCCGAGGACCTTGAGGAAGTTCCGACGACTCGCCGCGTCTCCGAACCGAGCGCGGATTGACTCCGATTTCGACCCCACCTGCGACCGCGTCTGTGTGATGTCTTTTCTCGACATACGTTACTCATTCTCACAGAGTTGCAATGGCACATAAAGATACCGTATAGTAACCTAAAACAATATTCTCGGTTCAAAGTGGAATGCTGTATGAACAATATGGAACAACGTGGTTGTGTGTCTTCTAGCACACCACTCGGTTTGCAGTGGTAATCGACCGACGCCGCCCTCCTCTACGGAACCACGTCCTGTCGCGGGTAACGACCGGGGTCGGTTTCTCCGCCGTCGACTGCTCTCTCACGCGCGCATCCGCGACTCATCCTTTGTCTCCGCGACGAGTCGCGATTCCCGGGGATACCGTTATCGGTTGGTTCTCCACGAAGATTTATCAAAATAGTATATAAAAATTCTAGTTGATATTTCTAAACGAGATATACCTAAACTAGAACAATTCCTCGAAAAACAGTACATTTAGAATCTATATCCGACTAAATATGGACAAAATTGTTCAATTAGGGTATATATTCGAGCAAAGTATTATAAAATATATTCTTCTCGGAAACTCAATATGACATCTCGAACGTTGCTTACTCAACCTATCAAAATAATTTATACTTCTTCTCGGATTCTGTTCTGTGCCAAGTCCGTAATTCGGACAGTGCTGTGTCGCTTCCGTTGGACAACGTCCCTCTCTATCTTGTTTCTAAAATTGGAATTGCAATTGACAAAACGGGGCCTCACGATCGGGCGACCGACTCCGAGCCCGTCGGACGACGTTTAAGTCCCCGTGGAAAGAACGACCACTCGATGGCATGGGAGTTCGAGCGAGTCGCGGGTCCGTTCCGGGCGACTGAGGGCCCGATTTGGACCGGCGACGCGGTTCGATTCACGGAGATAACGGAGCATCGGGTCCTCGAATACGACCCCGAGACGGGGGAGACCGGCGTCTACATCGACTCGACCGCCGGCGCGGTCGGGCTTCACGAGGGCCTCGACGGCGAGCTGTACGCCTGTGAGGCCGAGGGCCACCGCATCGCCGCGCTCACCCCGGACGAGCCCGCGTCGGTCGTCGTCGACGAGTTCGAGGGGACGCCGCTCAGCGGGCCGAACGACCTCGAAATCGACCGAGACGGCGACGTCTGGTTCACCGACCCCGACGACAAGGACCGGGGGTTGCTCGGCCACACCTCCGTCTTCCGGGCCGAGCGAGCGGACCCGAGAGACGACTGGCGACTCGTCCAGCTCACCGACGAGATGGACCGGCCGAACGGCATCCTCCTCTCGCCGGACGAGACGCGACTGTACGTCGCGGAATGCACCTACGGCCCGGACCAAGAGACGGACCTGCGAGCCTACCCGATTCGGGACGACGGGTCGCTCGGCCCCCGCGAGATACTGCACGACTTCGGCGACCACCGCGGCATCGACGGCATGACGCTCACGGAGTCGGGCGAAATCGTCGCCTGCGCCGGGTGGGAAAAGGGCGGACCGGGTCCGTCGATTTACGTCTTCTCCCCGTCGGGCGAGGTGCTGGAACGCCACCCGTTCCCCGAGAACCGCCCGACGAACTGCACGCTCGGCGGGCCGGACGGCTCGACGCTCTACGTCGCGGACATGACGGGGTGCCTCTACGCGGCCGAGACCGACCGCTCGGCGTACGTCCGCTTCTGACCGAAAAGGGACCGTGAGGACAGATACGCTGGATTGGGTGTCGTCGGAACCGAACCCGAACTCGGCGACTCCGACGCGGGCGTCTCAGCGGAGCGGTTCGAACGCCTCGAGCCCCGCCTGGGACGCTTCCATGTCCTCGGACACCGCGCCGCCGCTCGCGCCGACCGCGCCGACGACGACGCCGTCGTGTTCGACCGGGAACCCGCCGCCGAAGACGACGACGCGACCGTTGTCGGTGGTGTGGAGGCCGTACACGTCGCCGCCGGGTTCGGCTCCTTCCTTCAGTTCGTGGGTCGGCTTCTTGACCGCGGCCGCGGTGTAGGCCTTGTTCTGTGCGATGTTGCTCGCGACGAGCTTCGCGCCGTCCATCCGGCGGAACCCGAGGAGGTTCCCCTCGCTGTTCGTCACCGCGAGGTTCAGCGGGACGCCGAGTTCTTCGGCTTTCTCCTCCGCCGCGTCGAGAATCGTCTTGGCTTCGGCTAGCGTTAGCTCTTGAACCATCGACTCGACCGTCGACCGCTCGGGAGAAAAAACCACCGTTCACGGGGAGAACGGCCGTCTTAGCGGACATAGCCGGCGATACGGCTATCCGAACCGAATCGAACGCCGCGCGCTCGACTGCGCGTTTTCGCGTTCGTCTGTCGTTGTCGCGTCGGCTTGAACGTACGGGTTACCGCGGGAGGGCGTTCCCCGACCGCTCGAACGACTCCACGTCGCCGGCGTCGGCGGCGTCGATGAGGTCGTTGTTCACGAACAGGCGTTCGCCGTCCGTGTTCGAAAGCGAGAGGAACGTCCCCGTCCCCGCTGCCGCCCGGGAGTTCCGAACCGTGATGTCCGTCGTATCGACGAGCGAAATCGCCGCCGCGTCGTCGTCGCGGTGGGCCTGTCGGCCGACGAAGCCGTCGACGAGCAGGCCGTCCACGTCCTCGCAGGCCAGCCCGCTCCGGTAGTAGTCTGGCAGGTCGTCGCTGTCGTCCCACTCGACGGTCACGTCGCGCATCGTCACGTCGCGGGCGTTCTCGACGTGGACGCCGGCGATGTCGTTGGCGAAGATGGGCGTGACGACCGAACTCGGCTGGAGGTCGAAGTTGCCGCCCACCTCGTCGGCGTGCTCGCTCCCGGTGAGTTCGATGCGGACGTTGTCGAACTCCACGGTCTCGATGTCGGAGTCCTCGGAGCCGTAGACGAGCGCCCCGTTCTCGCTGCGCGCGACGATGTTCGAAAAGCGCACGTTCCGAATCCCGCCGAGGTCGGTGTCGTCGTCCCGCGGGACCGACGTGACGTAGATGGGTTCGCCCTTGCCCCACCACGGGCCGGGGAGCATGTTGGAGTTGACGACGATGTCGGTGAAAAGCACGTTCTCGACGACGCCCGAGTCGCGGTGCTGGATGCCGAGGCCGCGGTTCGACTCCTGGACGACGATGTTCTGGAACAGGCAGTCGCGAATCGTGTCGTCGGTGCCCGAGCCGAACTTGATTGCGCAGGCGCTCGACCGGAGCGTGCAGTTCGTCACGACGATGCCCTCGCAGGTCACCGGCTCGTCGGGTCGCGCGCCGAAGGTGATGCTGTCGTCGCACGACTGGATGGTGCAGTCGGAGATGTGGACGTTCTTCGTGTCGCCGAGCGCGATGCCGTCGCAGTTCGGGATGAGCAGGTGGTTGAGGATGTCGACCCCGCGGATGTCGACCTCCTCGGTCCCGTGGAACGACAGCGTCCACGCGGGCATGTCGCGGATGGTCACGTCGCGGATGCGGACGTTCGTACAGTTGTTGAACCGGAACATCGGACCGGGGCGGAAGTCGGGCTTCGCGACGGGCCAGCCCTCGGTCCCCTTCGTCCGCGAGAGGTAGGCGTCGCCCTGTCGCGCCTCGTGGGGGCCGTTCGAGATGAGCGGGTGCGACGCGCTCTCGTTGGAGTGGCCCTGAATGGGCGTGTCCATCCGCATGAACTCGGTTCCGAGGCCGTCGAACTCGCCCTCGCCGGCGATGGTGACGTTCTCGACGTCCTCGGCGAGGAAGAAGATGCGCTCGTTGTCGGGGCCGATGAACTTGTCCGTGTACTCGGCTTCGTCCTTCGCGGGGCTGACGACCGCGCCGGCCTCCAGATAGAGCGTCACGTTACTTCGGAGATGGACGGTTCCGACGGTGTACGTCCCGCTGGGGACGGTGACGGTTCCGCCGCCGGACTCCGAGCAGTCGTCGATGGCCGTCTGGAACGCCTCGGTCTGGAGGTCGTCGGTCGAGTCGGCGTAGGCTGTCACGTCGAAGGCACTCGCTGCGGGTGGCATGTACCCGTACCGTCGCGGTGGCCTATCTTTATACTACTGGTGGTCGGAGTTCGGCCGTGAGTGATGCTCGCCCAAACGTCCTGTTCGTGATGACTGACCAGCAACGGTCGGACACGATTCAGGCGCTCGGAAACAGTCGAATCCACACCCCGAACATCGACCGACTCGTCGACCGCGGCGTCTCCTTCACCAACGCCTACTCGCCCGACCCGATCTGCATCCCGGCGCGACACACCATCCGAACCGGCTGCGAGGCCGTCTCGACGGGCTACCTCGGGAACGAAAAGCGCGACGCGCGACATCTCGAAGACCGGTGCGGCCCCTTCCTCGCTCGGAGCATGCGCGAGCGTGGCTACCGGACGTTCCTCGTCGGGAAGTATCACGCCCACCCCCGCGATATCGACCTCGGCTACGACCACCACCTGAGCTTCGAGGCGTTCCGCGAGGAGACCGGCCACGAGGTCAAGACGACCGCCCGGCAGGGCGCGATGGTCCACCTCCCCCAACAGAACCGACTCCCGCCGGACGACAACTACGAGGCGTGGATGACCGACCGCGCGGTCGACCTCGTCGGCCGCGACACCGACGAGCCGTTTTTCGGCCTCGTCTCGTACGAACCGCCGCACCCGCCGTTCGCGCCGTCGCCGCCCTTCGACCGGATGTACGACCCCGAGCGGCTCGGAAACCCGGTGAAAGGCGACATCGAAACCGACCACATGGACGAGAAGATACCCGCCCAGAACCACCACTTCTGGACGACCCGCGAGGGCGGTATCGACGACACCACCGTCCGGGTCATCAAGGCGTACTACTACGGGATGATTTCGGAGGTCGACCGGCGCATCGGTCGCCTGCTCGACGCGGTCGAGGCCCGCGACGACGCCGACAACACCCTCATCTGTTTCTTTTCGGACCACGGCGAACTCCTCGGCGACCACCGCGGCTGGGAGAAGTCGTCGTTCTTCGAGTCGTCGTGTCGCGTCCCGTTCCTCGTGAGCTGGCCCGCGGAGCTTCCGGAGGGCGACCGCCGCGACGACCTCGTGGCGCTGACCGACCTGTTCGGCATCGCGACGACCGCCGCGGGCGACCAGGAGCTCCGCGACGGCGTCGACGTGCTCGGGACGATTCGGGGCGACGCGGAGCCCCGCGAGCGGCTGTTCGGCTACCACCGGACGCCGCGGCTCCCGCCGAACTTCACCGGGATGGTCCGCGAGGGCCGCTGGAAGTACGTGTTCATGCGCAACGGCGGCCGCGAACAGCTGTTCGACCTCGCGGCCGACCCGAACGAACTCGACGAGTGCGCCGCCGACAACCCCGAGGTCGTCGCCGAACTCCGCGACGCGCTGGCGGAGAAGCTGACCGACGCGGGAGCGGACGAGTTCGTCGAGAACGGGACGCTCCGGCGCGCGCCGTACCAGGAAATCGACATGGGTCGGCTCGTCCGCGAGCCGTACCCCGAGGAGCCGGCCGACGTGCTGGACTGACCGACCGGCGTCACCGGGTTCTTTCCCCCGCTCTCCCCGGGTTCTCTCCCCCGCACTCCTCGCCGTCCGGTCCCCGAAATCGCCGGTCCCGCCGTACTTTTATGAGCGTTCCGCGTAACCGACTACCACGAATGGAGATCAGCGACATCCGTACCATCCGGTTCAGCTGTGAGTCCCACATCGACCCCGACGAGAAGGGCCACGGCCACCCCGGCGAGCCGAGGGAGTCGACGCGGACCATCACGCACGTCGTCGTCGACGGCGGCCCCGACGGCTACTGCCGCGGCGGTCACGAGGCGGCCAACGAGTTCGCGAAAAAGCACCTCGTCGGCGAGAACCCGCTGTACCGCGAGAAGCTCTGGCAACTGCTCTGTCGGGCCGAGCGACTGAACAAGGGAACGCTCACAGACAAGCGCGTCGCCCCCATCGACTGCGCGCTCTGGGACGTCGCCGGCAAGGACGCCGGCCTCCCGGTCTACCAACTCATCGGCGCGGCCCGGGACTCGGTCCCGGCCTACGGCAGCACGATGGTCGGCGACGACGACCCCGACGGACTCGGCTCGCCCGAGGCGTACGCCGATTTCGCCGAGGAACTCGTCGAGGAGGGCTATCAGGCCGTCAAGCTCCACACGTGGATGCCGCCGTTCGGCGACGACCCCGAACAGGACATCGCCGCCTGCCGGGCGGTCCGCGAGCGCGTCGGCGACGACATCGACCTCATGCTCGACGCCCACCACTTCTACAGCCGAAGCGAGGCCAAGAAAATCGGGAAGGCGCTCGAAGACCTCGACTTCCGCTGGATTGAGGAGCCGATGGACGAACACTCGATGTCCTCCTACGAGTGGCTCTCGAACGAACTCGACATCGCCGTCGTCGGCCCCGAGACCGCCGAGGGTCGGATGCACACCCGAGCCGAGTGGATAAAGCGGGACATCGCCGACATCATCCGCGTCGGCGTCTACGACGTGGGCGGCATCACGCCGGCGCTGAAGGCGGTCGGCCTCTGCGAGTCGTTCAACATCGAGTGCGAGATTCACGGCCGCGACGCGCCCAACCTCCAACTGCTCGGGACGATGGCGTTCCCCGGCCGGTACTACGAGCGCGGCCTCCTGCACCCGAAACACGACTACGAGACGTACTTCCCCGGCCTCGAACACCCGCCGGACGAAATCGACGAGAACGGCGTGGTCGAACTCCCGCAGACGCCCGGCCTCGGCTACGCGTTCGACTGGGACTACATCGACGCCAACCGCGTCGAGTAACCGCGCGAGAACGCGCGGCGAAACGGAGTACGGAACAACTGACGAGGGCCGCTACGAAACAGAATCGACTGCGGTCGCTGGCGCGGCGTTGCGCGCTGCTTTTCGGTTCGGTGTGTTAGTTCGACGTTCGGTGCCGGTGACTGAGCTCCGCGGTCAATTGTACGAGCCCCAGAGTCGGAGCAGCAGGTAGCCGCCGATGCCGACGCCGACGAGCGAGATGCCCCAGACGCCGAACATGCCCGCGAGCGTCCCGCCGAGGACGAAGCGCGCGAGCAGAATCATGAAGACGCCGGAGAGCACGGTCATGATGAAGTTCCGGTTCGACGACGCGGCCTTCCGGAGCGAAGGCACGCGCGATGCGTTGACTGACATACGTACTCACACGGTAGCTCTCCGCACACAAATAGATACTGTTCGCGGGCACGTCGTTCGACCGGCTCGAACGGCTCTGCGGGTCGAAAACCGATAGTTGAAAACTGGGTCTGGGTCGCGGCGTCCCGAGCGGCTGGCTCAGTCGTCGACGATGCTCGGACTGTCCCAGTACTCGTGGGTGTCGTCGGCGCGGAAGCACCGCGCGGCGTGGCCGTCCTCGTCTTCGAACGCGCCCGGGTCGTCGGTCTCACAGACCTCACGCGCCTTCGGACAGCGGGGGTGGAAGTGACAGCCGCTCGGCCGGTTCGTCGGGTCGGGGATGTCGATTTTCCGAATCGGGAGGTCGTCGTCTCCCTCTCCCTCGTAGAGGTTCGGCGTCGCCCACTTCAGCGCCTGCGTGTAGGGGTGCTGGGGGTTGCCGATGACCTGCTCTATCGGCCCGACTTCGACGATGCGGCCGAGGTACATGACGGCGATGCGGCCGCCGGACTTCTCGGCGATGTACCGGGCGTTCGAGAGGTCGTGGCTGATGAAGACGTAGGAGGTGTTGAACAGGTCCTGCAGTTCGAGCATCAGGTCCATCATCTCCACCCGGAGGCTCACGTCGAGGGCGCTGATGGCCTCGTCGGCGAGGATGACGTCCGGGTTCAAGAGCAGCGACCGAACGAGTACGACGCGCTGTTTCTCGCCGCCCGAGAGCTGGTGGGGGAACCGCTCGACGAAGTCCTCGGCGGGCGTGAGCCCGACGCGTTCGAGGAGCGCGTAGACGCGCTTTCTGCGCTCTTCCTCGCCGAGGTTCGGGTTCCACTTCTTCAGCGGGAGCATCAGCGAGGTGAGGATGCGCTGGTTCGGGTTCAGCGCGCTGCCGGGGTCCTGGTGAATAATCTGGAGGGACCGCCGAATCTCCGAGAACGGGATGTCCGGGTCGCGGCTGTTTTTCGCCTCCCAGATGTCCTGTCCTCGGAAGGTAATCGACCCGTGAGTCGGCTCTTGTGCGCCGATGATGGTCTTGCCGAGCGTCGACTTGCCGCAGCCGGACTCGCCGATGAGCGTGACCACGTCGTTCTCGCCGATGTCGAGCGAAATGCCGTCGACGGCGCGGACCGTCTGCCGCTCGCCGAACAGGCCGAGGAAGCCGCTGCTGTCGGTGAAGTGGACCGACACGTCGTCCACCGAGAGGATGGAGTTATCGACGCTCATTCGCCCTCACCGCCCTCTTCGGCCGCTTCCATCGCGGGAATCGGGATTTCGTCGGACACGTCGTCGTGGTAGAAACACGCGGTTCGGTGGCCGTTGCCGCGGTCCGCCATCGGCGGTTCCGCCTCCGCGCAGGACTCGTCGGCCATCGGGCACCGCGGCCGGTACGAACAGCCGGGGATGTTGGTCACCGGGTCGGGCTTCGAGCCCGAAATCGACTGCATCTCCTCGATGGGCGCGTTCAGGTCCGGGGTCGCGTTGAGGAGCGACCGCGTGTACGGGTGCGCCGCGTCGTAGAGAATCTCTTCGGTCGAGCCGACCTCGACGATGTCGAACGCGTACATCACGACGAGCCGGTCCGCGAGCTTAGTGAGAAGCGGCAGGTCGTGCGTGATGAAGATGATGGTCAGGTCGTACTCCTCTTTGAGGTCCTTGAGCAGCGACACGATAGAGCGCTGCATCAGGAGGTCGAGCGCGGCGGTCGGCTCGTCCATCACGAGCACCTCCGGTTCGAGGATGAGCGCGAGCGCGACGAGCGCGCGCTGTTTCATCCCGCCGGACAGCTCGTAGGGATACGAGTCGAGGACGCGGTCGGGGTCCAAGTAGAGGTCGCCCAGAATCTGGTGAGCCCGTTCGAGCCCCGCCTCGACGTCGCGGTTGTGGTCTTCGAGGGTCTCCTTGAAGTGGCCGCGGACCTTCTTGACGGGGTTGAACGAACTCATCGCGCCCTGGAACACCATGGCGACTTCGCCCCAGCGGAACTTCCGAAGCTCCTCTTCGTCGAGTTCGAGCACGGAAATCGGCTCGCCGCCGTCGGGCGGGTAGTAGGTGACCTCACCGGAGGTCTCGCCCGGGCTGACGACCGCGTTCATCAACGCGGACGAGGTCATCGACTTCCCGCTGCCGCTTTCGCCGACCATGCCGAGCGTCTCGTTGCGGTAGATGTCGAAGTCGACGTTGCGGACGACTCTCGATTCGCCTCGGTTGGTCCCGAAGGTGACCTCCAGGTCGCGGACTTCGAACACGACGTCTTGGTCCGGGTTCGAGTCGTTCTGATTCGACGTTCGCATTGTTTGGTTGGTAGTCATCGTCTGGTAATAGGTGTTGGCACGGGGTCAGTCCCCGCCGGTCGCCTGCGATTGGTTGTTCTTCGAGGTGCCTTTCTTCTTCGAGGTTTTCGCGTGGCGTGCCCGGAGACGGACGTTGAACAGGCTGTCGAGCCCCTGCGATAGCAGGACGAGTCCGAACGACAGCAGGAAGATACAGACCATGGGCGCGACCATCCACGGGAGCATGTCCGGTCGGGTGAGTGCGTTGCCCTCGTACGCGAGGTTCATCATCACGCCCCAGTTGAACGTGGTGAAGGGCAGGATGCCGAGGAAGTACAGACCCACGGACTCGAAGATGATGCGTCGAGAGGTGAGCGCCCCGTTAATCATCACGTACGGCATGAGCTGCGAGAGGATGTCCCGCCGGAGAATCGACGACAGCGGGATGCCCATGATTTCGGACGCCTCGACGTAGGACTCCTCGCGGATGCTCAGCACCTGCGAGCGGACGGTCCGCGCCAGTCCCGGCCAGTTGTCGATGCCGAGGAACACCCCGACGATGTAGGGGTTCTCGGGCTGGAAGATGGCCGTGATGACGATGATGAGCGGCAGCCCCGGAATCGTGATGACGACGTCGGTGATGGTCATCAGGAACGAGTCGATTCGCGTGCCGTGTTCGAAGCCGGCGACGACGCCCACGAGGGCGGCGAAGCCGACGCTCACGACCGCGCCCGCGAAGATCATCTTGAACATGCCCGGCGTCGCGTGGATGAGTTGGGCGTGAATCGGCTGGCCGAACACGTCGGTGCCGAGCGGGTACGCGAGCGATTCGAACGGCGCGGCGAGGACGGGGGCGTCACCGCTTGTCGGCCGCTCGACGAGCCAGACGCCGACGGTTCCCATGAGGAGGAAGAACGCGAGAATCGCGCCGCCGACGAGCGCGCGCCAGTCGTCGACCGCGATGCGCGCGGGGGCGACGATATTCATTTCGAGGAATCGCTTTGCGCGGTCGGCCCGCGATTCCGGGTCCGGGTCGATGTCTTCGTCGTAGAGGTCCTTCAGGTCGAACGAGTCGGAATGTGCTTCGCTCATAGTTACTCCTCACCCACCGAGATGCGCGGGTCGATGAGCGTGTACGTGAGGTCGGCGATGAAGATGGCGGTCAGCGAAATCGCCGTGAACACGATGAGCGTGCCCATCAACAGCGGGTAGTCTTGCGTCTTGACCGCCTCGAACATCAGGAGACCCATGCCCGGGTACGCGAAGACCTCCTCGACGATGACGGCGCTGCTGAAGACGCCGGCGATGCCGATCATGAACTGCGTGTACATCGGGAGGATGGAGTTGTGCCCGAGGTACTGCGTGGCGATGCGGGTCTCGCGGAGCCCGCGGAGCTGCGCCACGCGGATGTAGTCCTCGCCGAGGACGCGAATCGCGTTGCCGCGCATGGCGAGCGCCCCGGAGGTCGCGAGCGCGCCCATCGAAATCGCCGGGAGCGCCGCGTGCTTCACGAGGCTGAGCATGAACTCGGGGTTGTACCCCGCCACGATTCCCGAGCCGATGCGGCCGCCCGTCGGGAAGTAGTTGTTCTGGATGGCGAGGAAGTAGATGAGCACGACGCCGACGATGTAGTACGGAATCGAGTTGAGTCCGATGATGAGAGATGACACCGTGGAGTCGAACCGCGACTTCTCGCGGTAGGCCGTCATCACGCCGAGGAAGATACTCAGCGAGTAGCCCAGCGCGAGCGCGTAGACGCTGATGAACATCGACCACGGGATGCGCTGCATGATGAGCGTCGTGACCTTCTCGTTCTTGAAGAACGAAGTGCCCAGGTCCTGCCGGAGAATCACGTCAGACGCGTAGTTGAAGTACTGTACGTGCATCGGCTGGTCCGGATTCACGTTCGTGTAGAGCTGTATCATCCTGTTCAGTCGGTCGATGTCGACGCTCCCGCCGCTCTGCGAGAGAATCACGCTCCGCATCGCCTCCGTCGGACCACCCGGCATGGCTTGGTACAGCAGAAACGAGACCGTCATCGTGACGAGAAACGTCAGTATCGCTTGCCCGAGACGTTTCAACAAATACTTTGGTGTCATTATTAATAGTTTGGCTTCTAGCGTGAGAGGGCTTAATTGTGGTGGTTAAGCCCGTTGGGGGTGCCGTCTGACCTTACTCCGAGTTCGAGCTAATCCATCCGTTCTTGAACGAGAACTCGCCCGGCCGGTTCGTGTTGAGTTCGTAGTCGTCGCCCGTCGGCATGGAGAAGTCCTGCGTGTCGCCCCAGTAGCCGGAGTCTTCCTCGACGAAGACGAAGTCCGGAAGCGCGTAGTTGAACCACTGGACGAGGTCGCGGGTCCGCTCTTTGACCTGTTCTGCCGACTCGGAGTTCGGCAGGTCGTTCATGAGCTGTGCGGGCTGGATCTCCTTGCCGCTGCCCGAAACCTCGGTCGCGCCGACCTCGCTCGGGACGGTCGTCGTGAAGGGCTTGCCCGTCGGGCCGGTCTCGTTCCCGCTGGACGGGTCGCCGACCTCGATGCCGTAGAAGTTGTTCGAGAAGTACGCCGTCGGGTGCCAAAGCGCCTTCGCGACGTGCCATATCCAGAAGATGTCCGCCTCGTACGTTTGGAGGCGCTGGTAGTAGTCGGTCGAGCTGACCGTGCTAATCTTCGTCTGGATGCCGAACGCGTTGAGCTGGTCGTTGAAGACCTTCGTCGCCTGCACCTGGGTGTTGTTGTTCTGCGTGAGGACGGTGAACGTGAAGGACTCGCCGTCGGGGTCGACCCACGTCCCGTTCTCCTTGGTGTAGCCGGCGTCTTCGAGCAGCTGCGTCGCGGTTTCGAGGTCCTTGCCGACCGGGTAGTCGATGAGCTGGTCGACGAAGTCCGAACCGAGGTACTCCTCGTGAATCGTCGAGCGCAGCGCCGTCTGGTTCTCGGCGGGCGCGCCGACGGTTCCGGCCTGCCGCATCGCGGCGACCATCGATTCGAAGTCCACCGCGTTGACGATGGCGCGTCGGACGGGGAGCCTCGCGATGTGCTCGTTCTTGAAGTTGAACGTGAACTTCTGGGTGCGGAACCAGTTGAGCCGGTAGACGTTCTCGATGTTGTCCGGGTACCGGGACTGCTGGGACTCCGACATGAGCACGTCGGGGTTCATGTCGAGTTGGTCGTTCACCGACAGCGACTCCACGTCGGAGGTCGTCTCGGGGATGATGCGGACGTTCGGGATGTCCGTGCGGCTCGCGTACGGGTGGTCTTCGAACTTCTCGAGGATGGTCTCCGAGGAGTTGAAGCCGGTGACGCGGTACAGCGCGTTGCCGAGTCCCTCGTCGATGAGCTGTTGGGTCGTGATGCTCATGTCGAGGAGGTCGCTCGTCACGCTCTCGCGCTCGCTGTCACTCGATGCTTCCTCGTAGCGCGTGAGGTATTCGCGGTAGACCGACCGCGGGGTGTTGACGAACGTCTCGGCGACGTTCGCCTTCATGAGGTTGGGCGAGACGGCCGTCTTGAACGTCCGCTCGATGGTGTAGTCGTCCACGAGCGTGTTGCTCTCGATGGGCGACTGCTCGGGCGACTGCAGGCGGTCGATTTCGAGGCCGATGTAGTAGTCCTCGGCCGTCAGGTCGTCGCCGTTCCACCACTTGAACCCCTCGGGGAACGTCAGCGTGAGGGTCCGCCCGTCGACGGTCATGTCTTCGAGCAGGTCGGGTCGGACCGTCCCGTCGGCGTAGCCGCGCGCGACTTCCTCGAACAGTTGGTCCTGCAGGGTGTGCGCGTAGTTGCCGAGACTGTAACGGTTGAACTGCACGTCCGTCGCGGGTCGGCCCGCGGGGTAGTCGAGGGTGTCGTCGGCGATGGTCGCGCCGCCCTCGGTGCTCGTACCGCCGTCCGTGCCGCCTTCGGTGCCCTCTTCCGTCGTCGTCTGCCCCGAGCTATCGAAACAGCCTGCCAGACCCGCTGTGCCAGCGACTGCCCCGTATTTGATAAGGTCTCGTCTACTCCAGTTGGTTGAACGCTTTCCAGCCATGCGGTATCATCTATCATGATACTCCCGGTTAATATAGATACTGGATTTGTCCATACTGGCCGTGCCAGAGAAAATAACTATCATAGTTGTGATTCCTGACTGTCAGGGTTCGATGAACGTCTCTCACGCGCTTCTGGCCGTCCACAGGAGGAGTCCGAGCATCAGGACCGCCAACCCGCCGAACGTCGTCAGCTGGAGGTAGACGAGCGCGTGGGTCGTCGTTCCCGGCTCGATAGACGGGAGCGAGATGAGCAGCAGGACGATAGAGGCCAGCGAGATGACGAGGACGAACTTCATCCGGGTCTCGTAGTCGCGGAGCACGTCGGCGAGACTCGTTTCGGGCATGCCTACGTAGAGTACCGCGGTGTATTTCAGTATACTGCCCCGCCGGGCGACGAGTCGCGCGTCGCACGCGAGTGAGAAGATGCGCGGTCCGGTGGGTCGCACTCCCGCCGACCCCGCCCGCGCCGTCCGTTCCTGCGGTAGACTTAGATAAGACGAGACGAAATGCAGGTGCATGGACAGAGGATTAGTACTCATCGAGAACACCGACTTACACGCGGACCTCCTCCGGGAGGCCAGAGAACACGCGCTCGGCGCGGACGCCGACCTCGTCCTCCTCGTCACGCTCACCGAAGACGAGTTCGAGGAGACTCAGGAGGTCCTCGACACCATCGGCGACGTCGAGCACACGTCGTACACGGAACAGGACGCGTTCAAGGGCGCGATGAACGACGCCGAGGAAGTCGCCCGAGAGGTCTTCGGGACCGACGACGAGGTGTCCTACGAAATCGTCCCGCGAATCGCCAGTGAGAAAGAGCGCGCCGAGACGGTCATCGAAGTCGCAGAAGAGGAGGGCGCAGACCACGTGTTCATCCTCGGTCGGAACCGCTCGCCGACCGGGAAGGCGCTGTTCGGCGACCTCGCGCAGTTCGTGATTCTCAACTTCGACGGCTACGTGACGCTTCACACCGAGTGAGCGTCGTCGCGGCGGTCTGAACCGTCACCTGTTTTTCGGACTCATCGACCCGCGCAGTCGTTCGTCATCAGCCGTCGGCAATCGTCCACGTCGGCAGTCGTCCACGTCGGCCGTCAGCCGCCGGGTGCGACGGCCGCTTCAGCGCGTCTTGTCCACGACGTAGTCGATCGGCACGTCGACGCCGGGGTCGGTGCGCCACTCGAAGACGAGGTCCCAACTCCCGGCGGAGCCGTTCCATTCCACGTAGCTCTCCCACGCGTACGTCTCCGACGACCCCGTGGTCGCGGGCTTCGCGCGGACCGAGAGCGCCGACGCCTCGAAGTCCTCCGGTTCGTCGACGCTCCCCGGGATGGTCACGTCGGGGAACTCGCTGATTCCCTCGACGCGGGCCGCGGGCGACTCGCCGGCCGAGAGCGTCACCTCGCCGTCGGCGAAGCCGCCGCCGACGTTGTCCCGAACGACCGTGGTGTTCGAGAAAATCCCGATGTTCCGGGTCGTTCCGCCGCCCCGCACGTCGTTGTTGACGATGCGGTTGTGGTTGCACGCCGGGCCGGTTTCGAGGATTCCCCACGTCTGTTTCGGCTCGTCGCGGTCGTCGTAGACCCGGAGGTTGCTGATGGAGATGCCCTCCGCGGGAAGCTGTTCACCGTCGTTCCGCGAGTCGATGCGGACGCCGTCGCCGTTCGTGTTCTTGACGACGCCGCCCTGCACGGTGAAGTCCCGGCAGTTCTGGATGAGAATACCCTGGTCCTCCGCGCCCTCGATGTTGACGTGGCCGATGGTGATGTCGTAACACTCGGAGACGCCGAAGACGCCTCGATTGCCGCCGCGGCTGACGACCTCGCCGACCGTCACGTCGTGCGCGCCGTTGGCGACGCGGAACGTCGCGTAGCCCGCGGGGCCGCCGGGTTCGAGGCCGACGACGCTGTTCACCGTCGCGTCGACGGTGTCGTTGAGGAGGACGACGCAGCTCGCGGGGTCGTTGCCGACGACCTGCTCGATTTGGATGCGGTCGACGCCGTAGGTCTCGACGCCGTGGTGGCCGTTCCCCTCGATGTATATCTGCCCCATCTGGATGTCGGTCGACCGGGGCGCGTCGCCCCGCCCGTCGATGCGGATGCCGTCGCTCGTCACGCCCGTGATGCGGATGTCGCCGAGACGGACGTTCGAACAACTGGTGAGCCGGACACCCATCGCCGCGGGCCCGTCGACGACGAGGGATTCTACCTCGACGTGTTCCGCGCCGACGGCCCGGACGACCGGCGGCACCGACTCCCCGTCCGGAATCGAGAGCGTCACCGGCGCGTCGAGGGTCGTGTAACTCGGGAGTTCGAGGTTGCCGTCCGCGCCGGTAATCTCGCCGGGCGAGGCGATGAGCACCTTCTCGTTCCACGTCCGCCCCTCGGTGAGGCTGTCGACGGCCGCCTGCGCGACCGGTACGACGCCGTCGCCCGACGCGACTTCGCCGTCCGCGCCGTCCGCGTGGAACGTCCCGTCGTCGTCCTTCCAGACGATGACGTCGGCGTCGCGCGCCGAGGTGTAGAGGTGGTCCACGTCGAGCGACGCGAGGTTATACAGGCTGTTCCCGTTCGCGTCGACGTCTCGATTCCACGGCTTTCCGTCGGTTCCGCGACCGTTCCCGCGACTCTCGTCGCCCTCGCGTTCGTCGTCGGACTGGGCGGCCGCGGTGCCGGACAGCGCCGCGACACCCGTGCCCCCGAGGAGCGCGAGCGCGGTTCGTCTGGTGAGCGAGGCTCGGTTCGAATCGCTGGCTGTGGGTGTGTCTTTCATACCCACGAATCCGTTTTTAACAAATGTACATAAAGTTAATTGCAGAATCAGGTCGGCTTGCGTCAGCGACGACGTGTCGGCAGAAGAATCGAAAATGGGACAGACGGGACAGACAGCGGGACGTGGCTCGGACGTTCG
Source organism: Haloferax gibbonsii (assembly GCF_001190965.1). NCBI lineage: Archaea > Methanobacteriati > Methanobacteriota > Halobacteria > Halobacteriales > Haloferacaceae > Haloferax > Haloferax gibbonsii. The sequence goes on from NZ_CP011948.1 coordinate 202,996, forward strand.
GGACTACTCCGGCGGGCTATCCCACTCCTCGCCGTCGTCCTGCGGGTGGTACCCGATCTGCGAGCGGGCGTGTTCGAGGTCGTACCACCGGCGCTGGTTGTCGCTCACGCCGCTGAAGATACCGAACTCGACGTTGTCGTCCTGCAGACAGCAGTCGATTTCGTGGGCGAAGTCGCGGCGGGACTGCCACATCGCCTTCATGCGCCCGACGGTCTCTTCGTACTCGGCGCTCCCGCGCTCGAACTCGCCGTTCTCGACGGCCTGCTCGGCGTCGCCGTAGGGGTGGTCGTACTCCGGCATCCGGACGCTGCACACCCGGAGGGCGTAGAACTGCTTGGGGTATTCGTAGTTCTCGACGTAGTATCGGCCCATGTCCTCGCCGTAGGCCTTCGACGCGCCGTAGAACGAGTCGGGGCGGACGGGGTCGTCGTGGCCGACGACGAGGCCGTGACCCGGCTCGTAAATCTCGGGGGAGAACTCGTCCTCGTAGCCGCCCATGACGTGGTTGGTCGAGAGGAAGACGAACGACTCGATTTCGTTCTCGCGGGCGACTTCGAGCGCGTTGTACATCCCGATGATGTTGGGCTCGAAGATGTCCTCCCACGTGCCGTCGGTGTAGGGGTACGCCGCCATGTGGATCATGGCGTCCTGTCCCTCCGCGGCGTCGTTGAGGGCGTCGTAGTCGGACACGTCGCCGACGACGGTGTCGTAGCCACCGTAGGGGTGGTCGTCGGGACGGTCGGAGCGGTTGAAGTACGTGAAGTCGTAGTCGTCGTCGTCGTGCAGGTGGTCTATGACTGCGGTGCCGCACCGGCCATAGACGCCGGTCATCAAGACGTCCATACGAATCCACTCTGACCAAATCGTAATAAATTGATGGGTGACCGCGAAATCCGACTTCGCGCCGGCGTCGCTCCGTCGGCCGGGAATCGACCCCCGACCGTTTCGATAGTTCACAAAGCCTGACTGTTGATCCGCGGATGGGCCACTCGCGGGCGCTCTCGCGCGCGAACACCGGATTCAGGGGTTGACGATGCCTTTATCACGGTTGACTCAGATTGACTGTACCATGCCACTCGCAGACGACCGTGTACGTAGTCGTCTCCGTGGCGTCGCCGTCGGCTTGCTCACGCCGTTCGACGACGACCTGGAGATCGAACACGACAAACTCGAAGCTAACGCGAAGTCGCTTTCCGGCGACGGTATCTCGTCGTTCCTCGCGGCCGCGAACATCAGCGAATATCACTCGCTGACCCAACAGGAGCGCGTCGACGTGACGGAGACGAGCGTCGAAGCGCTCCCCGACAGCGCCTGCGTCCTCGCCGGCGTCGGCGGGTCGACGAAGGCCGCGACCGACCTGATGGAAGCCTACGACCGCATCGGCGTGGACGCGATGATGGTCATGCCGCCGGACCACACCTACGTCCACGAGCGCGGACTGCTCCGCTACTACGAGAAGCTCGACGCCGCGACCGACACGCCGCTCGTTCCCTACGTCCGCGGCTTCGACCCCTCGGTCTCTTTCCTCCGCGACCTCTCGCGCATCGAGGGCGTCGTCGGCGTCAAGTACGCCATCGAGGACCCGGTCAAACTCGGCTCCGCCGTCGCCGCCGCGGACGACGACGTGGTCTGGGTGGACGGCCTCGCCGAACCCTTCGCCGTCTCGTTCTGGAACGAGGGTATCGAGGGATTCTCCGCGGGCGTCAGTAACTTCCGCCCGGAAATCGGCCTCGCGCTGTTCGAGGCGCTCACCGAGGAGAACTGGGAGCACGCCCGCGAGATTCGCGACCTGACGCTTCCCTTCCAGGACTTCCGCGGCGAGACGGGCGAGGACAACGACCTGCCCGGCGCGATCAGCGTCTCCGCGGTGAAGAAAGGCCTCGAACTGGCCGGCCTGCACGGCGGGAACGTCCGCGAGCCGATTCGGTCGCTGTCGGCCGCCGACGAGCGCCGCGCCGAGGAACTGTACGAGGAACTCGACGACGGCATCGCCCGCGTCATCGACTGAACCGACGACTGCGACCGGAGCGCGAACCGACGGCTCCGACCGCAGCGACACCGACTGACCACGCTCACCACACCTGTCTGACGCCACCCGGCCGCATCGGTCGGACGCGCCCCACCACCGCTTTTCGTCGTCTCGCCGTCCTCACTCCGTTGCCGAGCCGTTGTCTCATCGGTCCGTTTGTAACCCATCGGCTCTCGACCCGTGACAACTGCGTTACTCCTCACTTCGGGCAGCCGAGCGGACAGCCCTCCGGAGACTGAGCGCTGCGCGGTCCGCGTACCACCCGATTTTGTTCGCCACTAGCGAACGAACAATCGCCGAATTGTGCCTCATTGTTCACTCTCGATGGGTTCCCCGTTCCCTGCTTGCGAACGGGTCGTTTCGAGCCTCTAACTGCGTTGAATCGGGGGTTTAGCTGGTTTGAGGTTCTTTTTGGCTCGCCGCTCCGAACGGCGAACGCGCGAATTCGGCGCTATAGCCACCGATAAATTACAAACATATGTCTGTAATTTTCCCGCCTCGGGAACCCGACTGCCGGACGAGGGCTCGTCTCGCGCCGAATCTCGCCGCGCTCGCCGCCGCGCGTCGGTCGCTGGAGGTAGCGATAAGTAGGTGCGGCGTGTGCGAGACTCACACGGTATGCAGCACGACGATATCCAGCACGACGACATTCAGTTCCACAACGTCAGGGCGCTCCAACGGGTTCGGCCCCGCGAGGGACTTCGATTGCTCCGCGTTCCGGAGGCGGTCAGGAGCGGCCTGAACACCGGCGCGCAGACGCGGATGTCTCACCCGGCGGGGACCGAGATACGGTTCGTCCCGGAGGAGACGGTTCGTATCACGCTCTCCTCCGAGGAGCGAAACAGCCTCGTTCGTCCGTTCTGGGGGGACTTTCAGGCGACAGGCGAGGAGTTCACGCTCGGGCCGGAACCGAAGACGGTCGAACTATCTCCCCCGGAGTCGCTTTCCGACCTCGACCCCGAAGCGACCGGCGAGATGCGCTACGCGCCCGACGTGTGTCGACTCGTCTTCCCCGGCGACCACCGCGGCGGCCACATCTACTACCACGACGTCGAGGGCGCGCGGCGGCCGCCGAGTGCCGACGAGGTGCCGAGCCTCCGATACCTCGCGTACGGCACGTCGATTACCGAGGGCGAGGCCCCGTCGGCGGAGATGCTCACGTACGTCAACCAGACGGCGCGGCGACTCGGCGCGGACCCGATAAACCTCGGCTCCTGCGGGACCGCCTACTGCGACCCCGCGATGGCCGAGCACATCGCCGCCCGCGACGACTGGGACGTGGCGACGCTCTCGCTTTCGGTGAACATGGTCGGTCGGTTCTCGCCCGACGAGTTCCGCGACCGGGCCGCGGACATGGTCGAGACCGTCGCCGCGGCGAACCCGACGAAACCCGTCGCCTGCATCACGCTGTTCCCGCACGTGCGCGAATACAAACGAGACCACGAGGAAGCGACGCTCTCCGAGACGTTCCGCCAGCACCTCCGCGACGTGGTCGCCGAGTGCGGCTACGACAACGTCCACCTCGTGGAGGGTCCCGACCTCCTGCCGACCGCCAGCGGGATGACGACCGACCTCGTTCACCCCGGCGACGACGCGATGGTTCGCATCGGCGAGCGCCTCGCGCGCGAGCTCGAATCTCTCATGGACGATTGACCGGGATGTGCGCGACTCAGACGCTCTCGTAGTCGAATTTTCCGAACGAAATCTCCGCGAGCGTAACACGGAAGGACCCCCCTGTTCGATGGGAGGGTATGACCGTCGCCGCAAATCTGGGCTACATGCTCGGGGTGCTCTGCCTCGGGGCGCTAGCGAAGCGTCTCGGCCTCCTCGACAGTAGCCGCCGCGACAAGCTCACGTTCTTCGCGTTCGCCTTCGCGCTCCCCGCGCTCGTGTTCACCTCGACGTACGACCAACCGATTCGCGAGGTCATCGAGCCGACGCTCCTTCTGGGCTTCTGGCTCGTCCTCTTCACCATGCTCGCCGTCGGCTGGGTCGTCCACCGCCGGGTGTCGCCGGACTCGGTTCGGAGCGTCGCCATCGTCCAGTCGTACTACTCCAACCTCGGTTTCCTCGGCCTCCCGCTCGTCGCTTCGACGTTCGGTTCGCTGACGACGGCGAAGGCGAGCGTCATCCTCGGCGTCGGCGCGCTCACCCACGTCCCGCTCACCATCACCGTTCTCGTCCTCGTCAACGGCGCTGACGTGTCGTTCAAAGAGGAGTTCATCGGCGTGCTCAAGACGCCGGTCATCCCGGCGCTCGTGTTGGGGCTCTCCTTTTCCGGGCTCGGCCTCGGCGTCCCCGGGGTTCTCGTGACGGGCCTCGACGCGCTCGCCTCGCTCGCGCTCCCCGTGGCGCTGCTCTCCATCGGCGCGTCGCTCACCGTCTCCGCCGAGTCGCTCGACCTCCGCACCGTCGGGGCCGTCGTCGGTAGCAAGGTCATCTTGATGCCGCTCGTCGCCTTCGCGGTGTTCTCGACGCTCGCGTCGAGTTGGACGACGGTCCAAGCCGGCGTGACGATGCTCGCGACGCCGACCGCCGTCTCGTCGTTCATCTACGCGAACGAACTCGGCGGCGACGCCGACCTCGCGTCGATAAACGTGTTCGCCACCACCGCCGTCTCGGTCGTGACGCTCTTCGTCGTCCTCCAGTTCCTTCTCTGAGGCGGCGGCTCGTCGGCAGTTCTCCCAACGCCCGAATTCGATTCTCTCGCGCCTTGTGACGGTCACGAACGCGTGGCGGCCACCGCCGCCGGCATGAGAAGCTTACTTAGTGATGGGTGTGCATGGCTAGGTCGAATGTCGAGAACTTACGGTAACTTCATCGACGGCGAATGGACAGACTCCCAGTCGGGAGAGACGTTCGAAGTCACGAACCCCGCGGCGGCCGGCGAAGTCGTCAGCGTCCACCCGGCGTCCTCCGAAGCGGACGTCGAGGCGGCGCTCGACGCGGCCGTCGCCGCACAGGACGAGTGGGCGTCGACGCCCGGCCCGTCCCGCGGCGCGATTCTCCGCGAGGCCGGCAACAACCTCGAAGCGCGCAAGGAAGAGGCGACCGAGGTGCTCGTCCGCGAGGAGGGCAAGACGCGCTCCGAGGCGGGCGGCGAGGTACAGCGCGCCATCGACATCTTCCACTACTACGGCGCGAAGGCGCGGGACTTCGGCGGCACCGTCAAGTCCGCAAGCGCCCCCGGAAAGGACCTCTACACGAAGCACGAACCCCTCGGGACGGTCGCGCTCATCACGCCGTGGAACTACCCCATCGCCATCCCGGTCTGGAAGCTCGCCCCGGCGCTCGCCGCCGGTAACACCGTCGTCCTCAAGCCGGCGTCCGAAGCTCCGGCCGTCGTCTCCATCGTCCTCGAATGCCTCGACGACGCGGGACTCCCGGCCGGCGTGGCGAACACCATCACCGGCTCCGGCAGCGAGGTCGGCGGTCCGCTCATCGAGAGCGAACGCATCGACGGCGTCTCCTTCACCGGCAGCACCGCCGTGGGGACGATGGTCGCCGAGACGGCCGCGGTCGACCTCAAGCGCGTCCAGTGTGAGATGGGCGGCAAGAACCCGACCGTCGTGATGCCCAGCGCGGACATCGAGGCGGCCGCCGAGACCGTCGGCGTCGGCGCGTTCGGCACGACCGGTCAGTCGTGTACGGCCACCTCGCGCGCCATCGTTCACGAGGACGTGTACGACGAGTTCGTCGCGGCCATCGCCGACTACGCCGAGTCGCTCGTCGTCGGCGACGGGCTCGACGACCCCGACATGGGCCCGCACGTCTCCGAGAACGAACTGTCCTCGACGCTCGAATACATCGACATCGGCTCCTCGGAGGGCGCGACGCTCGAAGCCGGCGGAAGCCGGCTCTCCGGCGACGACTACGACGACGGCTACTTCGTCGAGCCGACCGTGTTCTCCGGCGTCGGAAACGACGCCCGCATCGCCCAAGAGGAGATTTTCGGCCCCGTGCTGGCGGTCGTCGAGGCCGACTCGTTCGAGAACGCGCTCGACCTCGCCAACGACGTTGACTACGGCCTGTCGGCCAGCATCGTCACGCAGGACCTCAGCGAGGGCAAGCGCTTCGTCAACGAGGTCGAAGCGGGCGTCGCGAAAATCAACGAGAAGACGACCGGTCTCGAACTCCACGTCCCCTTCGGCGGCTACAAGGACTCCTCGACCAACACGTACCGCGAGCAGGGCGACGCCGGCCTCGACTTCTTCTCGTCGGTGAAGACCATCTACGAGAACTACTGAGCCGCGGGCCCCCGCGCGCTCAGGAGAACTTCGTGTTCAGTTCGATGACGTTCGCGGCGCTCCGGACGTAGTCCGCGAGTTCGCCGTGCAGGCGGTCCTCGGTGAACCGGCTCGACGGGCCGGTGATGCTAATCGCGCCGAGGATTGTCTCGTCGTTCTTGACCGGCGCGGAGACACAACGCAGGCCGTTGATGTTCTCCTCGTCGTCGATGCCGTACCCCTGCTCGCGGATGGTTTCGAGTTCCTCGAACAGCTCCTCGGGCCCGGTGATGGTGTTCGCCGTCTTGGGCTCGTACTCCATCGCCGCCGCGATCTCCTCGATGCGCTCGGGGGGAAGGTACGCGAGAATCGTCTTGCCGAGCGACGTGGAGTACATCGGCTGTTGGGTTCCCACCCGCGACAGCGTCTCGACGGCGTGTTCGCCCTGCGCCTTGTGGAGGTACGAGACCATTCCGTACTCCTCGACGCCGAACTGGACGATTTCACCCGTCTCCTCGGCCAGCGAGTCGACCTCCTTCTGGACGATGTCGAAGTTGCCTATCTGGTCGCGGACGTGCGAGGCGACGTCGAGGAAGCGCAGGCCGAGGCGGTAACCGTCGCCCTCGCGCACGATGATGCGCCGCTCTTCGAGCGTTCGGAGGTGGCTGTGGACCGTGCTCTTCGAGTGGCCGAGTTCGTCGGCGATTCGCGTCACCCCGATTCCCGCCTCCTCCTGCAGGAGGTCGATGATATTGAACGCTATCTGGACCGAGCGGATCGTTCGGCCGGGGCGTTTGTTCGGTTGGGGGCTCATGGTGTGACAGTCGAACCCGAGCCGTATATATCTGTTCCCGCCTGGGGAACGTGTCCGTTGTGACGAACGAGCGCTCCTCGGTTTCGGACTGGCTGACCGACCGGCGCGCACGGCCGCCGTCCGGTGGTGGCGCGACGCCATGGGATACATTTTTCATCCTCGCACGTATTCGTGTGGGTACTGTACCCATGCCAGCAGACGAGCTTACACCAGTCCAGCGCGCCGCGTCGTATCTCCGGTCGTTGGACATCGACGGTCAATCGTGGATCACCGGCGTCGCCATCAACGGCCTGCTCGCCGAGGGCGGAGACGAGTCGGTCGAGCGCGCGAAGCACTTCGTCGACACCGCGGTGGCGACCCAGAACGACGCCGGGCAGTTGAGCTACGGCCCGAGCTACCCGATCGAGGTCTTCAGCCACGGCCGCGAGTACGAGGCGAGCTGGGAGCTGACCGTCAAGAAGTGCATGAACACGAACAACAGCACCGCCATCGGCCACGGCGTCCTCGACTTCTACGACCGCACGGGCGAGGACCGCTACCTCGACGCGGCCGAGCGCGCCTACGAATCGCTGCTCTCCTTCGAGCGGACCGAAGACGGCGGCATCCCCCACCACGACCCCGAACTCGCGGGCATCAAGTCGCTGTGGATCGACTCCGTCTACATGATGTGCCCGTTCCTCGCGCGCTACGGCGCGGCCGCGGGCGACGACGACGCCTTCGACGAGGCGGTCGAGCAGATTCTGATTCACGCGGCGCACCTCCGCGACAGTCACACGGGCCTGTTCCGACACATCTGGGTCGAACAGCCGAACCACTACCCGCAGGGCGCGTTCTGGGCGCGCGGCAACGGCTGGGCCGCCGCCGCGTCGGCTGACGTACTCGAACGGCTCCCCGAGGACCACCCGAAGCGCGACGACCTCCTCGACCTGTTCCGGTCGCACTGCGAGGCGCTCCTCCCGCTGCAGGACGGCAGCGGCTTCTGGCACAACCTCGTCGACGACCCCCACACGCCGCTGGAGTCGTCGGGGACGCTCATGTTCGCCTACGCCTTCGCCCGCGGCATCGACCTCGGCATCCTCGACGAGGAGACCTACCGCCAACCCGCCGAAGACGGGCTCGCGGCCGTCTCCCGCGTCGTCGGCGAAGCGGGCGCGGTCAACCGCGTCGCAGGGCCGCCGGGCGGTCCCGAAGCACCCCTGACGGACACGCCTTACGGGCAGGGCTGGTTCCTCATGGCCGCGGCCGCGCTCGACTGAACCTCTCGACCCCCGGTATCCTTCTCGGCGCTTTCGGAGCCGGCACCACAGTTATGCGCTCCGGCGAACATTGACGAACGAACGCGAGCGACAGAAGACACCATGACCTACCACGCAGGCATCATCGGCACGGGCGGCATCGCAGGGATGGGCATCCTCGGCATGCACGACGAGGAGGCCATCGGCAGAGAGAAAATCGACGCAAGCCACGCGGGCGGGTACGCCGCGACCGACGACATCGAACTCGTCGCCGTCGCCGACGTGGACGAGGCGAAACTGGACACCTTCGGCGAGGCGTGGGACATCCCCGCGGACCGCCGGTACGTCGGCCACGAGGCGATGCTCGAGGCCGAGGACCTCGACGCCGTGTCGGTCTGCACGCCGTCGTTCCTCCACCGCGACCACGTCGTCGACGCCGCGCGCTCCGCGGCCGACCCCTCGGTCATCTGGTGCGAGAAGCCCATCGCGTCGTCCGTCAGCGACGCCGAGGAGATGGTCGCCGTCTGCGAGGAGGCCGACACGGAACTCGTCATCAACCACTCCTTCCGGTTCACGGACAAGCTTCGCCGACTCCGCGACCTCGTCCGCGAGGAGGGCATCCTCGGCGAGGTGAAGTCCGTGAGCGCGCAGTACCGGATGGAACTCATGCGCAACTCCACGCACGTCCTCGACACGCTCGTCTACCTCCTCGACGCGCGGGCGTCGCGGGTGAGCGGCCACATCACCGGCGAGAACGAGGCGCTCGACGCGCTGGACGCCACGGAGTCGGTCGTCGACGCCGGCGGCGGCGGACACGTCGTCATGGACGACGGCACGTTCGTCACGGTAGACTGCACGATTCCGCGCGATATCTCGTCGATGACGCTGAGCTTCATCGGCACCGAGGGCAAGCTCTACATGAACAACGACGACGGCGAGTGGCGCTACTGGTCGCTCGAAGACGGCGAACACGTCGAGCGACCGCTCCCCGGCATCGAGGGCGCGTGGACGTGGGAATCGGACTACAAGGGGTCGTTCGCCAACGCGGCGGCCCACGTGCAGGACCTCCTCGACGGGACGGCGGAGAACTACTCGCCCGGCGTCGCGGCGACCCGCTCGCTCGAAATCATCGTCGGGTTCTACCTCTCGCACTACACCGATTCGACGGTCGATATCCCGCTTCCAGGGCCGCTCCGGGAGGTCCCAATCACGTCGTGGTGAGGCGCGGTCGGTCGGTCAGTCGCTCACGCCGGAAAGACTTCCGGTATGGCCGGATGGTCTCTTGACGCCGGTTCTCGAACTGAATCGGGCGTATATTGCGGATAGAGGCCCACATAGTGCTGTATCGCGTTTTCCATTGCTCTCTCCCGCGTTGATCTTCTCGTCCGGCCGGTCGAATCTGCGCTCCGGGATATATCCGCGTCACTCCGCGTAGAAACAATTCCAAATTACAATTCTATGGTAGTAATGATTAGGGGCGTACAACCCGTTTGGACGGCAATCGCGTACATCGAGCCGTCGTACCACTCGGTTAGCGGATGACGCTCCACGGTCGATTCGAGCCGCGCCGATTTTCCGCCAGTGGCGGATACGTATCCGGAAGGACCGGAGCGAACGGTTATCCCGGGAAACGGCTATTTGTGCGCCGCTACTCCGCGGTAAATGCGACTTTGGGGTAATTCGTCCAGTACTGTTCCCGGTGAGAAATTCATCGCTGATGGCGGACGCTCCGCCATGGCCGGACAACTGTCTCCTTCGAGCGTCAGATCATCCGATAGACTTCGTCCATCCAACTGTCGTCGGTCTCGACGGTGATGCCGCTCATGAGCTCCGCCCAGTCGGCTTGCGCCTCGCTGTTGTCCATCACCTCTTGGATGGCCTCCGGGTCGTCGACCTCCATGAAGCCGAAGACGTGGCCGTCCTTCTCGAAGACGCTGTAGGTCTGTAGCCCGGCGTCGGAGTCCAGGTAGGCGGATTCGAGCGCCTCGGGGACGTTCTCGTGTTTCGTTCGGTACTCCTCTCGCTTGCCGTCCTTTATCTCAAGGTGGAACGCGATTCGCGCCATACGACCCCCGATTCGACGGCACCCGTCTTAGCTCTTCGGCGGGTAAGATTTAGTACGGGGTCGCCCGTCATCGACTGTAATGATAGATACCCACACCCACGCGTGGGGAGCCGCGAGCCCGGAGCATCCGTGGACCAACGGCCCCATCTTGGACCTCGTGGACAGCTTCGACGTGCACACCGTCTACACCGCCGAGCGCCTGCTCGCCGACATGGACCGAAACGGCGTGGACGAGGCGGTCGTCGTGGGCTACCCTATCTGCGACTGGACGGACAACTGGTACACCCGACGGGTCGCCGCCGAGTACGACCGACTCCACGGCATCGTGATGCTCGACCCCTTCGCCGACGACGCCGTCGAGCGCCTCGACCGCTGCATGGAGACCGACGGCGTCCTCGGCTTCCGACTCGGCGCTGCCTGCCCGTACGACCGGATGTGGGAGACGTTCGATCCGAGCGTGACGTGGCTCCGAGAGAGCATCGAGGAGACCGCCTTCTGGGAGGCCGCGGTCGAACACGACGCCGCCGTCCAGATTCTCTGCGACCACGGCCAACTCGACCAGGCGCTCGACCTCGTCGAGGCGTATCCCGAACTCACCTACCTGTTCGACCACTTCGCTCACGCCGGTCCCGAGACGCCCACCGACGAGGGCACGTTCAGCCGGTTCGCCGACCTCGCGGAACACGACTCGGTCGCGGTGAAGGTCTCGGAAATCGTCCACATGTCGGACTCGGCGTTCCCCTACGTCGACATGCACGACCACGTCCGGTGGCTCCTCGACACCTTCGGGCGCGAGCGGGTCGTCTGGGGTTCGGACTACCCCAACGTCAGCGACGTCGCCAGCTACGCCGAGGCGTGCAACTGGCTCAAGCAGGTCGACTCGCTGTCGGAGGCCGACCGGTCGTGGCTGACCGGGAAGTCGTTCCGGCGGCACGTCGACCTCGGGTGAGCCGCCGTCTTATGGTTCGTGCTGGCGGACGCGGGGCGTGTCGCCGGATATAGCCGACAGCTCGCCCCGTGTAGCCGCGGCTTCAGCCGCGCTATCACCGAAATTCTCCGCCCGCACCCAAACATATTAATCGGTGTGTTCACATGGTGTAAACGAGACGAACCCACACGGTTATTCGCAACTATGAAAGCCATTATTCAGACCGGGCCGCGCTCGGTAGAGACACAGGAGCGAGAGGTCCCCACCCCCAGTGCAGACGAACTGCTCATCAAGGTCCACACCGCGGGACTCTGCGGCAGCGACGCCCACGCCTACAAGTACGACGGCGGCTACGAGTGGATTCCCATCCCGCGTATCATGGGCCACGAGTACTCCGGGACGGTCGCCGAGGTCGGCGAGAACGTCGAGACGTTCGAGGTCGGCGACAAGGTCGTCGAGGAGCCGATTCACGACTGCGGTCACTGTTTCCAGTGTCAGAACGGCCAGCCCAACGTCTGCCAGAACTTCTCCATCACGGGCATGCACCGCGACGGCGCGTACACGGAGTACGTCACCGTCGCGCCCGAGCACGTCCACGCGGTGCCCGAGGGCGTTCCCCTCCGGCACGCCGCCATCACCGAGCCGACGAGCATCGCCACGCGCGCGGTCCTCGACCAGTCGGTGACGACCCCCGGCGACAACGTCCTCGTCGAGGGGCCGGGCCCCATCGGCATGCTCGTCGCCGCCGTCGCCGACTCCCTCGGCGCGAACGTCGTCGTCTCCGGGCTCGGACAGGACGCGGCGTATCGCCTCCCGCTGCTCGAAGACCTCGGCATCGACACGGTGAACCTCCAGGAGGAAGACGGCCTCGACGAGCGGGTCGAGAGCCAGACCGACGGCATCGGTTTCGACGTAGTCTTCGACGCGACGGGCCACCACAGCGGCGTCGTCTCCGGGAACGACGTGGTCCGCAAGGGCGGCCAAATCGTCGTCGTCGGCATCCCGAACTCCCCGAGCGAGCTCAGCCTCACGTCGACCGTCCGCGGCGAAGTCGACATCAACACCTCCTACGGCTCGACGTGGACCAACTTCGAGCAGGCGCTTCGCCTGATGGAGCGCGGCGAAATCGCGGTCGACAAGATTCTCGACACCTCCTACAGCGTCGACGACCCGGCCGAGGCGTTCGAGGCGTTCCTCGACTCGGAGACCTGCAAGCCGGTCTTCCAGTTCGACGGCTGAAGCGACACGACAACAGGCACCCCACCGAGGCGGCGCCGCCGCGTCACCGACTGATCCGAGTCTCCGACCGACTGACGGCGGGCCGACCGACCGACGAACCAGCGACCTCTCCGGGCCACAGGTCGCCCAACGACAGAAACTATTTTACCCGTGCCGATTGGATGTGAGGTCGTACCAAACAAATCATGGAGATTACAGACATCTCAGCGACGAAAATCAGTAACGAGTCGTGGGGCGAGTTCATCGAATTCCCGCTCGTCACCATCATGTCGAAGTACGACGAGTACCGCAACGTCGACGGCGAGAACCCGCAGGCCCGCCGCAAGTGGATGGGCCCCGTGGGCGACGTGGTCGTCGAGGTCGAGACGGACGCGGGCATCACCGGCGTCGGCGTCGGCAACTGGGGAACCGGTGCCATCGCCACCGTCGTCGAGGAGACGCTCTCGAAAATCGTCGTCGGCGAGGACCCGATGCAGCGCGAACTGCTCTGGGAACAGATGTACCGCGCCACGCTCCCGTTCGGTCGGAAGGGCGTCGCCGTCATGGCCATCAGCGCGGTCGACCAGGCGCTGTGGGACATCGCCGGGAAGGACGCCGGCAAGCCGGTGTACGAACTGCTCGGCGGCCCCACTAAAGACGAGATTCCCGCCTACGCGTCGAACCTCCACCCCGTCGACATGGAGAAACTCGAGCGCGAGGCCATCCAGTACGTCGAGGAGGGCTTCGACGCGATGAAGCTCCGCTTCCTCCACGGCCCCGAGGACGGCCGCGCGGGCATGAAGAAGAACGAGGAAATCGTCGCGACGGTCCGCGACGCCGTCGGCGACGAAATCGAAATCGCGGGCGACGCCTACATGGGCTGGTCGGTCAAGTACGCCAAGGAGATGACCCAGCGCCTCGGCAAGTACGACATGGCGTGGGTCGAGGAGCCGGTCATCGCCGACGACATCTCCGGCTACGCCGAGGTCCGCGAGGCCGCGCCGATGCCGATTTCGGGCGGCGAACACGAGTTCACCCGCTGGGGCCACGAGGACCTCCTCGAGGAGGGCGCGGTCGACATCCTCCAGCCCGACGTGGGTCGCGTCGGCGGTATCACGGAGCTGCAGAAAGTCGCCGACATGGCCGAAGTCCACGACGTGCCAGTCATCCCGCACGCCGGCACGAACCCGACGCTTCACGCCATCGCCGGGCACACGAACATGCCGATGGCGGAGTACTTCCCGACCCCCGAGTGGTTCGAGGAGCGCCAGGAGAAACGCGAGTCGACCTACGCCGACGCCATCTTCCAGAACCCGCCGTCGCCCGAAAACGGGTCGATTCCGCTCCCTGACGAACCCGGTGTCAGCACCCAACTGAACCGCGAGGCGCTCGAACACTTCGCCATCGAGTAACGATGTCTGACATCAGCTTCGAGTACAACGTCCCCGTCTTCGCCGGCGCGCCCGACGAGGGGACCGAGCCGACGCACCGCGACACCCCGGAGTACGAGGCGCTCGACTGGGAGACGACCAAGATGGGCGTCCAGAAGGCGGAGGAACTCGGCTTCGACGCGGTGTGGGCACCCGACCACCTGCTGTTGGGCCGCGACCACGCCGAGTACGAGTGCTGGACGCTGCTGTCGGCCATCGCCGGTTTCACCGAGGACATCAACCTCGGCTCGCTCGTCCTCTGTAACGACTACCGCAACCCGGCGCTCGTCGCCAAGATGGCGGCCACGCTCGACGTGATTTCCGACGGGCGGCTGGAACTCGGCCTCGGCGCGGGCTGGCACGAGCCGGAGTACGACGCCTACGGCTGGGAGTACCGCGACGGCTTCGAGCGCCTGATGCGCCTCGACGAGTCCATCCGCCTCATGAAGCGCATGTGGGCCGCCGGGACCGACGGTGCGAGCTTCGACGGGAAGCACTACCAGATAGAGGACGCTTACTGCGTCCCCGGGCCCGTACAGGACCCCCACCCGCCCATCCTCGTCGGCGGGCAGGGCGAGGAGGTCACGCTCAAACTCGTCGCCAAGCACGCCGACGTGTGGAACACCGACGTGTTCAACGGCGACGTGGAGACGCTCGAACACAAAATCGGCGTCATCGAAGACCACTGCGAGACCGTCGGCCGCGACCCCGACGAAATCGAGTACTCGTGGGACGGCCACGTCATCTGCACGCGCGACGAGGAGAAGTTCGACCGCCTGCTCGACCTGATGACGCCCATCCAGTTCGAAGAGGAGTATCAGGACCAAGCGCCCATCGTGACCGAAGAAGACGCCCGGGAGTACTTCATCATGGGGACGCCCGAGGAGTGCGCGGAGGCCATCGAGCGCCGCATCGACGCGGGCGTGACGAAGTTCCAAGGCTGGTTCATCGACTTCCCCGACACCGACGGGATGGAACTGTTCGCGGACGAAGTCATCCCGCAGTTCAGCTGAGACGCCCCCGCGGGTCGAGCGCGTCGCGCTCGCGTCTCCCCCGGGCACTCGTTTTCTTTTTTGTCACCCTCGCGTCATACGTCTACTTGAATACCCCAAACTATCTGGATTATTTGAATTATTTAGGTACTCTCAAACCCGGCTCGTCGCTCGTGACACCTCCATCATTTCCGGCCATAGCGGAAAGACATTTGAGGGATGAGGATTCATAACCAACTATGGCGAAGGACGTTCCGGTCAACGCGGTCAAAATCTCGCTCGAACTCGTCGACCTCCTGCGGGAACTCGACGGGGCGGGCGTCTCGGAGGTAGCCAAGCGGCTCGATAAGCCGACCAGCACGATTCACGACCACCTGCGGACGCTGGAGCAACAGGAGTACCTCGTCAAGGAGGGCGACACGTACTACGTCAGCACGCGGTTCCTCCAGTTGGGCGCTCACGCGCGGTCCCGCCAGAAGGTGTTCAAAATCGCCCGTCCCGAGATAAACGAGCTCGCGCAGGTGACCGGCGAGCACGCGAACCTGATGATAGAGGAACACGGCGTCGGCGTCTTCCTGTACCGGTCGCGGGGGCCCGACGCCGTCCGGCTGGACACCCATTCGGGGATGCGTGTTCCTCTGCAGACGACGGCCCTCGGAAAGTCTATCATGGCGAACCGGCCGCGGGAGGAAGTCGAGCGAATCCTCGACTGCCACGGGTTAGAGGCGGTGACGGACCGCTCTATCACGGACCGCGAGGAGCTGTTCGACGTATTGGAGGAGGTCCGCGAGCGCGGCTACTCGTACGACGACGAAGAGCGCGTCAAGGGCATGCGCTGTGTGGCCGCGCCGATACTCAACGAGGACGACTACGCCATCGCCGCCGTGAGCGTCTCGGGGCCGAAAAGCCGGATGCGCGAGGAGCGGTTCACCGAGGAACTGCCGAACCAGATTCTCAAGAGCGCGAACGTCATCGAGGTGAACCTGACGTACTCGTAGTCGGCGGGCCGCGGACCTATCCCCGCCGTCGCAATGCTGCGTAGAGCGCAACAGTTACGTATCACGGTGTGGCATCGTGTAACGATGCAACTCGTTCGATACACCGCAGGCGGCGCCCCGGAGTGGGGTGCCCATCGCGACGGCGAGGTCGTCCCGCTTTCCGGCCTCCGCGAAGACGTCACCGTCCAGAACCTGAACAGCCCCGGCTTCCTCACCGTCGTCGAGGACGCCGCGGACGCCGCCGAGGACCAGTCGGTCCCCGTCGAGGACGTGAAGCTCCTCGCGCCCGTCCCGCGCCCCGGCAAAATCGTCTGCGTCGGGCTCAACTATCACGACCACGCCGAAGAACAGGACGAAGAGGTTCCCGAACGTCCGCTCCTGTTCGGTAAGGCCGGCACGTCCGTCACGAACCCCGGCGACCCCATCGTTCACCCGGCGGCCATCGACGAGGTCGACTACGAGGTCGAACTCGGCGTCGTCATCGGCCAGACGGCCAAGAACGTGGACGCCGAGGACGCCTTCGACTACGTCGCGGGCTACACCGCCATCAACGACGTGAGCGGCCGCGACGCCCAGTTCGACGACGGCCAGTTCTTCCGCGGCAAGAGCTACGACACGTTCGCCCCGATGGGACCGACGTTCGTCCCCGAAGCCGACCTCGACCCGCACAACCTCGACGTCGCCTGCCGCGTCAACGGCGAGACGAAACAGGAGTCCAACACCTCCGAGTTCATCTTCGGCGTCGACGAGGTCGTCGAGTATATCAGCAACATCACCACGCTCCGACCCGGCGACGTCATCTCCACCGGCACGCCCGGCGGCGTCGGCATCTTCCGCGACCCGCCGGAACTGCTCGAACCGGGTGACAGCGTCGACGTGGAAATCGAGGGCATCGGCACGCTCACCAACCCGGTCGTCGCCGAGCGCGACGAGTAACCGGCCGCCGTACAGCGCAATTATTTATACGATATCCCGGTACTACCGACTATGAGCACGCACACAGACACCCGATTGAGAGACAGGCATATCGTCGTCACCGGCGGCGCGCGCGGCATCGGCCGCGGCATCGCGGTCCGCTGCGCCCGCGCGGGAGCCGACGTATCGATTTTCGACACGAAGCCCGAGGTGGCCGCGGAGACGGCCGAACTCGTCCGCGAGGAGGGCGGCGAGGCCGAGGTGTACGAGGTCGACGTGACCGACGCCGAGGGCGTCGAAACCGCCGTCGACGCCGCGGTCGAGTCGCTCGGCGACATCCACGGCCTCGTGAACAACGCGGGCGTTCAGCAGGCCATCCCGCTTCTCGAAACGACCGAAGACGACTGGGACCTCCACTTCGAGGTGAACGCCAAGGGGACGTTCCTCGTCTCCAAGGCCGTCGCCGCTCGGATGGTCGACCGCGAAATCGAGGGGAGCATCGTCAACATCTCGTCGGTCGGCGCGGAGCGGCCGTTCGCCGGACAGGGGGCGTACGGCGCGTCCAAGGCGGCCGTCCTCGCCTTCACGACCGTGCTGGCGAAGGAACTGAGCGACCACGGCATCACCGTCAACGCGCTCAAGCCCGGCACCGTCGAGACGCCGATGGTCGAGGCGTGGCTCGACGAACACGCCGAACAGTCGGGTAAGTCGCCGGACGAAATCCTCGCGGAGACGCTCGACGCGCACATCCTCGACCGAATCGGCCAACCCGAGGAAGTCGGTCACGTCGCGGTCCTCCTGCTCTCCGAGGAGGGTGACTGGATAACCGGCGAGTCAATCGCCGTCGACGGCGGCTACCTCAAGCAATAGCCCGCATTTCGACGGGCTTCCAGACGTTTTACCGCCACCACCATCGCCCGCGTCCCGTTTTCCTCGCGTCGGTACGTCCCCCTCGTCGACTGCTGTCCGACACTGATACGGCCGAAATCGGTGCTTTAGCTTTCAATACGTCGGTTTCGCATCGACGCTCACTGCGGACGATTCTCATCCGGCATCGTCGGACATATTTTTGCGTAGTACCCCGGGAGTCAGTCGGTCCGGAGGCTCGACGCGAACTGACGCGACGGCGCGGAGCCGGAGTGCTCGGAGATATCGGTGCCGAGCAGTATCGACCCGCCCGCGGAACGTCGCCGACGCCGCGGTGTCTCCCGGTCGCCTTCGGGTATCGGCGTCGAACCGGCGGATCCGGGAGGGGATTCGCACCCGACTCACAACGGTTGCCAAGTACATAATTATTATATAGGTGTGATTCATAGTAGCACATGGTCGGAGCAATCTGACCCATGTGTGATCAGCATCCCGTGCGACCAGCACGATAGCCATCAGTACGTCAGTCATACTGTACGCGTGGTAGCCCCCACCGAGTACGCCTGCCCAACTGGTACTCATGAACGCGTGGGGTGACTACCTCATCGAGCACAACGTCCCATTGATGCTCCATTTTTCAGCTGTTTCCCGTCCGCTACGTAGCATCTGCGTTCTCGACTCACGTTTCGCGCTACTGCTCGGTCTCGCGTGAGCCGCCCAATCCGATTCCATCTCATCCGATATTACCGGACATGGCCGGCTCAATTCTGACGAACGCGCCTCGCCGGGTGTGACGAATCGCTCTCCAAACCTGAAGATATTTTACGTTACCGTGTGAATCACGGGTAATGGGTACCGACCAAAGCACGAACCGTCGCCTAAGCAAGGTAGAACGGGTCATCGAGACGTACGACTTGGACGGATTCGGCGAGCAGCTCGCCGACCGCTGGACGGCTCCCGAGGACAGCGACAGCCTCCGTGACCTCGCGGACCTGATGAACGAGAAGGTGCTCGACGCCGCGCTCCGCGAGGCGGGCGAGGACGTTCTCGAAGGCGAAGTAGAGAACCTCTACACGCTCCTCACCGGAGACGAGACCACCGAGGGGATGCGCGTTCAGGCGAAGAACACACTCCAATCTCGCGGCGTCGACGTCGACCAACTGCTCTCCGATTTCGTCTCTCACCAGGCGGTCTACACCTATCTGACGGAGATTCGCGGCGTCTCGAAAGAGACCTCCTCCGGGAACAGAATCGACAACGTCGTCGAGTCCATCCAGCGACTCCGCGGTCGACTGGTCGCGGTCATCGAACAGAGTCTGAGTTCGCTCCGCAACACGAGCAAACTCCGGCTCGGCGACTTCGACGTCCTCGTGGACACGCAGGTGTACTGCCGCGACTGCGGGACGCAGTACGAGGTCATCGAACTGCTCCGGCGGGGCGGATGCGACTGCGACGAGGACGTGTCGAACTAGCGGCTTACATAATTAGTTCTGTCACATTCTGTTCGATTCAACGGATGATTTTATATTGGAGTACCTATTGGGTCATGGTATGAGTTCAGAACAAGTGTCGAAATCCAAAGTCCACCTTTCGGTCGAGAACATTGGTGGCATCGACAACCTGTCAACGTCGTTCGAGCCGGGCGTGACGGTTTTGGCGGGACGGAACGCCACGAACCGAACGTCGCTTTTGCGGTCCATCATGGCCGCCCACGGGAGCGACGACGTGGCGCTCAAGGGCGACGCCGACGAGGGTTCGGTCGAGCTCACTATCGGCGACGAGACGTACACCCGGACGTTCGAGCGACAGGGCGATACGGTCATCTCCGGCGGAAACCCCGTCCTCGACGACCCGGACCTCGCGGACCTCTTCGCGTTCCTGCTCGAGACGAACGACGCCCGACAGGCGGTCGCACGCGGTGACGACCTCCGCGACCTCATCATGCGTCCGGTGGACGTCGAGTCCATCAACGAGCAGATCGAGTCGCTCCAGCAGGAGAAACGCGACATCGCCGACGAGCTCTCGACGCTCAGCAACCTCTCGGACCGCCTGCCGCAGCTCGAACGCCGGCGGACGAAACTCGAAGACCAAATCGAGGAGAAGGAAGACGAACTCGCCGAGAAAGAACAGGAAGTCGAAGAGTACGACGCCAGCGTGAGCGAGCGGCAGGAAGTCGAAAGCGAGCTCGAATCCAAGCTCGGCGACCTCCGGAGCAAGCGCCGCGACATCAACGACGTGGACCGCCGCATCGAGACGGAGAAACAGAGCCTCGACGCCCTCGAATCCGAGGAGGACGAACTCGAGGACGACGCCGAGGACCTCCCCGAAGTCGCGGGCGGCAGAATCGACGAAATCGAGTCCGAAATCAGCCGGCTCCGGACGCGACGCCAGCAGATTCAGTCGACCGTCAACGAGCTCCAGTCCGTGATTCAGTTCAACGAGGAGATGCTCTCTGGCACCTCCTCTGACGTCGTGGACGCGCTCCGGGACGCCGACGACTCCGGCGGCAGCGTCACCGACCAACTGCTCGGCGACGACCAGGTCGTCTGCTGGACGTGCGGTTCCGAGGTCGATAAGTCCGAAATCGAGGGCACGCTCGAACGCCTCCGGACGCTCCGCGAGGACAAGCTCGAGGACAACCGCGCACACCGGGAACAGCTCTCCGAACTCGAAGACGAGAAGTCCACCTACGAGCGCCGCCAGCGCGAGCGCGACCGCATCGAGCGCCGCCTGTCCGAAATCGAAAGCGAGCGCGAGACGCGCCAAGAGCGCATCGAGGAGCTCAAATCCGACCGCTCGGACCTCGAAGACGAAATCGACTCGCTCGAACAGACCGTCGACGAACTCGAAAGCGAGGAACACGGCGACCTGCTCGACCTCCACCGCGAGGCGAACCAGCTCGAATACGACCTCGGCCGCCTCCGCAGCGACCTCGAGGACGTCGAAGACGAAATCGCCGACATCGAGCGCAAACTCGACGAGCGCGACGAACTCGAAGCGGCCCGCGAGGACATCGAAGACGAACTCGCGGAGCTTCGGACGCGCATCAAGCGCCTCGAATCCGAGGCCGTCGAGGAGTTCAACACCCACATGGACGACGTGCTCGACGTGCTCGAATACGACAACCTCGACCGCATCTGGATCGAGCGCACCGAAAAGCGGGTTCGGGAGGGCCGAAAGAAGGTCACGAAGTCGGTGTTCGACCTCCACGTCATCCGGACGAACGAAGACGGCGTGAGCTACGAGGACTCCGTCGCCCACCTTTCGGAGTCCGAGCGCGAGGTGACCGGCCTCGTGTTCGCGCTCGCGGGCTACCTCATCCACGATGTCTACGAGACGGTTCCGTTCATGGTCCTCGACTCGCTGGAGGCCATCGACTCGAACCGCATCTCGCGGCTCGTCGACTACTTCGCGGACTACGCCGACTACCTCGCCGTCGCCCTTCTCGAAGAGGACGCGCAGGCCGTCGACAGCGACTACCCGCGCTACTCGCCGGCGTAACGCCGCCGCCGACGGGTTCATCTCTCGTTTTTTCGCACCCGCGTCGAGACGCACTCCGGGCTGAGCGCCCCGTTTCGAGTTACACTATTAGGTGTGTCACGAGTCGAGTGAATCCGGCGGCCGCGAACCGCGCTCAAGAGAGCGCGATGCTCAGTTCGAGTTCCTCGGCGATGCCGAGGAGGACCTCGGTGAGTCGGTCGAACTGCTCGCCTTTCATCCGATTGGACGGGCCGGCGACGCTCAGCGCGCCGAACACGTCGCCGTCCGGTCCCATGACGGGAGCCCCGACCGCGCGGACGCCGCTGATCTGTTCTTCGACGTTCAGCGCGTAGCCGCGCTCTCTGATTTCGGCGAGTTCGTCGAACAGCGCCTCCTCGTCGTGAATCGTCTGCTCCGTCTCCTGCGGGAGACCGACCCGGTCGATGATTTCGTGGACCCGCTCTGTCGGCATGTGGGCGAGGATGGCCTTCCCGCTCGCCGTCGAGTGGAGGTAGACGCGCTTTCCCACGGTCGACTGCGTCCAGACGCCGTGTTTTCCGGGCGAGGTGTGGACGTACACTCCTCGGCCGTGCTCTTCGACGGTGAAGATGGAGCGCCGCTCGGACTCCTCGGCGAGCACGTTGGTGTAGTGTTCGGCTTTCCCGAAACGGCGTTTCCGCGTCCGGACGAAGTTCCCGAGGCCGAGGAAGCGAAGCCCGAGATGGTAGGTATCGCCCTCTTTGACCACGTATTCCTGCGCTTCGAGGGTCGTCACGTGGGTGTGCGCGGTACTCGGAGCGATGTCGAGTTCGCGGGCGATTTCGGTCACGCCGGCACCGTTGCGTTCCCGGAGTAATTCGACGATTCTGAGGGTTGTGACCGTCGTTTTGAGCGAGCGGTCGTTCGCGTTTGTGGTCATTACCTGCGGGTCGTCACCACGACACATAGTATTTTCGGCTCTCCCGAATGATGATTGCTAGATGATGAATCTAGGGCGTACCGACGCCGAAACGAGTCGTTTGTGAACGATACGCACGATACGTGCCCGATTCGGAGGATACTACCCCGTCCCTGATTCGGCGAGCGAGACAATCGAAACCGGGAGATAGCGGCTCGAACGCCCCGGGTATCCGGTGCTACGCCGCTTTCTCGGTTTCGGCGTCTCCCACCGCTCACATTCGCTCCTCGTGAATCACAATCTCTAACCCGAATATGGCGCCTGAACGTCCACCGCTCCGGAAGTGTTATTATGGTTTCTCCAGTCGAAGCACACGAGACGCAATGAATCACAACGAGACGTTCGAGATGGTCGAGTCGCTGGAGGCGGAACTCGTCTCGCTCACCGAGTCGCTCTGGGAGACGCCCGAGCTCGGGCTTCACGAGACCGAGTCAGCCGAGTTGCTCTCGTCGGTTCTCCGCGACGCCGGGTTCGACGTCACCGAGGGTCTCGGCGGGATGCCGACGGCGTTCAGCGCGACCTACGGCGAGGGCGAACCGCACGTCGGCATCCTCGGCGAGTACGACGCTCTTCCCGGACTGTCGCAGACGGTGTCGTCGAGCAGAGAGCCGGTCGAGGCCGGCGCGCCGGGCCACGGCTGCGGGCACAACCTCTTCGGAGTCGCCGGTGTCGGGGCCGCGCTCGCCGCGAAGCGCGCCATCGACGACGGGCGGGCCGAGGGGACGGTCACGTTCTTCGGCTGTCCCGCCGAGGAGATACTCGTCGGCAAGGTGTTCATGGCCCGCGACGGGGCGTTCGACGACCTCGACGCCGCGCTCACGTGGCATCCGAGCCACCTCAGCGCGCCGTTCATGGCCCAGACGCTCGCGATGAACTCCGTCGAGTACACGTTCTACGGCGAGTCGGCCCACGCCGCCGACAGCCCCCAGTCCGGCCGGAGCGCGCTCGACGCGGTCGAACTGCTGAACACCGGGTCGGAGTTCATGCGCGAGCACGTCTCCGACGACGCCCGCATCCACTACACCATCCCCGACGGCGGCGGCGCGCCGAACGTCGTCCCCGCGGAGGCGACGGCGTGGTTCTACGTCCGCGCACCGACTCGCGACGAGGTCGACCGCATCACCGACTGGCTCGACGACGTGGCCGAGGGCGCGGCGCTCATGACCCAGACGACGGTGTCGCGGCAGTTCCACACCGGCTGTTACGACTACGTGGCGAATCACGCGCTGTCCGACCAACTGTTGGAGAACATGCGACTCGCCGGTCCCATCCCGTACACCGACGAGGACCGCGAGTTCGCGGCGGAGCTTCAGGAGACGCTCTCGGCCGAGACCATCGAGGCGCGGACGGCGCAACTCTCCGAAGAGCGACGCGAGGCGGCGCGCTCGTCGGTGCTGTATCCCGACGCCCAACCCTCCTACGACGTGGGGACAGTGCTCAACGGCTCCACGGACGTCGGCGACGTGAGCTGGATTACGCCGACCGCGCAGTTCTGGGCGGCGTCGTGGCCGGTTGGGACGCCGTCGCACACGTGGCAGGCGGTCGCCGCAAACGGGAGCTTCGGGTCGAAGGCGGCCGTGTACGCCGCGAAGGTCCTCGCGGCGACGACGCTCGACCTCCTCTCGGACGAGGCGCTGGTGGCGGCGGCCCGCGAGGAGTTCGAGGCGTCGGTGCCCGGCGAGTACGAGTCGGCGCTGCCGGAGGGGACGGAACCGCCGTTCCACCTCACGCTGTAGGCGGTGGACATCGGTAAAATCTCGTTTCGTTCGGGGTTTCGCTCGCTACAGTTCGTCTCTCGGTCGTCGAGCGTCGCGTTACTCCAGTTCCGACCGGAGGTGCGTCAGGATGCGCTCGGTCGTCGCCTCGATGACCTCTTCGAGGAACTCGGGGTCGGACTGCGTCGGGTCGCCGAGGCCGCCTTCGACGGTCAGGTCGTCGAAGTGGGCGTACTGGCGGACTTCGTAGCGGTTCTTCTTCGTCTGCGGCGTCTTGCGGTCGCCGTGGACGAGTTCGGGGCGGTAGTGCTCGATGACGCTCGTCTCGTACTCGCCGGCGTGACCCCACTCGGTGCCGAACCGCTCTTCTAACTGGTCGCGGGCGAAGTCGGTCCAGTGGGCGTAGTACGAGTCGAGTCCGTGGTCGCGCTGGAGCCGGTCGAGCGCGAGCTTGTGCGGTTCGATGTTGCCACCGTGGAAGTTGGCGACGAGAAACCGGGTCGCGCCGTGGCGCTGGACCGACCGGCCCACGTCGATGATTATCTCCTGGTACGTGTCGGCTCCGAGCGAGACGGTCCCCGCGTAGTTGATGTGGTGCTCCGAGTAGCCGTACGGGAGGACCGGCAGAACGAGGAGGTTCAGGTCGTGTTCCGGGGCCGCCGCGGCGAGTTCCGCGGTCAGGTTCTCCGCCCGGATGGAGTCGACCGAGGTCGGGAGGTGCGTCGAGTGCTGTTCGGTTGCTCCGCAGGGGAGCACGACGAAGTCCGCCTCGTCGAACGCGGTTTCGGCTTCCTGCCACGTCATCTCCGCTAGGAGTGACTGTGACTCCGTTGAGTCCATACGGAGATACGCACAGTTGTCGTATATAATACTTCACGAAGCGGCAGTCTGAGGTAATAAGAGGAAACGGATGTACAGTATGCAAATGCTTATGTTGGTGATGCCGAAATGATTCGGCGTCAATGATGAGAGAGAGTGTCTCACGTAGAAACATACTGAAAGCGACGGGTGCGTCGATACCCGTCTTACTCGCCGGCTGTACGTCCGACTCCGGTTCCGAAACGACGACCGAGGGCGACGGCGGCGGCGGAACGACCACGAGCGGCGGGACGGAGACGACCACCGGGAGCTCCGACGCGACGATAAACATCGGACAGTCGCTGAACCCCGTCCGATTCGACCCGATAACGCAGCTTTCGAACCCCGACGCGCTCGTCGCGAACCGGGTGTTCAGCCAGCTGTACACCTACGGTGAGGGGACGGACGTGGTCCCGAACCTCGCGACGAGCATGCCGACCATCGAACGGGACAACACCCGTTATATCGTCGAAATCGTCGACAACGCGATGTTCCACAACGGCGACCCGGTCACCGCCGAGGACGTGGCCTACTCGTTCCGCGCGCCGATAGAAGAGGAGACGCCCCTCTTGGGCATCTTCAGCGTCATCGATTCGGTCGAGGCCATCGACGAGACGACGGTCCAGTTCGACCTCTCGAACCCCTACGCGATGTTCCAGCACGTCCTCACCCATCAGGTCGTGCCGGAGGCCGTCCGCGAGGAGGACAAAGAGGCGTTCAGCACCCAACAGCCCATCGGTTCGGGGCCGTTCAAGTTCGTCGAGTGGGAAGAGAGCAACTACGTCACGCTCGAACGCTGGGACGACTACTGGGGCGACGAACTGCCCAACGTCGCGGGTGTCGAGTTCACGCCCATCACGGAGTCGACGACGCGCGTCACCAACCTCCGGACGGGCGACGTGGACGTCATCGAGACGATTCCGCCCCGACTCTGGGACACCGTCGAGAGCACCGAAGACACGAGCATCTCCGAAATCGAGAGCGTCGGGTACTTCTACGTCGCGTTCAACTGCAACGAGGGCCCGACCGCCGACAAGCGCGTCCGCGAGGCCATCGACTACAGCTTCTCGATGGACGACGCGGTCGACCGCTACATCGACCCGGCCGGCCTCCGTCAGTACGGCCCGCTTCCGGGGCCGATGGTCGAAGAGTGGGACATGCCGCTCGAAGAGTGGATGGAGATTCCGAACGACAAGGACGTCGAGCAGGCGACGGCGCTGTTCGAGGAGGCGGGCGTCCCCGCCGACTGGGACGCGAAGATTATCGTCCCGCCGGACGACAACCGCGAGAACATCGGCCTCTCCATCGCCAACGGCATCAAGGAGGCCGGCTACGAGGCCCACGTCGAACGGCTCGACTGGGGCGCGATGCTCAGCCGCGCGTACACCGGCAACGCCTCGGACTACAACATCTACGTCCTCGGGTGGGTCCGCTACCCCGACCCGGACGACTTCATGTTCAACCTGTTCCACGAGGAGTCCGAAGGCGTGAACCAGGGCGTCTACTACAAGAACGACGAGGTCATGGACCAGATTAAGGGCGCGCGCGAATCGACCGACCGCGACGAGCGCCAACAGCTCTACCAGTCCGCCATCTCGACGCTCTTGGAGGACAAAGTCCACCTCCCCGCGTTCAACTACAAGAACTCCTACGGCGTGAAGTCCACCGTCAGCGACTTCCAGGTCCACCCGGTCTCGCCGCAGAACCCGCGGCTCCTCACCGGCTACAACAACGTCTCTGTCGACAGATGACGTTACCTTGTCGGTAACAGTTACCAAACGTTATATGCTCACTCCCCATCCACTCCACCCATGACGACAACCGGTTACATCGGACGGCGATTACTCCAAATCGTTCCGGTCATGCTGTTCGTCGTTACGGTCACGTTCGTCCTCATCAACTCGATACCCGGCGACCCGGTTCGCATCCTCGTCGGGCCGGCCGCCGACGCGGCGGCTATCGAGGCCGCCCGCGCGAAGTACGGCCTCGACCAACCGCTGTACGTCCGGTACGTCAGGTACCTCGCGGCGGTCGCGACGGGCGACTTCGGGACGAGCATCCACTACGGTGGGGTCGCGGTGACGGAGAAAATCTTCGAGCGGCTCCCGGTGACGCTCTTGCTCCTCGCGTCGAGTTTCACCCTCGCAATCGGCACCGCAATTCCGCTGGGCATCTTCGCCGCCAAGAACCGTAACAACGGCTACGACCACCTCGCCCGCGTCACGTCGCTCATCGGCGTCAGCACGCCGAGCTTCTGGGTCGGCCTGCTGCTCATCATCGTGTTCGCGTACTACGGCGACCTCCTGCCGCCGAGCGGGCTCATCATGCCGTGGGCCGACCCCGCGTCGGTCGACGGGGCGACGTCGAGACTGGACGTGCTCGTGACTGCGGCGTCGCATCTGATACTCCCCTCCATCACGCTGGGGACGCTCCAGATGGCGGCCATCACGCGCATCGAGCGGTCGTCGATGCTCGAAGTGCTCAACAAGGACTACGTCCAACTCGCCCGCGCCTACGGCGTCTCAGAGCGGACGATTCTCCGGCGGCAGGCGTTCAAGAACGCGCAACTGCCGGTGCTCACCGTCATCGGCATCCAGATGACGACCGCCCTCGGCGGCGCGGTGCTGACCGAGACGGTCTTCAACATCAACGGGATGGGGAACCTCATCATCACCGCGGTCCGGGCGCAGGACTACCAGCTCATCATGGGCACGACGATATTCTTCGCCATCGTGTTCGTCCTCGGCGTGCTCGTCGTGGACGTGCTGTACGCGGTCATCGACCCGCGCATCTCCTACGGGGGTGGTTCCGGTGAGTGATTCGACGGCCGCCGTCGGCGACTCGGCCCGCACGGGCGGCGTCGCGGACGCCGACGAGCGCTCCGCCGTCTCGCGCTCCTCGCAGGTGCTCCGACAGCTCAAGCGCAACTCGGCGTCGCGCGTCGGCCTCTACGTCATCGGGCTCGTGACGCTCGTCGCGCTGTTGACGACTATCGACGCCGACCTGTTCGACTACCAGTTCGCGGCGACGTTCTGGTACCACCCGGAGAACGACCCGGCGGGAAGCACCATCCTGCTTCCGCCGGTCGGCATCGAAAACAGCTTCGGGACGGGGTCGTGGGCGCATCCGCTCGGGACGGACCACCGCGGCCGCGACATCCTCGTCAGGCTGGTCTACGGCACCCGCATCGCCGTCCAGGTGGGTCTCATCGCGACGGGCATCGGGATGACCATCGGGACGGTCGTCGGCGCGGTCTCCGGCTACTACGGCGGCTGGGTGGACGACGTGCTCCAGCGGTTCGTCGAATCGCTGTACGCGATTCCGTTCCTCATCCTCGTCATCGCCATCATGTCCGCGTTCGGCCGCGAACTCGGCATCGCCATCGTCGGCGTCTCCATCACGACGATTCCGGTGTTCACGCGGCTGATTCGCTCACAGGTGCTGAGCGTCCGGGAGATGGAGTACGTCGAGGCCGCGAAGGCCGCCGGCGTGCGCGACCGCCACATCATCTTCCGCCACATCATCCCGAACAGTTTCGCGCCGGTGCTCGTCCAATCGACGCTGCAGGTCGGCGTGAACATCCTCATCGTCGCGTCGCTGTCGTTCCTCGGGTTCGGGGTCCAACCCCCGACGCCGTCGTGGGGGCAGATGCTCGCCCACTCGCGGCAGTACATGATCGTCAACCCGTGGTTCAGTATCTGGCCCGGCCTCGCGATTCTCGCGACGGTCATCGGCTTCAACCTGCTGGGCGACGGCCTGCGCGACGCAATCGACCCGCGGTCGAACGACTGACGATGAACGGACCACACGTCTCACCGACCGTCCGCCGCGGGGCCGGGAGTAGCCCGGTCTCCGCCGCTCGCTCGCCCGCCGAACTATCGCTCCCTTCCCGGGACGGCGTCGGAACTCGCTCTCGCGGTTCTGCAGAGGCACCCATCTCACGCACCGACGCCCCCCACCACTCCACGACCAATGTCTGATACGCTACTCACCGTCCGCGACCTGCACACCCACTTCCGCACCGACGCGGGGACCGTTCGGGCCGTCGACGGTATCTCGTTCGAGGTACAGCGCGGCGAAGTGCTCGGCTTAGTCGGCGAGAGCGGCGCCGGAAAGAGCGTCGCGGCGCGGAGCATCATGCGCCTCATCGACTCGCCGGGCGTCATCGTCAACGGCGAGGTCCGCTTCGAAGACGACCTGCTCGTCGGCGTCGAGCGCGGCGACGACCCCGACGACGAACCGCGTCAGGACCCCGAGATGCTGTCGAGCCGCGAGATTCGCGAGCGCATCCGGGGCCGCGAAATCGCGATGATATTTCAGGACCCCACGGAGAGCCTCAACCCGGTGTTCACCGTCGGCGAGCAGTTGAGCGAGATTATCGGGCTCAACCGCGACGTGTCGGCGGCCGAGGCCGAGGCCATCGCCGTCGAGCGCCTCCGCGAGGTCGGCATCCCCGAGGCCGAACGCCGGATGGACGACTACCCCCACGAGTTCTCCGGCGGGATGCGCCAGCGCGTCCTCATCGCGATGGCGTTCGCGTGCGAACCGAGCCTCGTCGTCGCCGACGAGCCGACCACCGCGCTCGACGTGACCGTCGAGGCGCAGATTCTCGACCTCGTGAAGGACCTCGCGGCCCGCTACGACACCTCGTTCGTCTGGGTCACCCACGACATGGGCGTCGTCGCCGAGATATGCGACCGCGTCGCCGTGATGTACCTCGGCGAAATCGTCGAGCAGGCGACCGTCGACGACCTCTTTCACGACACGAAACACCCCTACACCGAGGCGCTTCTCGGGTCGATTCCGCGGCCCGACCGCGACGTGGACGGCCTGTCGCCCATCGAGGGCATCATGCCGGAGGCCATCAACCCGCCGAGCGGCTGTCGCTTCCACACGCGGTGCCCGCACGCCCGAGAGGCGTGTCTACACGTCCACCCCGACGCCCGACTCGTCGACGAGGGCGGCGAAGGAGACGGCGACGTGGCGATACAGGCCGGTGACGGAACCGCCGTCACCGAAGTCGCCGCCGCGCCGCACCGGGCGGCGTGCCTGCGCAACGACTCGTTCGCCGAGGCGGGCTACTGGGAGAGCGCCCCGCTCGACGACGCCGAGTCCGCCTCCGGGTCGGCCGCCGCAGAGTCGGATTCCGCCGAGACCGGTGACGCCGCCGAGACTGGCCCCGGTTCAACGTTCGACCCCGACGCCGACCCGCTCCTCAGCGTCCGCGACCTGCGGAAGTACTTCGACGCGAGCGACGGCTTCCTCGACCGCCTCCGGTTCGACCGCGACGCGGGACTGCTTCCCTTCTCGGTCGACCGCGAGTACGTTCGCGCGGTCGACGGCGTCTCGTTCGACATCCTGCCCGGCGAGACGCTCGGCCTCGTCGGCGAGTCCGGCTGCGGGAAGTCCACGCTCGCGCGGACGCTCCTCCGGTTGGTCGACCCGACCTCCGGCGACATCGTCTTCGACGGGGAGAACCTCGCCGAACTGTCGAAAGAGGAGCTTCGCAAGCGCCGCAAGCGCATGCAGTTCGTCTTTCAGGACCCGCAGGCGTCGCTCGACCCGCGGATGACCGTCGGCGAAATCGTCGAGGAGCCGATGCAGGCCCACGGGCTCTACGAGGGCGAACGCGAGGCGCGGGCGCGCGAACTGCTGGAGACGGTCGGCCTCGACGCCGACCACTACAACCGCTACCCCCACCAGTTCTCGGGCGGCCAGCGCCAGCGGGTCAACCTCGCGCGGGCGCTCTCGGTCGACCCCGACTTCATCGTCTGCGACGAGCCGACCTCGGCGCTCGACGCGTCGGTGCAGGCGCAGGTGCTCAACACGATGAAGGAACTTCAGGACGAGTTCGGGCTGACGTACCTCTTCATCAGCCACGACCTGAGCGTCATCCGCCACGTCTGCGACCGCGTGGCCGTGATGTACCTCGGCGAACTGGTCGAACTCGCGGACAAGGACGACCTGTTCGAGTCGCCGAAACACCCCTACACGCGGGCGCTCCTCTCGTCGATTCCGGTGCCCGACCCGCGGGTGTCCCGCGAGACCGTCCCGCTGTCCGGCGACGTTCCGTCGCCGATTCACCCGCCGAGCGGCTGCCGGTTCCACACCCGGTGTCCGAGCCTCGTCGCCCCGGAGGACCTCGACCTCGGCGACGAGGAGTGGGACCGCGCGCGCCGGTTCGTCAGAGCTGTCCAGCGTGAATCCCCGGATATCGTCGCCGACGACGCTCGCGCGACCTACTTCCCAGACGGCCTCCCCGCCGGCGACGCCGGTACGACCGTGGAGCGCGCGCTCTCGCTCGCGGCCGACGGCGCGTGGCGCGACGCCGCGTCGCTCCTGACCGAGACGTTCGTCGAACCCAGCGTCTGTACCTCCGAGGTGCCGGCGCTGGACTCGCCCGACGAACTCGACCGTATCGTCAGCTGTCACCACTACTCCTGAAAAAGCGCCGCCGGCTTTACCTCGCCCTCACGCCGACCCGAACCGGTCGGCGACTTCGTCCACGGTTTCGAAGGCGACGCCCGGCGCGTCGGCGACGTGTTCGACGAACGATTCGAGCCGGGCGAGCCGGTGGGACTGCCCGATGACCTGCGGGTGCATCGTGAGGACGAACACGCCGCCGTCGACGTTGTCCACCATCCAGTCGAACTGCTCGCGCCACTGGCGGAACACCGCTTTCTCGTTCGCGTAGCCCCGCTCGCGGTTGAAGGCGAACGCCGGGAAGTCGTCGCGCTGCCACGAGACGGGCACCTCGACGATGTCGGTCTCGGTGCCGCGTTCGAAGGGGGCGTCGGCGGGCGCGGCCCACCCCTCGCGGACGCGGTACGGCTCGAAGTCGGTCGCCATCTGGCTCGAGTCCCACTCGAAGCCGAGCTCGTCGAGGATGCCGAGCGTGTGGGTCGAAAAGTCCCACGAGGGCGAACGGTAGCCGGTCGGCCGCCGACCCGTGAGGTCGACGATACTCTCGACGCCGCGTTTCACGTCGTCGTACTCCGCCGCTCGCGACTCGTACTGTCGGGGGCGGGTGTGGGACCAGCCGTGGTGTTGGACGTCGTGGCCGCGACTCCACACCTCCTCGGCGGCCTCGGGGAAGCTATCGATGGTGTGGCCCGGCGTGAACCACGTGGTCTCGACGCCGAACTCGTCCAAGAGGTCGAGGACGCGGGGCGCGCCCACGTCGACGCCGAAGAGTCCTCTCGACAGTTTCGTCGGGCTGTCCGGCGATTCGAACGAGTGTATCCACGAGGAGACGCCGTCGAAGTCGAAGGTGAGGCAGACGCTGTGGTGAGTCACGCTTCGACGTACGAAAATAGATGTGATAGCTGTTTCCATGCCGCACTCGCGGGACGCGGCCCAAGCCGGGTCGATTCGCGGACTCCCGACCCGCAGGTTACCGAAACGCCGGCGCGACGCGCTCGGCGAACAGCTCGGCGCTCGTGGTCTCGGGGAAGTCCACGAACTCCACGACGACCTCGCCGAAGCCCATCTCGTCGAACGTCTCCAGTCGCTCGCGGACCTGCTCCGGCGTGCCGACGAGCGGGTACTCGCTGTCGGCGACGTTCTCGGGTTTGAACCGCGGGAAGTGCTCGTCGAGCAGGGCGTCGAGTTCCGCCTCGTCCTCGCGGAGCAGACACCGCGCGAACCACGAGCGCTCTATCTCCTCGAACGACCGGCCGTAGCCCTCGCAGTGGCGTTCCAGCACGTCCAGTTTGTGTTGCATCACCTCCGGCGGCCCCCAGAAGTTCCACGAATCGGCGTACTGGGCGGTGATTCGGAGCGTGAACGACTCGCCGCCGCCGCCGACCATGATGGGCGGATGCGGGTCTCGGACGGGATGCGGCTGACACATCGCCTCGTCGAGGGTGTAGTAGTCGCCGTCGAAGCTGACCGTCTCCTCGGTCCACAGGCGCTTGAGCATCCGAATCGACTCCTCGAGCATCCGGAGGCGAGTCGGGGCGTCCGGCCAGTCGTAGCCGTAGGCCCGCGCCTCGCTCTCCTTCCAGCCGGCACCCATGCCGAGTTTCAGCCGTCCGTCGCTCACGGCGTCGAGCGTCGCGGCCTGCTTGGCGAGGAGCGCGGGGTTTCGGAAGTGGTTGTTCACCGTCTTCGGGTAGAGGTACACGTCCTCGGTCTCGCGGGCGATGGCGGCCAGCGTGACGAAACACTCCGTCGTCGGGCCGCTGCCGGTCATGACGTGGTCGGGGACGGCGACGCCGTCGAAGCCGAGGTTCTCCATCGCCACGGCGAACTCGACCTGCGCGTCCCACGAAATCTCGTCGCAGAACGCCAACTGGGAGTGAACGGAGTCGCCGGCGCTGGTCGGAACGTTGACTGCGAACTGCATACGAACGGCTCACGCGCGACCACGAAAACAGTTACCACTCCACTCACCGCGTTATTCGCCTCGACCGCGTCGTTCGCACCGCGCTCGGCTCCGACAGTACCGCTCGTCGGCACCCCGACAGTACCGCTCGCCGCCACCCCAACACGTACTACGGTTCGCGCCCTCCCGAACCACATGACGGACAATCAGCGCGCGGCAGTCGTGACCGGCGCGTCCAGCGGTATCGGGCGGGCGGTCGTCGAGCGACTCCGAGCGGACTACGACTACGTCGCTTGCTTCGATATCGAGACCGGCGAGACCGACTGGGACGACGAGCGCGTCCACGAGTTCGCCGTCGACGTTCGCGACCCCGACGCGGTCGCGGACGCGGTGGCGGCGGTCGAATCGGTCGCCGACGTGGCGGCGCTCGTGAACAACGCGGGCATCTCGCGGGCCGTCTCTCTCGCGGACCTCGACCCGGACGAGTGGGACCGCGTCCTCGACGTGAACCTCAAGGGGCAGTACGTCGTCGCCCGCGCCGTCGCGCCGGCCATGGTCGAGCGCGGCGAGGGTGCCATCGTCAACGTGTCGAGCGTCGCCGGCCTCCGCGGGAGTGCCACCGGCGGCGTCCACTACTCCTCGTCGAAGGCGGGCGTCTTCGGGCTCACGAAGGGGCTGGCGAAACAGCTCGGCCCCGAGGTGCGCGTCAACTGCGTCGCGCCGGGGCTCGTCGAGACGCCGCTTCTCACCGAGTCGAACCTCTGGACCGAGGAGGCGCTCGCCGAGTACGCCGCCGACCTCCCGCTCGAACGCATCGGGACGCCCGAGGAGGTCGCCGACGTGGTCGCGTTCCTCTGCGACGGCGCGGGCTACGTGACGGGCACGGTGCTGACGGTCGACGGCGGGTCGATGCTCCGGTGACGCGCCGGCCGACCGCGGTCACGGACAGTGCCGAGTTGCGCCGGGCCGAACCGAGTTGGTCGCCAAATATATCGAAAACAAACATATATCAAATACCAGAACTACTGTCGCTCGTCCGAATACCTTCGGGCGATTCGCCGTCGGTCGGTCTCTCCGTCGGTTCGACACGCCTCGCCCGTCGGTCGCGATAACGCTGCCCGGCGAAAAACGCGTTACTTCGCCTCTGTGCCGGATTCCCTCCACTTTCTGTGCGTCCGAGATGACGACCGGACGAGCGCGGTCGGATTGGTTGTCGTGTCCGCGGTCATCCGTGACTTCGACGACCACTCCGCCGACCGAATCCGTCTATTAGGGGGACAAGCCGTCTATCACGGGCCGGCAACTGGGGATACTGGCGAATGGGAAGATTGGCCCGCGGTCATCGATTTGATGTGACAGTGGGCGGGCGGGGAGTCGAGAACGAGACCCGACTAACATACGTGTGAATCGACTGTTCTTGTGACTATCTAGAAGTCAAACAATTTGGAACCCCGTTCGTCCCGCAACGTTGAGCCTTTCAAAACATATTACGCCGCCGCCGCTGTACCGGACGCTCGGGCACAACCATGGACTACGTCAAAGAAGACGACACGGTCGTCGTCAGGCTGGACCCCGGCGAACAGGTCCTCGACTCGCTCGCGACGGTGCGCGACGAGTTCGACATCGAACACGGCTTTCTCACGGGTATCGGCGCGGTCGACTCCGTTACGCTCGGCCACTACGACGTGGGCGACCAGGAGTACCTCGAAGAGGAGTTCACGGGCCAGTTCGAGGTGACGAGCTTCCTCGGCAACATCGGCCCCGACAAGATTCACACGCACATTCAGGTCGGCACGCGCGACTTCGAGACGCTCGGCGGCCACTGTTCCGGCGCGCGCGTCTCCGGGACGTTCGAGGTCGTCATCCACCTCGGCGAGACGCCGCTGACCCACCACCTCGACGAGCGGACCGGTCTCGACGTGTTCGACATCTGAACCGGGCCGGACCGGGGCGGGCCGAACTGAACCGGACTGACCCGAGTGAGCCGCGGTGCGGACACTCGATTTCTTTTCTGCGCGGCTGTCGCGGGTCGAGAGCGGCGCGCTCGTCGGGCGACGAGTGAGGTTCGGAGAAAGAAAAGACGGTGCTGTCGGGGCGTCGGCCGGCGGTGGAGGGCCGAAGCGAGGGGGGCTGGAGGGCGCGTGGTCGGCGGACTGGCCGACGCCCCGAGCGCACCGAACGAGGGTTCCGGGGGGTCGTCCGCCGACGCGGGGTCCGCCGCGGGGACGCGACCGGGGACCGGTGGTCGCGCCGCCGTCGGCGGGTCGCAACCGCCGGTCCGTTGGAGCGCGGCCGGCGGCAACTATTCGTAGTCGGCAACCCACATTGGCGGTTCCTCGGTAACTACCGTAAGTTACGTGAGTAGCATGAATAGCGTGTATCGCTCTCGATTCGGCGTTCCTGGGCGCTCTATCGTTCGCTCACGGGAGAATCTCCCAACCGAATGACTTTCGACGCGGGAAGTCGTGGCCGAGAGTGACAGATGAAACGACACCTCCGCGTTCACATCGTCCCCCTGTGGCGCGAACACGACCGCATCGTCGGCCCCATCGAGGACGACCGGCCGGACAAGGTCTACCTCCTCGAACACGAGGACCCCGCGGTCGAGCGCCCGACCTACCACGACGCGGTCGTCGACCGCATCGCCGACGTGGTCGGCACCCCGCCTGACGTCGAGTACCTCGACCTCTTCGACATGTACGAGGTGATGGGCGCGATTACGACCATCGCCGACTGGCACCCCGACGACTTCGTCCGCGTCAACGTCACCGCCGGCACAAAGCGCGCGGCCGTCGGCGCGACGATGGCCTGCATGGACGAACGCACCGACGCCGAACCGTACGTCGTCGACCCCGAGGTCCGGCCGCACGGCCTCGACGCGCCGGTCACCGAGGGCTTCGCGCAGGCGTCGCTCCTGACGACCTACCAAATCGACTCGCCCTCCCCCGACCAGGTCGCCGCGCTCGCCATCATCGAGGCCCACGACACCGACGCCAAACACGCGAAGAAGAAGACGCTCATCACCGAGGCGGCCCGCTACGGCCTCGAGTTCATGCGCGGCCGCGTCGACGGCGAGGCCGCCGACTACGAACCCGTCACCGGTGACTACAACGTCCTCGACAACCGCGTCACCGCGACGCTCGAACATCAGGGCTACGTCACCGTCACCCAGCGCGGCACCCGCCGCTACCTCGAACTCACGGAGGAGGGCAGACAGACGCTCCGCGCGTTCCGACACCGCGCCGAATCGGTCGTCTCGGACCTCGAAGCGCGGACCGACGACCCGTCCGAGAACGTCGATTTCGCCCTCGACAACCCGGTCGACGCGCTCGTCGAGGGCCGGTAAGCTGCGTCGTTACTCTCTCCTTTTCGCTGTCGTTCCAGGGACAACTGTTAGTACGGTAGCGACGGGACACAGACATGTATGCCCTCCAACATGCACACGCGCAGAGCCGTCCTCGCGGCCGGCGGCGCGACCGCCCTCGCGTCGCTCTCAGGCTGTGTCGCCCGCGCGTTCAGCACCCTCGACGTCGAGCGCGACTACCGACGCGACGCGCCCGTCGGCGACGTGACGGGCGCGTGGCCGACCTACCAGCGCGACTTCGCCAACACCGGTTACACGACCGACCCCGGCCCCTCGGCGGACGCGGGCGTCGAGCGAATCGCGTCCGGCGACGCGGCGCTCGCCACCTCAGTCGCGGTCGCCGACGCCCGCGGCGTGCTCGGCTACAGCGACGGGGACGGCGAGGACGGCGTGTATCGCGCGCTCGACCTCGACGCCGAGACCGCTCCCGCGGACTCCGACGACGCGTGGACCGTCGACTACGCCTACGGGAAGTCCACGCCCACGCTCGCCGGCGACGCGATGTTCGTCTCGACCGCGGAGTTCGTCGCGGCCTACGACGCCCGGACCGGCGAGCGGTGCTGGCGGACGAGCGAGGGCGGGTACGGGACTCCCGCGAACGCGCCGGTGCTCGCCGCGGAAACGCTCGTCGACGGCGGCGGTTCGACCGTCTTCGGGCGCGACCCCGCGACCGGAGAGGAGCGATGGAGCTACGACGCCGGCAGGGCCTCGCCCGGTCTCGCCGCCCGCGACGGCGTCGTCTACACGCCAATCGGCGTCGACCACGAGCAGACCGGCGTCGCCGCGCTCGACGCCGCGACCGGCGAGGAGCGGTGGCGACGCGAGGTCCTCCCGCAGAGCGCCGTCCCGCTCACGGTGGACGACGCCCATCTCTACTACAGCGCTCACCGCGGGAACGTGCTCGCCCTCGCCCTCGAAGACGGGTCGACGCAGTGGCGGGCGTCGGTCCCGCTCCCGGAGAACGGAAGCCCGCAGACAGCCGTCGCGGACGACACGCTTCACGTCCAGTCCTCGCGGGGGAGTCTCGCCGCGTTCGACGCCGCCGACGGCGCGACGAAGTGGACGCTGTCGCTCGATGCGGATACGTTCGCCCGCCCGCCGGTCGTCGCCGGCGACACCCGGTTCGTGGCGAGCGACGACCACCTCTCGGCCGTCTCGGCGGCGTCCAGCGAGGTACTGTGGTCGAAGGCGCTCGACGCGCGGCCTACTGGCGGCCTGTCGGTCCGCGGTTCCGAGATTTACTTCGCCGGAATGGGACGTGCCCCCGGCGTGTTCCGCGTAGCCGACTGAGGCCAGCGGGCCGTCGCCGCGGTTGCCGACGCGACGCCGAGTTCACACCTCACGACGCGCTCGCCGTCACTCGAACGTGTACGTCCGGTACCGTCGAACCGCGTACCGGTACGAACCGTAGGAGACGCCGACGGTCACGAGGAGGTACAGCCCGAGCCCGGCGGCGAGAAGCGGCGTCGCGGAGAGGTGCCCGGTGACGCCGAACCACGTGGCGACGAGGCCGATGACGGTGCCGGGGCCGACGACGAGCATGAACGCCATCAGCACGAGCGTCGAGGGGACGACGGTCGTCGCGCCCCAGAACTCACGTTCCTCGTATATCGGGTACGCCGCGCCGATGCCGACCGCGAAGGCCGCGGCGGCGACGCACATGAACACGCCGACGAGCGCGAAGCCGACCGCCGACAGCGGCGACGTGCCGAGGGCGACGGTCGCCAGCGGGAGCGCCGCGGCGACCGGCACCCCGAGAATCACGCCGGCGAGCACGCGACCGCGAACCAGTTCCCGCGGCGCAGTCGGAGTCAACAGCAACATCGGGAACTGCGGGCGGTCGTCGCCGATGGGGTTGAGACCGAACGTCGCGCCCGCGAGGTAGGTTCCCAGGCCGGCCCCGCTCGCGGCGAGCAGCGGGCCGAGGGCGTCGGCCGAAGACTGGACGATGGTCGTCCCGAGCGGGCCGAGGAAGAACACCAGCATCACGAGGTGCGTGAACTTCTGGGGGTGGCGGACGCCGCGGACGAGCAGGCCCCACGCGACGTGGCCCCCGTTCGTCCCCGCGAGCGGTTTCGGCGTCGAGAAGCCGCCGGTCGAATCGGTCGCCTTCGCGCCTGCCGCCGACGAGCCTCGGTCGCCCCCCGTCGCGCGGTCGGTGAACCAGAGGGCGCTCGCCTGTCGGGTGGCGACGGCAAGGCCGACGGGCGTGAGTGCGACGATGGCCGCGAAGGTGACGACGGCGGCCGCCGAGAACGGTCGGGCGAGTGGAGTCCCGACGAATGCGAGCGCGAGGTAGTCTGCGAGCGGGCCGACCGTCAGCGTCGCCGCCAGCCACTCGAGCGGGAGCGACCCCTCGGCCAGCAACCGCCCGAACGACTGCGAGACGAGGACGAGCCCGACCATCGCGACGAAGCCGACGACCTTGAGGGTGCGTCGGACGCCGGGAAGGCGCTTGAACGCGCGGAGCACGGCGACGCCGACCGCGTAGCCCCAGACGGTCGTACAGCACGCCAGCGGGGCCGCGACGACGGCCGTCGTGAGCAACAGCGACGGCGCGCCGAGGCCGGCCGTGAACGTCGCGGCGACGACCGCGAGCGGGAGCCCGAACCAGAGTCCAATTCGACAGATTTCGGCGGTGATGAGTCCGATGACGACGGCCCGCGGATGAACCGTCGTGAGCACGAGCGACTCGTTTTCGACGCGGCCGATGCGTTCGAGCGTTCGGAACGTCGCGAGGAGCGCGAGCCCCACCGGTATCGCGGTGGCGACGAGGTCGAAGAAGGGAATCTCGGTCACGGACTGCGCGCCCCGGCCGACGACGTAGACGGCCGGGAGCGAAAACAGGAGGCTGCCGCCGAAGAACAGCAAGAGCAACAGCAGGCCGATGATTCGGCGCGTCTCGGAGGCGTACCCCCGGAGGCTCCGCACGAACTCGGCGCGCCCGATTCGCAGGCCGTGGCGAACGTCTCGTCGGAGGCTCATTCGTCGGCGACACCCGACAGCTGCGTCTCGTCGCTCGTGACCGCGAGGAACGCGTCTTCGAGCGAGCCCTCGCCGCCCGTCTGGGCGCGCGATTTCACCTCGTCGGGCGTCCCCTCGGCGACGACGCGACCGTCGAACAGGACGCCGACCTCGTCGGCGACGGCCTCGACCACGGGGAGGATGTGCGTCGAGAGGAAGACCGTCGCCCCCGCGTCGGCCACGTCGCCGATGGAGGTCCGAATCTGTCTCGCCGCGCGGGGGTCGAGCCCGGAGGTCGGCTCGTCGAGAAACAGCACGTCCGGCTCGTGGAGCACGCTCTGGATGAACGCGGTCTTCTGTTTCATCCCCTTCGAGTACGTGCCGATGCGCTTGTTCGCGTCGCCGACGAGGCCGAACTGGTCGAGCAGGTCGTCGATGCGCGCCTCGGCGGTCTCCGACGGGATGTCGCGGAGGTCGGCGACGTAGTCGAGTTGCTCGCGGGCGCTGAACTCGTCGTACAGCGGCGGCGTCTCCGGAAGGTAGCCGACGTGCGGCGCGAGTTTCCTGCGGTCGCTCACGTCGAGTCCGCAGATGCGGACCGAGCCCGAGGTGGGCTGTGAGAGCCCCGTCAGGATGCGCATCGTCGTCGTCTTCCCCGCGCCGTTCGGCCCGAGAAATCCGTACACCGTTCCGCTCGGAATCGACAGCGAAACGCCGTCGAGCGCGACCTCGGAGCCGTAGGACTTCCTGAGGTCGGTCGCTTCGACGGCGACGTCCGCGTCCGCGTTGGTGGAGGGCATGGGACGGCCCGCGTTTCGCCCCCCGGACGCCTAACGGTTGCGAATTGATACACGTCCGACAGAAATGGCGGCGGTTCGCGGCGGCGTCAGGGGTTTACTCCCTCGGGGTTCGCCGGGCGAATCGACCGATAGAACGCGGTCGAGTACGCGGCGAAGAAGCCGCCGGTGAGACCGCTGACGAGGACAAGGCCGACCGCGATGGCGACCATGCCGACGACGCCGACGGTCGGAAGGCTCGAAAACGCCGACGCGGCGGTCGCGCCGGTTTCCGACCCGGCCACCGCGGCCCCCTGATGCTGGAGCGACGGGGTGAGTAGGAGCGAGGCCACGCCGCCGACCACGCCGGCGAGGAGGCCGCCGAGTCCGACGATGACGGAGTAGCCGAAGACCGACACGAGGTTGTTCCTGACGCACGAGATGCTGCGCTTGACGCCGTCGACCGCGCCGAGGTCGTCGATAACGATGGCGTGACCGAAGAACTGCATGACGAACACCACGGCGAGGTAGGTGAGGGTCACGGCGAGGACGATGACGGCCAGAACCGCGAGCGTGGCGGTCCCCGGTTGGCTGCCGCTCCCGATGAGGAGGAGGCCAAAGAACAGCGAGGCGAAGACGCCGATGAACGCCAACACGAGGTTGACCGCGAGCAGGCTGAAGTAGACCGCGAGCAGCGAGACGTAGTGCGACTTCCCCTCGTTGACGAGCGTCCCGAGCGAGGTGTGACCGTCGATGGCCTCGTTGGCCATGCCGAGGACGCCACCGAGGAAGAACGGGACGACGAACACGGTGAGGCCGCTGAATCCCAGCGAGACGATGCTTCCGATGAGCGGGCTGACCGCCTGCGCGAACAGCGACGGGAGTTGGATGAGGCTGAACGCCGCGGCGACGACGAACAGTATCGGGTTCCGTCTGAGAGAGCCGGCGGCTGTGCCGATGGCTTGGAGGGCTGCCATACCGACCACGTCTCCGCACCGAGCAAAGAATGTTGGGTTGACAGGTCGTCTCGCGCGTCCGGTCTCCGACCCGCGATTCGGTCGCAAACGAGCGCGAGACGGCTCGTATCTCTGAGATCGCGATTACACCTGTACCCGTGTAATCGACGTTTTCACGCGTGACTGGCCCGGTCACGGAGGAACGAATCG
Organism: Haloferax gibbonsii; assembly: GCF_001190965.1. NCBI lineage: Archaea > Methanobacteriati > Methanobacteriota > Halobacteria > Halobacteriales > Haloferacaceae > Haloferax > Haloferax gibbonsii. The sequence goes on from NZ_CP011948.1 coordinate 244,320, forward strand.
ACCGCGGCCGCGACCCGCTCGGGGTCGTCGCCGGGGCCGCCGTGACCGAGCGCGTCGAACTCGACGAACCGACTGGTCGGCAGGGAGTCGTGGACGTTTCGGGCGCTCTCGCGGAGGAAGTCGGGGCCGCCGGTGCCGGCCATGACCACGGTGGGTGCGTCAACGTCCAGGCGGGCCGGAAGCCGGTAGCGTTCGACGGCGCGGTTCATCCGGACGACCTCCTCGGCGAGGGCCACGCAGTCGGGCCAGACGGGCCACTCGTCGAGCCACGCGTCGAGGTCGTCGATGCCGTCGGGGTGGAGCACCTGCTCGACGTAGCGTTTGACCGCCTCGCGCCGTTCTCCCACCTCGACGAGCGCGGCCATGCGCTCCGAGAGGTCCGCCTCTCTCCGGTACGCCTCCGGGAGCACCGCCGGCTCGTAGGCGGCGACGGCGGCCACCCGCGCGTCGGTCGCCGCTTCGAGAGCCGTGAGCGCGCCGAAGGAGTGACCGAACAGCGCCGGGTCGCGTCCGGTCGCCTCGCGAATCTCGTCGACGGCTTCCCGGACGTACTCGACCTCGCGCTCCAGCACCGCCTCGGCGGGCGTCGTCTCGACGTCGTCCAGACAGGTGCCGAAGCCGGGTCGCTCCGGGACGACGACCTCGTAGCCGTCGAGGTGCGGGACGACCGCGTCCCAGTACGCCGGCGGTGCCATCCCGCCGTGACAGCACAGAAGCGGCGCGCCGCTCCCGAATCGCTCGTCGGACAGTTCTGTTCCGCGTTCGAATCGAATCGGTTGCATCGCGGCCTCGCTTGTCGCCGGCGGCGACTAAGTCGCACTCTCAGCCGTGCGGTCGTTTAAGTGGCCTCCGAGGGCGGGCGACCGCCTCGGCCGCTTCGACACGTCCATGACCGACCGCCGAGACAGCGGACGTATGGGTCTCATCGCCGAGTTCGACATCGACTGCGACGCGCTCCCGCTGACCGGGGTCGCGGCGGCGGTTCCGGAGGCGACGCTCGCGTTGGAACTCCAGTACAACCACGGCGAGCGGCCGATGTTCATCGTGACGGTCACCGGCGGGGCACACCGGGCACTCGAAACCGCCATCGACGACGCCGTCGACGTGGCCGACTGGACGCGAATCGGCGAGTCGGGCGAGACCCGCCGGTATCAGGCCGTCCCGGCGCTGACCTTCGAAGAACAGCTCGGTGACAGCCTCGACGACCTCGCCGGGCTGGAGGCCCTCGCCACCGCCGACGCCATCATCGAGCGCATCGAGGTCCGACGGGGTGGTTGGCGACAGATCGGTTGGTTCGCGGACCGCGACGCGTTCGGGCGGTTCGCATCGTTCTGGCGGCGGAACGCCGGCTTCGGACTCCGGCGCCTCGCCCGCGACGGCGACCCCGAACCGCCGGGCGAGGGGCTCACCGACCGACAGGACGAGGCGCTCCGGACGGCGTACGAACTGGGCTACTTCGACATCCCCCGCGGGGCCACCCTGCGGGAGGTCGCCGACGAACTCGGCATCACCGCTTCTTCGACCTCCGAGCGACTCCGACGGGCGCAGACCCGGCTCATCGCCGAGACGGTGGCGACGACGTGGCCGCCGCTTCCGAACTGACGGGTCGACGAACCACTCAGGTCGGTCGCGTCCGAAGACCGACCTAACTGAGTCGGACGACGGCGCCCCGGCCGGCGAAGTAGACGCCGCCCTCGGCGACGCTCGGGCCGATGTCGAAGCGCTGGCGTTTGCCCGCCGCCAACTCTTGTCGCGTGTTTCCGGTGGGGGCGTCGAGGACGGTTATCGCTCCCCCGCTGTCGTCGTGCGTCGGGACGAACACGGTCCCCGCGCCGACGGCGATGCCGCTCGCGTAGCTTCCGGCGTAGTTTCGGTTGTCCCAGCAGCGGGTCCCGTCGGCCAACGCGAGCGTGACCAACCGGTCGTCGGTCGCGACGTACACCCGGCTGCCGTCGGTCGCGATGGTCTCGGGCCGCCTCGGTCGACTCTCGCCGCCCGCCCGCTGCGGTTCGAGTCGATAGCGCCAGCGCTCCGCGCCCGTCTCGGCGTCGAGTCCGAGCACGCTCCCGGCACCGGTCCCGACGAGGACGGTTCCCTCGACCACCGAGACGTTGCACGCGATTCGGGCGCTCGTCTTCGCGCGCCAGCGCTCCGTCCCGTCGGCCGTCGCCAGCGCCCGGACGTAGGTGTCGTCGCCGGCGGTGTAGACGGTGTCGCCGGCGACGGCGGGCGTCGAGTCGGAGGGGAACCCGGTCGCGGCCCGCCAGCGGGTCTCGCCGGTCGAACGCGACAGCGCGTGAGTCGCGACGCCCGCTTGGACGTAGACGGTGTCGCCCGCGACGATGGGGCTCGCGCCGAAGATGCCGCCGCCGAGTCCCTCCCGCTTCCAGCGTCGGTCACCCGTCGCCGCGTCGAAGGCGTGGGTCTCCTCGCGGGTCACGACGACGAGCGTTCCGTCGCCGACTGCGGGCGCGGGCTCGGGGTCGGTGAGCGGTCTGGTCCACGTTCGCTCGCCCGTGTCGGCGTCGACCGCGGAGAGTTCGTCGTCCATGTCGTGGACGTAGACGGTGCCGTCGGCGACGACCGGGACGTGGTGGCCCACGTAGGTCTCCACGGGCACCGTCCAATCGACGGCGAGGTCGCCCTCGGGGACGGCCTCGGACGCGACGGCCCCGGTGTTCGTCGTCGGACCCATCACGCCGCGCCAGTCCGCGGTCGCCGGCTCGACGGGGTCGTACTCGGGGCACTCCCCGCTCGTCGGATTGTGCTCCGACCGCGTTCCGAGACAGCCCGCCGCGCCGACGGCGGCGGCGCTTCCGAGACTCGCCAAGAGTCGACGCCGAGTCGGTCGCTGGCCGGTGTCGGTCATGCGACCTTCACCACCCCGTGGTGCGCGTGGGTCAGATACATCGCTTCCTCGGTGATGACCGGCGACGCCATCGGTCGCCTGTAGTACGGTTCGGCGAAGTAGTTCCCCGACTGGAGCCACTCGTCGGCGTCGCCGCCCCACAGGCGCGTCCCGTCGGCGGCGTCGACGGCTCCGGTTCGGAGGTAGACTCGCCCGTCGGCGACGGGCGGGCGAGCGAGATACGGGAGGGTCGTCGGATCGCGGTCGTGGCTCGGCGGCGCTTCGTTCACCACGCGCCAGCGCTCGCCGCCATCGGTCCGGGAGAGCGCGTAGAGGTTCTTCGCGCCGACGTAGACTCGCTCGCCGTCGACCGTCGGCGGGCCGGCGGCCTCCGAGCCGGTCACGAACCGCCAGCGCTCCTTGCCGGTGTCGGCGTCGAGCGCGTAGACGGTTCCGCCGACGGTCGCGTACAGCGCGTCGTCGGTGACGGCGAGGCCGTTGGGCGACCGGCCGTACCGGCCGTCGAGCACCGTCCGCCAGCGCCGCCCGCCGCCGTGGTCGTAGCCGAGGACGACGACCGCCTCGCGCTCCCGCTCGAACGGCGTGAAGGCGGCGTAGACGCCGCGGTCGTCGGCGACGGGCATCGTCGTCTCGACCGGCTCGTCCGGGCCGACGAGGAGTTCGAGCGCCCCCGGCCGGTCGGCGGTCCACAGCCGGTTCCCGTCGCTTCCGACGGCGTGCAGGCGGCCGTTCCCGCTTTCGACGTACAGTCTGTTCCCGTACGCCGTCGGGGTTCCCAGCCGGCCGCCGAGGTCCGCGGCCCACTCGCTCGACCCGTCGCTTCCGACGGCGTGGAGGGTGCCGTCGTAGCCTCCGACGACGACGATTCCCGGGTCGTCGCCGACGACCGCGGGGCCGCCGCTGAGCCCGTCCGGGAAGCCTTCGACCCACCGGACCGACCCGGACTCGGCGTCAATCGCGGCCAGCGGGCTGGTGAAGTCGTCCGGCCTGTAATAGTGGGTAGCGAGTCCGGTGACGTAGACGGCCCCGTCGGCGACGACCGGCGGGGCGAGCGCGCCGTAGAGCGGCGGGTCGAGGCTCCCCCGCGAGACGCTCCACGAGACGGTTCCCTCGGTCGGGCCGGCGGGCGCGTGACCTGTCGCCTGCGGGTCGTATCCGGCGGTCGGCCACGCCGTCGTCGGCGCGTCGAACGTCGCGTCCGGAGACGGTGGTGAGCCACCGCACCCGGCGACCACGCCCGCGAGCGCGACTCCGCCGGCGGCCAGTACCTCGCGTCTGGAGAGCATACGACCGCCGTCTCGGCGCGGGATAAAAACCTTCGTGGCTCCTCGCTCGAAGGGTTCGCCGGCCGCGGCCGGTCGCGCCGCCGTCGAAACCAACAGGAGTATTATCAGCCGGACCACACGTCCTCGCTGATGCCCTCCTATTCGAGACGCGACGCGCTGAAGGCTCTCCCGGCGCTCGCCGCCGGGCTCGCCGGCTGTGCGAGCCTCACGGGCCGCGACGACTCGCTCCCGATGCCGACCGCGTGGACGGCGGGCGTGCGGACTCCGACCCGCGCCCTGCGCCCGCCGTCCGGCCCCCTGCTCGTCGGAACCGGGAGCCCGTTTCACGCCGACCCGATGGTGTCCGCGCTCGACCCCGAGACCGGCGAGGAGCGCTGGGCGGTGACCGGCCGGAAGGGCTACCGGTCGCCGCTCGGCGTCGACGACCAGTACGCGTACCTGTTCTCGAAGGCGGGACGGGCCACGGCGGTCGATTACGAGGCGGGCGAGCGAGCATGGAACATCGGGCTGACGGGCGTCGGTAGCGCCGACCCGGGCGTCGTTCAGTACCCGCCGGTCGTCGCCGACGACACCGTCGTCTTCCCCATCTCGGGCACGGAAAACGACGTGGTGGACCGACTGCTCGGGCTGTCCCGCGAGGACGGCGAGCGGCGTTTTCGCGCCGAACTTCCGGCGTCGCTGGCCGGCGCGCCCGCGTCCGCACCCGCCGGAGGCGGCTCCCAAGCCGGCGTCATTGCGCCCATTCTGGACGGAACAGTCCGCCGGTTCGCCACGGATGAGTCCGAATCGTGGCGCGCCGACGTGGGGGCGTCCCCGTCGTCGGTGGCGGTCGCCGGCGACACCGTCTTCGTCGGGAGCGCGACCGAGGAACTGTTGGCGCTCGACGCGGCGACCGGCGAGCTTCGGTGGCGCGGGTCGCTCCGAAACACCGTGTTCGCCCGGCCGCTCGTCTCCGACGGCCGCGTGTACGTCGGCGGCGCGGACTACTTCCTGTACGCCTTCGACGCCGAGACGGGAACCCGACTGTGGCGGCGCGAACTGGCCGGCCCCGTGACCTGCGGACCGACCCGCGTCGGCGACCGACTGGTGACCGTCGTGGGGTCGGACCTCCTCGTCCGGGGGCACAGCGGGACCGTCCCGTTCGAACCGACCGCGCTGTACGTCCACGCGACCGACGGCACCCTCCTCGGCGAGTACCGGTTCGAGGGCTACCTCGACGGCGGCACGGTGAACTGGGTCGTCGCCGCGGGCGACGGCGTCTACGTCGGACAGGAGTGGCAACTCGCTCGCCTCGACGCGGGGGTGCTCGATGCCGAGTGAGCGTCCGGAGCGGATGGGTTCGGCCGGAAGCCGGGAGCAAACCGTCACCCGCCGCGAGGTGCTCGGGACGCTCGCGGCCGTCGGCTCGCTCTCCGTCGCCGGCTGTAGCTCGATTCCCGGACTCGGCGGGAGACGACCGGTCTGGCGACGCGATATCGACGGGGCGTTCATGGCCGGCCCGCCCGCCGTCACCGACGGACTGGTCCTCGCCGGGATGCAGGACAAGGCGTTGTACGGCCTGCGGCGCGAGGACGGGTCGACCGCCGTCCGGTTCGAGACCGGCGGCCCGATAGAGACGCGACCCGTCGCCCCGCCGTCCGGCGGCCCGTACCACGTCCACAGCACCGACGGCGACCTCTACGCCGTCGATTCCTCGGGCGACGAACTGTGGCGCGACGAGGGCACGGCCCATCGAGCGAGACTCGCCCGCACCGAGTCGCTCGTCGCCGAACTCGATTTCGCCGGCCCCGAGAACACGCTCACCGGATACGACCCACAGACTGGCGACCGACGCTTCGAACGGGCGGTTTCGTCGTACTCCCTCGACGGTGTCGCCGACGACTCGGTCGTGGTTCGCGTGCCGGTGAGCGAGACCGAATCGCGCGTCGTCTCGCTCTCGCCGGCGGACGGGAGCGTCCGGTGGCGGACCGAATCCCAGCCGCGGCACCCCGCGGTCGTCGCGGACTCCCGACTCGCCGTCGCCGTGTGGGACGGGACGCTGGTGGCCTACGAACCGTCGAACGGGAGCGTTCGCTGGCGAACCTCTGTCAGCAGCCCCGGGCGCACGATGGTCCTCGGGTCGCAGTTGTACCTTTCCCACGACCGACCGGACGGGCACGCGGAACTGCTCGCGTTCGACCGGAAGACGGGCGAGAAGCGGTGGGCGAATCCCGTGGGCTATCAGATTCGGTCGGTCGAGGCCACGGACGACGCGGTGTTCGTCGGGAGCCGCGTCGACGACCCCGACGGCGGGATGCTCGGCCGAATCGACCGCTTCGACCTCGACGGCACGCGGCGGTGGCAGACCGTAACCGGACTCCCGTCGCTGGACTCGCTCGCCGTCACGGGCTCCCGCGTCGTCGCCGGCTGGGACCGGGGCTTCGAGGTGCTTTCCCGGGAGTCGGGCCAGACGCGGTGGTCGTACGAACCAGACTCGCACAGCCGACTCTCTCTCCGCGTCGAGCCGTCGTCGGTGTTCGTCTCGTACGTCGACGACGGCGCAGTCGCGCGGTTCCCGCTGGAGTGACCGCGAGGACGACGCGGCTCGTTGCCTCGCGTCGCTTCGACTCGACTACGCGGCCACCGCGGCACGCCGGTAGTGGATGAGTGCCGTCGCACCGGCGACCAGCCCAACAGCGATAGTCACGCCGTGGAACACCACCGGAGGGACCGCCTCGACGACCCCAGCCGAGGACGTGGCGACCAGCGTTGTTCGGACGGCGCCGAGCCCCACTTCGGCCGCGAGAAGTGGCGCGAGCAGGAACGTTGCTCCGACCTCCGCGCTCCACCTCGTCGGGTTTCGGTCGCGGCGTCTCGCGTGTCGATACGTCGCGGCCGCGGTCACACTCCCAAGGAGCGCCGCCGCGGCAAGCGTAATCGGGCTCACGGTTCTGTCGTCGCTCCGCGAAAATGTAGTCTTTTTGTCTGTTCTGTTCGGTGTCGACGACGCGGTCTCCCACTAACTTATTGACGTACCGAGGAGATACTTCGCTAACGAGGCACACGAACCGATGGACGACACACGTCACGCGCCCCCGCTGGAGCGCCTCGTCGAATCAGCCGAAAACCGCGCCTACGAGGCGGTGAGCGGGGCGCTCGGGGAGCTCCGAACGGCGTCGACCGAGGACCGAAAACGGGCGCTCCGAGAGCTTCGGCGCCTCGCCGACGACCGGCCGACCGCGTTCGAGTCGGTCCTCCCCGCCGTCACGCCCTTTCTCACCGACGACGACCGCGCCGTCCGGCTGTTGACCGCGAAGGCGCTCGTCGCGGTCGCGGAGGCCGCTCCCGACGCGGTCGCTCCCGCCGCTCCGTCGCTCGCCGGGCGACTCGCCGACGAGGACGAGTTCTACTACGTCCGCGCCCGGTCGGCCGAGGCGCTGGGCTACGTCGCGCTCGAACACCCCGACGCGGTCGCCTCGCCGGAGGTGCTCGCGGACCTCCGCGTCGGTCTCTCGTTCGACGAACCCGAGGTGAAACAGAAGCTGGCGAAGGCGCTCGAATGCGTGGCGCTCGGCGACCCCGGTCGACTTCGCCACCGCGTCTCGGCGCTCGCCGAACACCTCGACGACCGGGACGAACTCGTCCGCTATCACCTCTGTACGGCGGTGGCGGTCGTCGGCTGCGACGCGCCGGACTCGCTCGCCGAGGCTCGGACGGCGCTCTCGGCACGGCTCGCCGACGAGAACGCCTTCGTCCGGGGCCGCGCCGCCGAAGCGCTCGGACTGTCAGTCCGCGGGGGCGGCGAGGCGGTTCGGGTACCGGATTCGGTGCTCGACGCGGAATCCGACGAGGCGGCCGAGTTCGTCGCCGAACGGGTCCGCTTTCTCCGGGCGGCGTCGGAGGGAGAATCACTGGAGTCACCGGCCGAAGGCGTTGGGTCGCTGGCCGGCGTTCGGGGCACGACCGACGACGCGGTCGACGAGATGACGTCGCCAGACGTGGATGGGGAGTGCCCCCATTGCGGTATCGACCTTCCCGAGGGCGCGCCGCCGATGTGTCCGAGCTGTGGCGCTCCGTACTGAGTCGGGCGCGCGGTTACTTCCGGTAGCCTCCGGGAGTTACTGCGTCTCGCCGTCGCCGACGGCGAGGTTGCCGGGTCGCTTCAGTCGTCTGCGTCGGCCGTCGTCTCGGTCTCTAACTCGGCTGAAACGGGGGGAAGGCCGTGGGCGAGCGCGCCGCCCGACGCCGTATCGAAGAGGTGGACGTTCCCCCGGTCTATCACCACTTCGACGTCCGTGTCTTCTCGAATCGTCGAGTCGGGCTCAACGCTCATCAGCAACTGGTCATCAGCCCCTGACTGGTCCATCGAGGTTCGGCCTTCGCCCAACAGCATGTACGCGAATATCTCGTCGCCCATCGGTTCGAGAATATCGACGCGCGTGGCGATGAGTGAAGAGGGGTCTTCGACTTCGACGCGCGCTCCGCTGGGATAGATGTCTTCGGGACGAATCCCGATGGTTACCTCGTCACCCACGTCCACAGCCTCGACAGACGCCGGATCGAACGCGAGCGAGAAGTTCGCTGTCGAGAGCGCGTCTTCTGCGACCGTCGCCTCGGCGAAGTTCATCGAGGGCGAGCCGATGAAGCCGGCGACGAACAGGTTCGCGGGCTCGTTGTAACAGACGAGCGGCGGGTCGATCTGCTGGAGTTGGCCAGCGTCAAGGACGGCGATACGGTCCGAGAGCGTCATCGCCTCTTCTTGGTCGTGGGTGACGTAGATGATGGTCGTGTCCAGTTCCTTGTGGAGGCGCTGGAGTTCGGTTCGCATGTGGACCTTGAGCTTCGCGTCGAGGTTCGCTAACGGCTCGTCCATGAGAAAGACATCGGGCTCACGGACGATGGCGCGGGCGATGGCGACGCGTTGTCGCTGTCCGCCGGACATCTCGTCGGGCATGCGTTCGAGCATGCCCTGCAACTGGACGATTTCGGCGGCGCGTTCGACGCGGCGCTCGATTTCCTCCTTGTCGTAGTTGCGCAGGCGGAGCCCGAAGGAGATGTTGTCGTAGACGTCCATGTGGGGGAACAGCGCGATGTTCTGGAACACCATCGCGACGCCGCGGTCCTTCGGCGGGAGGTTCGTCACCTCGCGGTCCCCGATGTGGATTTCACCCTCACTCGGCTTCGTGAGTCCAGCGATACTTTCCATCGTCGTCGACTTCCCACAGCCTGACGGGCCGACAAAGCAGATGAATTCGCCGTGGTCGATGTCGAGGTTCATGTCGTCGACCGCCGTTACGTCGTCGTAGTGCTTGCTTACGTGTTCGAGTCGTACTCGTGCCATTGTTATTCTTTAAGTGCTCCTGCGGTCAGTCCGCTGACGATGCGTTCCTGTGCGATGATGACGAGGACGACGACGGGGATGACCCCCACAACACTCGCTGCGGCCATGAGGTTGTACTGCGTCGTGTACTGAGTCTGGTAGCTGAGAATCCCGCCGACAATCGGCGACCACTTGGACGCTTCGGGTGACGTCGCCATAATCGAGCTGAAAAAGTACTCGTTGTAGACGCTGATGAACGTGAGGACGCCCGCGGTCGCCACGCCGGGTGCCGAAAGCGGCACGATGACGCGGAACAGTGCGCCCAGTCGGGTCGTTCCCTCTACCCGCGCCGCGTCCTCCAACCCGTCGGGAATCTGCCCGTAGAAGGTCGTGAGGATGAATATCGACAGCGGCAGGAACAGCGCGCTGAACGGCATGACCATCGACCCCGGGGTGTTCAGTAGTCGCGGCGGCGTGAATAGCGGGACACCTATGAACGGAATCGTTATCGGGGCGTTACCGGCGAACGCCTGAAACAGCGGAATGACGAACGCTGCGGGCGGGAAGTAACTGATTGCGAGGATACCGAGCATCAACAGCGCGCGCCCGGGGAACTCGATTCGCCCGAACACGTAGCCTGCGAGGCTCGCGACGAGGAGGACGATAACCGTCGTCGTGGCAGCTAGCACGAAGCTGTTCAGCACGTACAGGTGGAACGGGACCTGTTCGAAGACGGTAACGAACGCTGCCGGATTGAACCCCTTCGGAACGGGGAGCGGGAACGTGCCGCTGACGCCGAATAGGTCGACCGTCGGGAGGAAACTCCCGGAAAGCAGGTTCTCCTGCGGCGTCACCGCGAGGACGAGCAGCCAGTAGAACGGGAACACTGTCGTGACCATGAAAAACGCCATCGCGACGTAGAACAACGCTCGATACACCCGTCGTGGGTTGTGGATCGCATTCCGTGCCCACCGCGCGAGCGGACCGGCATCGTCTGCCGTGCCGTCGGCTTCGCTGGACATTATATCGCGTCCTCCCCCTGCCACAGGATGATTCCCATCACGACGACGCCGATGATGGCCGCTGTCACGAACGCGATAGCGGCGGATGTCCCCTCGTGCGTGTTGAACGTCGAGACGACCATGCAGGAGAGTGATGGGACCACGGTACAGCTCGAGACCGTATCGATGATACCGTACACGCGCATCGCCTGCACCGAGCGGAATAATACTGCAACTCCGATGGTCGGCAGGATGAGCGGGAGCGTGATGTATCTGAACTGCTGCCACTTGCTCGCACCGGCGACGCGGGCCACGTCGTACAGGCTGCGATTGATGCTCTGGAGCCCGGCAAGGATGAGGAGCGCCATGAACGCCGAGGTCTTCCAGATGTCGGCGACGATAATGATGAACGTCGCGCTGATTGTGTCGTTCAGCGTGTTGGTCGGTGCCACTACTCCGAGGTCGGCGAGAATCGGCGTCGCGAATCCGACGTTCGAGTCGAACATCAAGAAGAACATCATCCCCTGGATGACGATTGGGACGGCCCACGGAATGATAATCGCCGCACGGACCCACCGCCGGCCGTAGAAGTCTTGATCTAAGACGAGCGCTTGACCCAGTCCGATGAGGGTCTCGAACAAGACGCTGGCCACGGCGAAGATGAGGGTGATTACGAGGGCGCTATCGAGGAGACTCGCGGCGTCGAATCCGGTCGGGAGGAACGTCGTTCCGCCGGGGAGGAACCGGTTTTTCTCCCCGGTGAACAGCGCGACGTAGTTGTCGAGACCAACGAAACGGACACTAGAGAGGTCGGTCGAGACGGCGTACAGTGACAGCTCGAACGTCCGCAAGAGCGGGTAGATGGCCACGATACCAAGCAGGACGAATACCGGGGTGAGCAGTAGGTACGCGTACTGCGTGTCGCTCAGGTTCTCCAGCCACCGCAAGAAGACGACGACTGGCCCCGACTGCCGTGACTCACGTGCCGGCTCTGCAGCCGTATCGGCGCTCATACTATCCCTCCGAGAGGTGTGGGACTCATGGTTTGATCTGTTGAGTGTGGAGCTCTCAGCTCGTCAGTCGCTTCTCTCAGTCTCTTCGAGGCTGGATTGGAGCGTCGCCATCGCCTCGGCCGAAGACACCTCTTGTCCGACCGCGCGATTTGCTTGTTCTGCGATTTTGCTCGATTGGTTGTTCCAGACCGACGTAACCGGTCGGGCCATCGTGTTCTCACCGGCGACGCGGAGCGTGTCCATGTAGTCGCCGGTCGGTTCGAGCTCCGCAGCCGTCTCGGAGTTGAACAGGCTCGCCCGCGGCGGTAGCCACCCCTCGACCTCCAGGAGGAACAGTTGGAACTCCTCGCGCATCGACGCTTGGATGACTTGGGTCACAGCGTCGAGCTTCTGGCTGTTCGGGTTGACAGTAATGTGCCAGCCGCCGAGTGCAGAGGTGGACCCACCGGTTCCGGGGAACTGCGCCTCGCTTTCGGGGACGCCGTAGGGAAGCGGCATCGTCCCGAGGTCGTCACCGAACTCCGACGCTGCTTGGTTAATCGCGTACGGCCAGTTGCGGTGGAACACGGCGTTCCCGTCGACGAACGGTGCGAGCGAACTGTCTTCGATCCACCCGAGGATGTTCGTCGGTGTGAAGCCACCGCCGTAGTCGCTGAACTGCCCGTCGAAGCTCTCGTCGTGGACGAACTTTCGCATCATATTCAACGAGTTGACGACCGGGTCCGACTCGACGGTGACGGGTCGTTCGCCGACGGGACCGAAGAGGTTCTCGCGACCACCGAAGTAGGCACCGCCCCACGAAGACAGCACCTCGTTGAAGGTACAACAGGCGGTGCCGACGTAGATATCCCACTGGGTGGTGAAGCCGTAATCGACGCCCGAGAGCTCCTGTGCCTCGGCAGCGATGTTCGACCACCGTTTCCACGTCATCGGCTCGGTGGCCCAGTTCTCCTCGGTCGGATTGTAGCCGGCCTCTTCGACGAGGTCTTTCCGGTACAACATCGTCGGGTAGTCGGGGTACAGCGGAACACCGAACAGGTCCCCGCTGGCGGGGTCGATGGCCGTCTCAGTGAACCCGCCGAAGTACTCGTTTTCGATGGTCGAAAGCGCACTCTCGGGGAGAACCTCAGAGAGGTTAGCGAGCTGCCCCCGCTGGATGAAGATGTTCACCCAGCCGTTGTCCATCATGAACATGTCCGGCGTCGTCTCCTGAGAGCTCAAGAGTCGGTTGTACGTCGAGCGGCGCTTCCCGCTGTCCGGCTGGCCCGGCTGGAACTCGACGCGGATGTCGTCCGAGAGTCCCCCTTTCTCGTGTAGCGCAGTACGGAGCTGGTCCGCGTGGTCCTGTGCGACAGTCGCGTCAAAGCCCCAGACGACGGTCGTTCCGCCGCTTTCGGACTCACCGACCTGTCCACCGGTGTCGGAGCCGTTGCCGAACATACTCGCACAGCCGGAGAGGCCCGCTGTGACTCCCGTCGCACCTGCAGCGGCGATAAACCGCCGTCGTGAGACGCTCTTCTTCGTCGTCTTGCTCGTCTCTGGGTTCGTTGTCATCGTCCGAATTGTTCATCAAAATAGGCCCACTTATAATTTAGGGATTATCTTTGAGATATCACAAGAACTTTATCTGAACTCTGTGGCCAGTAGGTGTATGGGACTCCGACGGTCACTCGACGATTACAAGCAGAACGAAGACGCGACCGACGTATTTCCGGGCGAACGGCGCACGCGACAAGGCAGATTCAGCGGGTCGGACCAACGCCTCGTTCACGTTTCACCAGCCGGGTCACTCCGAGACTACTCGTACCCACTTTCGGGCTTCGGCGGCATCGTGTCCTCACGTTTCGGTATCCGTGTCGGTGACGCCGTCGAGTGGTTCGATGCGCTCGACACGGGGAGCCAGACGTACCGAGCGGGCCGGTCGCTCGTCGAGACGACGCACCGTCTCGATGGATTCGACGTGATACAACGCGACGTTACCGATGGACTCGCCCACACGACGACGTTTGAGCCTGGCGACGATGCACCGGAAGATATCGAACTGGTCGGGTTCGTCGAGATCAGCCCGGAGGGGCGAGACGGGCGCGTCGGGCAGCTAGTCCACGACGACGCTATCGAGGTGTACCACAACCGAGAACACGACTATCTCGGCACCTCGACCGAGTTCGTGGAGTGTACGCCCCAAGTGCTCGAGCGGTTCGGCGAGATACTCGCCGCGGAATCACGGTCGTTTCCGGAGTTCGGCGCGTCCGAAGAGTACGAGGAGAGCCGCCTCACCGGCGGCGTTGGTGTCCGCGTGGCTTTCGAGGACGGTGAGACCAGTCTCGTCACCCTGCTGTCGGACATCGAAACGCAGTCGCGCTCGGATGCGCTCTCTGCGGTCGCGACCCGGACGCGACGAACCAACAGCGATTCAGCCGCGCTCCTCGCGACGGCACGGCAGGCAGGACAGTACCCCACGGTCGCGGACCAACTCGTCGCGACTGACCTTTCGGTCCTTGAGTTACTCTCCGCACCGACTGGGGCCCGAATTGCGGGGCCGGACTTCGACCCGTACTACCAGTACTCCGGCGGCTACGGCTACACGTGGTTCCGAGACGACGGAGAAGTTTCGACGTTTCTCTTGGAAGCCGACGAGTCGCTCGGGTTCGATGCAGCCGAGATACACCGACAGAGCGCCGAGTTCTACCTGCGGACGCAGTTACCTGACGGCCGGTGGCCTCACCGAGTGTGGCCGATGAACGGCCGGCTTGCGCCGGGATGGGCGAACGGCCACATCGAGGGCACGGAAACGCAGTACCAAGCCGACCAGACTGCGAGCGTCCTCGTTTTCCTCGCCGAGTACCTCTCGGCGTACCGACAGTCGCTCCGAAACGTCACCGTCGAGGCCATCGAGAACGCATTACAGTCGGGAGTCGACGGGCTCGACAGTTCGCTGGAAGACGATGGCTTCCCGACGGTGTGCGAAAACGCGTGGGAGAATACGAATGGTCGTTTCACGCACACTGCCGCGAAGTTCGTTCAGGCCTACAGTACGATTGCGGCCGTCACGTGCGATGCGGCCACCAGAGAGCGCGCAGCTACGCGGGCAACGCAGGTTTTCGACGCACTCGATATGGCGTGGGCCGCCGACAAGGGTATCTACGCGCTCCGATTAGACGACGGTGACGGTAACTTGGACGACCGCGTCGACAGCACTACTTTCTCGCTCGTCGACGCCTATCTCGCCTACCGAGCCATCGAGGACATCGACGAAACGCGACTGCGGCGGCTCGAGCGCCATCTCCACACCGCGTTCTCCAGGCTCTGGAAAGAGACCGGCGACATCTCCGGACTCACGCGATTCGAGGGCGATACGTGGCGGCGGCGGGGGCAGGGAAGCGAGAAGGTTTGGACCGTCTCGACTGGCTGGGGCGCGTACGCGGCCGAGAAGTCGATTCGGCTCTTCTCGTCGACCGACGAGTACGACCCCGAAAAATGGGCGGACCGGTTGTTCGACGAAATTGACCTCGACGGCAGTCTGTGCCTTCCATCGGGGTACCTCCCGGAGCAGTTCTTCGACACCGGCGCGCCGGACAGCGCGACGCCGTTGGGTTGGTCCCACGCCATTCGACTGGCCACGCACGCGTCCCGTGTCACCCGAGGTGCCCGCACCGAGTAGGGTTGTTACATTCGAACAACGGAGTTCGAGGCGGTCACGCGCCGGACAGCACCCTGTCTGTACTCCCATACTAAGATTTATCCCCCGCCTTGGCCGAACACTTGGGTATGGTGGAAGACGAGGTGGTGGACAGCCTCATGCGGATCGGGCTCTCGGACAAGGAGTCGCGAGCATACGTGACGATACTCCGTAACGGGGCGACGACAATCCGGGTCGTCTCCGAAGAGGCTGACATCTCTAAGAGTTACGCGTACGATATCGTCGGAAAACTCGAGGAGCGCGACCTCATCGAAATCGACGACCACGTCCAACCGACGCAGTTACGAGCGATTCCGCCCGCAGAGGGTATCGACAATCTCGTTTCTCAACTACAGACCGTCGAGTCCCAGTTAGAGGACCTGTTTGACTCCGAGAGCTACGAACAGCAGAAGTTCAGTATCATCAAGTCTCGACGGACGATACTCGCTCAGCTCAACAAGCTGATCGACGCCGCTGAATCCGAACTCGTTCTCGCACTTCCCGCATCGGTTCTTCATCGGGTCGAAGATTCGCTCAGAGATGCCCAGAGCCGGGGTGTATTTTGTATGCTTCTCGTCACGGAGTACGACGGCACGAGTTCGATCGACGGTGCGACTGCGAGTATCATCCAGACGTGGAGCGCCCCAGCACCAGTGACGCTGACCGTTGACCGGGGTGACGGTATCATCGCCTCGGCAGATGCGATACTGAACTCGAACTCGGATGAGTACGCCATCTATCACGCCGAGGAGCATATCGTCTCCTCGTTGTTCGACTCGTTTATCGCCAACTACTGGCCGATGGGCGAGCAGGTGCACGTCGGGTCGAAAAGCCAACTGCCGGCGACGTTCACGAGCTTCCGCCACGCGGTGTTCGACGCGACGCTACATCTGATGGACGGCGCCGTCGTCACGGCCGAGATGGACATCCGTCCCACCCAGAGTAACGCGGCGTTCGAGACGACTACTGGGACGATCGTGGCGGTGAAACAGAGCCTCGTCCGGCCCTTCTCGAACGACTTTCCGACTCAGGAGTCGTTCGTCGTTGAGACGTCTGACGACACGTTTACCGTCGGCGGCTCGAAGGCGTTCTTGGAGGATTTCGAGGCCCGACGCGTCGTTTTCCGGTCGGTCAGCGATACAGAACAGGAATAGCGTTTCCTGCACGGACTCACCGACCAGTCGCAGTGGACTGCCCCGAGTGGGACTCCTCGGTTATCCTTCCGGTCGGCTCGAGCCGACTTCCTTCGACGTCACTCGATTAGCGCGAACGTCCGGTTTGCTCATCCACGACGGAATCCCACCCTTCAGAACGGAGCTTTGACGCCGGCTACTCCGCCGTCGGACTCCGGGACTGGTACTTATTTCACTCGCCTCGAAACACCCCGGTATGAGTAACAGCTCGCTTGGTCAACGGCGCGATTTCCAGGACCTGTTCGACCAGCTTGATGGGGTCGCGCTTTGGACGGTATCTGCGCCCGGCGAGTTCGACTACATTAGCGCTGGCTTCGAAGACATCTGGGGGATTCCACCCGAGGCGGTCATGGACGACATCGCGCTGTTGCTCGACGCCATCCATCCCGAGGACCGCGACCGGGTGCGACAGAATATCGAGGCCTCAGCCCAAGGGGCCCACGACGAGGCGTACGAGGGCCGCGTCGTTCGACCCGATGGGTCGATTCGCTGGGTGCTGACGCGGCAGGTGCTCCTCCGCGATGACGACGGTGACGTCTCGGAGGTCGTCGGCGTCTGTACGGACATCACGGAGCAGAAACGCCGGGAGCGAGAACTCGAACTGCTGAACCGAATCGTCCGCCACGATATCCGCAACGATATGGGGGTCGTCCTCGGGTGGGCGGAGATGCTCGAAGACCACGTCGATGATGACAGGAGCGAGTACCTCCAGAAAATCCTCGACAGCGGTGAGCACGTCGTCGAACTGACCGAGGTCGCACGCGACTACGTGGAGACGATTGCATCGAACGAGAGTGTCACTATCGCGTCGGTACCGATTCGCTCGATCCTCGAAACCGAGCTATCGATTCGCAAGGAGTCTTTCCCGGAGGCCACGTTCGTGGTCGAGGGAACGCTTCCCGACGTCGAGGTCGCCGGAAATAGCATGCTCAGTTCGGTGTTTCGGAACCTCCTGAACAACGCCGTCCAACACAACGACAAGGACGCGCCTCGCGTCGAGATCTCGTGTACGGCCCGAGACGACGACGTCGAGGTTCGAATCGCCGACAACGGGCCGGGCATCCCGGACGACAGGAAAGAACTCGCGTTCGGAAAAGGTGAGCGAGGTCTCGGGAGCCCCGGCACGGGTATCGGACTCTACCTCGTCGACACCCTGGTCACGCAGTACGGCGGTTCGGTCCGGGTCGAAGACAACGAACCGACGGGTGCTGTCTTCGTCGTCGAACTCCCGCGCACCGACTGACTCGACCGCGGTTTCTGTGGTACAGTACGACATCGCCGTTGAGTGGGGGCGCCGCGCGACGTCGCCGGTGAGGCAGGAGAATTCGGTGACGTGTTAGAGACTCACTCGCCGCCGAGACGCGCCGGTGGGACGACGCCCGGCCGGCCGAGTCGGAAGCGGTCGCCGACTTCGACCTCCTCGATCACGTGCGGGTACTCGAACGTCGTCGCGGCCTTCGAGAGCGCGCCGGGGTCGGCGTGAATCGAGCGCCAGCGCCGCCAGTGCTCGGGAATCAGGCGGTCGATGCCGAGCGCGTTCGTGGCCTCGACGATCTCGTCCGCGTCGTTGTAGAGCTTGCGCGTGATGACCTCGCCGTCCTGGACGACGCGGGCGTCGGTTCCGTAGGAGAGCATCCCGAGGTCGATGTCGAACTCCGCACCGATCTCGTGGAACGCCTCGCAGGGTCGGTTGTCGCCGCCGTGGAAGATGGTTCCCGTCTCGTGCTCGATAACGTACGTCACCGTGCCGGTCGCGTCCGGGTCGTACCCGCCTCTGACGTGGACGGTGAGGTCGCCGACCTCGTAGCTGTCGCCGGGTTCGACGGCCGTCCGCTTGTCCTCGTCGATCGCGCTCACGTCGAAGTTCTCGTAGCACTCGACGGGCGCGTGGACGTCGCCGCCGTGGTCGAGGAGCGGGCCGAACGAGGGCGGCCAGAAGTGGTCGCGGTGGTCGTGGGTGCAGAAGACCGCGTCGCAGGCGTCCGCCCACTGCGGCTCCATCGGCACCGGCGACATCCGCGCGACGTACTCGCGGTCCCGCTCGGTACTAAAGTAGGGGTCGATATAGATGGCGGTCTCCGGGGTCCGTATCGCCCAGCCGGCGACGCCGAGATACCACAGCGAGACTCCCTCCTCGACGTCGACGCCGTTGAGTTCCTCCCGGGCCCACCACTCGCCCCAGTCGCTCGTAATCGTCATCGTACGCTCCGCGCCGCGCCGCCGGATTCGCCGTGATAGTTCATGTGACAGCGGTCCGCACGGGGCCTGTAAAAGCTTCCGGCGTGAGGAATACGCGCTCGATGCTGACCCCGACAAGCTCATCGCACGACGGTCTTCAGACTCATTCCGGTACGCGGGAGCTCAGTTGTCGACGTCGGCGAACGTGACTCCCGTAACCTCGAATCGTGCCCCGCCTGCGTCAGATTCGGCGACGCTAACGTTCCAGCCGTGGGCCTCGGCGACCTGCTTGACGATTGCGAGCCCGAATCCGGTACCCGTACGCGAGGTTGTGCGGCCGGCTTCGAAGATGGTGTCGCGGCGCTCGGCTGGAATGCCGACACCGTCGTCCTCGACGTAGAAGCCGTCCGGAAGTTCACCGACAGTCACCGCCACGCCGTCTCCACCGTGTTCGATGCTGTTCCTGACGAGGTTCTCGACGAGCTGTTGGAGCCGACTTCGGTCAGCGATGACCGTCGCCGTCAAATCCGTCTGGAGTTCGGCGCCGGCCGTTTCGATGGTCCCCCAGCAGTCGGAGACGAGCGGACCCAAGGACACCGGTTCCAGTTCGCCGACGTTGTCGCCCTTTCGGGCGAGCGTGAGCAGGTCTTCGATGAGGTCGTCGATGCGGTTCAACGCCCGCGCGGCGGTCGCAAGACGGTCGCTTTCGTGGTCTTGGCGGGCCAGTTCCACGTTCCCGGCAGCCACGTTCAGCGGGTTCCGGAGGTCGTGGCTGACGACGCTCGCAAACTCGCTCAGCCGCTCGTTTTGGCGCTGGAGCTGTTGCTCTCGCTTTCGCTGTTCGGTCGTGTCGCGATACATCCAGAGGTGGCCGGTCCCCTCGGGGAGTTCGATCGGTTCGTAGCTTCGGTTGAGCGTCCGGCCGTTCGTCAGAGCGACTGTCTCGTTGTGGACCGACTCTGTCCCGGCGATCAGTTCGTCGACGCGCTCGACGAAGCCCTCCGAGTCAACCACGAGTTCGCTTGCCATCTGCGCCAGTTCCCGACAGTCTGCGCCGATGAGTTCCGTCGACGGTTCCGAGACATCGAACAGTTCGACCAGTCGCTCGTTAATCGCGAGGACGGTTCGGTCGCTGTTTTCGGCGAGGACGCCGACCGGGAGCGACCGAATGAGCGTCGAGAGCAGGGCGTTGGTCCGTTCGAGTTCGTCCTCACGGCGGGTTCGCTCGGTCACGTCCTGGAACAACGAGATGATGCCGACGACCGCGCCGTCGTCGTTCGTGATGGTTCGGTTGTGCCACTCACAGCGGATGTGTTCGCCGTCCTTTCGGACGTTCTCGTCGATGCTGTGGTAGCCGCCCTCCGCGACTGCAAGCTGGTCTGTGACGGCGTCGACGTTGTCGTAACTGTCGTCCGCGACGATGAGTTCCCAGCTGTGGCCGCGGAGTTCCGCTTCGGTATAGCCCAGAATCTCCTCGCCGCGCTCGTTGAGCCCGACGATTTGGAAGTCGCTGTCGTACTCGAGGACGCCGAGCGGCGACTGTTCGATGAACAGGGAGAGGCGTTGTTCGCTCGTCTCGAGCGCGCGCCGTGAGCGGTACTGCTCGACCGCGTTTTCGATGCGGTTGGCGAGTACGGTGTACTGGCTGGTCCCGTGTTCCTTCTGGAGGTAGTCGGTGACGCCCGCGGAGATTGCGTCGCTCGCGACCTCCTCGCTTCCCTTGCCGGTAAAGAGGATGAAAGGGAGGTCCGGCGCGTCCTCGCGGAGGGCTTCGAGGAAGTCCAATCCGTCGCGCTCGGGCATGTCGTAGTCCGAGACGACGCAGTCGAACTCCGCGTCTGCCACGCGGTCGAGCCCCTCGGCGACCGAGGTGGCCGTCTCGACCCGGAACTGGTCGTGTTCCCGTTCGAGGAACGTCGCCGTCAGTTCGGTGAAGTCCTCGTCGTCGTCGACGTACAAGACGACCACCTCGTCCACTAGCTCGCTCATATCTATCCCGCCTGAATGTTCGCTAAGTGGATACTTAAGGGTGGGCGCGGTCGGAGGAACACGACTCTCCCGTGTCGGAGTAGTTGACCTCCACGCTCAGCGTGACCCGACGAGTCCCAAGAGGGCGATGAGCGCCCGGCCATCGAGAAGTGGAACGCAAGTAAACTAGTGTCATTTCACCTCGCGTTTCACGACCGCCAGTAGGACGGCGTCAGTAACACCAGCACCGGGATGATTTCGATCCGGCCGACCCACATGAGGAAGGTCATCGCGACCTTCGTCGACTGCGGGAACGGCTCGTAGCTCTCGAGCGGTCCCGCGATTCCGAACGCCGGCCCGACATTGAAGAACGTGGCTGCCGCAGCGCTCATGGCCTCGAATTCGGTGACTGACAGCTGTACCCGGGATGCGTCGACGACGACGAAGATTGTCGCGACGATGAAGAACACGAGACTAACCAGCGTGTAGGCGTAGATGTCCCGGACCGTCTCTTCGTCGACGACGTTCCCACTGTGGCGGACTGGTCGGACCGCGCTCGGGTTCGAGGCCGTAAACAGGTCTCGGCTGAATGCTTTCACGACGACGAGCCACCGGAGGGTCTTGATCGAACAGGTCGTGCTACCGGCCATCCCACCGATGAACATACAGACGAACAGGAGGTGTTTGGCCGCTGCCGACCAGAGGTTGAAATCCGTGCTCGCGTACCCTGTCGTCGTCATTATCGAGACGACCTGAAAGAGTGCGTGCCGAGCTATCTGTTCGAGGCTCGTATAGGGAGCACCGTCGACCAACAACACTCCCCCGACACCGACCGTGAAGAACCCGAGCAGTCCGACGTAGAAGCGGAATTCGTCACTATTCCGGAGTCGTTCGAAGTTCCCCTGAAAGGCGAAGTACAGTAGAATGAAACTCGTGGCACCGATTGCCATGAACGGGATAATCGCCCACTGAACGGCGGGCGAGAAGGCGGCGATGCTGTCTCCACGGGGTGAAAAGCCACTCGTCGAGATGGTCGTAAACGCATGCGCTACGGCGTCGTACAGCGTCATCTCCGGCGCGTATCCGATCAAATGGAGTCCGTAGAGAACTGCCACCTGGAGCCCGGTCAGGCCGATATAGATCTTCCAGAGAAGGGCGGCTGTTTCCGAAATCCGGGGTGTGAGCTTGTTGACGTCCTGTATCTGGGTTTCGGTCTCCATGAGCTGTGCACCGCCGACGGACAGTTGGGAGAGGACAGCCGTCGCCAGAACGAGAATACCGAGTCCACCGAGCCATTGCAGGACCGCTCGCCACATGAGGATGGCCCGCGAGTGGCGTTCGAAATCCACGATGACCGTCGCGCCGGTCGTCGTGATTCCGCTCATACTCTCGAATAGGGCGTTCACCGGCGTTGCAAGCATTCCATCGCCGGCAAGAACGAATGGGGCCGCACCGACGAGCGCGATGCTCAACCACGTCAGCGAGACCATCAGAAACGCCTCCCGCGCTCGGAGGTCACGCTTGTCGGTGAGCTGTTCGAGCCCGACCCCGAGGAGCGTTGTACCAAGTATCGGGAGGATGAACGGGAGCAGCGCCGTTCCGTCGTAGAGAGCGATTCCGAGAGGAAGGAGGAGTGGCACCCACAGCCATTTGAGAATCGTCCCGACCAGTCGACAGCTAACCCGCCAATCGACGCGAATTCTCATACGAGCTCCATAACGCGAGAGAGGACGTCTGCGGCTACGAAGAGAACGACGTGGTCACCTGCGTTGATGACGGTCCCGCCACGGGGAACGATGAACTCCTGATCGCGAGTGATCGCACCGATAACCACATCGGATGGAAGCTCAGCAACGCTCTCGTGGATGGGGCGTCCCGCGAGCACGCTTGCCTCGTCGACCTCGATCTCTAGCACTTCTGCCTGGCGACCTTCGATGAGCGAGAGGTTTTCGACCTGTCCCTCCTGTGTGAAGCGGACGATTTCCTCCGCGGTCGCTTCACGGGGGTTGATCGCGACGTCGGTTCCGACCGCTTCGAATAAGCTTGCGTACTGGCCTTGCTCGACGACGGCGACCGTACGAGCGACACCGATGTTCTTTGCGAGCAACGAGACCAAGAGGTTCTTCTCGTCGCTGTCGGTCGCCGCGATGACTGCGTCCGCCCGGTCGATGTGTTCACCGACAAGGAAGTCCACGTCCGTCGCGTCGTGTACCATCACGATTGTTCCGGGAAGGTCTTCGGCGAGTTGGCGGCCGCGATCCGCGTCTTGTTCGATCAGACGGGGTTCGAGGCCGCGCTCTTCGAGCAGCCTAGCCGTGTGATACCCGATGTCACTCCCACCAACGACGACGATATCGCGAGCCTCATCCGCGGTTTCGGCTGAGGCAACAGTTTTCGAAAACGCTTGGACGCTCTCCGGACTGCCGATGACGATCACTTTGTTTCCGGCTTCGATTCGGGTCTGTCCACGGGCGATTACGACATCGCCCTCCTGAACTAGTGCAGCGAACGTGAGCGCATCGAACTTGTCCGCCTCTTCGACGGTCCGTCCGACGATTTCACTATCTGCCGCCACTTCGAACTCGGCCATCTGGACGAGTCCACCGGCGAACGGGTCGACGTCGACGGCGGCCGGGAGCCCGACGACGCGGACGATATCGTTGGCCGTCAGCAGGTTCGTCGAGACCATGAAATCAACCCCGAACGCCCTCTCTGATCGCGTCCACGTATCGAGGAAGTTTGCGTTCCGGACCCGAGCAATAGTGAAGACATCGCCCGTCGTCTTCGCCGTCCCGCAGGTGACTAAGTTCGTCTCGTCGTCGTCCGTGCTGGCGATGAGCATATCCGCCTCGGCGATGCCTGCCTCTTCGAGTATTCCGAGCGAGGTCCCATCCCCTTCAATCGCCAATATATCGCTCGAATACGTGAGCTCCTCGACTTTCTCCGGATTAACATCGATGACGGTGACGTCGTGACTCTCAGCGAGACTGATCGCGATGTTCGCTCCGACTTCACCAGCCCCGACGACAATCACGCGCATGGCTGTCCTCTGGACGTAACCATTAGGATACCTAACGCATGGGACCTACTAAAAAGCCGTTCTCGGTGTTCCGGGTCTGGAATCATCTTTCTCGGACTGGGTGCTACAGGGGCAGGATGCGGAGCAGAGACAGCTGCCACGCGAACAGCAGAGCGAGGAGTGTCACCACCGAGTAGTGTAGCCAAGCGGACCGAGTCCAGTAGCCATCGTGCCACGCGAACCCGGTCGTGACGACGGCGCCGGCGGTTCCAACGAGGGTGATGTACCGGAGCACCTTGCCGGCCCGAAGTGCCAGCGACGGCGAGGCAATCTCCGCGTTGAAGTTGATCCAGGCCAGCAGGAAGATCACCAGCACTGCGAGCCAGCAGTAAAGCGGTTCGTGAGGAGTTGGTCAACCGACTCTCGCGGTTGTCACTGGGCAGTGATGTAGGTCAGCATGGCGTCGTCGACGATCAAGACAAATTCCAGGTGATGCCAGTTCCGGAGCTGTGAATTCAGGAGTGACGTCTTAACCAACAATAGCACAAGAGAATAACGCCTGTTGGTTAATATGGTGGTCTGCTGGTGGATTCCGCCCCGCACAAAGTCAGGAAACTATTCCTCGAAGTAAGAACTATATCCTGTGCCGCGCAAGAACGAGTATGTCCAACAGCGAGTCTCCAGATGGCCCGCCCTCCTTCGAGGATGCGTTTCGTGGCGACGACGTTGAGCAACGTATCTACGGGACGGTTCTCCAGACTCGTGAGCCGACAACAGCGAGCACCATCGCCGACGTTGCCGACTGTGACCCGAAAACGGCTCGGAAATATCTGGGCTGGTTCAGTGAACTCGGTATCGTCACGCGCCACGACGGCCACCCGACCACGTACGAGCGCAACGACGCCTACTTCGAGTGGCGGCGAATCAACCAGCTCGCGGCCGACCACTCCATCGAAGACCTCCAGCAGCGCGTTCGGGAACTGAGCTCGCGGATCGAGGCGTACGAGGACACGTATGGTGCTCCGACGCCAGCGGCCGTCGACGCCGTCGCCGCTGCAGAATCGAGCGACGACCGGACGATCGACGACGTATACGGTGACCTCGGCGACTGGGCGACCGCTCGGGACGAGCGAACACGCTACGAACGTGCCCGTCAGCAACGGGCGAGCGCTGAGACCGAACAGGTATCCGGATAGTCACACCGATGGTGCCGCCCACAGGTGACGACGGAAGCCCTGCGCCTATTGATCGCCCGATACTCGGGTTCCTGCGGACGCGTCTCCAAGCAACGGGTCAGGTCGCAACAGCACTCATCACCGACGCGAGCGGCCATCTCGAACTTCGCGTGACACTCGCGCCACCGTACTATCCAGACACCGTCGAGGAGGCGACTCTAGCTGTTCGCTGGTACACGAACGACGACTTCAAAATTCACTACCGGGAGGTTCATCCGAAGCACGCCTGGGAATGCCGGTGGGATCGCCACCCCAACCCCCACAATACCCGAGACCATTTCCACCCTCCACCGGCTGCTCCCACCCCCGGCGACGACGCTTCGTGGCCGACCGACCATCGAGACGTGCTTCGGCTCGTCCTCGACGAAATTGAAGACCGGGTAGCGGCCCTGTGGAGTGAGTAAGGGATGTCCCAAAGGTGAGCCTGTATCGCGAACGATTTTGTCACCCCATTGTGAATGAGTAGGTAGAATGGTCGTCGTTGAGCACGTCACCCGCCTGAGCGATCGGCGCTCACAGACCTCCTCGGAGACGTTTCCGGACGACACATCGGAAGCGATCCGGTCAGCTGTGGAGGCCGTTCCCACGAGTGTCTTCGAGGATACGGCAAAGCACAAAGAGGGGGCATTTGACGCTTCAATTGCTGACGCACTACCCCAGTACGAGTACGAGGGGGGCGCCGCCGCCGGCTACAACCCGAACTGCAAGCTCTGGTCGCATCTGGACTTCAACTACAGCGTCGACCTCTACGACGCCGACGAGCGCATCGCCATCGAGGTCGAGAAGAGCGAGCGGAAGAACATCAGCGACGACCTGCTCAAGTTCCAGAAGGGCTACCGCACCAAGAAGGGCGGGCGACCGAAGATTGAGTTCGGATCCTTAGTCGTGCCGGTGAACTACCGAGGGTCCGATAACCTCTACCAGCACAGCCTGACCAAGCTCGACTTCATGAAGGGCGTCCTGTTCATCGACGACGTCGCCGTCATCGGCTATCGAGATCCGCGACCGGACTGACGCCGTACGACCTGGCCTGTTTGTCGGCGCCGCGAGGCGTGCAGCGCGTGACAGCGTGTGCAGCGTGATTCACCATGGCTGATTCCGATATTCACGACGACACAAGCGCCGGCTACGAACAGTTCGAGAAAGCACTGCTCGCCCAGGACCGCGACGTCGCCGGCGTCGACACGGTGGACGTCGACGACGAAACGGCCCAGTACTTGGTCAGCGAGCTCTTGACGCAGACGTCGTCACTGCGGTTCCCTCGGTACCACACCGCTTTCCCTACTCTCTCTACGACATCACAGCGCATCCCACGATTTGAGGGCTCGGGGCCACGACGTGAGGTCAGCAATCCACCGCGCTGCGATGAATTTCTTCAGGAATTTCGCGGGGTAGGAGCCAAACGTATCGATTGGTACGATCTCCACATCGTGTGCGATTGTTGCCTCTCCAACGGAGATGAGCGTTCCTTTGTCAGTGTACGCCCACGTCTTGAGCGGTTGACCGGCGATGCTTCGGAGCAGGTTTTCGGCTGCTGTCTCAGCTGCTTGCCAAGCTGCTTGGGCGGTTGGTGGGATGAGGCTCCCGTCGACATCGACGAGTGCCGCATCACCAATCGCAAACACCCGGTCATCACTGGTTTGGAAGGTCGCATCCGCTTTAGCGCGATTGTGCTCTGTGTCAATCGCAGCGGCGGCCATGGCGTCACGGCCTGTGATTCCACCAGTCCAGATAAACAGGTCGTATTCGAGTGAGTCTCCACTTGCAAACTGAATCCGGTCAGTCTCAGCTCTGGTGATCGGGTCGGCCGTGTGAATAGTGACGTCTGCGTGGTCTAACGCACGCCGAACAGACTCCTGTAAGCTTGGAGAGTGACCTGGCATGATCGAGTCTTGGGCCTCCACAAGATGAATATCTAGGGGCAGATCTGCTTCATCACGCAGGGTGGCGATTTCACCCGCAGTTTGTACGCCAGAAAGACCAGCGCCACCAATGATAATCTGTGCAGGACGGTCCATCGTGGTGTGCTGTCCGTGTGCTATGAGTGTTTGATGGATCGAGAGTGCATCCTCGAGCGATTTGAGCGTGTGTGCACGTGTATCCAGCCCAGGGATCCCATAGTACGCCGTCTGGCTCCCTAGTGCAACGAGGAGATAGTCATAGGGGATTTCAGTACCGGTCGTGAGACTCACAGTTTGCTCAGCTGTATTAACCGCTTCAACATGGCCTTCGACAAACTGTGTTGCAGGGCCTTTGATGTCGCGAATTGGAATCGTAACCTTCTGTTGTGAGTCTGGATTCCGAATCACACGATGGACCTCGTGCAGGATGAGATGGTAATCCTGGTTGTTGACCCAGGTGAGGTTCACATCCCGGTCTCCGATATTCTGTTCTAAGTACTGTACTGCGCTCGTCCCCGCGTATCCCGCACCGAGTATTACAATATCATGTACCATGCACTATTATACATTACAAATAATACCAATTTAGCGCAATTGGCAATAATTGAAACATAGGGGGCGGGAAAGTGCATCAAAATTCACCCAGTGTAGAGGGCCGAGGTTATACTGTTCGTCCCAAGGCCGCTGTTGGGGCAGTCTCACACAGAATCGAGGCGGAAGCCCATGACGTTAGTCGTGGATCACTGATTCAAGTGAGATATTGATACATTTTGTTTGGGTGTACTCTTCGAGCGTCTCGAGGGCTGTTTCACGCCCGGATCCAGATTTCTTGTAGCCACCGAACGGCTGCCCCGCTGGGAACTCGTTGTAGGTGTTCACCCAGATGTTTCCTGCCTCGATATCTTTTGCTGTTTTGTAGGCCTGATTGATATCGTTTGTAATGATACCCGCAGCAAGTCCAAATTCAACCTCGTTCGCTAACTCGATCATTTCATCGTACGAGGACCACGTGAAGACCGTCTCAACAGGCCCGAAGATCTCTTCTTGTGCTGGCCGACTCCCGTGCTCGAGGTCACCAATAACCGTCGGTGAGACGAAATACCCGTTCGAAAGGGCGGTGTCCTCGGGCTTCTCTCCGCCAGCTAAGATCGCTGCATCAGCCTCGCGGGCCCACCGGATATAGCGCATCGTCCGCTCAAGTTCGGTTTGAGTTACCTTTGGCCCGAGATCAGTCGCTTCCAATAGTGGGTCACCGATTGTGAGATCCTCAATCTCAGCAACGAATGTATCGAGGAATTCATCGTGGATATCCTCATGGACGAGTACCCGAGTCCCGGCAGCACAACACTCTCCAGTATTAAAGACGAGCGCATTCAGTGTGACATCAACAGCGTTCTCGAGGTTTGCATCTGGGTAGATGACGACTGGGCTTTTGCCACCCAACTCAAGCGTTAGGTCCGTAATCGTGTCTGCGGCATTTTTTATCACACCTTGGCCAACTTCCGTTGACCCGGTAAACGCAATTTTTTGAACGTCGCGATGCTTTACGAGCGGTGAGCCAGCTTCAGCACCAAACCCAGTGACCACGTTGACAACGCCAGCCGGAAGCACAGCATCGATTTCGCGCATGAGTTCGAGAATCGACAACGGAGTCTCTTCGGCCGGCTTCAGCACGACCGTGTTCCCGGCGGCGAGGGCCGGGCCGAGTTTCCAAGCGGCCATCAAAAGTGGGAAGTTCCACGGAATGATCTGTCCCACCACGCCATAGGGCTCTCGCAGTGTCTGGATGTGGTTGTCAGTCCCACTTGGAATCGTTTTCCCTTCCGTAACACGGACTGCCCCTGCGAAGTACCGAAAGTGGTCAATAACTAATTCGATGTCGTGGCGTGCTTCCGTAATTGGTTTGCCGTTGTCGAGTGTCTCAAGCTTCGTAAACGCTTCTTTTCGTGCCTCGATCCGCTCTGCAATCTCGGTCAGGAGCACTTGGCGATCTGCTGGCGAGTACGTCGACCACCGTTTAGTGTACGCCTCCTCAGCAG
The DNA here is from genome assembly GCF_001190965.1 of Haloferax gibbonsii. Lineage (NCBI taxonomy): Archaea > Methanobacteriati > Methanobacteriota > Halobacteria > Halobacteriales > Haloferacaceae > Haloferax > Haloferax gibbonsii. The sequence continues at coordinate 273,000 of NZ_CP011948.1, forward strand.
CGGTGACGGCCCGGTTGATGTCCTCCGCGTTTCCAGCCTGCACGCTAGCGAGCACTTCGCCAGTAGTTGGGTCGTATGTGTTGAACGTTTGTCCAGTCTCACTATCCACCCACTCACCTCCGATATACAATTGCCCATCATCAGCGGGGATAAGGTCGGCTGCAACGTCCCGGTGCCGTTGCTTAATCTGGTTTTCCCGCTCTGCTGATGTCTGAGAATCTATTGACATGGTAGACTGGCTCTAGCCAAAAGATCCTACACGATTCTACATAACTATTTGGTGTACACCAGTACCGTTGACGTATCGTGGGCCAGACAACCGTACCGTAGCCAATCTCAGTCCACAGCCTTGAACAGACGGTCCACGTGCTATCTTCCCACCAGTCGTTTACTTGTTCCCGCGGTCAAGAACGACTTTGGCATCGTCTTTTTCGGTCTTTTCGTCCGCTGATTGGTGAGCGGTCTTGTCTAGATATTTTCGCCCTTCTTCGGTCTCGGTGAGCAGATGCTCTAACACCTCCATGTCGCTGCGGAACTTGTGGACTTCCGGAAGGGAACTCGAATCGAACTGCGCAATGAGGTCCCCATGTTTTTTGAAGAAATTGCGCTTCCATTCTTCCTTATTCTCGCTTTTCCGGAACCGCGCGATAAACTGCCACTGGTGGTAGTCATCGGCATTAAAGAACATCAACACGTGGGGGTCATTCATCAGATCGTCATAGCACTCCTCCCAGCGGTCTTCGAAGTTCGGATAATGAAACGCAATCTGAAAGAGATAGTGCTCAAAAAAGTCCTCGTTCAACAGTACAGCTTTCCGGAAGATATTCTGCTCGCTGAGTTCCCGAAGGATGTCGTTCACTCGATTGTGCGACAGCGAGATGTCATACTCTTCCTCAAGGATGTCTCGCAACGCACGCACGGAGGCTGTTGGGTGTTCAACACGGAGTTTGAGAATCACGATGTCGCGCGGAGAGATGTCGTCAATTTCATCGATAGAGGAAGGCATGCCTTGCTTCAGACTATACCGTTCCAAACTAAAGATCTTTTCACTGTCTGCAGTTCAAACGGCGAACCCAAGTGACATTTTCATCCGGTAAACGGAATTCAGGTTCCAAATCCACAGGCCGTTTCCTGATCCGTTGTGGGGACACGGTGACCGCTGCTGAAGAGAGACTCTCCACCTGAGATTGAACGTGCCCAGTCCCGCTTGGGACTAGTCGAGACTGATGTTGATCGTTTTCGTCTGCGTATAGTGTTTGATTGCTTCGTAGGCTGTTTCACGGCCGATGCCAGACTGTTTGTAGCCACCGAACGGCTGCCCTGCTGGGAACTCGTTGTAGGTGTTCACCCAGATGTTTCCTGCCTCGATGTCTTTCGCTGTTTTGTAGGCCTGATTGATATCGTTTGTAATGATACCCGCAGCAAGGCCATAGTCGACATCGTTCGCTAACCCGATCATGTCGTCGTATGACGACCACTCAAAGAGCGTTTCAACGGGTCCGAAGATCTCTTCTTGAACGGGGCGGCTCTCGTGATCGATGTCCGTAAGCAACGTCGGATTCACGAAGCAGCCCTCAGAAAGCGCTCCGTCATCGGGTGCGTCGCCACCTGTCACGACCTCCGCCCCGACACTTTTCGCCTCGTTGATGTAGTCGAGAGTTCTGTTGGCTTGTTCTTTCGTGACTTTTGGTCCAAGTGTCGTCTCCTCGAGGAGTGGGTCACCGACCTTGAGTTCCTCAATCTCAGCCACGAATGCATCGAGGAATTCGGATTTAATATCTTCATGCACCAAGAGGCGCGTGCCTGCACAACAGCACTCTCCGGTATTGTGGAACATCCCAATTCTCGCAACTTTGGCTGCCTTTTCGACATCAGCGTCGGGATAAATCACCACTGGGCTTTTCCCTCCCAGTTCGAGCGTGACATCGGTAATCGTATCTGCTGCACTTTTCATCACACCGCGGCCGACTTCCGTCGATCCTGTGAATGCAAGCTTTTGAATTCCTTCGTGACAAGAGAGTGGTTCACCCGCTTCAGCACCAAACCCAGTGACCACGTTGACAACGCCAGCCGGAAGCACAGCATCGATTTCGCGCATGAGTTCGAGAATCGACAACGGAGTCTCTTCGGCCGGCTTCAGCACGACCGTGTTCCCGGCGGCGAGGGCTGGGCCGAGTTTCCAAGCGGCCATCAAAAGTGGGAAGTTCCACGGAATGATCTGTCCCACCACGCCATAGGGCTCTCGCAGTGTCTGGATGTGGTTGTCAGTCCCACTTGGAATCGTTTTCCCCTCGTTCACACGGGTTGCACCCGCGAAGTATCTGAAGTGATCAATGACGAGGTTGACGTCGATGCGAGCCTCAGAAACCGGCTTCCCATTATCAAGTGATTCGAGCGTGGCGAAGTCTCCCTTTCGGGATTCGATCCGGTCTGCAATTTGGTTCAGAACTCGTTGTCGGTCAGCTGCGGAGGCAGCTGCCCATTGATTGTCGTACGCATCCCAGGCTGCGTCGACAGCCCGGTCGATGTCCACAGCACTGCCAGCCTGAACCTCGGCTAGGGCTTCGCCAGTGGTTGGATCGTGCGTGTGGAACGTTTTCCCAGACGAACTTTTGACCCACTCGCCGCCAATGTACAATTTCGCAGTCTCAGATGGGATCAGTTCATCCGCTGCACGTCGGTGTCGTTGTCTAATTGCGCTTTCCGAGTCAGTCGACGACTGTGAATCAGTTGCCATCGCGATAGGGAATATCATACACTATCTATTAAACATTTCCCCAATTACATTATATTCAAATCTAGATATGGCATTTTGAGGTTACGGTATACACCATTTGCTCTATTCAGTATTTATTTATAACATCATGATAGATCATGACATGCAATGCGAGCAGTAGTGTTGGAGGAATTCCAAAAGCCGCTTGAAGTACAGGAAGTTGAACGACCAGAGCCTGCGCCACACGGCGTTGTTGCAAAGGTTAATGGATGTGGTGTCTGCCGTAGCGACTGGCACTGCTGGCAGGGCGACTGGGACTGGTTTGGATACCGCCCCGACCCGCCGCACATCCTCGGCCACGAACCCTGTGGGACCGTTGTTGAGGTCGGTGACGACGTCGAAAGCGTCACCGAAGGCGATCATATCGCGATCCCATTTAATTTCGCGTGTGGGAAATGTGACCTCTGTCGGAACGGTCACGAGAATATCTGTGAAAACCACGTCGGGCTCGGGTTCATGAACGAAGCTCCGGGTGCATTCGCTGAGGAGGTCCACATCCCGAACGCGGATATTAACGCTGTCCCACTCCCAAGTGGTATCGATGCTGACACCGCTGCTGGGATTGGCTGCCGGTTTATGACGTCATTCCACGCGATGGCGCACCGAGGCGACGTTGGACACGGCGAGAACGTGGTCGTCCACGGTCTCGGTGGTATTGGCCTCTCAGCCGTTCACATCGCCAATGCCCTCGGAGCGAACGTTATCGGGGTCGACCTCTTCGATGAAAAGCTCGAAAAGGCTGAAAGTCTCGGCGCCGTTGAGACGATTAATGCAAGCGCAGTAGATGACCCCGCAAAGGAGGTCCACGATATTACGAATGGTGGTGCTGACTGTTCGGTCGACGCTCTGGGCATCAAAACCACCTGTCTGAACGCTGTGAACTCCCTCAGGAAAGGAGGTCGGCACGTCCAGATCGGTCTGACGACTGCCGATGAAAAGGGTCAGGTCCCGTTGCCCACCGACGAGTTCGTTGCCAAAGAGATCGACTTCCGAGGCTCGCTCGGACTGCAACCGTCTCGCTACTCCGAGATGCTCGATATGATCAAGACGGGGAAGCTTGACCCCACAGAACTCGTTTCTGAGACGATCACACTCGACGAAGTTCCGGACACGCTCGCAGCAATGAGTGACTACGATACGATGGGCATCCCCGTCTGCAACGACTTCAGCTAACCACAGTCGCCACCACTTCTTTTTGCGAGTTGTTAGCCACCGGTGACAGAAAAGCGACATTCGTAGCTCGTATTCTCACCTATTCCTCGCTCCAAAACGAATAGCACTAGGAGCCTGGTAATTCGAACCAGAGAGGTGCATGCCATACGGACACTCCTAGGCTACCGTGATGTGGTGGGTGTACACCTCCGGTCAGTCCAGGGTGCGTATCCACAAAGGTGGTGACACGGGTGGACACCAAAGTGTCACAAGACACTGGTCGCCAGCACTGGCGATCCACAGCAGCGTTCATGAGCTACACATGGGCAGTAAGGTGACGAACATACACCGTGAGTGGCGAGGGTCGCCAACTCCTCACTGCATCTTATCCAATGAACTAATATTACAAATAAATTTCTATTCTCTAATACGGTGCGAGAATCACTCTAAAATGAAGTATACGGAATAATCTGTAATCCACATTGTCTTAGTGGATTCTAAGCTACCACCCGTAGCGAGGGGAACTCTCACACCGTTTACTGATCGACTCGCACCTGCCTATCACTTGACCTCCGTCTGAAGACAGAGGTATGTGCTATCGGTCTGTATCAGTTGTTACAGTATCATTTCTCAGGATCTGTTGAAATCCTCTTCACGTCTTGCGATTTGCTGAGAGGCTCGTTTCTAACCGGATCGACGAAAGCCGGTGGGGAGAGTCGCTCTTCTCAATGTCAACGCTGAAGGATTTCAACAGGATCTACGATTTCTCAAACTAGATCTGGTGGTGCAACAGTCTAAATTGTCAGGTAATCATAATATATGAACTTTGTGCTCGGACTTTCCCGGCTGCAATCACACTCATGCCTTTGTGCTAAGCCACCATTTAAAAAATGCAGGCATCGGAATTATTAATTATGTCTTGGATACTGTGTGGTAAATATGGCTTTGCTTGATGTCTTTTTTGCGGTGACTGGAATTCTCAATCTTCCTTTGGGAGTGTACTTAGTCTTCAGATATAAGTTTAATAATTCAAGCGATAATGAGACTGACCTAAGTTTTGGTACTGGATCCATTTGTTTTGGGTTATTTATGGTAGATGAATATACCCTTCCCCTTTTAAATTACAATGGTACTTTATTACAACAAGATGTTCTCCCGACTATTGGGTTAGCTATATTTGTTTATTTCTTGTATGTGTGCTATAGATCGTCAAAATCGTAGCTATGGTGAACTTTTTCATTTCTATTTATATATTTGACAATGGGCGTTGTTTAGACGCGTGATTTCAGCGGACTGTCTTGGTTTGCACACCCATCGTGATCGCTTCCCTTGGTTGAACTGTGCTTCGCCGCCGCTGGGGGCGACCAGATCGGGGTTGAACCCATCGAATGTCTCCTCGACTGACTCGTACTTTGGATACGGTCCTCAATCCTTTCAGACACTCATCTACTGAGGTGGCAAGGATATGATGTCGGCAGCGGTAAGCGTGTTCGAGGAACTCGAGGGCGCACCGGGGACGATGGTGCCGATCGGGAAGCTTGAGGGCGTGTCGCGACGCGAGGTGTGCATTGAGGGGAGGCTGACGACGGTGTGGGAGTCTGAGTCGCCGGCAATTCAGCAAGCGGGGATACTCGAAGACGAAAGCGGACAGGTGAAGCTGACGAATTGGAAGGCGTCGGACGTGCCGTGGATTCGCGAGGGCGAACGCGTGCGGATTCACGGGGCGGCGCGAAATTGGTACGACGGGCGTGTCTCGATTGCCCTGACGGGATGGACGACTGTGCATTTCCCCGAGCGCGACGCTTGGTGGGACGTCTAACGGCGCGAGGTTGCCTTCTTTTTTGTTGGTGGCCGGGCCGACCCAGGCCCCACCGCCCCACCCTCCGCTCCGTGCTCGCAGACGCTGCGCGCGCAGCCACGACCTGTACACTTCTTGGGCGTTACGAGGGGCGCTGGTGCTTCGGCATTCACCAATGAAAGTGACTGTTAAATTGGGGTATCACTATCATGACTATTATGCTGTCTCTCCACCGACTAGCATGCTTCGGGGGAACCAACAAGGGCTGAATCGGCGACAGGCGCTCCGCATTTTCGGGGCTTCATTTGCGATTGGAACCGTATCTCTCAAGGCGGGAAGTTCTGTTACTGCTCGTGCGCCAACAGACTCGTCATGGCCGACGTTCCAGTTTGACAATGGTCGGTCTGGATACAACCCGGATGGGAGACGGCCTACAGGCAAGATCACAAAATTATGGGAAACGACCGACGGGTCATTCTCAAGTAGTCCAGCCGTCGTCGGAGAATTACTGTACCACGGGACTGCCGCGAATGGCCTCTTCGCCTATGATGTCGAAGATGGGAGCACCGTCTGGAACAGTCCAACCAACGGGCGAATCGCCCCCTCAAGACCAACGGTAGCCGATGGAGTTGTCTATATCGGCGATTGGGAGCATGTCTTCTACGCATTCGATAGTACGACTGGGAGTGAACGCTGGCGTTACGATGCTGGTGCGATACTTAATCGTGATTCAGTTGTTGCTGATGGGGTGGTGTATTTCAGTGACGCAGAGGGGGTTATTCACGCGGTCTCAACAGCCGACGGGACTGCTATCTGGACCCTCGACACCGGCTTTGGAATCACATCACTTGCGATGAGTGATGAGGGTCTTTTCTTTGGGGGTTCTAATTCCCAGATCTCTCGGCTTGATGCAGCAACTGGCGCGGTCGAGTGGTCTCATCATGTTCCTTACTCTCCACGACACATTGTCCTCGTCGATGGTATCGTGTATGTTGGTGGTTGGCCGTATCTCGCGACCTACAACGCAGTCGATGGAACAGAACGCTGGCGTGTCTATGTCGGGACAATATCCAACTCGCCAGCGATCTCTGATCGACTAATCTATCTCGGCTCTACCAACAACCAACTCCTCGCATTTGATCGAGCGACTGGTGAAGAACAATGGGCTTTCACAGTTGGGGAACACCAATTCCAAGGAATCGTCTCCGACCCTGCTGTCGTTCAAAACCGTGTGTACTTCGGTGGTTACGATGGGTATGTCTACGAACTCCATGCACGGACTGGTAAGTTGATGTGGGCATTCGACACTGGTACTGAGATCACCGGATCTCCAGCTGTCGTTAACCGTCGTCTGTATATTGGGAGCCGCTTAGGGGGTATGTACGCATTCGGTTGATTCACTACTCCAACTCTATATTCGGCTCACAGTTCACGCGGGTTCGTCGGCGGGTAAAATCGACGATCTAAGTCTAGTGGGCTCTGTTGAAATCCTCAGTCGCTGATAGTTTGTTGAGGACGTACTGCATGGCGAGGGCGTATCTCGTACGAACCTACCGATTGCCCGTTGGCGGTTTCTGCCTTCGACTGCGAGTTCCAGCGTCAGTGATTCCATAGCTTGGACTCTCTGGGAGATAATAAACAAGCCTCTCAGGGAGAGGCAGCGCTGATAGGGAATCTCCTCCCGCACTATGATTGATGACCAGCACGACGAAGCCTACGGTTGATCTTGACCGTGGCTCCGCACAGGCACTCGCCATTCGACTCAGAGCAGTTCCCGCCCTCGCATGGATTGCCGCGGCTGTCGGCGGGTTCCTCGGGAGCGTCCCGCTTGGCCTGATGATGCAGTACGGGAACCCCGAGCCCTTGATCACGCTCGCCCTGCCGATGATGTACGGCCTCCCCGGGCCAGACCTGCTCGCTGGCTGGGCGATTCACCAGTTCCACGGCGTCACACTCGCAGTGATGTACGTCGCCGCCGTCCAATGGGAACCACTCACCGAGTATGCGAAGACGCTCCGTGGAGCCGTCGTCCTCGCAGTTGTCGTCGGCACCGTCTCGACGGTGCTGCTCTCGGTGCTATTGATGCCGCTTTGGCTCGGTGCAGTCGGCTACCCGTTCACGCCGGCGTTCCCCGATCTTACGATGCCCGAGAAGTTCTGGAGTATCCTCGGTCATGTTATCTACGCGCTCCCAGCAACGGTCGGGTACGCGCTCGTTATGAGGCGGTGAGGCCCCTGTACTTGTTGAGGACACTCCCTTTGGCCTCCTCTCCTCGCCGGATTTGCAGCGCTGTTCGCCGGTGTTGACGCGTCCGTGACGAAGAAGCGGCCGAGCGACACTCTTGGGGCTGTCGACTGGGCCGCAATGGTGTTGCTCGTCGGTACCGGTCTCGGTCTGAGTTCGCTTGGGACAACACAGTTCCTGTCTGGTGCGGGATTTGGTACGGAGGTGCTCGTCCTCTCGGAGATTTCGTACGGATAGACATCGAGATTATCTAGTTAGCTCCTTGAACAATGTGTGGTTCTCGGGTGTCTAGATTGGTCAGTAGACCTTTCGAAAATACAGTCACCTGACAAGTGCAGAGAAAACACGTTGTTCGACTTTTCGGAGATGCTCGCTCACAGTCGTAGTTGCGACACCAATCTGAGTCGCAATCTTCTCGTGGGTGGTTCCTCTCGGTGTTTCGTAGTATCCCTCCTCAACTGCCAGAGTGAGTACCTCCACCTGGCGCTCAGTCAATAGTGAGATGATCTCATTCTCCCCTGGCTTACGTTCTCCCTTTCTGAGGAGGGTGAGTTCAATATCTGATGGAATTTCCGAGATGACACGATGAAGCGTTTGTTCATCTCCGCTCATCGTGATTTTGAGCCCGTCACCAGTATGTGCTATGGGTGTCTCGAACACGATTCCGTGTGACCGGGCAAGAGAGAAAAATTCACGAATCGGCTTGAGTGGGCGACCGTGGATATACACGAGCCCACTTTCGTTCTTTGGGACATCACAGGAGATGACCTCTTCGTGGTCGGTGAGGTACGTTCTTACCTGAGCGAGGTCGCCTCGAAGATGGTAGAGTAGAACAATCGTTCCATCTTCGAGAATAGTAACGTGGTGAAGCGATTCACGGATTATCGACGGATCCGCTGCGAGTAACTGATTCGCCGGGTGGAATCCACCTTCGACTGAGATCTCTAGCGTAATCGACTTCATGAGATTACTCCGATTTCCTTTGACTAATAAATGAACCTGTCTAGGTGAGGCAACGTTGACATACAAATTCCAGTCTAACGGTAGTTTGCCTCATGAAAAGACAAAGCCTTGGTTGGCGTCAGTTCCATCTCAGATCGTTATGGAGAGCAGTATCTCCTCGCTCTGTAAGTAACCGTACGAGTGGAGAGATTTGAGATGGGTGTTCGAATCAGCGAGTCCGAGAGCGTTCCCACCACGTTGCGTAGCCGAGACGCGATTCTCCCTGGAGTGATGACGGCGATCTTGGTTGCGACCTTCACCTATCTCTCCCCAGGGTTATCACTGATCACCACGTTCGTTCCTGCTATTATTCTCGCATACGTGTGCTATTTATTAACGAGCTTTCAACGAATGCCTGAGCCAAGTCGGGTTCTCCCCGTCTACTTGATCGCATTTGCTGTCCAGTTCTTACACTTCGCCGAGGAGTTTTCGACCGAGTTCTACACCCGCTGGCCGGTTGAGGTTTTCAACGCAGCCCCGTTCGAGTTCACGACGTTCGTTCAGATCAATATGGTCTCGTACGCTGCGTTCGCTCTTGGTGCGGTCGCCATCTACCGTGGTATCAAGGGTCCAATGCTCATTGTCTGGTTTTTCACCCTCATGGGAGTCATCGGAAACGGCGTTCTACATCCCGTCTATCCGATCCTCGCGACCGGCGAGTTCGGCTACTTTCCCGGACTCTATACGTCCGTCATCTATCTGATTTTAGGCCCGATCCTGTTTCGTCGTCTGTGGGAAGTCCGAAGCGATAGTGGTAGTGCTGTGAACCATGATGTTGAGACGAACAGCAACACTGGGAGCAGTCAATGAGACCTTTCAGCGATCGAGATACTGTAGAAACAATGAAACACCAAGCAGGAGTCGTATCCAATGTCGAACAAGGTAACTAGTATGAAGTTCGTCGACTTGAGTCACACGTTCGAAGACGGGATGCCCGGGTTCCGTCAAAAGAACGATGACGGGACACACACGGAGTACACTGCAGAAGTATATCCGTTCTTTACACACGAGGAGTCTCGGGAGATGTACGAAGGTAAAGCCGCGTTCGAGGTTACCGAAATGCGGTTCCAGACGTCCATGGGGACGTATCTAGATTCACCGTATCATCGACATCCCGAGGGTCGTGACATCAGTGATCTTGACATCGGCGAGCTGGTACTTCCTGGGACGGTCGTCGATGCTCGTGGGCTTGCTGGCAACGAAGAATTGACTGTTGACGCACTTCCCCAGGAGTCTGCCCTCGCAGGTACCGCCGTCCTGTTCAATTTTGGATGGGATGAACACTGGGGAACAGAGCAGTACCGATCCTACCCATACATCTCTGAGGCCGTCATTGAGAGACTAATCGATGCAGATGTTTCTCTGGTTGGCGTAGACACGCTAAACGCCGACGACCACCAGAACCCCGCCCGCCCGGCCCACACTCGACTCCTTGACGAAGAGATCTTCATCGTCGAGAATCTCTGCAACCTCGATTCGCTCGGTGGTGAGTCATTCCGATTCTTCGCTGTGCCGATCAAAGCCAAAGACACTGCTGCAATGCCCATTCGTGCGTTTGCCGAAGTTGACCAGTAAGACGAGAAGACAGTATTCGAGATGTGTAGCAGAAGATACTGGCCGGATTAAGCGAGTTAAACAGCACGTTCCCCCACTAGCTGTCTGTCATCACAGCTCCCCGTCTCGTAGCAGCAGTCAGGTGGTAAGTTCGCTCGTATACTGTTGTTCCCAGTCGTCGCGGGCTTCGATTTCCCGGCGACCGCGAGCGGTGATCGCGTAGACGTTCGTTCGGCGGTCTTTCTCGCCTTTATCGAGCAGTCCTTTCTCAACGAGCGTGTCGAGGTTGGGATACAGCCGGCCGTGGTGGATCTCGGTTTCGTAGTAGTCCTCGAGTTGGTCTTTGACTGCAAGCCCGTGTGGCTCATCCAACCCGGCGGTGACATACAGCAGGTCGCGTTGGAACCCGGTCAAATCGTACATTTTGCTGCCCGCAGCTAGTTTAAGAATACATATACGTTTGTTGGCTATCGGCCGGGTTTCAGAGCGCCCTCGCTGGACGAACGTTTATATCGGAAGGTACAGCCACGACGCGGTATGCCGCCCTACCGTGATCCGACCGCGGAATTTCGACCGTATGGCGAAGCGACGCAGATTCCGGACGTGCAGTTGGAACCCAACCACACCGAGCACGGCGACGCAATTCCAGAACGTGACTACCCCGTTGGTGACGATATAGACACGGACATCTGTCAGACCTGTGAGCGGGCCATTCCTCGGACTCAGAGCCAGTGTCGGTTCTGCCTCGAACAGGATGTCTCGGGCCCAGACAGCGCTTCAGAGTCACGCGAGCAATCACTCCATGGCATCATCTGTTTGCTCGTTCCGTCACAGTCCTCGCGAGGTGCACTCGCAAAAGGGACTGCCGCAGCACGCTTACTGCAGCGTTCTCACTCGTCGCCCATTGACGAGTGCACACCCATCGCAGCACTTGAACAGTCGCTCGCAGAGCCACTCCGGAGGCGATGGGGTCACCTCCCGGACGTTGTCCCAGCAACTGGGTCACGTGCGGATGGATTCGTACAGAAAGCGAGGACAGTCCCGCTGTGGTCCGCTCATCCTTCGACGGAGGGTTCTGCCTCCCGATGGTACGATGCTGCTGGGACGCAGATTACTGAGGACTCCCGGCGTGAGAAGTTGCTCTCGGACCCGAAGACGTGGGTTGTCCCGGCGATTGCGCTTCGACGAGCGTCTCCCGATACGTCGCCATCACAGCCGACATCTACCTCACCAACACGGCAACTGCTCCGCTGTCAGTCGTGTAGTGAGCAGACACCGCATCGGTTCGATTCACGCGAAGATAGTCCGCCTGCAGCGTGGGCTGGTGAGCCGGTCTGGCAGTGTTCCGTGTGTCGAACACCGCAGTACGGACCTGATCCGGACGCCTGACGTTGACATACTCGTTAACTCAAAGCGATTGCGAAGCCACGGATTTGTGCTACCAGCTTTGTTGAAACCCTCTTGCTGTCTGGTGATTTTCTGAGACGCTGGTTTCCAACTGTATCTGGTGAACCCCGGAAGAAGAACCCTTCTCCCCAATGTCAATGATAGAGGAATTCAACAGAGCCGAAAATAGCTATTTCACCGGTATTACGCCTGATTAGCGACGGCGTCATCTGTGAGTTGTGTTATTATACCGTCGCCACGTGTAAATCGATGATAACAGTCGAGGTATATTCACGCCACCCAAAAAGTTAGATAGAAAACATTATTTCCTCACATGAATTGAGTTCGATTGTAGAATGTCAAGAAGAAAATTCTTGAAACGGATAGGTAGCACGGCGGTTGCGCTGTCACTTGGCACCAACGCTGTGGCAGCTGAACAATCAAAGTCTCAAGAGAGTAGCAATAGAAACAGCACACTCTCAGAAAACCAAATTGCCTATGCAAAAAGAGAGTTGCCAAATTATCTTAACAATACAATTCTTGATGGGTCTCAGAAAGTAACTGTAACAGAGGCCGCTGAAGTTCCTGAGTATCTTTCTGAAGGGGACTATGACAAGATCATCTCATTCAGAGAGTTCAATACCATTGAGTCAAGGGCAAGAGACAAATTCATTGATAAATATGGTGTTGACCCAAAGAACCCGAAGGCAACGCTAGTAAATGGAAAGCCCATGCATGTAGACGTAGTTCGGAAGAGTGTGAAGGCTGGAAAGATGGACCTTTCTGCTGGACACCCAGTAGACGTGAGTGGTGAGTCAGTCTCAATCCAGTCAAGTGCGCCAAAGGCAATTGATGGAGAGATTCACTTACATGTCGTCCCTGCTTCCGATTCTGAACACGAACCTTCTGCATCGTACAAGGATGCTACATTCAATGCATGGGCAATCTTTGGATCTGAGTTCGGGATTGAAGCAAAGAGATCAATCCACTTTGGACATTGGGATGCAAGCGATGTCGGCACAAATACAGATAATTTATTAGATGACATAGCAGATGATACTGACAAGTTCCGGGATGGAGATAACCATATTGTAACAGGTTGGGTTGACAAGATGAATAATAATGGGGTCGCAGGCAAATACCATTCTGTAAACGCAATTGATCCAGTTTATGGAGTGCCTTGGCCCCATGAGCAACTCGTCCAACATGAGTTATCACATAATTTTGATGCACCTGATAGAGGTCAGGCAGGATTTGAACATGAAAAGTGTGTAATGAATTATGAATATGCTGCCCGTGGTATCGATTATTGGTGTGATGAGGATCATAACATAATTGAAAACAATATAAAGTAGAATCGACTCTAACTCATTTTCAAACACACTCACAACTATCTATTGTATATAATTAACAAACCGTATCTTAACTTTTGATAAATGTGGGCGATCCAGTTTAACACATGAACTCAGGTGCCTATTCAGACTCGAGAAATCATGTATTTGGCATCATTATTGGGTTTTTCAATAACTGAATACCAGAGAAGTTGTTAGCAAGACGGTGCCAGTAAGAAGGTATCTGTATCCACACTATGACAAAGTATTTATTATAGGGGGTTGTCATATTTTTGTATGGGAATAACCATTAAGCGACGGTCCTCTGTTGGACTCCTAGCTATCTGTTGTGGAGTCCTTTCCACAATGATAGCTGTAGAGGTTGTTGGTGGCTATCTTTCATTAGAAGGAATGCCAATTGTGTATAGCCTTCTGGGACTCTCAGCAGTCGGAACTTTAGTGGCGAATTGGTTCAGTGGAACCCCCTCGTGGAAGTATGTGCTTCTGTACGGAGCATTGACCTTTGGAAGTTCGATCATAGTGTTAATCTATCTATTCTCCTTAACAAGTGCCTGATGTTCCTTGGCCCGGCGCTGGTACATACTAGACGCCGCCGGTTTCGACTGGTGAACTTGGAAGATGAAGTGGGAACTCGGCAGGAAGCTTTGAGTAATTCGGTTCTCTCAGGCGAGATATTATGCCGGGATTCGACTTACACCCTGAGTTCAGCACGGGTTCAACGATTGTTGCCAACAGTGGGTTCAACAGAGTCGATCTGAAGTGATCTCCAACACCCTCAAGAGCAACAGTACACCTGAACACTGGTGTATCGTAGTGGGTTGTGTTTGTGTGCGCCGGCGATGGGCGCCGGCGCAGGGGGTCGGAGCCGGTTTCGACTCCTGAGTCGGCGAGGTGACGACGAATGCACCAGGTAATCCACGCACTCGTAACTGCATCGACAACAGATGAAGCCCTTTCGCGAGCAGCCGATGTGTTCGACCAACTGGTGGGCACTGCTCCCCACGCCGAGGCGGTGTTCGACTACTATGTGACGTTTGATGACGATTCTACAACGGTCGCCGGCAGCGCCCGGTGGGGCGACCTGCCGATTGCAGTCCCCGTTGCCTCGGAGGAAGGCCAAGAACTGCTTGAGCGCGGCTGGCAGGCGACCACTCGTGAGTTCGAGCGGAATCTCGAGCGTGTTCGCGAGGGCGTTGACGACCTTGACGCTGCGGCGATCATGCGCGATGAGGACCTCGTCAGGCATGCGTGCCACAATCTCGGGGCGTACCGCGGGCCGGCGGTGTACCTCTACGATGAGTTCGGTGATGGGGTTCGGCATCGAGAGCGACTCGAGCAACTCGTCGGGTCGAACGACCATCTGTGGATCGTTCCCGCTGATGTCCATTACTGACTTTGGAGGCTGTGCCCGATGGAACTCCTGAGAGAGTCGCTTCCTGATCGTGGTCTCGCTGTTCGGATTGTTGTCGACGCCGCAACTGCCGAGTATCGCGTTGAGTACACGTCGCTGTCTAGCGGTGTGGTGACCGACGAGTGGACTGTATTCGGTGGAAGTGTTGGCTACGATGCGTCAGTGTTTGCGACTGACGCTGCTGCGCGTGCCCACGATGAGGCGCTGTTTGAATTAGTGTCTTCCTCGACTAGCCACTTGTGGAGGTTCATCACATGCCTGTACCAAGTGCAAACAGGCTTGTAGCTGCAACACGTAAGTGGTAGTTAGTGTCATGACCTTGGGATGGCAACTTTTTCTAGCTGCAATTGCCATCGTGCTTGGTTATACTGTCAGTGGATTAATCAAGGATGATCGAATGACAGACGTTGTATATCGGTTTTTACTCACTGTCGGGGCACTTTCAACGATATACGTATTTATAGTGAATTAAAATCTTGCAAACAGCCAGCATTATACTGAGAAATACTCTAAAGATATATCGAATATAGATCCTGCGTGACATGGTCGGGTTATGCGTTTCTATTAAAATCTACAAATTTCGACGACTACTTCCCGGTGACAAAGCACGTGTCAAGGTTCTCGGATCCCCCTGTGACTATCACGTCGATTGGTGGGCACCAACCACGACCGAAGACTGGACGCCAGTCGAGCGCAACGAGTTCGCTGGCGAATCCGAACCCGAGGCGGTGTCGCACCTCGCATAGCGTCGATCGAGAGACTCCTCGGTACCCGCGCGACATCGAGATTTTTTGTGCCCGTGATGGGTGCGGGCTGAAGACACAGTCCGTGTGACGTGATTTCCATGAGTCACCAACAGACAGAGTCAGACGTCTCGATCGACGAGATTCCAGTTGATCTCGAACTCGCACATAGTACTGACCTCTCCCGAGTCGACGTTCCCGATGAAATTGAGTCGATAACGTGGGCTCTCTTGAGCGAGCAACCACCGACGAACCCACTAGTCGTTCTCAAAGCGGCTCGCTGGTGGTACATCCACGGCACAGGTGAGACCGATCCCGCGTACTGCTGGGCGATTGAGTGGGTCCGACACCTCACGACCGGCGAAGCGACTGCGAGCGGCCTGTTCAGCGAGTGTCGAGAGTATCTTCGCAGCCTCGAGCGCGAGGACACCGACCAGTAGGTCGTCCCGCCTGTTTTTGTGCGCCCCAGAGGGGTGCGGCGCGTCCTGAAGTGACGCGTCAGAACTGAACGCAATGGCAACAACGAGTTCCCCGTCGGTGTCGTTCGACGAGACCGACACGCGACACGATGAGATGCATCGCACGATCGAACAGTGGCTTGCAGATCTCGCTGCCGACGTCGACGACGCTCTGGCAAGCGAGCAGTTCCAAGCGTGGCTGGACGTCCAGAGCCGGTTCCACGACTACTCCCATCGCAACACCCTCCTCATCAACCTCCAATGCCCTGAGGCGACGAAGGTCGCTGGCTACCGGACGTGGCAAGAAGAGTTTGACCGGTATGTCGAGGAAGGCGAGTCGGCGATCTGGATTTGGGCGCCGATCATCACAACCCAATGTCCCGAGTGTGGGAACGCACCGAGCTACCACGAAAACAGCGAGTGTGAATACGACGAGACGCCGCCCGAGGAGTGGTCCGAGGGGCTTGTCGGTTTCAAGCCCGCTCCAGTCTTCGACATTTCGCAGACAGAGGGCGAGCCACTCCCGGAGCTGGACAC
Organism: Haloferax gibbonsii; assembly: GCF_001190965.1. NCBI lineage: Archaea > Methanobacteriati > Methanobacteriota > Halobacteria > Halobacteriales > Haloferacaceae > Haloferax > Haloferax gibbonsii. The sequence goes on from NZ_CP011948.1 coordinate 289,413, forward strand.
GGCGGCGACCGGTGAGCCTGACACGCTCGTCGAGGATCTCACTAACATCGCGTCAGACCTCGGCGTAACGGTCCGTATCGTCGATCCCGACGAGTGGCGACATGGCGAAGCGAAAGGCGTCTGCCAGTCGCGGAGCGTCCAGGACCTCACCCCACTCGTGGAAGTGAAGGACCGGCCGAACCGTGCCGACCTCGCGTCAACGATCATCCACGAGTACGCCCACGCGATTCTGCACTTCGACATTACTGACGCGACCGAGCGGGCGAAACGCGAGGTCGAAGCCGAGGCCGTTGCGTACGTTGTCGGTCGCTATCTCGGCTTAGACACGAGTGAGTCGGCGTTCTACCTCGCGGCGTGGCAGGGCGACGAGACGGACGTGCTCCAAGAGCGACTGGGTCGGATTAGCGGGACGGCTGAAGAGATTCTGTCGACACTTGACGTGGTCTGAGGCCTCCCATCTGTGGTTCGGCTGTCGCGGCTCTGTTGATGCCTCTTTGTTAGACGTAGTTTGTCTGTAACAGAGGGTGTATAGAACTCTTCACCGGGTGTTGTTTTCGCAGGTCCAGCGGTGAATTACTCGGTACACCGTTCCTGCTGATTTATTGATTGACTGTCGGCGCCCCGGTGGAATAGTCTCGATGAGTTGAACTGGCCACTTCCCTTCTCCACGATATGATGACCGACGAACTCGACTCCTTGCTTGAATGGTTCGACCTGAAGGACGAACTTCGGACGGGATGGGTGCTTCGGAATATCGACTCGCCTGAATCGGTCGCAGCCCACACGTGGGGGACAGCGTCGCTTTGTCTGCTCTATGCCGAGCAGGAAGACGTTGACCGTCAGAAAGCAGTGACGATGGCACTCATTCACGACCTCGGCGAAGCTCGAACGGGCGATATCGCAACCCGCGCGGAAGACGGACGTCAGACCATCTCCACGTCCGAGAAAGAGGCGGCTGAACGGGGCGCAGTAACCGATCTCGTCGGACCGTTCGCGGACACCGAATTGCTGTCACTCTGGGAAGAGTACGAAGCCCGTGACACCCCAACGGCACAGTTCGTCAAGGACATGGATCTGATCGATAATTGCCTCCAGGCGCTCAAGTACGAGTGCCAAGGTCGGTACGACGAGGCCGAGACGAACGACCACTTTGCCGAGTTCGAGAATCTGGACGAGTTCTTTGCTACCGCCGCGCCTCGCATCCAGACAGAGTTCGGCCAGGATTTGTTCGAGCAAATTAAATCGCAGTACGAACGAGAACTTGGGCGACCCTGCCAACTCTGAATACGTCTTTCAGTCACGACTCCCCTGGTCGGTGTCGCACCTGTATTGACTGCAGGACGATCAGGACAGGGCAGCAAAAAGAATCCGACCTCATTCTGTGTCACCTGTCACTCTGTTCAGCAGTGTAGTTTTTCATGCGCCCGAACGGGTGCGCGCATTGCGCGCTGACTACCATGATTCCTGTACTACCAGAGTTCGACCCACCTACGCGCATCCTCAAGCGAGCGCAGTACGAGGCGTTCGCGTTCGAACTCCTCGACGGCGATGTCCGCGTGCGAAACAAGAGCTATACCGACCCGGCTGCGCATGAGTACCGCGTTCGAATTCGCGATAGTGTGCCCGATTCGTGTTCGTGTCTCGCTGACGCAAGTAGTGACGGTCCGTGTAAACATCGGGTTGCGATTGCGATTCGACCACCACTACTCGACCTCGCCGTGCAGATGCGCGCCGTCGCTGACGGCGGTGCTCCACCGAGAGCCGGTGACGGCACAACGGCCCCTCCCTGCGAGTGTGATGGATTGTCCGAAGAGCTGCCATGCTGGAACTGTGTCGACGCTGGCCGGTGTGACCTCGAGTAGTCGTTGACGAAGTCTTCGCACTTCGCCGCTATCGTCAGTCTTCGGACTGCTGGGCTGCGGCGTACTCACCAGCAAACTGCTCGCGCATCTCTCGACGGAGCAGTTCACTCATGACTTCGTAGACGACCGGCTGGGGATACTTGTCGAGGAGGCGTTGGACGTCGGCTGCACATTTGCTTTTTTCAGTCGCGAAGTTCGCAGTCCATGGTGAGCTACTCATACAAGACAGTCATCTGTTGTCTCAGTTAACTTTTCGCCTGGTGAGAAATTCTTACTACCGCAGTCCGCGACTCGTGGCCCACAGATATCGATAACTCGAGTGTCGAGTGCACGAAACTCGGTGGGCACGAGGCCCACGAGGGAGTTATCAAGGGGTGTAGGTGCGGATAGCTTGGTACGCGATTTCGCACCCTTGCAGAACAGGGCGCGTCTTGTGTGACACGACGAGCCTGCAACGCTAGTCTGCCTGCTAGCATGTTTGGTATTGTGGTTCAGTCATTTAATGACCGCCAACCGAAGCCAACCTGTCCGAGACGGCGACGGCGTTTTTTGAGCCCCTGACGGGTGCGGGGCGCAGCGAGATGCGTCGCGCGGTGTTCGAGATGGCGACACGAGATGTCTACGAGCGACAGTTCGACGAATCGTGCGGCAAATCCTGTGGAAACGCTTCCTGTCCGGAGTGTGGCAGCCAAGTCATTACCGACGCTGGTGAACGGCGGTGCCAGTCGTGTGGGCTCATCATCGACGGGCATGGTATCGACCGCGGTCCTGAGTGGCGGTCGTTCGAGCGTGACGAGCGCAAGCGGGTGGGCGCGCCGCGAACGCCGACGCGGCACGATCACGGCCTCGCGACGGAGATCGGCCGACACGTCGACGCGAACGGGACCCCGAGCCCGGGCGAGCAACGACAGCAGCTCTCCCGACTCCGAACCCAGCACAGTCGGAGTCGGTACCAATCGAGTCGTGAGCGTCGGCTGGCTCACGGGTTGGACGAAGTCCGGCGACTCGCCGGCGTGCTCGACCTCCCGGATCGCTTGCGTGACCAAGCATGCCGGTGTTTCTGGTCTGCTCAGCAGGCGGATCTGCTGCCCGGACGGTCGATCGAAGCGGTCGCGGCTGCGAGTGTCCACGCCGCCTGTCGATGTGCAGGGCTCTCACGAACGCTCGCTGAACTTGTCCCACTCGCACGGGTGGTAGAATCACGGGTTCGGTCGGCATACAACGCACTCAATACAGAATTGGGGCTGCCTGCAAAGCCAGCTACTCCTGCCGAGTTCGTTCCACGAGTGGCAGACGCGCTTGATGTGACGGATCAGATTCGGCGACGAGCACGGTCGTTAGCCGAGACATCGAGTAGTGAGTGGGCTCATCGTGGCACGAACCCGCATGCAGTCGCTGCAGCGTGTGTGTACACGGCCGCTGTGGAGCGTGACTGGCCGCTCACACAGGCGCGTGTTGCGGCCGTGAGTGATACCTCAACTCAAACGATTCGAACGCACCACCAGACGTTGTGTGAAGCGGACGGATGAATTCCAACGCTGAGAGCAAAGATCACGCGTATCTGATCGAAGTCGAGTCGTCTGGATTCTTCGGTTGAGTGTCCGGGTTTTCTCCGGAAACGATGGGGTGTATAGTTCGGATAGCGGCGGTTAGACTGACTAGTGCAATCGTCGCCGTGTTTTGTGACGGTCCAGGACGCAGTGGAAATCCAAGGTGAATATTACATTAGATGGACTAACTGAATCTGTTGAAACGTTCAGATTCGTTCCAATTTTCCGAACAGTGATGATATCTCTAATGAATGAGGTAATCTGATGTCACATGCCATGTGATGATAATGTCGTCATGGTTTGCAAGACAACGGCAGACTGAGAGCAAATATTCAACGGCACTGTCTAGTTAGGCCAGTTTGAGAAGCGAGCAGTTCGTAGATATAGTGCTTTGCTTGACCTAGAACTGCTCACAGAGTCGTTGGAAACGGCGAATTATGAATGACCAGCGAGCTGGAATCCAGACGTTCACACAAGACCTTGGAGTATCAACGAGTATACTACTGTCAGCAATCTGTACGGCCATTGCCGGCGTTGGTGCAGGTATACTCCACGCCCCGGGGGGAACACTTGCGATGCTTCTCGTTGCTGGCCACTACTTGTGGCTTTACTATCGAGTAAAGGGAATGTCTGAAAGAGAACAAACAGATACTACTGCACAGAGATTCAATACAGCCTACGTAGCGACGTTCTTGAACGTAACGTTCGCACTCAGTTTGTTGATATAATTCATGTGTTGTCGGATGTAAACGACACCAACCCTGACGTTTTAGTGTTGTCAAAATTTGATTTAGAGACATCATGAATGATTCGCTGGATACTGACTTCTCGAGGGTACTTGCGAAGCGGTTTGAGATCTTACAAGCGCTTCACGAGCAACCACAGCGGAAACCAGAACTTGTTGAGTCCGTTGACTGTTCGCGGTCGACTGTCGACCGAGCAATCACAGATTTACTCCAGTACGAGTGCGTTGAGTCTCATAACCGAGAATATCAAACGACTCCACTCGGGAAGGCTTCTCTAAATATTAGAGAGGAGTATCTGGGTAAGATCCATGATGTACAGCATGCCAGCGAAATACTAAATGAAAATCCAAATCTGAAGGAGGTCCCGACAATATTCCTTCGACAAGCAACCGTTTCAATAGCAGATTCACAGTTCCCAGAATCTGCTCTTAGTTCGAGTACTGAGCGGTTACGACAGTCCGAGAAGATGGTTGGCCTTGCACCGGTTGTTCTCAAATCATATATCGACGATGTTGAGGCTGCTGTTCGAGAGACGCAATGCACGGCAGAGATCATTGTATCCGAGGACGTTCTATCTGTGTTGGTTGATTACCGGGAGTCGTTTACTGAATTGATCGACTCCGGACGGGTGGTTCTCCTTGTTACGGATGACGAACTCCCCTACGCACTCTGGGTCATGGAAGGGGAAGACGACGTAGTTGCTGGGATTACTGTCCATCAACATGGTGGCGTACAAGGTATGTTGATGAACACAGCTCCAGAAGCCGTCAAGTGGGCGCGTGAGCAGTATGAGTCGTTCAAAGCGGATGCAACTCAATACCAACTCGCAGAGAGTTGATGTGTACAGGAGACCACAAGCACGACTCCGTGAGGTGAAACATTCGTATGAGTAACCACGAGACCAGCTCACGTACTCGGAAAACACCACCCGAGCCACCGTCACCTCCGGTTGTCGGACATACGTACCAATTCTTCCGTCGTGACCCGCTTGATTGGTTCACGGAATTAAACGAAGCATACGGTCCAGTTGTCCAGCTTCGAGTTGCTGGACAGCGACTTATCCTGCCTACAGAGCCCGATGACATCGAACGGGTCCTTCTCACGAATGGTGAGAGCTAGCAAAAAGGGGGGTTCCAAAAAATGGTAACGAGGTCACTTCTCGGCAATGGGCTTGTCATCGCTGAAGGTGAGGAGTGGCGAGCAAAGCGCCAAGGAATCGAGCCTGTCTTCCATCCGAAACGGATGGAAGAGTACCAGTCAGTAATCACGTCACATACTCAGTCAACGATCGATCGGATTTTCGTCGGGAGAGACAGTCGATTTAGAACAAGAGATGAAGCATCTCACGCTCAATATTATCGTGGATGCGCTCTTTGGTGTTGATCTCTCCACAGAAGACTGGGACTTAGAACCTGCTTTCAAGCGTATTTTAGCGCATTTCGAACGCATCAGCCAAACGTATCTGTATCTCCCAGAGTGGATTCCAACCCCAGAAAATAGAGCATACAGACGTGCAATCAACACACTTGATTCGGCTGTGGAAAAACTCATCGCAGCTCATCGAGCAGGGGACATAGATGGGCCAACAGTCCTCAACTATCTGCTTGAGTCGGACAGAGACTGGGAGACAAAAGACCTCAGAGACGAAATCGTGACGCTGTTACCCTCGGTGGTATCGCGTATTCCGGAGCGATGCTGAAGAACGCGTCAAAATTACTGTCGAACGACGACTAACTGCGGTCGCGTCGAGACGGCACTATCTTGTTAATCTCCTGAGCTGGTGCTTCTCTGTTGAGCGACTGATGTGGTTAGTGAAAAGTTGAGCAGATCTGAGAGTGGCATAAGAAACTAGCTCTTCGATTTGTTTATCCCTTAACCAGACGGTGCCGTTCAATTCACATTGACTTTTCCTGTCAGTAAGGCGGCATTCAGATGAGTTCTGTTTAGGATGAGCTAACCTCGGCAAACCGACTAAGACTAGTAATCACTACGGCACTCGCCAGTATGACTCCGAGAACCGACGCTGGAAATACATTAAGAAGCGGATTGGAACGATCGATGTATGGGCCAATGGTAGCGTAGGTGCTGGCAGGAATCGTGACTACTGAGACGATGAAAATCACCTGAGTATACCAGTTGGATCTGTCAGTAGTTGCAAGCCTAGATACCAATAAAACTGCCAAGAGTCCTATTGGGAGAGCCAACGTCCAAATCCCTGCCCCTGCCAGTTCGATAACCGGTGGCCACGGGATATCTGGACCGAGTGCAACGAACGAGATCCCCATTGCCAGGATTGCTGCAGAGAGGATGACCTCCACAACTCTGCCATACTCGTGATCTCGAGACGCAGAACCCATACGAAGTAGATAATAATTTAGGATTATTCAATATATAGTTTCGCGTTACCCCAATCTCGCCCTTGTCCCCTGCGAGACTGTGTAGGTCGCACGCGTTGAGATATTCTGCTGCTGATGCTTTCATCACGTTCCGGTGAAACCAGTACCATTACAAAAATATGTATGTAAGTTCTACCGATACTGATGTTCTGTTCATACTGTGAAGATATAACCACGTGTTGGTCCTTTACTCCAATTATTTAGTGTGGTCGTTCACTCCTACCAAGCGGTCTCAACTCAAATTTATAAAATTAGTCGACTCTAGTGAACCGCCATACAGCGGTTGATTTGGCTATGTTGCGGTACGCTTGATGTTGTGAACGACACATCTCACGACGAGTTCACGAGATTCTCGGTGATTTGAATGCTGCCGCATCCAGCACCATTGAGCGATTGAGCGGTAATTGAAACTCATCGTATTGGATGGTCTGGTTTTCATCGCCCGTAGACTCAGTTCCAACACCAATCAAACATTCAACAAATATATGTGTGATTAGATATACAGGTCAGTCATAACTGAGTGTTAGAATGACTATGAACCTAACAGTCGAAGATCTCGGAAAACGGTACGGAGACACGTGGGCGCTCCGAGATATCGACCTGTCGTTCGATAGCGGCATCATCGGTCTTCTCGGACCAAATGGTGCAGGGAAATCAACCCTGATGCGAATTATTACGACCTATCAAGAACCGACCGAGGGAGCAGTCTACTGGAACGGTACTGAAGTGACTGAAAACCCACAGGCCATTCGGGAAAACCTCGGTTATCTACCGCAAGACTTTGGAGTCTATCCAAACCTGACCGCAGAAGAGTTCCTGTCGTATCTCGCTGGCATCCGAGGAATCAGCGATGCAAGTGACCGAATCGAAGAATTACTGCGGTTGGTGAATCTCGAAAACGACCGAGACCGCCGATTAGGTGGATTCTCTGGCGGAATGAAACAGCGAATTGGCATCGCACAAAGTCTCCTCGCCGAACCCAGATTGCTTGTCGTCGACGAACCGACAGTCGGACTTGACCCAGAAGAACGCGTCCGGTTCCGGAATCTGCTCACGGATATCTCCGAGAATCGTATCGTCATTCTTTCGACCCACATCGTCTCAGATATCGAAGCAGCAGCCAACGACATTGCGTTACTTTCAGACGGGGAACTCCTCGCTCACGAACGGCCGGCAGGCTTACTCTCACGTGCCGAAGATGCTGTCTGGGAGTGGGTCGTTCCGGACGCCGAATTAGCAACAGTCAAACAACAGTATATGATTAGTGGCACAACGCGAAGACGGGATGGACTTCAAGTTCGTGCTGTCGCAGAGGAACCCCCAAACCCCAACGCCAAGCAAGTTGAGCCGACGTTGGAGGATGCCTATCTCCATGTGACTGGCGGAGGGGTAAGGTGATGCTCACAGAGGTCTTTGCAGTCGCAGGAGCCGACTTCCGAGAGCGGTCTCGGACTGTGAAGTGGCTTGTTGTTCCTGTCGTACTCGCGTACTTCGCGAAGCTCATTACGGTCGACGCATCACTCATCATCGCTAACGAGTACACAGGCGTCCCAACAGCGGCGTGGTACGGCGCGATGCTGAGTGCCATCGGTACCATCTCCCTCTTCGTGTTCGGGTATGTCCTCGTCGGTGGGAGCGTCGTTCGCGACCGAACAACGGGAATCGACCAGCTCGTCGCAACATCATCGATATCGGATAGTAGCTACCTGCTCGGCAAGACTCTGAGTAACTTTGCACTCCTCACGATGACAACACTAGCCCTTGCTCTGTTAACAGGCGCTACCTTCGTCATTCAGGGAACCGGTGGGTTCGATATTTGGGCCCTGTTTTCTCCATTTTTGTTGGTGACACTACCAACGATGACGATAGTCGCCGCCGGAGCAGTCTGCTTCGAGTGTAACCGATTTCTCCGCGGGACGGCTGGTAATATCATCTATGTGTTTGGAGCGATACTCCTAACACTTCTCGGAGCACACTCTGGGCTGGTTGATATCGCAGGGATTCACATCTTCCGAGAGAGCATGGGTCAAGCGATTGCTGCGCAATACCCGAGCTTCGACGGGACGGATGTCGGCTTTTTCTACACTAATTCAGCAACCGAACTGAGTCCGTTCGCATGGTCTGGAGTCACGTGGACGGCGAGCCATCTCCTCACGAGAGCCCCTATATTCGGCCTTACCGCAGCATTGCTCCTCGCGTCGTACATCTCGTTCAACCGGTTCGACGAGACTGGCCTCTGGTCGCTTCCCCAGTTCTCGTCCGGGGACACCGGCGGCAGCGATGAACACCACGAGTCCAGCCCTCTCCAAAGCGTAGTTCCAGGCGCCAAAACGAGTGATTCTTCTACAGACCCCGAGTCGTTGCCACCGGTCTCACAGACAGGAGTCCGATTCCCGCTCGTCTTCCTTTCCGAACTCCGACTCGCAGTTCGGGGACAACCGCGCTGGTGGTATGTCGCGTGTGTCCTCGCATTTCTTGGAACGTTTGTCCCGTCCGTGACTGCACTCAGGTCGGTTATCATCCCGATTGCTCTCTTGCTGCCCTTGTCGCTGTGGTCTCATCTCGCAACAAGGGACCAGACGTACCGAACTCGAGAACTCGTCTTCGTCACTAGCGGGCGGAACGTACTACTGGCGTCGACGTACCTTGCGGCTGTCGTCGTTGGAATCGCATTGACTGTACCCGCAGCAGTCCGCTTCGCTATTAGTAGCTCGTTCGGCGCACTATTCGGATGGGCAGTCGGCGTGCTCTTTATTCCCGCGGTGGCACTCGCTATTGGCGTCTGGACTGGTCGTCCCCGCGTCTTCGAGATGTTGTATCTGGTTGCGTGGTATGGTGGTCCGATGAACAATATCATCCCATTAGACTATCTCGGAGTGTACAATCAGACGATCTCGTCAGGCGTCACGTTTGCCTACCTTGGACTGACGGTTGTCGCGCTGGGTGCTGCGTTCGTTGGTCGTCACCGGAGTCTCAATAGCGGTTGATATCTTCCCGACGCTAACACGTGAGGACTCCTCTCATTGGGTAGGTTCAGCTGGATCTGTTGAAATCCTCAGCAGCTGATAGTTTGCCGAGTTCGTGCTGAATACAGAGCGCACGTCGGTCACGAAACAAAAACGCGTATATCGGGAAGTTCGGGTTCGATGGCTCGCTCGTCTCCTCGTGGGTCGGTAGCACGCCCGGTGCGTACCGGGGCGGCCCAGACCTCTCCAACAGCGAGGGTGGGGCGTACTCCGCAGGCTCTACCGCCGATGGACTTCCCCACGTCTCGTGACGAAAGTCGCCGCTGACGGGATCAAGGGGTTCTCCCATGCGGAACCGTCGTGGGAAAACTGGCTCACGTTCGAGGATTTCGCCGAGGCATCGGCCGACCTCTTCGCGGTCGGCTATATCAGTTCGAGTGTCCTCTCCAGGGCGGTCGTATGCTACGGGGCGCGAGCAGTGAGATCGAACCTCGGTCGACCGCGTCGGCCCGTCGTCGGTACTCGACTCCCTCTTGCTCGAAGCGTCGATGGCGAACGTGAACACGCGAACGGAACTCGGTGCGCTCCGCAGCGGTTTAGTGAGTGAGTTCGCAGCTATTTCTGAGCCATTTGTATTGTGGTATTCATTCAATTATATGGGCCGTTATTATCATCCACGGCTATTCGAAACTGAACAAGTCATGCCGACGCGGGTATCCTCGCGAGTACAGAGGTCATCATCTGTAATCTATCGTCAGAGATACGACGTTGAATATTTGTTTTATCCGATTTTGAGCATCGATTTGGTACAAAGAACATCCTATGTGTGGATGACTGTGATCCCCCCGTCCACTAGATGGTCGCTCCGGCGGCGATATGGAGAGGGCTATCGATGCACTAATATTTCTTATTTTATGCAATATTATTCTATGAATGACTCTACCGACGCGTCGTCGTTTTATCGATCTTCTCGGCCGGAAGGTCGGAGAGATTCCGAGACGAGTGATACCCATTCGTATCGCGCCGCAATGTATTACAGACATAGTTTCGTAATCTATTCGCGGTGAGCGCCGGTAATCACCCGTCTATGGTCGTGTACTCGGAGTACTGGTTACGAACCTCGAGTTCGTTTTTGCTGTACTGCAGTACGTTCAGTAGCTCCGCCATGTAGGCCGGTGTGAACCGGTCTCGGGGTCCGGTCACGCCGATGGACGCCTTGACATCTCCATGTTTATCGAGAAGCGGAACGGCGATACCTCGAATACCGCGGAGGTGTTCCTCGTCGTCGATGGCGTAGCCCCGTTCACGGACCCGAGCGAGCGAGTCTTCGAGTTCCGCCAGCGAGCTAACGGTTCTGTTTGTCCCCGATGGGAGACCGTGTCGCTCGACGATTTCCGCCCGGCGAGCCTCGGGAAGGTACGCTAAGATCGCCTTTCCGAGCGAGGTCCAATGCATCTCCGTGCGATTCCCGATCGGAATTTCGTCCGCCGCGGCTTTCTCCCCGGTGCTTCGATACAGAATGACCCGTTTCCCGTTTTCTTCGACCGCGGCGCCGACTATCTCGCCCGTCACTCGGCTGAGCTCTTCGACCTTATTCCTGAGCAGTCGGGCGATGTCGACTCGTTGCCGGACGTCCCCACCAACCTCGAGAAAGCGAAACGAGCGACGGTACTCTCCGGCGTCCTTGACGACGAAGCCCCGCTCGACGAGCGTGTTGAGGTGGACGTAAATCGTGCTTGCCGGAATGTCGACTGTCGACGCGATCTCCGAGAGGCCGGCCGGTTCGACGCCGCTGAGAGCGTCGAGAATATCGAACGTCGTTTCGACCGCGCGTATTGTTTTGACGTTGCCATCGGACATGCTACGGTCTTTCCCGCACTCGGTGAAAATATTTTCCCCCTGTTCAATTGGTATTCAACTCTCTCGGAAAAGATACCTAGAGAATTCACCACAGAAAAAAGTACAGCGAGTAATACGCTATTTTTACCTCAAACAGAGACGTATTTTCCGAGCACGTCGAATCCGAGAGCGAAACCACGTCCCGTGAATAGGCCGAAATGCCGGTCGAGAAGGCGTGTTCAACGAATGTCAACAGTCGTGCAGGCGTACGTCGTGGTTCTGCATTTTCGACCGTGTTGAATACGGGGTGCCGACGGTGGTGACGTGACGGGGACCGCCGCCGAGTCCCTTGGTTAGACGCGAGGGCAGGCGAGAACCGACGACCGGGCGGGCATCTCACCCGACGACTAGAGGGTTAAGAAGACCGCGGCGGCGCCGAATGCGATTCAACACGGTTGGGAGCGCGGCGTTCGCCTCCATTACCAACATTTATTATGCGGGATTGAGGAGTAGTCCTCAGTCGACATGAGCCAGGTAAGACTATCGAACGTGAGTAAGGAGTACGACGGGGACATCCTCGCCGTCGAGGGGTTGGACCTCACCGTAGACGACGGGGAGTTCGTCGTCGTCGTCGGGCCGTCCGGCTGCGGGAAGTCGACGACGCTCAGGATGGTGGCGGGGCTTGAGACCGTCTCCGGAGGGGAAATCGCTATCGGCGAGAACGTCGTCAACGACGTGCGGCCACAGGACCGGAACATCGCGATGGTGTTCCAGTCGTACGCGCTGTACCCCCACATGACCGTCCGCGAGAACATGTCTTTCGGGCTACGTCTCGCCGGGGAAGACGACGACGAGGTTCGGGACCGCGTCGAGGACGCCGCCGAGATGCTGGAGATTTCGGAGCTGTTAGACGACCTCCCGAAACAGCTCTCGGGCGGCCAGCAACAGCGGGTCGCACTCGGGAGAGCCATCGTACGCGACCCCGACGTGTTCCTGATGGACGAGCCGCTTTCGAACTTGGACGCCAAGCTCCGGACGCAGATGCGGACGGAGATTCAGCGGATTCAGGAGGACCTCGGCGTCACGACAGTGTACGTCACTCACGACCAGACTGAGGCGATGACAATGGCCGACCGCATCGTCATCCTCAACGACGGCAAACTCCAGCAGGTCGACCCCCCGGAGCGGTGCTACGACGAGCCCAACAACGAGTTCGTCGCCGGGTTCATCGGGTCGCCCTCGATGAACTTCTTCGAGGTGACCGCAACGGACCACGACGGCGGCGTTCGCTTCGAGTCGCCGAGCTTCGAGTTCACGATAGGCGTCGACATTCCCTCTGGTGAGTACACGTTGGGCGTCCGACCGGAAGACCTCACGCCGGACCGTGAGGGAGGCTACGTCGAGACAGTTGTCGACGTCGTCGAACCAGTCGGTTCGGACAACTTCCTCTATCTGGAGACGGCCCAGGGTTCGTCCGAGGTCGTCGCGCGGGTCGAAAGCGAGTTCCGACCGACCGTCGGGGACGAGATAACGCTCGGGTTCGACGTGGACGACATGCACCTCTTTGGTAGCGACGGCGCGCGCGTACCGGTGAGCGAGACGCAACTGAGGGACTCCGCCTGACATGATGTATGATTCAATCGGACGACGAGGGCACGAGTGGGCAGGAATGACTGCGGCCGAGGTTCGAGGGGTTGGAGCGAAACCGGGGTCGATTCTGGTGATTCCGGTAGGGAGCATCGAACAGCACGGCGAACACCTGCCGGTGGTGACCGACTCCCTCCTGGTCGAGGCGATGGTCGATTCCGCGGTCGAGCAGACCGACGGTCTCCCGGTCGTCGTCTCGCCGACGGTGTGGAGCGGGTTCTCACCGCACCACCTCACCTTCGGCGGGACGCTGTCGTTAGACTTCGAAACGATTCGCGCGACGCTCGAGGACATCGCGAACACGGGACTTGAAAACGGCTTCGACGCCGTATTGTTCGTCAACGGCCACGGCGGCAACGGCCCCCTCATCGGGTCCGTCGTCAGCACGGTCGGTGTCGAGACCGACGCCGAGGTCCTCGGAACGACCTACTTCGAGCTGGCGACTGACCGAATCGAGGCGCTTCGAGACACCGACACCGGAGGGATGGCTCATGGGGGCGAGTTCGAAACGTCGCTCATGCTCGCGGTCCGGCCCGATCTCGTCGGCGATTCGTCCACGCGGAACGGTGAACCGCTACACGAGTCGTACCGCTGGGGCGGACAGGACCTCCTCGACGGGGGCTCGGTGAGCGTCTACCGGTCGTTCGACGCGTACTCCGAGACGGGCGCCATCGGACTCCCCGAGGAGGCGAGCGCCGAGAAGGGGGAGCGGATTCGGTCGATTATCGCCCAGGAGCTCGCCTCGCTGCTCGATGCGGTTCACGAACAGAACACGTGAGACACCGACAACCATAATGAAAATAAAATATGGATAAAAACAATTATATATGTGGGAGCAATTGGTAGCGATGATGCGAGAGAATACCACAGAAGAAGCTAGCGGACAGACTCTGGACCGTCGGCGGCTGCTTCAAGCGCTCGGCGCTGGTGGCATGATCGCCGTCGCCGGCTGTACCGGCGGCGGGGACGGAAGCGAAAGCGGCTCCGACGGCGAGGGCAGCGGTGAGGGTGGGGACGACACGCAGAGTGTCCAACTTCTCACGATGGGGGTCGGCGACAACATCAAGCAGTTCTTCGAGGAGAACAACGCCGCCTTCGAGTCGGAGTACGACGTCGACGTCGAGTTCACGAGTGTAACTTGGGACAACGCACGACAAACGGTGAACAACCGAGTCGACGGTGGCCAGGCCCCGGACGTGAGTCGCTGGCCCGCTCGGTGGATTCCGCAACTCGTCGGAAAGGACGCGCTCGAACCAGTCGACGACCTGATGGACGGTGAGTTCGGCGAGAAGTTCGCCGAGGGAGTCGCCAACGGCACGATGTACAACGGCTCGCACTACGGCGTCCCATGGGCCGCGTCGAACAAGTGTCTCTACTACAACAAAGACGCGTTCGAGGCCGCTGGTCTCGACCCGGAGAACCCGACGCTGGACACGTGGGAAGATATGCTCGCGGCGGCGAAGGCCCTCACCGAGAGCGACGAGGTGAGCATCCCGGCGCTCGGTCTCGCCGGCGCCGACGCCATCGAGACGGGATCGCAGTACTACCACTACCACTGGTCGCACGGTGCCGACCTGGTTAACGACGAGGGGATGCCCGTCGTCAACTCCGACGGCGCCGTCGAGGCGCTTTCGTTCTACACCGACCTCCACCTCGAACACGGCGTGACGCAGTCCTCGCCGCTCTCGTCGACCCGACAGGACATCCGTCAACTGTTCGAGAACGGTGACCTCGGGATGGTCATCGGGCACGTGTACACGGGGCTCAACATAACCGAATCACAGGAGAATGGCGAAGTCGAGTTCGACTACGGTATCGTCCAGGTCCCAGAGGGTCCCGCGGGCCGGTACAGCTTGTTTACCATCGACACGCTGGGAATCTTCAGCCAGAGCGAGCACAAGGACGTCGCGCGAGATCTCATTCGCTTCTACTTCGACGAGGAGCGCCGCTTCCAGTACTCGAAGCAGAAGGGCTTCCTCCCGGTCGTCGAGGCGGTCGGCGAACGGGAGTACTTCTCCGAGTCGAAGAACTGGGGGCCGTTCGTCGAGGCGGGACAGTACGCCCGTGCCCGGCCGAAGCTCAGCAATTTCAGCCAGTTCAACGACCGGATGGTCCAAGCGATACAAGAAGCGCTCGCCGACCAGAAGAGTCCGCAAAAGGCCTTGAACGACGCCCAGAGTGACCTCGAAGACGCGATGAACTAATGCAACGATATGAGCCTCGCTGAAGAACGCACCCAGACAGGCGACGATTCGCGACTGGCACAGTCCGCCGCGCACGTCAAGCGGAATCGCCGCGCGTACCTCTTGATAGCGCCCGCTGCGGTGTTCCTCGTCGCCGTCGTCGGGTACCCGATACTGGAGACGTTCCGCCTGTCGCTGTACCGTTCTCCCGCCGATTCGACTATCGAGACGTTCGTCGGGTTGCAACACTACGTCGACATTTTCAACAGCGACATCTTCTACCGTCTCCTCTGGCAAACGGGACGGTGGGTCGCGGTCGGCGTCGCCGGGAAGACACTACTCGGTCTGCTCATCGCAGTTCACCTCAAGGGCGACATTCGGGGTCGGAAGTTCTTCCGAACGGCGTTTCTCATCCCGTGGGGAATTCCGTACGCCATCTCTGCGGTCGTCTTCCGGTGGATAGAACATCCACAGTTCGGCTACCTCAACGCCATCTTGCTCAAACTCGGTGTGATAGAGCAGGGTATCGGGATTCTCGGGAACCCAGACATCGCGTGGTTAGGCGTCGTCGTGGCGGACATTTGGATCGGTACGCCGTTCATGGCGATTATCTTCCTCGCGGGTCTGCAGTCGATTCCGCAGGACCTCTACGAGGCCGCGGCCATCGACGGGGCCGAGCGGTGGCACCAGTTCCGATACATCACGCTCCCACAGCTCAAGAGCGTCATCCTGATGGCGACGCTCCTCTCGACGATTTGGACCTTCGTCAGTTTCGACGTTATCTGGACGATGACGGGCGGCGGTCCGATTAGCACGACCGCGACGCTGGTGATACACATCTACCAGGTCGGACTGCAGAACGGGAACCTCGGGCTCGGTGCCGCCTACAGCGTCATCGGGTTCCTGCTGTTGCTCCTGTTCGCCATCGTCTATCTCAGGGTCTACACTCGCGGAGGTGAGGAACTGTGACGATGGCAGGCCACGACGAGGGCGGACTGCGCCGAGTCAGAGTCTACGGCATGCTCATTGCCCTGCTCGGGATAATGATGTTCCCGTTCTACGCGATGTTCTCCAGTACGTTCAAACCGGAGTCGGAGATATTCTCCGCGCCGGCGACGCTCGTGCCGTCCCAGCCGTCTCTCGGGGCGTACGTGGACGTCTGGACGCAGACCGACGTGCTCCTCTGGATCGCCAACAGTTTCGTCATCTCGCTCGGAACCGTCGTCCTGACGCTTCTGCTCGCGATCCCCGCGGCGTACTCCTGCGCGCGGAACGACTTCGTGGGCAAGCGGACGTTCCTGCTCGCCGTCCTCGTCGTCCAGATGTTCGCCCCCGTGGTACTCATCGTGGGGCTGTTCGACGTCATCAGCCGACTCGGACTGTTCAACACGTACCTGGCCGTTATCGTCCCCGCAGCGGCGTTCACCCTCCCGTTCAACATCTGGATGCTCTACGGCTACTTCAAGACCGTGCCCGTCGAACTGGAGGAGTCCGCCCGCATCGACGGTGCCAGCCAGCTACAGGTACTCACGAAGATTGTTCTTCCGCTGACCAAACCCGCGCTAGTCGCCAGCATCACCTACACGTTCCTGTACGCGTGGAACCGGCTACTGTTCGTGCTGACGTTCCTCACCGACAGCGGGAAGTACAACATCCCGCGCGGGGTCTTCTCGATGGTCGGCGCGCTCCAGACCGACTGGCGGATGATGCTCACCGTCTCGGTCATCGGTATCATCCCGCTCCTCGTTCTGTTCGCGTTCCTCGAACAGTACATCGTGGCGGGGATGACCGCCGGCGCAGTCAAGGAGTAACGACCCTCCTGTATATTTATTATCGACCCGCGTGACGACCCGCTATGGAGTTCGCTATCTGGGCGTACCCGTGGGACATGCTCGATGCGGGACCACGAGAAACGGGCGCTCGCATCGACGAACTGGGCGTCGACGAGGTGACCCTCGCGACGAACTATCACGCCGTACAAGCGTTCGCGCCGCACAACCCGAAGCGACGGACCTTCTTCGCACACGCGAGTTCGTACTTCCGCCCTAGCGGCAGCTACGGCCGCCTCGAACCGGTTCCGTACGAGGGAATGACCGGTGACTGGGTCGCTGAAATCGCCGACGGCCTCGAGAACGTCCGGTTGAACTCGTGGACGGTCGGTTGCCATAACTCGCGGCTCGGGATGCGCCACCGAGACGTGACGCTGACCTCCGCGCACGGCGACGACCTCGTCTTCGGCCTCTGCCCGTCGAACCCCGACGTGCAGGAGTACCTCATCGGACTCGTCCGCGACCTGACCGACTCGGGCCACTTCGACCGAATCGAACTCGAGACCTTCGACTACTTCTACGGGACGGGATTCGGTTGGCACCACCAGAAAATTCACGCTCGGCTGGGAACGCTCGGTGAGTTCCTCTTCGGACTGTGCTTCTGCGACCACTGTCGGGCGACCGCGTCGGACGCGGGCGTCGACGTCGAATCAGCTCGTGACACCGTCGCGCAGACGCTCGACGAAATCGTCGACGGAACCGTTCCACACGGACTCTCACCCGAGCTGTGGCTCCGCGAGCACGACGCGGTCGCTGACTACGTCGACGTGCGCGAAGAAACGCTGGCGACGCTCTACGCGGAGCTGTCCGCGGAGAGCGGGTCGACACCGCTCGGATACTATGTCGGCGCGCCCGAACCCGGCCGCGAGTGGATGGTTGGGGCCGACCTCGACCGGTTGTCCGAGCACGTCGACTACTTCTGTCTGCCGGCGTACGAGTCCTCACGTGAGGCGGTGATGGACGCCTATCGAAGCGTCGATGCGGTGACCGATGACGTACCGTTACACGTCGGACTCCTCCCGGGCCACCCGGCGATACACGACGGCGACACGCTCGTCAATATCGTCGACTCACTGCGGGCCGTCGACGTGCCGCGGGTCTCGTTCTACAACTACGGGCTGCTGCCCGAGCGGTCGCTGTCGTGGATTCGGGAGGCCACGGACGCGAGTCTGTAACAAACGATACTTTCATACTGTCGCCCCCTACAAGCGTTTGTATGGAGATAACCGACGTGACAGCGGTTACTGTCGACGTTCCGCTAACGAGTACCGACGAGCATCTCGGAATCGCCCCGTACACCACGAATCACGGCGAACTCGAATCGATGGAGCGCGTGCTCGTCCGCGTCGACACCGACGAGGGTACCGAAGGCTGGGGCGAGATGCGCGTGTTTCTCTCGCCGACGGCGACCGAGTCGCTCATCGAAGACGGTATCGGGCCGATGGTCGTCGGTCAATCGCCGTTCGAAATCGAACGCCTCCGCCGACAGGTGTTCGTCGAGTACACGAACGTCGATATGTTCTTTTCCGCCGTCGAAACGGCCTGTTGGGACATCGTAGGGAAAGCGCTCGACCGACCCGTGTACGAACTGCTCGGCGGCTGGACCGCGCCGACCCAGAGCACGCTCCAGCACAGATCCCACGTGGCCGACGGCACCCGGAACCCCGGTCCAGTCCCGGTCGCGTTCTGCCTCGGAATCCTGCCGCCCGAGGAGTCTCGCATGAAAGCCCGCGAGGCACTAGACGCCGGCTTCGACGTGCTCAAGACGAAAGCGGGGAGGGACTGGCGACAGGACGTTGCGCGGATCAAGGCGATGCACGACGAGACGGATGGACAACTGGAGTTCCGCCTCGACCCGAACCAGGGTTGGACGCTCGACCAGGCAGTTCGCGTCGGCGCGATGCTCGAAGACGCGGGTATCTACCTGCAGTACCTCGAACAGCCGATTCGGGTGGACTCCCACGTGTCGCTCGCACGATTGCGACAGCGCCTTCGGCAGCCCATCGCCCCGAATGAGGACACCTACGTACCACACAACATCTCTTCGCTTATCGAGGCCGGTGCGATGGACGTGGGAGTTATCGACCTCACCCCGGCCGGCGGCATCAGCGGCATCCGTCAACAGGCGGCGATACTCGAAGACGCCGGCGTGCCGTTCACTCACCACTGTGCGTTCGACCTCGGGATTCGGACGGCGGCAATTCTCCACGCCGTAAGCGGGATCCCGGGCTTTTCGCTCCCACCGGACTCGACGTACTACGCGTGGGAGGGCGACGTCATCGCGGAGCCGTTCGAAGTTGAAGACGGCTGTCTCCCCGCACCGCGCGGACCCGGCCTCGGAATCTCGGTCGACCGAGACGCCGTCGAAGCGTACCGAATATAGTGCAACACCATAGCAAGGTTGAATAGCTCCGACCACATCGGTGCGCACGCTATGGTTGAGTTATCACTACGAGACCGTCCGGCAATCGTAACCGGTGCCTCTCGGGGTATCGGTCGCGAAATCGCGGCGCGATTCGCGGAGGCGGGCGGAGACGTCGCCATCTGCTCGCGCTCGTTGGACGACGTGAGACCAGTCGCTGAGGAACTCACCGCCGCACACGACGGCAGGGTCGTTCCGGTCGAATGCGACGTGACCGCCCGCGACGAGGTTCGAAGCCTCGTCGATACCGCGCTCGACGAGTTCGGCGAGGTCAAGGTGCTGGTGAACAACGCGGGCGGGTCCGACGAGTCCGCGAACGTGGCGCACCGCTGCGACGAGGAGACGTTCGAGCGGATGGTCGACCTGAACCTCAAGAGCCAGTTCCTCCTGAGCAAGGAGGTCCTCCCGGCCATGGTCGCCGCCGGCGGAGGCTCGATGGTCCACATGGGTTCGGTCAACGGGCTCTTCGGAATCGGTCTGTCCGGCTACTCGGAGGCGAAAAGCGGTCTCCTCGCGATGTCGCGAAACATCGCGGCCCACTACGGTCAACACGGTGTTCGCTCGAACGTTATCTCCGCAGGGACGATAGAAACCGCGAGCAGGCGCGAGGAGATGGAAAACACCGAGGGCCGAACGGGCGATTCGAACGCGCGCGAAGGCTGGCTCGACCAGTACCCGCTCGGTCGCTTCGGGACGCCGCGTGAGGTCGCGGACACCTCGCTGTTCCTCGCATCGGAGCTGTCCAGTTTCATTACCGGCGAGAACGTCGTCCTTGACGGCGGCCTCACAACGAGTCTCTCGACGTCGTTCATCAATGAAGTGTACGACGCGGACGAAGTACCATCACGACGGTAACCACATCAACGATGAAAGAACTAACCACAGCGGACGCACCGGACAGCATCGGACCGTACTCGCAGGGCATCGTCTCGGGCGACAAACTCTACGTCTCTGGACAGGGACCCGTCGACCCCGAAACGGGTGAGGTCGTCGACGGGACGCCGGCGGAACAGACGAAGCGAACCCTCGAGAACGTCGAGGCGATTCTGGAGGCCGGCGGGTCGTCGCTCGCGGACGTGGTGAAAGCCACCGTCTTCCTCAAAGATATGCGCTACTACGACGAGGTGAACGAGGTTTACGGCGAGTATATGTCGGCACCGTATCCGGCACGGAGCGCCGTCGAGGTCGTGAAACTCCCAGTCGACATCGACGTGGAAATCGAGGTCGTTGCCGAGCGGTGACGCGTCGAGCGAACGACTCGGAGGGGCCGTCCCGACCGTAGGTGAGAGCGGAAGCCGACGGCGTAACACCGCGTCGGGAGTGACGACGCTACCTTCCCGCGGTCCCGAAGCGACACAGACCGTCGGGTTCCGCTTTCGTTTCGTGTAGTTCAGAACGGATGACACCTCGGTCGTCGCGGCCGCCGGAGCCGGTCGAACTCCTACTCCGACCGTGTGGCCTCGACAGCCTCTCTGAACGCGCGGGCGTTCGCTTCGATACCGTCGAACTCGCCGCAAGCGATGGCCTCGGTGTCGACGATGGAGCTCCCGACGCCGACGGCCGTCGCGCCCGCATCGAAGAACTCGTCCACGTTGTCCAGTCCGACCCCGCCGGTCGGGACGGTCGGGATGTGGCCGAGGGGGCCATCGAGCGCCGAGACGAATCCTGGACCGAGCGTGCCGGCGGGGAACACTTTCACCATGTCCGCGCCGGCTTCAAAGGCGTCGACGGCTTCGGTCGGCGTCGCGATTCCGACGAGCGAGGGCACACCGTAGCGGTTCGCGGTTTCGACGACGCCCTCGTCGAACGACGGCGTGACGATGAACTCCGCACCGGCGAGGGTCGCCGCCCGCGCCGTCGCCGCGTCGAGGACGGTCCCCGCGCCGACAGTGACCTCGTCGGCCGCGAACGACTCAGACACGTCTCGAATCATATCGAGGACGCCTTCGGTGTTCGCGGTTATCTCGACCGTCGAGACACCGCCGCGGCGGAGCGCGTCGACCGTCTCGATCGCCGTCTCGGGGTCGGTCCCGCGGATGATTGCGACGATACCCGACTCTGCGATTCGCTGGGCGGTGGAAGCGACCATACCCGTAGCAGGACGACCCACGGCTTAACCTTCGGGGTCCACGACTGCCGGGGTGCAAACTTCGTCCAGAGCGGAGTCCTTATCACGCGACTCCGCGACGTTCGAGTATGCAAAACCCGCCCCGACGGAGTGGATACTGTGACGCCTGAACTGGTGACCTTCGGCGAGACGATGGTTCGCCTGTCACCTCCGAGAGGAGGCCGCTTGGAGACGAGTGACACGCTGCGGTTCAGCACCGCCGGGGCGGAGTCGAACGTCGCCATCGCGGCCAGCAGGCTCGGAGTCGACGCCGCGTGGCTATCGAAACTCCCTGATTCGGCGCTCGGCCGCCGGGTCGCGACCGACGTGCGCCGACACGGCGTCGAACCCGCGGTCGTCTGGAGCGACGACCACCGACAGGGAACGTACTACCTCGAACACGGCGGCGAGCCGCGTGGCACGTCGGTCATCTACGACCGGGCGGACGCCGCGGTGACGACTGCGACGCCCAGCGAACTCCCGACGCGCCACCTCAAAGACGCCACCTACTACTACACGAGCGGTATCACGCCCGCGCTGTCCGACCAGTTGGAAGCGACGACTCGCTCGCTTCTCAACGCCGCGCGGAACGCGGGGGCGACCACCGCGTTCGACCTGAACTATCGGTCGAAGCTGTGGAGTCCCAAAGCGGCACGCGAGACGCTCGAGTCGCTCTTTCCGCTTGTCGACGTGCTCGTCGTCGCGGCGCGCGACGCCCGAACCGTCCTCGGACACGACGGCGACGCGGCCGCGATTGCGGCATCACTCGAAGCGGAGTTCGGCCTCGAGACGGTGCTCGTCACGCGCGGCGACGAGGGCGCACTCGCCCGCGCCGACGGCGAGACGTACGAACAGGGTGCGTTCGAAACTGAGACAGTCGACCCGATAGGTACCGGCGACGCATTCGTCGGCGGCTATCTCGCCTCACGGATTCGCGGTGAACCCGTCCCAGACGCACTCGAAACGGGTACTGCGACGGCGGCCCTCAAGCGAACGCTAGACGGTGACATAGCCGTCATCACTCCCGCCGAGGTCGAGCGCGTGTGCGAGCAGTCCGGCGATAGTATCAGCCGGTAACCACGGTTCACCGGCTGAGCGGCCGATACGAGAAACACGAGGGTGGCGGTCGAACATGCTCGGGGTTGTCGTGGTTGACCGCGCTCACGGCCTGCTGAGGCAACGCCGAAGCAGGTCGCAGCCGAGCGAGCCACTCCCAAAATCGATGGTAAATAGCCTTGATTCTATATCGTAATAGACTCGAGATGAAATTGTTCCTTGAAGTGAACTTCTGTAGTAGACGTTAGAAGTAATTACTCATATTTGGTACCGAGAGTTGGTCGAGAGCGGTGTCAATCGCTGTTGTAAGCTCGTTGAGCGAGTCGAAAGAAGCGGTTACTAGAGCCGCTTGAAGTTGTCTCCAGCATTCCTCGACAGGGTTCAGATCCGGCGAATACGATAGTAACGTCACAAAGGCGAGGTCCTCACGGCCCGCCAGGTCCGTGACGGCCGACGCCTGGAAATATGGCGCTCCATCCAGGACGACGGTCAAGTCATCTTCGAATTCTTTGCATAATGCTAAAATGAAATGTTTCGCGTGCTCGGCCGTGACGTACTCGGTGAATCGAGAGAAAAATCGGTCACCGTCGTCGGTGATCGCGCCCAGCAGACACGTCCAGTCGCGTTGGCCTGATTCTTGGTTTGGTCGATACAGACTACGGTGGCGTCCATCTCCCGCCGCTTTTCTTGAGTTCTTCGTAGAACGCTTCTTGCTCGTCCTCGTCGGCTTCGGCGGCTTTCCGGCGTGGCTTCTGATAGCTCAGTCCCGCTTCTTTCAGCAACCGCCGACAACTCGGGATTGAATACTTGATATCGTACGTTTCTTCGAGAAAGTTTTGGGCGAGCGCCGGCGTCCACGCCGGCGCGTCGATCCCAACTTCCTGAGGAGGTCCGTGAACGGCTTCTTCAAATTTGCTTTGTTGTGATTCTGAGAGTTTTCGTTTTCTGCCGGTTCGCTTATCGTCAGATACGGCCCGCTCAAGCGACTCGTCAGTGTCGAGTCGCTTGAGCCAGCTGTAGATTGTCCGGCGCTGAACATCGTACCACTCAGCTAGCTCAGTCTGTGTCACACCGTTCTTGTACGCGATAGCTGCTAAGATCCGTTGTGTCGGCTTCTTTCCGTCCACGTTGTCGAGAGCATCTTGCAATTCCTCGACGGTGATTTCGTCGAGATGCTTCATTAGCTCTCACGACAGTCTTTGAGTAAAAAATTCTAACGGTTACTATAGTAAACTGCAGCCTTTTGATTAGGATTGAATGATTGGCTTGATTACTTCGAGTAAAATCCCGTCGAAACGTAGTTCTATCACCGCAACATGCAGGTTGACCCGTCTATAACTCGTTGGTGCGCAAGCAGGGGATCGCTCACGAGACCTTTGCATAATTTACACAATAATATACTCCCACAATCACATCAAACCTTGATGGACGAACCCACCTTGGGGAGGTCACTAACTAGAAGTGCCGAGTTTCAATTATGGGTCAAGAATGATATCAATCCGTATGATTGAATAGAAAGCTTGGTCGGGTTTCACATCTCTATGCGACCCGATATTCAACCGTAGTTACATAGACTACTGACTGTTTATCCAACCCATTTCATACTCGATTAGTATTCAAAAACAGTTGCGTCAGGTGCCTACGAGCTCGGGGCCAAGCAGAGCGACATTGATCAAGGAGGCAGACACTTGGTCCCCAGAACAGAGTGGTGTCCAACGCACAAGCTGTTGTGACCTCCCCTGATGCACGGGAGACGAACTGCCTGTATCGTTCGTACACTCGTCATCTACATGCTTAATTAATCATCGGCACCGAAATCTGCATCGGAATCGTATACCGTGAACCGGCCGATACTAACGTGTTCGGACAGGACGTAAGCACCGGCAACGAGTGCGACAAGTCCAACGATGAGTGCGGGGACAGCGGGGATTCCGTAACCACTTGCGAGGAAGAGCCCAGTAGCGATAGTTCCTGCCAAGACCGCGTATGGTATCTGGGTGTTGACGTGGTCGACGTGATCACTCGCTGCGAACATCGACGAGAGCACGGTTGTATCCGAGATCGGCGAACAGTGGTCACCGAAGAGCGCCCCGGTCAGAATCGCGCCGATTGCGGATGGCAGCGGCGCACCGAGCGTGTGTGCGAGAGGAACTGCGACCGGGAACAGGATACCCATCGTCCCCCATGATGTGCCAATGGAAAACGAGATGACTACCGAGACGATGAAGACGATCGCCGGAAGCATTGCAGGGGTGATAACACCTTCTGCGACGCTCACGATGTACGGACCGACACCCATCGACTGGGAGACTGCGCCAATCGACCATGCGAGCGACAGGACGGCGACAGGGAACATCACCATCTTGAACCCCTCGAAGATCGCGTCGGAAATCGGTTCGAGGCCGACACGTGCGTGGCCAACGAGGATGGCGAAGATGGTTACGACACCTGAGAACGCTGCCCACAGAATGGCGTTCGCCGTGGATGCGTTTGAAATCGAGTCCACAAGTGCGGTGGTGCTCCCATCGAGATTCCCGTTTGTGAGCGGGCCAAAGAAGCCACTGACTGTCAGACCGCCGGTGTACAGGAGGCTTATCGCTGTCACAACCACGAGGGAGACGATTGGTGCGGCGAAATACCACCATCGCGGAGAGACGGAGTCAGGCGTGACAATGTCGTCTTCTTGCGTCTCGATGAGTGGGTCGGCCCCTTCACGGAGGACTTCTCCAGTACGCTCCGCACGCCGCTCAGCAGCCTGCATGGGTCCGAAATCCCAATCAGTGATGATGACAACGAATACGAGCGCGATTGCTAACAGGCTGTAAAATCGGAACGGAATCGATTGCAAGAACATCACGAACGGATCTGCCTGAATCCCAAGTTCGGTGAACTGCTGTTTAATCAGGCCGACCTCAAAGCCCAGCCACGTCGATACCACGGCGATAGACGCGGTCGGCGACGTCGTCGAGTCAAGGATATAGGCGAGTTTCTCCCGTGAGACGTCGAACTCGTCGGTAATCGGACGCATCACTGAACCAGTAATCATCGTGCTCGCATAGGAGTCGACGAAGATCAACATCCCGAGTATCGACGTTCCCAACTCAGCCTGTTTTCGGGTCTGAATCCGCTTGGCAATGCGGGTTGCTAGTGCGGACATGCCTCCCGAGAGGAATATCATCCCAAGCATCGCACCCACAAGGAGGGTGAACAACAGTAATTTCATGTTCCACGTCGCGGTGACGTTCGATACCACGAACTCCAACGCACGAGCACTCCCCGACACAGGGTTGTATCCGACGAGAATCGTTGCGCCGAGCCAGATGCCTGCAAACAGCGACAGCAGGACCTGTCGTGACGCTAGTGTGAGTCCAATCGCGACTAACGCTGGAAGTAAGCTTATCAAGCCGTATGCTTCTCCGGGCATGACAGAGAATAGTTGTCATAGTATCTGATAAATAGATTTCGGTTCATCATTGTCTTTCACGACGGAAGCGTCGTCACATCTCGCTCTGCAGCACCTTAGACAATCTACAGAAGATAGTCCGTACCGTTGGACGGAACCGGGTATCTTGTTTGGGTTAACTCCGTGGTACGGGCTACAAAACCTCAGTGTCCACGTATCCGTGACCGTCGTATCTGTGAGCATCGAATACGGCTCGGATGCCTTCATCGGTCTCCTTGGCTGAGAGTGCAGCAAGTAGCTTCAGTCGAGCTTTGTGGGCCGAGAGATTCGATTCGAAGAATGCCCCTGCCTCTTGGAGTACCTTCGCCCCACCATCAGAACCATACACTGGAGACACGGCTCCTGTTCGACAACGGGTTGTGACGACGACCGTTACCCCCCGTTCGATTGCGGATGTAATCGCAGTCGCAACCGCCTGCGGAACGTTTCCTAATCCGAGTGCATTTACCACGATACCGTCGACTCCTCGGTCGACAGCATTCGAAATCTGCTCGCCACCTGTGTCCGTGGAGACAGTCACCAGTTCCACCGTCGCCGTTATCTCGGTCACTGGAATCGTCTTCGAGAGGCTCTCCGGCTGGCGATAAAACCAGAGACCGTCAGGCGTACGCTCGGCGACGAGTCCATAATCGCCGGACGTGTACGCGGCGAGATTGCTGCTATGGGTTTTACTGACGGCTCTCGCTGCGTGTAGTTGGTCGTTGAAAAATACGAATACGCCGTCGCTGACGTGACCATGCGCGACTGTTTGGAGACTCCCCTTCACGTTCGCTGGGCCATCGGGGCTAATCTGGTCGTGCGTCCGTTGAGCCCCCGTGAGCACGACCGGGATATCTACATCTAAGACGACATCGAGGAAATACGCGGTTTCTTCGATCGTATCCGTTCCGTGAAGGATGACGATACCTTCAACCCCGTGAGCGACGGTTCGAACACGCTTTTGGAGCGCAACGAGGTCACTAATCGTCAGCTCCGAACTAGGTTCTTGGGCGACCTGCTCTACTTGAATATCGATTTCATCGACGGCAAACGGGTACGACTGGATGAGTCCTTGGACGGACTCCGTCGGCACTGCTCCATTCTCGGTCGCAGTACTCGCTATCGTCCCACCGGTGGCGATGACTCCTACAGACGGCATAGCTCTCACTTCCGGGGACATCATGATATGAATTATGATTCAGTGAAAACCTGCTTGAGCGATGGACCATTTGGGTCTCCTCGCAACCTAAACCAGCTCTTGGGACTCGAGCTCGTGCTCGAAGTTCGAGACGACTCGTCGGAGAATGTCCGGGAACGTTCGGTGTAGGTCGGCGTCTTCAGTCCGGTACTCCGGGCCGGAAATCGTGAACCCGCCGATGATTCCACCCGATGGGTCTTCGGCGACAACACCAGTAACGCGTTTTCCCGGTATCGACTCTCGGTCGTTAATCGCGTACCCCTGCTCTCGTACTCGTGTGAGTTCTTCGTCGAGCGCCGCTCTGGAGGTAATCGTATGTTCTGTGAGCTCGGGGAGTCCCCACCGGTCGATAATCGAGTCGACTCGTGACTCGGGGAGTCGAGCGAGAATTGCTTTGCCGATGGCAGTCGCATGCATGTATTCGTAGTTATTGAGGCGGGAGCTCGGCGACGCGGAGCTTCCAACCGAGTTGTAGAAGGTTACGATTCGACCGTTTTCCTCCACACCGAAATCAGATTCCTCGTTCGACCGCTCCGAGAGGTCAGTGACGTACTTACCGGCGAGTTCGTACACTTTGCTTCGGTTCCGCACGTACATTCCAAGGTGATACCACCGCCCGCCAAGTTCGTACTCGCCCCTGTGTGAGACGACGTACCCGTGTTCTGACAGGGTATGGAGATGCTTGTACACTGTACTTTCGGACATTCCTAGTTCGGCTCCAACCTCCGAAGCCGTCGCACCATCTAGCTGTACGAGTGCGTCAATCACCGCCAGCGATGTGTCCGTTGTCGTCAACAGTTGTGTGTCATCAGTCATTGTATAGCACTCCCACTGAGGGATTATATGGATTATGGAACTCAGTAACCGAGTGGTACTATTTCGGCTCTGAACTGGCAACTGTTTGCTCACCCGAAGATGAAGCCAGCTGGTTGGTTACATGCTTTGTGGAATCATTCATATTGGGCCTGCCAACGACGAGGGGTACAGATACACCGGACAAACGCATGCAATACGTCCTCAACGAGCTGATCAGACACTACACAAGAGAGAGGCAACCCCAAGATTACACGCATATGTGTGTAATTTTCATGGGGCGGATAGTGCCATTGCCAACTGTGTATGCATTCGATGCACGAACTGTGTTCTACGTATTATAGAATCTGGTAGTCGTCCTAATAGGCAACTGAATCCAAGGGGCATCTCCATCTACGCCGGACTCGCCGACCTGGTTTGGACAGTAGCTCATGTGGATTGGCTACTGACTGTCTGTCATAGCGGTACGTATATATCCCCCGTCAAACATGGTCGATAATGTAGTATGCCAACGATAGCAGACGTTAGCGCGATCCCGACAGCCGGTGGCTTTTATTTCGATGATAAAGAGGCCATCACTCGGAACGCCACGACAGATGGGTTTTCCTATACAGGACAGCCAGTGACCGACGGCTTCTCACGCGTTCGGCAACCCGCCGAGGCTCTGAGTATCGTCGTTGAGCTGGATAACGGGCGCTATGGTACCGGCGACTGCGCAGCAGTTCAGTACTCCGGATTCGGTGGGCGCGACCCATTCTTCGACGCGCAAGCCCACGCTGACCTCGTGGAATCGACACTTGCTGATGCATTCGTCGGCCGGGATGCGGGTGATTTCACCGGCAACGTGGCAGCCATCCAAGACAGCATTGAATCAGGAGATCCACTTCACACCGCTGTTCGCTACGGATTTTCCCAAGCGCTACTTGATGCGGCGGCAGAGGCCCATTCAACAACAATGACCGAGGTGATTATCGACGAGTACGGCTTGTCTCATACGCCTGAGCCGGTTCCTATTTTCACGCAGACGGGTGATAGCCGGCGTCAAAACGCGGAGAAAATGATTCTCAAAGGCGTCCCGGTACTTCCACATGGACTCTTCAACTCGGTCGAGAAAACAGGGCGCGATGGGGAGCGGCTTTTGGAGTATCTGTCGTGGTTGAGCGACCGGGTAGCGGAACTCGGTGCACCCGGATATGAGCCGGTGTTTCACGTAGACGTATACGGGACTATCGGGGAGATATTTGGTCCGCCGTACGGCCGCACCGAGGTGGTCGAGTACTTCGCTGCGCTCCAAGAAGCCGCGGCACCGTACACACTTCAGGTGGAAAGTCCGATCGAAGCCGACTCTCGAGACGAACAGATCACCGTACTTGGTGCGCTCCGAGATGGACTCGCCGACGCAGCCGTTCCAGTTTCGATCGTCGCAGACGAGTGGTGTAACACCTATGACGATATCACCGCGTTCGTCGACGCCGGCGCAGTAGATGTTGTGCAGATCAAGACACCTGATCTTGGAGAACTCACAGAGAGTATTGCTGCGGTCCAATACTGCGAGGGGACGGGGACGGGTGCATATCTTGGGGGTAGCTGTGCGGAAACCGACGTCTCCGCACGCGTCTGCACGCACGTGGCCCTCGCCACTCAGCCGATTCAACTACTCGCCAGACCGGGGATGGGTGTTGACGAAGCGTACATGATCGTACAGAACGAAATGACACGGACACTCAATCGGATCGTAACTCAGGACCAGCAAGCCGCACTTCAGTAACTTAGGCGATCACCACCATTGTGTCATCTTAAGTAGCGTCACACGGATTTTTTATCCGAGTTATGTGCTGAGTACTGACTAGTTACGCTATTTTCGGAAGACTAAGTCGTTGACAGAAATTGGTCGCGACGCTCGTAGGCTCTCGACGAGTGCGTTTCGTGGGGTTAGAGATTTGGGAGCGTGAATACATGGTACGGTTTACGCGATATCTGCTTGTATGCAACTATCAGAACGCGAAGCGTTCTGAGGATACCCGTTAGTACGTTCGCGATCTAGCTCGGCGTTGAACGGCTTCAATAGATTGTTTAGTGATAAATGTGTAGGTTATCAGATACTATCTGTAATCCATGCTAGAAAACACTAATGTAGTTTCTGTCAACGAGGTTACTGTCAACTCTGATAATAGACAATCTTGCTTTTATAACACACTATACTGGAGCAAAGTACACTCTTGATCTCAAATTGTTTGGAACAAATAGTACTGATCCATTGACTGTATTTTCTCTCGACTCTCAAAAATGCGTTCTCAGATACCATATTTATCGCTGATTATTAAATGACCAGATACCGCCTTTCGATTAGGATTGAGTGTTGACCCTGTTGGACGAAGCCAGCTCAAAAAACAATCTCATATCTTCAACGTAAGGTCGACTGCACACATAACATAGAGGATGTATTCTTGTATATTTGGCACATATTAAACAATGCTAATAGATTCAGAATCCATGGCAAAATCTCAATAAACAAATATATGTTGTTTATTGAGACTATTTACTATTTATTTTCTCATTGACCATTATGTGCAGGACAGCCGTGTATGGTGATACAAGCACTAGAGTGTCCAGACTACTGGGGCCAAGGGCACTGTCTAGTTAAGCCAGTTTGAGGAACGAGCAGGTCCTTGAGTGAATTGATCATGACGCTCGCAGACCTTCTCAGCGAGTGCTTTGCGGCGGATTTAGAAGAAACTTGGGAGCGTGAGCGGACGGCGACACCCGTCAGGGTGTTCGCCTCCAGCTCCACGCGACCGGGTGTTCACTTAGAGAGACAAAAGAAATTCTTCGATTGCTCGGCGTTGAACGGTCTCATCAAGCTGTTTGGCAATAGGTACATCGGCTGGCTGACAGCGGTCACAACCCGCCTGAGGCGAAGCCGAAGCGGGTTGCAGTCGACGAGACCGCTGTCAAAATCAATGGCGAATGGTCTTGGTTGTACGCTGCAATAGACATCGAGACAAAGCTGATTCTCGATGTCGAATTATTTGGACGGCATGGAACCGATCCAGCTGCTGCGTTCCTCCATCGACTCTCAGAGAAACACGATCTCTCAGACGCTGTGTTTCTCGTTGATGGCTACGGCTATCAGACTACCCTCTCTCGATTAGGATTGAGCGGTCGGCTTGACTACGTCGAGCGAAACCTCATCGAAACGTGGTTTCACACCCTCAAAGTGCGAGTCGACCGCTTCCATAATTCGTGGGTGGGCAGTCATGGGAGCGTCCGCGAGTGGTTTATACAATTTGCGCAATACTATAACTTCCACCGACCGCATCAATCGCTCGACGGACGAACGCCGGTTGAGGAGGTCACTAACTAGACAGTGCCGGGCCAAGATACTTTGCACTCTGCAATCATTTCGTCGGCGAATGACTCGGTCACTTGTCCTTGTGGGTTGACGATGGCGTCATGTTTGATTGTAGTAACGGCCCATGGAGAGCAATACGAAGTCTTGGTCGGGTCTTTGCCACTCACCCAATTTCTGAATGGCGACATTTGATATACGACCTATCTTCTCCTGAGAGGCCCTAATTTGCATTACAGTTGTGACCGCCACACGGCTGCGACTACGGTTATGATTTCTTAAATGACATTTGTCTCATTCCGTGAAACACCGTCTCAGCCAATGACTATACTTGCGGTTGAATTCGTACTGAATATATGAATGAAACCGCGTTACCGACGGCCGTCGACCGCAGTCGGCGCAGCCGAGGGTTGGACGGAGTGAGTGCCTGATGGGCACGACGGGCAGCCGCCGCGTACTCGTGGTAATAACACTCCTCGTCGTTTCGTTGGGTGTCGGTGTCACCGTCTTTTCGGGGGCGGTAGCCGCCGATATGCCGGATGCCTCACAGTGTAGCGCTATTTCGTGGACGAATCAGACCATTTCGGGACAAACGTACTACGAGGTCGACAGTCTCGACAAACTCCAGTGTATCGAGGACAGGGGACTCGAAAACAACTACGTCCTGACCCGAGATATCAACGCGAGCGAGACGTCGACGTGGGACAGCAGCAATGGGTTCGACCCGATTGGCAACAAAAGCAATGAGTTCATGGGCACCTTCGACGGTGACAATCACACGATTTCGGGGCTGACTATCAACCGAGGTGGGGCGTACTCCGTTGGCCTGTTCAGCGAGGTCGGTCCGGGAGGAACGGTCAGGGCGGTTGGCCTCGAGGGCGGGTTCGTCACCGGTGCCAGAAGGGTCGGACAGCTCGCCGGGTTTAACAATGGGACGGTCGAGGGTTCCCACGCCACCGGTGAGGTCACCGGGCGGGAACGGGTTGGCGGCCTGGTCGGCCGGAACGACGGGACGATTCGTCGTTCCTACGCCAACGGGGACCGCAGTAGTGCAGACGACTGGGTCGGCGGGCTGGTCGGTTACAACCGGGGGACGGTTACTCGCTCCTTCGCGGCGAGAGCCGTCGTCGGAGAGGGGGGCGGCTTCGATGGCGCTTCTGTTGGTGGGCTCGTCGGCGTCACCACCGGAACGATAGCGGATTCCTACGCCACTGGCGCGGTTTCCGGAAGCTGGTACGTCGGTGGGGTGCTCGGGGCCTACCAGATGGCCTCCGGGGGGACGGTTCAGCGTTCGTACGCCACCGGGGCACTCAGTATCGGCGACGAGACGCAGGGTATCGGTGGCCTCGTCGGTGGCTCCGCTGTTAGTCCTGTTACCGTGGAACGGGCCTATTGGGACGTGGGAACGACGAACGAGTCGAGTGTGAACCATGGAAATGGCTGGGACCCGATAACCGTGACCGAAGTCGACGGCTTCGGAGCGACGGTCGATACCGCCCCCGCTCCCGAGATGCGGGGGGCGAGTGCGGAGACGAACATGACCGGCCTCGACTTCACCAACACGTGGGAGATGGTCGAACGCGAGGAGACGGACGCGGCGACGGACGGCTATCCGATACTGCGGGGCATCGACCGGACGGCGCAGCTTCGAGCGCAGGGTATCGCAAAGCCAGTCGTCGAGTCCATTACTCGGAACGACCCAGACGTTCAGGCAACCACCGCCGAACGCGTGAACCTCACCGTGACGTTCTCGGAGCCGGTCACCGGCGTCGACGCCGACGATTTCACGCTTGCAACCACTGGCACTGCGACAACAACCAACGGGGACGACGACATCTCGGTTACCGGTGCTGACAGCCGATACGTCGTCACCGTCGACACCGTCTCGGGCACGGGCGACCTCCGAGTCGACCTCGTCGACGACGACAGTATCACCGACGCGGACGGGAACGCGCTGGTCGAAGCCGGAGCAGCCGGGAGTCCTGACGGGAGCTATACGGACGGCGAGTCGTTCGCCGTCGACAACACGGGGCCGTCGTTCGCCTCCAGTGAGAACTGGACCGTCGCCGAAAACACCGTCATTGCAGCCGACGTGAACGCCACCGACGGAAACGGCAACGACACCGACATCATCTACTCGCTCGTCGGTGGAGTGGATCGGTCAGCGTTCAACACCAACGCCACCACCGGCACCCTCTCGTTCGACAGCGCACCGGACTTCGAGAACGCGACCGATGCCGACGGAGACAACGAGTACGTGGTCGACGTGCAGGCGGCTGATGAGTTCGGCATCAACACCACCGAGACGATCACCGTCACCGTGAGCGATGCTGCCGAACCCCGGCTCGCACCCGACAACGGCTCACAAACGACTCGCGAGGACACCGTGCTCTCGATCGCCGACGGCGAGAGTGCCGACCTCCTAGAACTAGGGACCGCCACCGACGCTGGCCACTCACTGACCGTGGTCAACGGCACGATGTTCAGCGACGGGAGAGTCCTCACGCTCGGCTCGGGGGCGAATCTCACCGTCTACGGGAACGGAAGCTGGACGTACGACCCGAACGGGCAGTTCGAGTCCCTCGATGATGGGGAGAACACGACGGACAACTTCACCTACACCGTTTCGGATGTCGACGGTGATACTGCACGTGGGACGATCACGGTAACGATCATCGGCGTCGACGAACCCGCCCGTCGCTCGGGGTCGTCTTCGTCGTCTTCGTCGTCCAGTGATGAGCCCGACGTTCGCGTAACCGTCGGCGACGGCGGGGCCGAGGGCACGTGGCGCGTCGACGTCTCGGACCCCTCGACCGACAAGCCGGTCGAGATTCTGCTCGGAGAGACCAGTCCTGACGATGCCGAACGCGACCTATCACTCACTGGTCTGCGGATGAACGTCGACGACAGCTCGGATTTCGAACTCGACATCACGACCGGCGACGCCGGAAGCGACGAAACCGAGCCGTCGTTCACCGCTGAAACGGGGTCGCAGTCGGTGGGGACGATCGCCGTCAACCACACAATTGCCGACGAGGATGTCGAAAACGTCACATTCACGGTTAGTCTCCGCAAGTCACGCCTCGCCGACTCGGACCTCGATCCCGACTCTGTCGCACTTTACCGCGACGAGACGACCCAGTGGAACCGGCTGCCGACCACTATCGTCGAGGAGACTGATGCACAGTATACGTTGGAAGCCACCTCGCCAGGACTGTCGACGTTCGTGATCGGAGCGGCTCCAGTTGTAAATACGACCGACACGACGGTCACAACTGACAAACCAACCACGACGACCGAACCGAACACCACGGACACGACGGTCACAACTGACGAGCCGGCCACGACGGCTGGTGACGCGCCTGGATTCGGCGTCGGGCTGACAGTAATCGCGATGTTGGTTAGCGCTTTCGGCGTCCGACGAGCTGGGTACCGGTCGAAAGAGGACTCCGATTCACCGTGAGACCGGCGATCTCGTTCACGAAGTGAGTGCCGCCAGACACGGTCACGACTTGCGTGGGTGTGGGTCGAACGCGTCCGTCTCGACCGGCGAGGTCCGAACCGGACGTGAGGCTTCGTCTTGAACTGGACAGTGCCGTCTGGTGAAGTGCCACCGCTGTTCTACCCGAGGAGGGTGTCGTACCGACGTCCCTCGCCAACCAACCTGAAGGAATTATCTCGTTCGACGACCGAGTGCTGCTATGCAGCTGTTCGACGGGCTGGTGAGTGCATCCAGGTGCGAAAGGGTGAGGGACCGGAGCGGAAGCCGGGGAGAGGTGTCGGCGACGTGACCGAGGAGTCGCTTCCCGCCGAACACCTCTCACCACTCGCCACGCTCGTCGACGAGGTCCTCGCGGGCGTCGGTTACGAGATGGCAGCCGCCACCGACGTCATCGACGGCGCCGTCCCCGGCTACGGCGGCCTGTTCGACCCCGCGACGACCCCGGGTGAGTTGCGGCGCGCGCTCGATGACCTGCTGTCGTCGGAACTCACTCACCCGTCAGTCCCCGCACCGACCGACGATTCGTTCATCCTGTACGTCGATGGCAGTTCGCGCGGCAACCCCGGTCCGGCGGGTGCGGGCGCGGTCATCATGGACGCAGAAGAGAACCAACTCGCACGGCTCGGCCGTCCCGTCGGGTCTCGGACGGGAAACAACACCGCCGAGTACGTCGCCCTCCAACTCGGGTTATCCGAACTGGTGTCTCGCTACGAGCCACACAGCCTCGAAGTCCGAATCGACTCGATGACAGTCATCCGCGATGTCTGGGGAGGTAACGAGCCGACAGAACCGGGCGTCGAGACGTACAGCGAGGCTATCGCCGCAGCGCTGTCGAGCGTCCCGAACCACCGGTACACGCATCTGGCTGACCGCGACCCGAACCCCGCCGATGCGCTGGCGACAGTCGGTGCCGACATCGCAGCCTTGGGGCCGGGATAGCTCGTCTCGTCGCGGGTGTCCCGAACTCCCGTCGGCGACGTGCCCACCCCGCTCGCGCGAGTCGCAACCCACCCGGTCACCATGTGCCACATCGTTTCGAACTGACGCCAGTGAGTGGTCGTGGCTTTTACCAGCATCGAGACATCACCTCCGGTATGGACCTTCAGATTACTGGACTGGAGGATCTCGAGGAACGAGTCGGGAACGCCCTCAACCGAATCGGCGAACTGCAAGCGGGTACTCGGGTCCAGTCGGACACCTTCTTCTCGCAACCGTTCATGCGCGACCACACCGAGTTCGACTCGTTTGCCGCGTTCTGCGATCAGAGCCCGTGGGCGTTCGACGACGTTGCCGACGCACGGGACGTCTCGCGTGCCCGACTCGACGAGTACGTCGCCGGCAGAACTGATTTCGAGACGTGGGAGGAGATGAAGACCCGGGCCGCCGAAGAAGAGATTATCGACCAAATCGTCTCCTGATTACGGAAGTCTGAGGAGATAGCCCCATGCTTTAGCGCGGGCATGAATCCGACAGGATGTTTTGCAGAACTAATACAGTATACGGACACCGAGCTCGGACGGTCGTGAGTGGCCTACGATGTGTTTCGGATGAATGAACGTCGCTCGCGGCGGGGTCGTCGACTGCAACTCGATTCGGTTCGTCTCACGCGGGACGCATCGGTCGTCGGCCACCCGATGCCCCCAGTGCCGAATGTCTGGTGAGAGCGCTCAACGCCGTGCAATCGAGGGACCTGAACACAACGTTTATTCATGCGTTACTTGTTGTCGGCTATCATGAAACACACCTCGGCAGTCTGGGACCCGAACCTCGACGACGGCCGGTATCGGAACCCGATCATTTACGCGGACTACTCCGACCCCGACGTGGTTCGCGTGGGTGATGACTTCTTCATGACAGCTTCGAGCTTCAACGCCGTCCCGGGGCTTCCGATACTCCACTCGCGCGACCTCGTGAACTGGCGACTCATCAACCACGCCATCGACGAGCTACCACCCGATTTCGACCGTCCGCAGCACGGGAACGGTGTCTGGGCACCCTCCATCAACTACCACGAGGGGACGTTCTACATCTTCTACGGTGACCCCGACCGCGGCGTCTACATGACCAAGACCGACGACCCCCGGGGTCGGTGGTCCGACCTGACGCTCGTGCACGAGGCCGAGGGGTGGATCGACACGGCACCGCTGTGGGACGACGACGGGAACGCGTATCTCGCCCACGCGTTCGCGAAGAGCCGTGCCGGATTCAACAGCGTGCTCAACGTCGCCCCGATGGCACCCGACGGGACACACATCACCGGCGAAAGCCGACAGGTGTTCGACGGCCACGACGACCACCCGACAATCGAGGGGCCGAAGCTGTACAAGCGAGACGGGAGTTATTACATCTTCGCGCCCGCCGGCGGCGTTAGCGACGGGTGGCAGACGGTCCTGCGTTCGGACGACATCTACGGCCCGTACGACGACCGAATCGTCCTCGCCCAGGGGGAGACACCGATTAACGGGCCGCATCAGGGAGCACTGGTGGGCTTGGACAGCGGCGAGGACTGGTTCGTCCACTTCCAAGAGGCCGACCCGTACGGCCGCATCGTCCACCTCCAGCCGGTCGCTTGGGCCGACGGGTGGCCCGTCACCGGTCGCGACGAGGACGGCGATGGGACCGGCGAGCCGGTCCGAACGCACGAAAAGCCCGACGTCGCCGCTGAGACGCTTCCGACGATGGTCCCGCAGACCTCCGACGACTTCGAAGCGGCCCGCTTAGGGCTCCAGTGGCAGTGGCACGGGAACCCGAAGTTCGGTTGGCACTCGCTTACTGACCGCCCCGACGCACTCCGTTTATTCCAACAGCGTGTCGATGCGTCTGAGAATCTGTGGTCCGTCCCGAGCCTCCTCCTCCAGAAGTTCCCCGCCCCGGCGTTCACGGCGACGACGGAAGTCCGGTGCGGTCTCCAAGAGGGAGCCGGACACGGGGGGCTTCTCGTCATGGGCTCCGAGTACGCCTACCTCAGTGTCCGCAAGACCACGGACGGGGTCAGTCTGATACAGGGTCGCAACACCAGCCCGTCGGAGGGTGACCCTGACACGGTCGTTGAACGAGTACCCCTCCGGGGCTCGTCCGCACGACTGCGGGCGACTGTCGAA
The DNA here is from genome assembly GCF_001190965.1 of Haloferax gibbonsii. Taxonomy (NCBI): domain Archaea; kingdom Methanobacteriati; phylum Methanobacteriota; class Halobacteria; order Halobacteriales; family Haloferacaceae; genus Haloferax; species Haloferax gibbonsii. Next base: position 327,421 of record NZ_CP011948.1, read on the forward strand.
GATGGGGGCCGCGTCCAGTTCGCGTACGCGACCGACGATACCGGCTTCGAGTCGATTGGAGAGCCGTTCCAAGCCCAGCAGGGACGCTGGATCGGTGCCAAAATCGGTCTGTTCGTCGCGCAGTCGAGCGAATCTGCGGTCGACGGTGGATACTGCGACTTCGAGTACTTCGAGGTCAGCGAGTCAGTGGCCCACGACTGAAGTCGTGGGCTTGCTGGCCTCCGAATTGCGCACAAGAGCTCTGCACTTGTGAACGCTGTATCTCCTCCCTACTCACGACCATCCGATCGGCGCTCGGTGAGGAAGGAACCTTCGCGCCTACTTTTAGCTAAGCGGTCTCCAAAGGGATTCCCTAAGTGGACACCCGGTCACGTAATGCTGGACCGCGAACGCCCTGACAGGCGCTCCCAGAATGCAGAGTGTTCTGATGTCTTGGAATCCATTGCTATGTTGGTTCAGACATCATATACGAAATATATACATTCTGAAAAATTTAGATGTATTCTGTGGTATGAGACACTTACGCTAAGACATCCCGGCCAGTTCTCTCACACTCACTTATATATCGTTGAGACGTACTCTGCGACAGAGTATAGATTTCGTATTTTCACTTCCTACGTTTATAATAGATATTTGAGGCGATGTGTAGCGCACTATCCTATACTATCACAATTCCTCGCCCAGTACTTCATTGCTTGCCATTCGATCTAACCCGCAAGCTGAGAACGTTCTTGTCTGCGTGCGCCCGTCACCAGTCACCTAGTACTGTTTGAGATCGACGTCTCACCGATGGCCTCGAAAATAGATTGTTATTCTTATACTTCGGAGGTGTTTTCAATATTGTATACTTATCTACCCAGCCAGTGATTCGCATCACGGTCGGCGTCTCGCCGTGTGAAAATTAAGTCGTGACGGCCGCCGGCTGACCGCCGTCGATTTCAGAGCCGAGTACCACTTCATTTATATCACGCGGAAGGCACTTACAACGTATCTCCGACCGACGCATGACGCTCTCTACTTCCTCCCATCTCACTCGGACTCGACAGGCGCTCGTCGTACTCGTCGTGGCGGCGCTTTTCGTCCCCCTCGTCGGCCCGGTCGCGGCCGTCGAAAACGAGACCAGCACGACGTTCGTGGAATCGGACATCGCCGCGGACACGACGTGGACGCCGGAGGATGGCCCCTACCGGATCATCCAGAGCGTCCACGTAGACCCCGGGACGACGCTGACGATACGACCCGGAACCGACGTTCAGCTCGCCGAGGGAATCACGCTCTCCGTCGACGGCTCGCTCGTCGTCGACGGCACAGCGGACCGACCGGTAACGGTTTCACGGTCCGCGGGTGCCGCGGCCGACCGCCGGTGGGCGAGCATCCGCTACAACGGGACGAGCGAGTCCCGGCTCGTCGTGCGCAATACGACCCTGCAGGGCGGGACGAGCGGCGTCACCGTGGCCCGCGCAGACGGTTCGATTACGATTACCGACTCGACGTTGCGAGACTTTTCGAACGCCGGGCTGTCAGTCGGCGACACCGCGTCGACGCCCCGGATTACCATCGAGCGGTCGACGTTCCAACGCATCGACGGGCACGCGGTTCGGGCGACGCCCCTGACGGGCGCGACCGGCGAGACCTCGATTACGGCGTCACCCGCGGAGCGCGATGAGCGGTCGAACCACACGCTGTCGCTCGATGCCGGCGTCGGCGTGACCTTCGACACGATAGAACTCCGGTACGCCGACGCCGGATCCGTCGACGACGTCGACGCGGAGAGCATCGCCCGCATCGGTCTCGACAGCAACCGAAACGGAACGATAGAGCGGTCGTTCGACTCGTTCGTCACGGACGTCTCGGCGCGGGACGGTCGCGTGCGAATCTCGCTGTCGAGGCCGGTCAACATTCCGAGCGACGGCCGACTCCTCGCGGAGTACGGCGACGTGGTCAACCCGGAGACGCGCGGAATCTACCCCGTTGCGGTCGACCTCCGGAACTCGGGGATTCCGCAACTCTCGGACGGCGTTCGGGGCTCGCTCGTCGTCGGAAACGTCACGTCGCCGGTCGACGAGCGCGCCGCGTCCACGACGCGCGTGCGACAACTCACCGTTCGCGAGTCGACGTTCCGCGATATCAACGGGAGCGGTGTCTTCGCCGCCGCCGACAGCGTCGACCGGCTCTGGGTGTTGAACAGCGATATCTCGGCGACTGCGGGGAGCGGAATTGCGGTTCGCGCGGCTCGGAGCGATTCGACGTTGTTGAACAACGAAATCACCGCGGATGACGCCGGCATCCAACTCGACGCTCGCGACGAGACGACGGCGAGCGTGGTCGGAAACGAGGTTCGCGGCGCTCAGACTGGCATCCGTATCCGCCAGTCGGGGACCCAACTCCCCCGGCCGGGTGCGGTTACCATCCGTGACAACACGCTCGCGGACAACGTCGGTCACGGCGTCGACCTCACCGCTCGCAGTCTCGAACTGAATCTGCAACTCACCGACAACGCGATTCGCGGTAACGGCGGGGACGCCGTCCACGTCAACAACTGGCTGACGAGGGGGAGCGACGTTCGCGGGAACCGCCTCGTCGAGAACGGCGGCGACGGCTTCGCCCTCGATGGGACCGTCGTGTCGGGTCTCACACTGGCGGACAACGCTGTCCGGGACAACGGAGGAGCGGGACTGGAGCTCCGGACGGGAGCGGCGGCACGCGAGGTCGCCGTCCGGAATAACACCGTCCGCGATAACGGGGGTCACGCCGTTTCGGTCCGCTCGGACCTGATTATTCACCGGACGAACGTCAGCGAGAACCGACTGGCGAACAACGCCGGCGCGGGGCTGCTCGTCGCCAGCCCGATAACGCACCGCGGCGAGCTTTCGGTCGCCAACAACACTATCGCCGCCAACTCCTACGGCGTCGTCGTCCGCGGGGTCGTCGAGACCGACGTCCGGGACAACGACATCGTGTTCAACACGAACGCCTTTGCGGACCCGGTTCCCGTTTCGAGGGTGACGCCGGGAACGGGGGTGTACGTCGCGGAGGGGGCGTCCGGTGCGATCATCAACCAGGCTGAGTCGACGGTTCCGCTGGAAGAACTCGTCGCCAATCCCGAGTTGACACAGCGGCTCACGGTCGCTCGGCTCTGGGACGACACGGTCGTCGTCCTACGGACGGACGGCGAGAGCGAGACGCGGAGCGCGGAAGCCAGCGCCCTGACGATTCGTCGCGTGAGCGGCGCGCTTCCGACCGGCATCGGGGTCCAAACGGCCGGCGAGGGAACCAGGACCCACCACGTCGTCAACAACAGTATCTACGGCCAAGACCGCGGTCTGACGGTCGATATCGAGCGGCTGATCAGCGCGAACGCGACCGCTCGAATCGTGGTGGACCCGATTCGCACCGTCGACGCCGAGTCCAACTACTGGGGCGCTGCCAGCGGTCCGTATCACTCGTCGATTCTCCCGTCCGGAGAGGGGAACCCCGTCGTCACCGAGCGCGGCTGGGTCGACTTCACGCCGTTCCGAACCGCGGCACCCGAGGAGTTGTACACTCGGCCGACTGCCCGAATCGACGCCCCGGCGACAGCGACCGCCGCGGACGACCTCCGACTGTCCGGGGCCGGCTCGACGAGCGACACCTCCCCAGTCGGTCGCTATCACTTCTTCGTGAACGGGACCGAGCGGGTGCAATCGACCCCCGAACTCAGCGTCACGATGAGCGAGCAGCCCCTCGACGTCGGGTTAGCCGTCGAGAGCCGACTCGGTATCGACAGCGACACCGTCACGGCGACGATTGGTGTCGCGGCGCCCGAAGCGACTCCATCGGTGACGACGGCGGCCTCGCCGAACACGGCGGGGGCGACGACCACGTCTCAGTCGCCGACGAACGATTCGACCGACGACGGGTTCCTCGGCGGACTGGCCTCGATGTGGGGGCTTCTCGGAAGCGGGCTCTACGTGGGTGCGCTGGGTCTCGGCGGCTACGGGATGGCGCTGACGCTTCAGCGTCGGTCGCCCCCGGTGAGCGGCCTTCGAATACAACTGTTGGCGGGCGCGGCCGTCCTCGTCTGGCTCGTCGGCGGCCTCGTCGGCACCGCTTCGCTGATCGGCGTCGGTCTCGCCGCGGGTGTCACGTGGGCCGGACTCACCGGCGTCGCGTACGTCTTGGCGATGCGAGGATGAACGCGGCCAACGCGCCCCACGACGACCGCAGCGGGGAGAGTCCCACCACGCCACGGCGTATCGTGACGTTCGGCCCCGCGGCAGCAGGCGTGTCACGCTGTGGTTCTGTCGCGTGTCCTACCTCAATCAGTGCAAAACCGGAATAGAAGCGGTCGTTTTAGTGTGTGAATTGAACAATTCTGTCGGCCGAACTCTCGATGTGTTGTTGTGGATAATAATATTCGAATGTAACCTGTGTCTATTTATGATTTCTAACCCCACAACTCGGAATATAATATGGGTAATGTAAATAACCCGGATATTTTAGATTATTCTGAGATCGTAGTAGTGCTCACATATGGAACTATGCTAAGATTAGTCTGAATCAGTCACCAATCCTCTAAGAGAGCGAACCCGCCGGCCGAGCGCGGTGAATACGTCCACGCTATCGCCCATCGTGACCCACACGGCAAAAGGAATATAACCGTAATTCTCTTCGGTACAAGCATGCGAACCTGCGAGCTCACAGCTGTTAGTGAATTCACACTTGTCGAGCGAGACCTCCCGACAATCGCCCCCGACGAAGTCCTGGTTCGAATCGACCGCGTCGGCATCTGCGGGTCCGACTTACACTACTACCAACACGGAGAAAACGGGGGCAACGTCGTCGAGTTCCCACACGTCCTCGGTCACGAGGCCGCCGGTACCGTCGTCGAGGTAGGCGACGAGGTCTCCCGCGTCGGTCCCGACGACCGCGTGGCAATCGAACCCGGTCTCCCGTGCGGAGAGTGCGAGTACTGCGCCGGCGACGACACCTACCACCTCTGTGAGGATATGGAGTACATGTCTTCGCCGCCGGTCGAGGGCGCGCTGACCGAGTACGTCGCGTGGCCCGCCGAGTACCTGTACGCGCTTCCGGACTCGGTGTCGCTCCGGGAGGGCGCGCTCGCGGAGCCCCTGAGCGTCGCGATGCACGCGTGTCAGCGCGGCGGCGTCTCCGACGGTGACACGGTGTTGGTCACCGGCGGCGGCCCCATCGGTCAGCTCGTCTCGGAAGTCGCGATGGCCCGCGGGGCCGAGACGGTCGTCCTGACCGACGTCGTCCCCGAAAAGCTCGAACTGGCCGAGTCCCGCGGCGTCGACTACGCGGTCGACGTGACGGAGTCCGACCCCGTCGAGACGATTCACGAACACGTCGACGAACGCGGCGTCGACGTGGTCCTCGAGAGCTCCGGCTTCGGCGGCGCCATCGAGACGACGACCGAGGCCGTCAAACGCGGCGGCACCGTCGTCTTCGTCGGCATCCCCCTCGAACCCGAGTTCCCCACCGACATCGTCGAGACCATCGGCCAAGAGTACGACCTGAAGGGGTCGTTCAGGTTCAGTAACACGTACCCGAAGGCCATCGAAGGAATCGAGACGGGCCGGTTCGACGTGGACAGTATCGTGACCTTCGAGTCGTCGTTCGAGGACACGCAGGCCGCCTTCGACCGCGCGGCCGAGCCCGAGGAAGTAAAAGGCGTAATCCGCGTCAGCGACGAGTTATAACGCGTTGTCGTTGTAGCCGCCGTCGACCGTGATGACCGCGCCTGTCGTGAACGACGCCGCGTCGCTGGCGAGGTAGACGGCCGCGCCCGCGATTTCGTCCGGCGTCGCGACGCGCTCCATCGGCGTTCCCTCGTCTATCTTCTCTCGCAGTTCGGTTCCCTCGTTGAAGCCGTCGCCCGCGAGCGGAGTCTTGACGAACCCCGGTTCGATGGCGTTGACGCGAACGTCGGGCGCGAGGTCGGCCGACGCGGCGCGCGTGAGTCCGTTCACGCCGCTCTTCGCGGCGCAGTAGGCCGGGCGCTCCTCGCGGGCCTGCCGTGCGGACATCGAGGAGATGTTCACGATACTTCCGGACTCCATCTCGCGGCCGAAGACGCGGCACGCCCGAAAGACGCCCGTCAGGTTCACGTCGATGTCTTGGTTCCACTGGTTGTCGCTCATCTCCGAGACGGACGCTCTCGCGACCGACCCCGCCGAGTTCACGAGGATGTCGATGTCGCCGATGGCGTCGCTGGCGACCTCGTAGAGGCTTTCTATCGACTCGTTGTCTCGAACGTCGCACGTCACTTCGGCCGTCTTCGCGCCGCGGTCGCGGAGCTCCTCGGCGGTCTCCTCGACGGCGTCCGCGCTGCGACTCGTCGCCACAACGTCGGCACCGTCGTCGGCGAAGGCGAGCGCGATGGCCCGACCGATGCCGCTCGTGCCGCCGATGACGACCGCAGCGCTATCCGATACGGTAACCGTGGGTGATGTCTCCACCATATCCGATTCCACCGACTACGGCATGCTAACTCTTGCGGTCGACAGACGAACTCACGAACCGAACCGCTTCCGTTCCGTCGTCTCCGCGCTGGCGGTGGCCGCTGTAAAAAGAAATTGGAGCGCCGCTCAGGCGAGCCCTATCGCGCGGGGCAGCCAGAGGACGAGCTCCGGGAAGACGATAATCGACAGGAGGGTCAACAGAAGCGGCAGGTAGAACGGGACCATGTGCCGAGTAATCCGTTCGAGCGAGACGCCGGTGACGGCGTTGAGCACGAACAGGATGACGCCGAACGGCGGCGTGAGCAGGCCGATCATCAGCGTGACGATCATCACGACGCCGAAGTGAATCGGGCTGATTGCGGTCTGCTCGACGATGGGGAGGAACACCGGCGTGAGGATGGTTATCGCCGCAATCGTCTCCAGCATCAGCCCGACGATGAACAGGACGCCCGCGATGAGCAACATGAGCACGAGCGGGTCCGTCGAGACGCCCGTGATGGCCTGTGCGAGAATCTCCGGGAGCTGTGCGCGCCGGATGAGAAAGCCGTACAGGGACGCCGCCGCGACGATGAACGTGAGCGTCGCGGTGTGGGTCATCCCCTCGTCGAACGACGCGACGAGTTCCTCACGGGAGAGGCCGTCGTAGAAGACGGTCCCGATGATGAGCGTGTAGAACAGCGCGACTGCGCCCGCCTCGGTCGCGGTGAACCAGCCGCCCAGAATCCCGCCGATGATGAGCGCCGGAGTGCCGAGCGCGGGCAGCGCCCGGTAACAGGTCCGGCCGATTTCGCCGAGCGACCACCAGTCGCCCTTCTCGTAGCCGTTCCGATGGGCGTAGAAACTACACAGCGCCATCAGTCCGACGCCCATCACCAGCCCCGGGACGAGTCCGGCGATGAACAGCGTGCCAATGGAGACCTGCGCGAGAATCCCGTAGATGATGAGCGGGACGCTCGGCGGGATAATCGGGCCGATGATGGACGACGACCCGGTGACGGCGACGCTGAATCCCTGGTCGTATCCTTCCTCGCGCATCGCGCGGTACTCGATGGCGCCGAGGCCCGCGGCGTCCGCCGCGGCGGTCCCCGTCATTCCGGAGAAGATGATACTGGCGACGATGTTGACGTGGGCGAGCCCGCCGCGAATCGGGCCGACGATGGCCTTCGCGAAGTCGAAGATGACGTCCGTCAGACCGAGCTTGTTCATCAACAGCCCCGTCTGGAGGAACAGCGGAATCGCCAACAGCACGAACGAGTTGGTCCCCGAGACCATCGTCTGGGCGACCAGAAGCGGCTCGAACGGAATCGACGTGGTCCACATGAGGATGAGACTCGTCAGCCCCAGCGCGTACACGACGGGAACCTCGAACAGGTACAGGACGAGGAGAACGCCGATGAACAGCCCGAGCAGAACGACATCGGCCATTATCGGGTCCCTCCCTGAAGCGGACGCGTCTCGGCGCGGAGGCGGTGCTCACTCTGCATTTTCGTCTTCTCCTTTGATGTCCTCGATGATCGTTTCTGGCGCGACGGCGACGAGCCACAGGTCGCGAAGCGCGTAGATACCGATACAGACACCGCCGACGACGGCGGGAACGTACAGCCACGCTTCGGTGAACGGCGGGTGCGACGGGAGCGCTCCCATCCCGAATCCCCGGTTCTGTAGGTACAGCGGGTACGCTCCCGAGACCATGACGCCGACGAACGCGAGGATGAGGAGCGTCCGAAGACCGGTCAGCACCCGGATGACGCCGTCGGAGAGCCGCGAGACGAGGAGGTCGAGCGAGATGTGCTGTCGCTTTCGACTGGCGACCGCCGCGCCGAAGAACGTGATGTACACGAGCAGCATCTGCGAGAGATTGACCGTCCACGGGAGACTCGACCCGAGTATCGAACCCAGGACCCAGCGGGTCAGAATCTGTAACCCGACGACGAGTATCATCAGCACGTAGAGTGCTAACGCGATGGATGTGACCAACCCGTCGAAAAGCCGGCCGAGTTTCGTTGCGAGATTTACTTCTTCCATGGGTTCTCTACGAGTAAGCGTCCGCTCAAATGTTTCGCACTTCTTCGAGCGACGGTTCCCAGTTCTCCTCGAACTGCGTTTGGAGCGGCTCTTTCGCCGCCTCTAACCACGCGTCTCGGTCGGGTTCGACCACGTTCATTCCCTGTTCTTTCAGCGCTTCGATGGCCTGCGACTCCGATTCAGCGATGCTGCTGCTGAGCTCTTGGATGCTCGACGTCAACGAGTCGACCATCGTCGTCTGGTCCTCGTCGGAGATGTCCGACAGCGCCTGGGTGCCGAGCGTGAACCACCCCGTCGACGCGAGGTGCTTGGTCAGCGTGTAGTAGTCCTGCACCTCGTACAGCGAGGACGACCGGACGGTCTCGGCGGGGTTCTCTTGGGCGTCGACGACGCCCTGCTGCAGCGCGCTGTAGAGTTCGTCGAAGGCGACGGTGGTCGGACTCGCGCCGATGCCGCTCCAGATGTTCACCCACGGAGTGAGGTCGGGCACCCGCAGGTTGGTTCCCTGAATGTCCTCGGGCGTCTCGAAGGCCTTGTTCCCGGACGTGTGTCGGTAGCCGCGGTACACCGGCTCGTTCACGAGCATCTGTTTACCCTGCTCGCGGAGACGCTGTCGACCGTCGTCGAAGAACTCCGTCTGGAAGGCGCGTCGCTGCTGTTCCCAGCCCTCGAAGACGAACGGCGACTCGACCCAGAAGTTCTTCGGGTCGTAGTCGATGACCCAGCGCGTCCCGATGATGGTCCCGTCGATGGAGCCGATTTGCGTCTGTTCCATGACCTCCTTTTCGCCACCGAAGGACTCCTCGATGGTGATCGCCACTCGCCCCTCGGTCTCCGCTTCGACGGAAGAGGCCCACTCCTTGGCCATCTCGTTGATGACGTGCCCGCTGGGGAAGACGCTCCCGATGATGAGCGACTGGCTCTGACCGCCGCCACCGCTCTCCGTCGTATCGGTGTCTGAGTCATCCGAACCGGTCGTGCCGTCGGTTCCGGAGCCGGAACCGCCGCCCATGCAGCCAGCCATCGATGCGATTGCCCCGGTGCCAGTGAGTAGCCCGAGCTGTTCCATGAAGCTCCGTCGGCTTTGTCTACGCATACCATTCACAACGATTCTACACTGGTACTTATATCTATCGCAATAATTCATTTTAATAATATATCATAGGATAGATGTCAACTGCTCTGGATAGTGCGACTCGCTACTCGCCGCAGTCGCCGGCAGTCACCGGTCGAGTCGAGGCGAGGCCGACGGTCGGGCTACGGCGTTACTGTCCGCGTTCGATGAGGCCCTTCATGTAGCCGATTGCGAACAGCCGGCCCATGTCGGTGTACCCCGCGTGGGCTTCCGCTCGGTCCTCCTCGCCGAGCATCTTGGGGACGTGGTCGGGGCGAATCGCCCCGTCGAAGCCGATGTCTTGGTACGCTTCCATCGCCGCCGCCATGTCGGTGGGCCCGTCGTCGTGCCACGTCTCCACGAACGACTCGGGCGTCCCTTCGACGTCGCGGAAGTGGACGAAGTGAATCCGCTCTCCGAGGCGTCGAATCGCCGACGGGACGTCTTCGCCCATCGCGGCGAAGTTCCCCTGGCAGAACGTGACGCCGTGGTTGGGGCTCTCGTGGAGTTCCAAGACGCGCTCGTACCGTTCGAGCGACGTGACGAGGCGGGGAACCCCCCGAAGCTCCTCGACCGGCGGGTCGTCCGGGTGGAGCGCCATCTTGACGCCCGCCTCCTCGGCAACCGGCACGACCTCGTCCAGGAAGTACTGGAGGTTGTCCCACAGTTCCTCCTCGGTGATGCCCGCCGCGGGGTGGTCCTCGGCGCGCTCCATCCACTCGTGGTCGTACCCGGTGACGAGCGAGTCACCGCGGTCCGGAATCGAATCGGAGGTTCTGAGGACGCCGACGGGGTTTTCGGTCCACACCCAACAGTACACGTCGATGCCGAGGCGTCCCATGTTCCGAAGCAGTCGTTTCACCGTCTCGATCTCCTCGTCTCGACCCTCCTGACCGAGGACCGTTCGCTCCATGGGCGGGCGGTCCTCGACGACGTCCAGTGAGAATCCGTGGTCTGCGAACCGATTTCGGGTTTCGAGTAACGTCTCGTACTCCCACCAGTCGTCGACGCCCCAGAACCGTACGACGGCGCTTTCGACGCCGAGTTGCTTGGCGAGGGTCCACCGTCTGTCCGGGGAGGGAGGCAGCATCACTGCTGGATTCATACACTCACATCCCAGACTCACTCCAAGTAAAAGCGTTTCGCACAGATGTCGGCGTCGTCGTCCGGTGAACCACCGAATCGTCCCCTAGAGCCACTCTACAGCCAGTTTCGAAACCATAACGTATCTTCGTGAGATTCCAATCCACTCATGGTGGACCGACTTCGTCCGAATCGATGAAACGACCGAAAGACGGCGCTCAGTCGTACGCGTACTTGACCTCGATGACGTTCTTCCGGTCTCTGAGCGCCGGGAACAGTTCGTCCACGATTCGGTCGTCGTTGAACCGCTCTTTCGGTCCGGAAAGCGACACCGCGCCGATGACCGACCCGTCGCTGACCAGCGGAACCGCGATGGACCGAATCCCGTCTCTCCGCTCTTCGTCTTCGAGCGCGTACCCCCGCTCCCGTATCGTCTCGAGTTCTTCGAGGAGCGCGTCCCGGTCGCTGATCGTGTGGTCGGTCTTCGTCGGGAGCCCGTACTCGTCGACGATTTCGGTCACCCGCTCGCCGGGGAGTTCCGCGAGAATCGCCTTTCCGAGCGCGGTCCAATGCATGTGGGTGAACTCGCCGATCGGCGCGTTGTCGTACACCGCCTTGTCGCCCTCGGCCTGGTAGACGATGACCCGCTGTCCGTTCTCCTCGACGCCGAGATTCGCCACCTCGCCGGTCGACTCCGCGAGGTCCTTGATTTCGGACCGCGACGCGCCGTACACGTCCAAGCGCCCCCGGGTGATGCTTCCGTCGCGGAGGAACCGAAGGCCGAGTCGGTACCCGTGTTCGTCCTTGACGACATACCCCGCCGCCTCGAGGGTTTTCAGGTGCACGTGCGCGGTACTGGTCGGCACCCCGAGCGCGTCCGCGACGTCGTTAATCCGCACCGTTCCTTGCTCTCGCAGAACGCCGATTACCCGGTACGAGCGCATGACCGCCTTCACGCGCTTGCCGCCGCCTTCGCTTTCGTTAGGTGCCATAGTTCGCCTTTCGGAGCGGGACAGATAAATTCTACTGATGGTGGAAACGTCCCACGGAGTCGGGAGCTACCGCGGCCGACGCCGTCGCACGCGGGTTTGCCCTCGCTTCCGTCGTACCGATACCGTGGGGTGGCTCTCTGGTGATTGACGAACGTTCATAATTAATCCGAATCGGTGGGAGATTCGCCACGAAAGATTCGATTCCCATTCAACTAGACACGTGTGCTCACGCGGCACACCGAGAACAGAGGCGCTCGTTCACGTCACTTGACTCTACTATTAGTAGAATCGCGGTCCGTCGCGAACAACCCGGCTCTGTCGACGATTCCGGTTTCGGACGGGTTCACCAGCACGAAACGAGCCGACGGGACACGCGAACTCCGCCGCTCGCGTCCCGGCCACACGTCCGTCTCTGCGACGTCACTTCGACTGGGTCCTGTCGTGCATAACAGGCCTACCCGTGTAACCCCGGGGTGGGTTCGGGCATCTCCTCGAACAATTCGGTTTCAGCGGTTGCGATTACAGAGCTACGTCTGTCACGAGTGGGTCGTTTCGGACCGCAACTCGGGGTCACGGAGCACGAAGTCGTCGGTACGAGTCCGGGAGGCCCCGCGCGTTCTCGCCGGACAGGCCGACGACGACGTAGTCGGCATCCCGACCGACGTAGGCGAGGAGCCTGCGAACGTGCTTGGCGTCGATGGCCTCGACCGAGTCGAGAACGAAGAACGGGACCTCGTCGGACACCTCGTGGACGAGGTAGCCGGCGACGGCGAACACGAGACCGATAAGCTCGCGCTCGGAGGTCGGGAGGTGGTCGATAACGTCCTCGTAGACGGTGCCATCGTCCGTCCGGCGCTCGATGTGCGGGACGAACCGCCCCGCGGGAGTCGCGCCCGCGTCATCGAGGGAATCTCCGTCGCTCCGTCGCTCGATCCAGAAACGGGCGAGGCGGTCGTATTCGAGGGCGTCGAGAACGTCCGCCATTCGGTCGTTGAACGCCGAGACGGCCGCGCGTTCGAGCCGTTCGATACGACCGCGAAGCTCGCCGATTCGGTCGTCGATTCCGTCCTGCCGCGCTTCGAGGTCCGCCCGCCGGTCGAGTTGGGCTTCGAGGGAATCGAGGTCGTCGACGACGGCGGCGCGCTCCTCGCGTCGCCGTTCCAACTCGAACTCGACCCGGTTGACCTCCCGGTGGGCGGCGAGGACCGCGGCGCGGTCGTCCGCCTCCGCGGTCCCGGCGTCGCGTCTCAGGTCGGCGATGCCCGATTCGAGGTCGTCGCGTCGGGCTTCGAGGTCCTCGACTCGCGCCCGGCGCTCGGCGCGCTCGCGGCGTAACTCCTCGCGCCGTGTTTCGAGGTCGCGTCGCCGTCGTCGCTGGTCTTCGAGTTCCGACCGGCGTTCTTGCAGTCGTTCGAGACGCTCGGTGAGTTCGGCGCGCTCCTCGCGACGGTCGTCGCGGAGCGTCCGGAGTTGGTCGAGCGTCGATTCGATGCTCGCTTCGGGGACCGAGGTCCCGCACGTCCAGCAGACGACCCGGTCGTCGTCGTCGGGCCCGCCGTCTTCGCCCGCGCTCGCGGCGACGGGCGATACCCCCGACGTGAGGAACTGCTCGTTGAACCGTAACGTTCGCTGAACGTCGGTGATGTCCGCGTCTAACCGTCGTTTTCTCTCGCGCGACTCGGAGAGCTCGTCGGTCAGGTCGTCGAGTTCGCCGGCGGGGTCGGTGGGGCACGACGCGAGTTCCGATTCGACTTCGTCGAGTTCGGCGTCGAGCGCGTCGAGCGACTCTCGCTCGGCTTCGAGTTCGAACTTGGCGTCGTCGAGCGCCGCGTTCAACTCCCGTAATCGGTCCGCTCGCGCCTCCGCGTCCGGCGCGTCGGTGTCGGTTTCCCTCCGCGCGTCAGCGTCGGGGTCGACCGCCGACGGCTCGATGCGAGCGAGCGCTTCTCGTCGGTCCGCCAACTCGGCTTCCAAGCGCTCGACGGCCGCGTCGAGTTCGTCGCGGCGCTCGCGGAGTCGCGGGCGCTCGGATTCGAGCGCGGACAGCTCCGCGATTCGGTCGTCTAACTCGGCGCGCTCGGCGCGGAGGTCGGCGATTTCCTCGCTGACGGCGTCGGTGTCGACCGAGTGCGTGACGAACTCCCGCAGGTCGCGGTCGCCGGTCACCGCCTGCCGGGCCTCGTTGGAGCCGAGCAGGAACGCGAACAGGTCCGCGGTCGTCGAGTCTTCGAGATACGGGTCGCCGGACGCGACGACGCGGTCTCCCTCCCTCACGAACGCCCGCGTGTACACCTCGCTCTCGACGGCGAGCTCGACCCGGCCGCCGTCAGCGCTCTCCTCAAACGGGGGTTCATCGCTTCCCAGCGCGGCCGCGAGACCCCACAGGAGCGGTGTTCGGTCGGCCGCGTTCCGTCCCGCGACGACGGAGACGCCGGGCTCGAACTCGACGGTCGCGTCGTCGAGACCGGCGATTCGCGCGACGGTCAGGCGGGCCGGTCCGTTCGTCGTGGCCATACGATGTTCGACACGGGGGTCCGTGAAAACAGTTGGTGACGCTTCCAAAACTCGTTCCAACGCTATCATTGGAACGTGTTTCTTGTCCCGAGCGCCACGAACTCGTTCCACAGCTATCGATGGAACGCTTTTCGACCCGAGGACTCGCGAGAGTTCGGTCGTCACCGGTCGCTCGATACCGCGGTTCGGAGCGCGCGAACCGGACTACTCGCAGTCGCAGCCGCCCCGGTCGATGAGGTCTTCGACCGTGTACTGGGAGTTACAGCCCGGGCAGTGGACGCGAACGTCGACGTACACCTCGGCGGCGTCGGGAGCGAAGTCGAGTTCGTCGGCGGCCGCGAGGTCGGACAGCGACTTGTCGGTGACGCGCTCGACGCGACCCAGCAGGCGTCGAATGGTCTGGGACCGGCGCGCGCGGAGATTACCGTCGTCGCGGTCGGTCCCCGACGGCGGCGTCACGCCGCGGTACGAGGTGAGATACGTCCGCATCGCCCGGTGCGAGACGAAATCGGCTTCGAGTCGCTCCACGTCGACGCCGGCGCGTTCGAGTCGGCGGACCGCCTCCGTTCGCGCCCCACTCGAAACGCCGTCGTCGGTGAGCACGCGGTACAGGTTCTCGACCTCGCCGTCGATGACGCGCTCGTTCCGTTCGTCGAGCGCCGCGCGGAGGAGCCGTCGGTTGAACGCGTCGGCGAGGTCACGGAGACTCGACCGCGCGTCCGCCTCGGCGGTCCAGCGCCGTTCGAGCTCCGCGCCGAACCCGTCGAGACCGCGCTCGCGGAGCAGTCGGCTGACCTTGCTCTCGGGGCCGCGCTTTCCACCCGGGGAGTCGTGTGGGTCGCTCACTACCGACTGCTATTCGGGGAGTACACATATGCTTGACGCGCTGTGAGACGCGATACCGGGGAAGGTCAAAGAGGGTACAAAGGCGAAGTCGAGACGGGGCGTCAGTAGTTAGCGGCGTCGCCGCGGCCGGTCGACGCCCCCCGACCGGCCGGCGATTCGCGGTCCGAGTGCACGGCGGCGAAGTCGTCTCGGTCGTCCGCGTCGACGCCCGCTACCGGGTGCGACGCCGAGGGAGACGACTCGGTGTCACTGAGCCCCTCGGCGACTCGGTCGGCGGGGGAGGTCGCGGCGTGTCCGGCGAGCTTGAGCCTGACGGCGACGGTGACACCGCCATCGGGGTCGTTTTCGACCGCGACGGTTCCGTCGAACTGCTCGACGAGCGCGGCGACGAGCGAGAGACCGGACCGAGACTCGGGAGAGCCCGCGACGGTCTCGCCCGCGTCCGGGAAGGTGCCTTCCGGGAACGGCGGGCCGTCGTCGGAGATGCGGACGGTCACGGTCTCCGCGCCGCGCTCGGCGCGCAAGCGGATTCGCGGAGGTTCGACGTCCGCCCGCTCGACGGCCGTGACGAGGAGGTTTCGGAAGACCGCGGAGAGCATGCTGTGGGCGAGGACGTCCACCTCGGGAAGGTCTCCGGAGACGACCACGTCGGCGTCGTGCGCGGCGCGGACCTTCCGAAGCTCCGTCTCGATGGTCTCGGCCAGCGGCTTCGGTTCGAGGTCGGCGGTCCGCTCCGAGGTGAGCACGTCGGTGAACTGCGCCGTGCTCTCGGTGAGGTCGATGATGCCGTTGCTCGCGGCGACGATGTTCTCCAGTCGCTCGTCGGCCGCCGACCCCGCCTCCTTCCGCACGACCGACGCCCACCCGCGGATGACCAGCGCGTCGTTTCGGATGTCGTGGTGGAGGACGCGGTTGAGGACGGCGAGCTGCTCGCGCTGTTGGCGGAGTTCGGTCTCCCGTCGCTGTCGCGCGACGGTCCACCGGTAGAGGCCGAACACGAGGAGCGCCGCGCCGACCGCCTGCGCGCCGTCTTCGAACAGATAGCTGAACCAGACGGGCTGTTCGACGAACTCGTCGAGGAAGTCGGTCAGCGCGAACAGGTACGAGGCCGCGACGCCGCCCGCAAGCGGGTAGAAGACGGACGGGTCGCGTACTCGTCGGACCACGAACAGGCACGCGAAGAGGACGGCGACGACGACGCCCTCGCCGACGAGGTCGAGCGCCGTCGTCGTCGGGTCCGGCGGGAGCGCCACGACCTGCGCGCCGACCGGGATAACCGACCCGACGGCGACTACCCACGGGAGGAATCGCTGTGCTGCTCCGATGGGTTTCTCGCCCGTCGATTCCGGTTCGTCGGCGGATACGCTCTCCGCCCGAGCTTCGGAGTTCATCTCGGGACACCTCGCCCCGAGCGTCTCCCGCGGACGACCGCCGGCTTCTGTCTCGTTCGCATACTCTCGTTGACGGCGATGACCGACGAAGTGGTTGCTATGTGGATTGTCTGCCTCACTTTCCGTTCGGTAGCTGCACCCTGTGTCCGGTAGTCGTACGGAGCCGTACAGAGTCGAACATAGTCCGGGGTCGCCGGGCGTCGGTCAGGTAAACACCCAGACCGCGGCGACGAACAGCAGCGACCCGAAGACGAAGGTGACGTCTCGCGTCCGAACCATCATGCCCTCGGTCCGGAGGGCCTGACTCCGTTCGTCGCCCAGCGAGCGCGAGAACCCCTTCGTCTCCATCGCCTCCACGGTGACCCGCGCGCGCTTCGCCACGTTGAAAATCAGCGGGTAGAACGCCCTGACGGAGAGCGTCAGCAGGTAGTAGAAGTAGCGCCACCTGAACAGCCCCTGTTTTTCGGGTACCTTACTCCGGAGGCGGAAGGAGTTGATGAGCGCGTGATACTCCTCGACGAGAAGCGGCATCATCCGGTAGCCGTACGCGATTGCGAACGTGAGCTGTCGGGGGACGCCCAAGCGCAACATCCCCTTGCTGAGTTTCTGCGGGCTCATCGCCGAGAAGACGGCGAGGCTGATGACCGAGATAATCGTGAGCTTGAGGAAGAACGGGACGAGCGCCCCGACGGCGTCGATGCCGACTTCCTGGCTGGTCGTGGCGGTATGGATACCCCGGCCGACCGCGGCCGCGACGATGCTTCCGGTTTCGGCGAACACGCTCGCGTCGCCCGCCATGACGCCCGCGACGACCCGACCGGCGTTCTCGCCCAAGTGACCGACCGCCCGAATCGTCCCGCCGATGAGCGGGACCAACACCACGAAAAAGCCGACGTTGGTGACTTGGCCGAACAGGAGCAACGCGAGCAGGTACTTGCTGACCTGCGAGAGCGCGGCGAGCGCGAAGGCCGCCGCGAGCAGGATGGCCAGCGGAAGCGTGTCGTAGAACAGCCACGGGATAATCATGAACAGCACGGTCCACAGCAGGACGACTCGCGGGTCGAAGCTGTTCAACAGCGCGTCCTCGTTGTCGTAGGCCGTCCGCATCAAATCGACCTTGATGTCGGCGACCGAGATGTCGGTGAGCGCGTCGACGTACTTCATCGCGACCCTCCGTTCGACTCAACGTCGCCCCCGACGTCTCCGACATCGGCGACACCGCCGTCGGCGAACGCGTCATCCTCGAACGAACGAGCCAGCGTCTCGCACATCGCGTCGGTGCTGAGCGCGAGGGATTCCAGCCCGAGTCGCCGGCTCAGTTCGACCACCTGCGGCTGTCGCAAATCGGTCTCCGCGAGGAGGTCCGGGTCGGAGAACACGGCCGCCGGCGGCGCGTCCGCGAGCACCTCGCCCTCGCCCATGACGAGGACGCGGTTGGCCCACGCCGCGACCAGTTGCAGGTCGTGCGAGGCGACGACGACGGTCTCGACGCGGCTCTCGGCCTTTCGGAGCATTCCGGTCACTTCGCGACGGCTCTGGAGGTCGAGACTGCCCGTGGGCTCGTCCAAGAGGACGACCGTCGGGTCGGTCGCGAGTCCGATGCCCAGCGACGCGCGGCGCTGCTGGCCGAGGCTCATCAGTCGACCGTCGCGGTCGGCGAGGTGTTCGAGGTCCAGATACGCGAGAATCGCGTCGACGCGTTCGTCCGCGTTCGGGGCGTCGCGGTTCTCGAGGTAGTAGGCGACGTCCTTGCGGACGGTGTCCTCGACGAACATCTCCTCGGGGTTCTGGTGGATGTAGACGGTGTCGTCGGCCAACTGCTCGGGAAGCGTCTCGCTCGTGTCGCGGCCGAGGACCGTCACCGCCCCCTGGTCCGGGGACTCTAACCCCGTAATCAACCGCAACAGCGTCGACTTCCCGGACCCGTTGGCACCGACCAGTGCGACCCGGTCGCCCTCGTACAGTTCGAGGTCCAGCCCGTCGAGCACGCGATTGTACCCCTCGCGAAGCGTCGGGTAGCCGTGACCGACGTCCCGCATCGTCACTACCGCGTCCCCGTCCCGCTCGCCCCCGGTCAGCCCGGTGGCGGCGTCTGTACCTGTTGCCACCGCGCCGCCGTCGACGGCGGCCCGAGAGCCGCGCGTCGCCGCGGGCTGAAACGCCGTTGCCGCCTCGTCGACGGTCACGGGATACCGACCGCTGGGCAGGGTTCCCACCTCGGTCGGGAGCCCGTCGGCAATCTGCGTGACCTGCGGCGGGTGGATGTCGTGGGCGAGCAGGTCGTCGAGCCTGTTGAGCCCGACTTCGACCGGCTCTTTCCAGGCGACTCCGCCGTCGGAGACGAGCACCATCTCGTCGCAGTAGTCGGCGATGAACTCGGAGTGGTGTTCGATGACGATTATCGTCTTGTCCCGCTCCTCGTTGAGTCGTCGGAGCTGTTCGTACGTCTCGCGGGCGTTTCGCGGGTCGAGCTGCGCGGCGGGCTCGTCGACGAAGATGAACTCGGGGTCCATCGCGAGCACCCCCGCGAGCGCGACGAGGTGTTGTTGGCCGCCGCTCAACTCCCAGATGAATCGGTCCGCGAGGTGGTCGAGACCGAGGGTTTCGAGGGCGCGAGTCGCCCGTTCGGCGTAGTCGTCGAGGCCGTAGTTGAGCGGTGCGAACTCCACGTCGTCCCGGACGGTCTCCTGAACGAGCTGGTTCTCGAAGTCCTGGAAGACGTAGCCGACGGTCTTCGAGAGCTCGGCGACGTCCGACTCGCGGGTGTCGGTGCCGGCGACGGTGACGCGCCCGTCGAACGTCCCCTCGAAGAAGTGCGGGATGAGGCCGTTGAACGTCTTACACAGGGTCGTCTTGCCGCTGCCGTTGCCACCGACGACGGCCGTGAACTCGCCCGGCTCGATGGTCACGCTCGCGTCGCGCAATACCGCCTCGTCGCCGCCGGGGTACCGAAACGTCAGGTTCTCCACGACGATGTTGTTGCTGCTCATAAAAAACAAAGAATGGGTTCAGTCCTGCAGGCCGTCGACCTTGCGCTGGCGGTAGGCGACGAGCCCGAACGAGATGACCGCCGCGATGGCGATCGGCACGAACAGGAACGCTTGGCCGTACGTTTCGACGAACTCCGGCGTGAACGTGATGAGCCCGCCGCTGGTCTCGCTCAGCGTCTCGAACGCGAACGCGACGGGTATCAGCGCCACCCACGCTATCAGTCGCTTCAGGGACGTGCGCGTGAACATCGGGCCGTCGCGCCCCTCGACGGGACTCATGCCGAGTAACGGTTCGATCTTCCCGCGGAGCCGCGGGTAGAGGAACAGGGTCGGAATCGCCCCGAAGACGACGCCGGCGATGATAATCTGAAGCAGGGCACCGATTCCTTCGGTGGCCCACACGGTCTCGGGGAGCCACGAAATCGCTTCGAGCTCTTCGACGCCGATGTAGAACTTCCCGACGTCGATGAACCACGCCGCGGTCTCTTCCATCGCCTTCGCGAGGAAGCCCAGCGCCGCGATCTGCTTGACGTCTTTCGGGTCCGTGATGAGCGACATCACGAAGAACCACGACAGCGTGACGACGATTAGCCCCTCGACCGCTCCGAGCGCGCTGAAGTCACCGATGAGAATCTCTCCGAAGACGATGCCGCCGACCGGAATCGCGAGACAGGCCCAAAACGAGCGGAACAGAAGGACGACCGACATCGCAACGAACCAGAACGGTCCGATAGAGAGGCCTAACCCGCCTATCGAGAACTCCGGGAGAAGTTCCGTAATCATGCTCTGCAGACCGTGTAGCGACATGACGAGGATGAACGCCATCATGTCCCTATGGTCGAAACTGAACGCACTACTCGAGTTGTTGGACGTTGTCACCATCCGGGTGGTGGTGGTTAAGCAACCTGTTTAACGCTTGGTATGAGTACGACGTACGACTGTATATCCGACTGTACTCTGTAGAGTTATCGGTGGCAGTACATAGCAACCTCGTCAGTCTGTCGTTCGGCCGGACTCCCTTCGGTCCCTGCGCTCGCAGGCCGGTTCGGATGCTATCGAAGTGGCTGTGTCTGTTCGCGTCGAAAAAGAACCGAGTGGCGGCGACGCCGACCGTCAGGCGTCGGTCGCGCCCACGCAGCGCTCGACGTCCGCGCGGGACTTCATCTCCAAGACGTTGTACGGGGCGTCGATGTCCGCGGCCACCGACCGGAAGGACGGAAGCGGCTCGTGTGCGTCCTCGGTGCCGTCGTTGTCGTGGAGGTGCGCGACGTGGATGCGGTCGCCGAACCGGTCGACGAACCGCCGGTAATCGACGCCCGTCGCCTTCGCGTGCCCCACGTCGAGGGTCAGTTTCAGGAACTCGTCGTCGACGCCGACGTCATCGAGAAACGAGGCGAGGCGGTCCGGCGTCGCCGTGTGCCGACGCGTTCCCGGTTTGTCGCGCTGGTTTTCGAGACAGACCGGAACCCCCGCCTCGGCGGCGAATTCGGCACACTCGCGGAGCGTCTGGACCGCCTGCGCGCGGGTGTGCTCGCGGACGTGTTCGGGGTACCGAGTCCGAACCGAGCCCCCGTGGACGATGACGCCGCCGGCGTCGATTGCCGCGGCGAGTTCGATTGCCTCTTCGGTCGCCGCGACCGCGGCCTCTCGAAGGTGCTCGTTGACGTTACCGGGCGCGACGTCGAGGTGCGGGCCGTGGACCGTGTAGCTCACGTCGAGTTCGTCTGCGACCGCGCGCAGGCGCTCGGCGTCTCGCTCGTCCGCCCGAACGTCCAGATAGCCCGCGCGGAGTTCGACGTGGTTCAGGTCGAACCCGCGGAGGAACTCGGCGAACGACGCGACGTCGGCCGCGTAGCGGATGTCCATCGACGCGCCGAACCGCGGTCGCTGGACGGGCGTCGCCTCAGACATCGACTTGGCTCGCGGGGACGAGGCGGTCGCCGCGGAGGACGGGTACGACCGAGCGAGAGTCGATGGCCGTCTCGAACTCGTGGAGGTCGCGCCGCCGAATCTCGTGTTTCTGTTCGTATCGCGGCCCTTTCGCCGTCACGAGGAGGCGCGCGTACCGCTCGCGGTCGCGGTCGGTGAGGCCGTCGCCGTGGAGGTAGTCGTCGATGAGCGCCGCGCCGAGCGTGTCGTCGGGCGTCGGCTGACCGCTCGACCCGCTGGCGACGATCGTTATCGGTCGCCCGCGGTCTTCCAAGAGGTCCGCGACCGCCGCGGCGTTCGTGTAGCCGCCGACGAACACCTCGACACCGGGACCCCCGCGCTCGCGGAGCGTCGAGACCGCCCGCCCGCCGTTCGTGGAAGTCATCGCGGTCGGCCGCCCGGCGAGGTCCAGTCGCTGGACGTAGCTCGGCGAGTTGAAGAAGTCGTAGCCGGGGTTCGGCTCGTAGTCGTCGGTCTTGCCGCCGCCGATGAGACACTCGGGGTGGTCCTCCCGATACGCCGGTTCGTCGCCGCGCTCGTCGGTCACGTGGACGTACTCCGCACCGAGCGCGAGCAGTTCCGCCACGGTCGCCGAGAAGTGGGTCACGTCGACCACGACGTAGTCGCCCGGAGCCGGTTCTGCCGGGATGTTCTCACAGCCCTCTATCAATGTCTCTGCGAACACCGCTGTCTGTCGTCCATCTGCGGACATAGCCCACGTTCTCTACAACACCTACAAGTCAATTGCTAGTAGCGATATATATCGAACCGTACTGTCCGTAGTTATCTTCGCCCGCCGGCAGGTCCCCGGCGGTACGACTCGTCACTCGCGCGTACCGCGTCGTCCGGTCGTGTGAACCACCTCGGGATCAAGCCCCGAGACACTCGTCTCGATTCATCTGTAGAAACGTGTTCGGCTCAATGGCTATCGGGTGCTCGACTATCGCCTTCGACGAGAGAATAGTCAGGAAGTTATACTAAAACAAGTATGAAATATTATATATCTATCACCGAGTTCTCTCTCGAAATCAGGCACCGACCGCGCCGTCGCTCGTGGGATACCCGAGCCGCTTCGACTGCGTTCTCGCACCACGACTGCGAGTTCGGCTCGCTCGACAGTATCCGCGGAAAACGGCTTAACTACGGCTCAAGAATCCGTTTTCAAGTGCAAGCGTCGTCGGTAGGTTACTCGCACCCGGTAGCGCGGTTTTTCGGGGCGAGCGTCACACACATTCTCTCGGTTAAACGTGTGAAACTGCTGAAAAGATTGGATACGACGAATGGGACGAGTTCGATTGCGAACGTCTCGCGTCCGTCACGGCGGGTCGGAAAGAACGTTCGAGTGGGGTCGCAATCTCACAACGGCAGTCTTCAAGTTTAGTGGAAATATTTCATATTTCATATATTATTACTATACGACTATTGATTTTCGAAAGCTGCGGTCTCGGTCTCCGGTTCGGTATCGACGCCGGGTCGCCGACGCCGACAGCGTCTTTGACCGCCGGTCCAACGTCGATTCGAAATGGCTCTCGCCGCCGAACGACTCCGCCGATTCAAGACGCCGCTCCGCTACGTGATGGGCGCGCTCTACGTCCTCGCGGGAGTGATGCACTTCGTCGTGCCGAACGCGTACGCGCAGGTCGTCCCGCCGGTCTTCCCGGCGGCGCTCGCGCTCGTGTACGTCTCGGGCGTCGCCGAAATCGCCCTCGGCGTCGGCGTCGTCTTCCGCCGCACCCAACGCATCGCCGCGTGGGGACTCATCGCGCTACTGGTCGCGGTCTTCCCCGCGAACGTCTACATGGCGACGAGCGACATCGTCCTCGAAGGTGTTCCGGCGGCACTTCGGGAGCCCTCCGACGCCGCGCTGTGGCTCCGACTGCCGCTTCAGGGCGTGCTCGTCGCGTGGGCGTGGTGGTACACTCGCCCGGAGTCCGACGGCGGCGTCGACTCGTCGTCGAACCGGTGACCGTCGCCGAGCGGATTGGTGTCCACCCCCACGCAGTCCGGCTGTTTTCGGAACCGAACGGAACTGATTCAAGCGCGCCGGTGCGACCCGTAGCCGATGACCGAAGACGACACTCACGACCACGTCGTCCCCGGAAGCGACGAGGCCATCGATTCGGCCGACGTTCGGGGCTACGACTTCGACGGCGCGTTCGACTTCGACGAGTTCCTCGACGCGTACGCGACGACCGGCTTTCAGGCGACGCAGCTCGCCGAAGCCATCGACATCGCCGAGGAGATGCAGGAGGCGGACGCGACCGTCTACCTGACGTTCACCTCGAACATCATCTCGTCGGGGCTGCGCGAGGCCGTCGCCTACCTCGTCCGCGAGGGCTTCGTGGACGTGCTCATCACCACCTCCGGCTCGCTGACCGAGGACGTCATCAAGACCGCGAAACCGTTCAAGATGGGCTCGTGGGACGCCGACGAGGGCGAACTCCGCGAGCGCGGCATCAACCGCCTCGGCAACATCTACGTCCCCTCCGACCGGTACGTCTGGCTCGAACAGTACCTCTATGACTTCTTCGAGGACTTCTTCGCCGAAGAGAAGGTGCGGACGCCGACGGCGTTCGCCCGCGAGCTGGGCGAGACGCTCGACGACGAGTACTCGGTGTTGAAGCAGGCGGCCGACAACGACGTGCCGGTCTACTGCCCGGCGCTCACCGACGCCGAGGTGGGCAACTTCCTGTACTACTACCGACAGGGCTACGACAAGGACGTCGGCATCGAGATTCTCGACGACTACGACTCGCTCATCCAGAACGGGCTACTCGCCGACGAAACCGGTCTCATCGCCGTCGGCGGGGGCGTCCCCAAGCACCACGCCATCATGACGAACCTCTTCCGCGGCGGCGCGGACTACGTCGTCTACATCTCGACGGGGATGGAGGGCGACGGCTCGCTGTCGGGCGCGCCCCCGAACGAGGCCGTGTCGTGGGGGAAAATCAAGGACCACGACACGAACTACACGCAAATCGAAGCCGAGGCGACGCTCGTCTTCCCGCTTCTCATTGCGGGCGCGTTCAAGAACTAGCGGGACTCCGTATCCTATTGTTCCCTTTGTAGCGCTATGTTGGAGTCTCAGCCGTCGAAACGGCTACGTTAGACTCATAGCAATTTCCTTTAGCGGCCGGTCGTGTTGCCCGAGTGATGGTATCAACCAGGAGAAATTTCATCGGGGGTTCTGCCGCGGCGTTGGCGGGTCTCGCCGGCTGTCTGACGACGAGTAATTCCGAACGTGACGCCGCTTCGACTGGCTCCGGCGGCGGCGACGCGGAGACGTACGAGGTCGGGTATCAGGACTTCCAGACGAACATCGAGGCCACCGCGTTCCCCGATACGCTGTACTTCTACTGCGTGCAGTCCGGGTGGATGAACTGGCCGTCGCTGATGCAGTCGTTCGAGGATTCCTACGGCGTGGCGGTCCACGACGACGACCGCTCGTCGGGCGAGGCGCTCCAGCACATGCGCTCGCACTCGAACAACATGACTCACTCCGGGTACAACGGCGGCTACACCTACGGCATCGTCGCCCGGAACGAGGGCTTCACGCAGGCGTACAAGCCGCAGGGATGGGACAAAGTGCCGGACACGCTCAAGACCGACGACGGGCACGTCACGGCGACCCGCCGGGTGACGACGGCCGTGACCTACCGGAAGGACATCTACGAGGAACGCGGCCTCGACGAGCCGACCACGTGGGAGGACCTGCTCCAGCCCGAAATCATGCAGGACCTGGCGCTCCAGACCCCGCAGGCGGCGGTCGGGCTCGCGGCGGCGCTCTCCATCAACAACGCCCGCGGCGGCAGCATGGACGACCTTCAGCCCGTCATCGACTACTACGAGCGGATTCAGGAGGGCGGCGCGGAGTTCACCGACAACTTCCTCGCGCAGTTCTCCCGCGGGGAGTACGCGACGTTCGTCCGGTACGACTACTCCGGCCTCGACCTCAAGTACAACAACGACGAGGTCGCAGAGGAGAACGTCGGCGTCGCGCTCTTGGGCGGCGAAAACGGCAATAAGGGAGCGCTCAACATGCCGTACGGCTACGCGCTCTTGCAGGGCGCGCCGAATCCGGCGGCGGGCAAGCTGTTCATGGACTACGTCCTCTCGCTGGAGGGCCAACAGCAGTTCCTCGACGCCTACGTCAGGCCGATTCGCTCCTCGGAGCTGGAGCTTCCCGACGAGTTCATCGACCCTGCCGAGTACGACCGGACGGAGTTCCAAGTCGACTACGGTCAGTTGGTCGACCGGCAGGAGGACATCATCCGAGAGATAACGCGCGGCGCGAACATCTGAGGATGTCCGACCGACACGCCGAGAACAGTCCGCTCTCGACGCTCCGGGCGCTCACGGCGCGGGTGGTCGGCGCGTTCGAGACCGTCGCGAACCCCGTCACCGAGCGAGAGCGCGAGTACCGCCGCATCGTCGCGCTGTGCGCGCCGTTTTCGGTGCTGTTGCTCGTCGTGGGCCTGTATCCCCTCTCCGAGGTCGTTCGCATCAGCGTCTCGACGGCCCAGTACGAGTCGGTCGGGTTCTCGCTCGACGCCTACGCGACGCTGTTCGGGGACCCCTACTACCGCCGGGTAGCGTTCGACTCCCTGTGGCTGACCACCGGGACGACGCTCGTCTCGGTCGGGCTCGCCGTCCCCATCGCGCACGCCCTCGAGAAGTACGACCTCCCCAGCGAGGACCTCCTCGTCACGCTCGTCTCGTTCCCCATCAGCCTCCCCGGCATCGTCGCCGCGTTCATGATTCTGGTGCTGTTCGGGAACAACGGCGTCGTCACCGCGGTCGCGGCCGCCCTCACCGGGAGCCGCCCCACCGACCTCGCCTTTGCGGTCAGCGTCCCGGGGCTGTTCGTCGCCTTCGTGTACTCGATGGTGCCGCGCGCGACGCTCATCCTCCGCGGGACGTACGCCGAGGTCGACTCGGCCGCCGAGGAGGCCGCACAGGCGCTCGGCGCGACGCCGTTCGAGACGTTCCGGCACGTCACGCTCCCGCAGATTCGACCGGGCATCACCGGCGCGCTGATTCTCACGTTCCGGACGGGACTGGCGATTTTCGGGACGCTCGTCGTCATCCAGACGCTCGTCGTCTGGACGCTCCAGCTCTCGCGGGAACTCGGCGTCGGCTACGACGTGCAGGTCGCCGGCGCGATGGCGACCGTCTACTTCGCGTTCACCTTCCTGTTCACCGTTCTCGGACTTCGGTACACCAGCGCGGAGGTCGGCATATGACGCCGTCCCTCTCGCGTCGATTCGGGCGGTCTGTCGTGACGCTGACCTTGTTCGCGACGGTCGCGTTCCTCATCGCACCCATCGTCCTCACGGTCGTCGCCTCGTTCGCTACGAGTTGGACCGGCGTCCTCCCATCGGGGTTCGTCACCTTCGAGAACTGGCGGGCGGTGCTGGGGCTCGCGGACACGATCGGCTCACAGCGCAGCATGGGATGGAGCCCCCTGTTCAGCCTCCCGCTCGGTGGCGAGACGCTTTCGGTGTTGGTCCCGGCGGAGTTGGCGTTCAGCATCGGGCTGGCGCTCGGCGGCGTCCTCATCAACCTCGTCGTCGGCGTTCCCATCGCGTACGCGGTCTCCCGCTACGAGTTCCCGGGCAAAGAGTGGGTCAACGCCGTCTCCGTGCTCCCGCTCGTTCCGGGCGTCATCTTGGGCGTCGCGTTCCTTCGAGCGTACCCGGACCTCTCGGCGACGAGCTTCGGGCTCATCGTCGGCTACTCGCTGTTGAAAGCGCCGTTCATGGTGATGGCAGTCCAAAGCGAGTTCGAGTCGATGCCGCTGCGGCAACTGGAGGAATCGGCTCGCTCGCTGGGCGCGTCGTGGCCGCGGACGTTCCTGACGGTCATCGTGCCGAACGCCCGCTCGGGCATCGTCTCGGGGGCCATCATCTGTTGGGCGCTCGCGGCCGCGGAGTTCAACTTCTCGTACATCGTCTGGGCGAAAGGCACCCAGCCGTTGGCGCTCTTCTTGCAGCGACACATCTCGAACAGCTCGTTCACCAAGGCGGCGGCCGCCGTGTCGATGTTCTTTTTCATCATCGTCGCGGTCACCCTCCTCCTACAGCGGGTCGGTCGCCGCGGATTCGACACCAGAGGTAGCTAATGGCAGACGTGACACTAGACGCGGTTCGGAAAGACTACGACGACACGACGGCGCTGGACGGCGTTTCGCTCACCGTCTCGGACGGCGAGATTCTGGGCGTGCTCGGCCCCTCGGGGTGCGGGAAGACGACGACGCTCCGGACCGTCGCCGGCTTCGAGACGCCGACCGACGGGACGGTCAGGTTCGACGACGAGGACGTGACGAACGTTCCCCCGGAGAACCGCAACGTCGGGTTGGTCTTCCAGGAGTACGCCCTGTTCGACAACATGACCGTCGCCGAGAACGTCGCGTTCGGGCTGAAGATGCGGGGCGTCGGAAAGCGCGAGCGACGGACGCGGGCCCGAGAGTTGCTCGAAATGCTCGATATCGGCGAGATGGGCGACCGCGACCCGACGACCCTCTCGGGCGGCCAACAACAGCGCGTCGGGCTGGCGCGCGCGCTCGCCATCGAGCCGAACGTCCTCCTGTTGGACGAGCCGATGACGGGGCTCGACGCCCAACTGAAGGCGCGCCTGCGGACGGAAATCGGCGCGCTACTGGCGGAGTTGGACGTCACCGGCCTCTACGTCACCCACGACCAGGAGGAGGCGATGGTGATGTGCGACCGCGTCGCCGTGCTGAACGAGGGCCGCGTCGAGCAGGTCGGCACGCCCCGAGAGATATACGAGTCGCCGGCGAACGAGTTCGTCTCGGAGTTCGTCGCGCTCGACGCGCCCGACCTCCCGTTCGTTAGGTGGTGATTCGCGGGAGCAAGAGACGCGGTTGCGGACGGCGAAACGCCGAGGGCGCGGTCACCCCGGTCCGACCGCGGCACCGACCCGCTAGCTTCGAATCGCTTCCACCGGGCGCTTGTTGGCGGCTTTCCACGCCGGATAGATGCCGCTGAGAACGCTCGCGAACGCGCCGAACCCGAAGCCGATGAGCAGGTATCTCGCGCTCGCCCACCGGAACACGAGCATCGGCGAGCTGTAGAGCGCGTTGTACAGGACCGCGCCGACGAGCGCCGACAGCGCGGCACCGACCGCGCCGCCGATGAGTCCCAACAGCGTCGCCTCCGTGAGAATCATCCGGAGCACGTCCTGTCGGCGGACGCCGACCGCGCGGAGCACGCCGATTTCGCTCCGGCGTTCGATAGTGCTCATCAGCATGATGTTCAGGATGCTCACGCCGGCGACGACGAGCGATATCGAGCCGATGCCGAGAAGCACGAGGTTCAGGGTGCTGAACAGCGAGCCGACGCGCTGATTGAGGCCGCCGAACGACGACGTTCGGACGACTTCCTCGCCGGTGTTGAACCGAGCCTCCGTCGCGTTGGCGAGGTGCTGGGCCGCGTCGCCGTCCTCGGCGATAATCGTCACCGAGGAGTAGCCCTGTTTGTCGAGCGCCGGCGGCGAGACCACGACGCCGCTGGAGCGGAAGCCGATGCCGCCCTCCGCGAGAATCGCGCGGACCTTGTGCGACTGGTCTCCGACGATGACGAGGTCGCCGACCGTGACGTTCAGCTGCGCCGCCGTCTCGTTGTTCAACAGAACGCCCGTGCGGAACGGCTGCGGAATCGTCCCTCGGTGAGCGCTATACAGGTCGCTGGGATGGGTCACCTGCTCGACTCTCGTGTAGGTCTCGGCGGTGTGCGACGAGGCTTGGAGGCTCCCTTCCTTGATGGGAATCACCGTCGCGTTCGAGGCGACCTCCCTGATGGCGCTGACCTGCGCTTCCGTCAGGTGTCGCTGGTCGGCGTCCTCTCCCGGCATGACCGTCGCCTGATTCGTGATGTCGCTGAACTGCTGGGCCGTCCCGTATCTGAGCGCTGAGCCGGTGATACCGAGTCCGGCGATGGCGACCACACCGATGACGATTCCGAGCGCCGCTAAGACGGTCCGAAGCCTGTTGCGCCACAGGTTCCGCCAGGCCATGACGACGCTCGGGAATCTCTGTCTGGGGTCCATTCAGCTCACCGCCTGACTCCGTCGACCAGCTCGACCGTCCGGTCGGCGTAGTTCGTCAACTGTTCGTCGTGCGTGACCGCCGCGATGGCGACGTTCTCCTCGTTTTTCATTCGGGTCAGTTCGTCGAGGATGGTCGCGCCGGTGTCCTGGTCGAGGTTCCCCGTCGGCTCGTCCGCGAGGATGATGTGCGGTTCGTTCACGAGGGCGCGAGCGATGGCGACGCGCTGCTGTTGGCCGCCCGAGAGCTGATTCGGCTTGTGCGAGAGGCGCTCACCGAGCCCGACGCGGTCGAGCAGTTCTCTCGCTCGGTCCGTCCGGTCGACCGTCGAGTCCCACATCGAGGGGACAGTAACGTTCTCGACCGCGGTGAAAATCGGGAGCAGGTGGTACGCCTGAAACACGAAGCCGATGCTCTCCCGGCGGCGGTCGGTGAGTCCGTCGGTCCCGAGGTCCGTCACGTCTTGACCGTCGAGGGTGACTGTGCCCTCGGTCGGCGTGTCGAGCAGGCCGATGACGTTCAACAGCGTGCTCTTCCCGGACCCGGAGGGGCCGATAATCGCGACCATCTCACCGCGGTCGACCGCGAGGTCGACGCCTTTCAGCGCCGCTATCTCCTCGTCCCCGTTATTGTATCGTTTCACGACGTCGGCGAGTTCGATGACGCTCATCGTCGCTTCCAGAGGACGTACGCGCCGCCGCCGAGCGCGACAACGGCGACGAGAGGCAGGACGAGCCCGCCGAGACCGCCGAGCGCACCACCCGACCGGGGCTGTGGCCGTCCCTCAGAGGGCGCGGGACCGCCTTGATTCGGGCCGCCCATGTTCGGGGCCGGCCCGGCTGCGGCCTGCGCGCCGGCGCTCGTCGAGCTGAGGTTGACCGTCACGGTGTCGGTCCGGCGCTCGCCGTCGACGAGATACCGAACGCGAATCGGGACCTCCGTCGCGTCGCTCTTCGTTCGCGTTATCAGTTCGAACGTATCGAACTTACTGTCGTTGACCGCGCCGACGAAGTACTCGCCGGACGCGCCCATCGGGCTCACCGAGGCCGTGTCCTCGACGCGTAACAGGACGGACTTGACGTTCGTCCCGCCGACGTTGGCGGCGTCGCCCTGAATCGTGACGATGCCGTCACCCGACGTCTCGACGCCGACGAGTTGGATTCTCCCTTCGAGTTGGTCCTCGTCGGACTCGTTGACCACGCTGAACACGGTCTCGTCGGAGACCGTCTTCGGAGACCCGTCGTTCGTAATGTAGGTCGCCGTCGCGTTGAGCGTCTTCGGTCCGGCCTCTTCGAACGTCACGTTGTATCGGAACGTCCGGTCGACGCCGGGGTCGATAGAACCGGTCACGCGCTCGGGGTCCACGACGGACCCGTTGCCGGAGAGCTGCAGCCGAACGGTCGAAATCGCGTTGGAATCGCCGTTGGCAACCGTCACGTTGACCGGCGTGTCGGTGTTGGCCGTCGGCTCGGACGCCTGCACCGAGACCATGACCGAACTCCGCTTCGTGACGGTGACCAAAAGCGGGTACTTCAGATGCTGGGTGTCACCGCTGTCGGACCTGACGACGGCGTGAACCCGGAGATTGTGGGTACCGACGTCCGAAAGCGACAGCGAGAGGGGCACGGAGAGCGTGTTCCCGGGTGATATCGACCCAACATCCTCGACCCGAGCGTGTTCCTCCGTGCCGCTGACGGAGCGCA
Source organism: Haloferax gibbonsii (assembly GCF_001190965.1). Classification (NCBI taxonomy): domain Archaea; kingdom Methanobacteriati; phylum Methanobacteriota; class Halobacteria; order Halobacteriales; family Haloferacaceae; genus Haloferax; species Haloferax gibbonsii. Next base: position 358,537 of record NZ_CP011948.1, read on the forward strand.
CGTACATGTCGGTCAGCGTGATGCTATCGGAGCTCGTCGCGACGTTCGTGACGTTCGTCGTCACGGTGAACTGCTGTCCCGGCGAAGGGTTCTCCGTCGAGACGTAAGCGCCGGATATCGACGCCTTCGCCTGCTCGGCCGAGGTGAGGCCGACGGAGGCGACGCCGGCGTTCACGACGACGGCGAGCAGCAGCGCGAGCGAAACGACTCGCGTTCGTCTCATGCAATCCCTCTCGGTGGGAGATAGTCCGGGGACTCAGCGGTCGATGCGACTAACGCGGCACCCTGTTTCGTACGGTGCCATTTGGAGTTCTGGTGGAGGGCTACGTTCCGCATTCGTGTGACTAAAAAATGTCTACTATTAATTATTTTCTGGTTGACTAATCTATTTCACCCCCGTCCCTCGTTCCCCGCGTGCGGTTTCGAGGGCTCCGACACCAAGCGGAACCCCCGGGCGATACTCGGCCGCTGCCCGCTAATTCCCGCGGCGTCCAGCGGGAGGTGGGGTAGTCGGTATACCCTGCCATCGCATTCCACCCGGAGCGTCTCGGTTCCGAACAGTCGGTCGGTGACGGTCCGAGCGCGCTCCATCTCGGCGCGCGACTCGCGGGAGAGTCGCCATTGCGGCCCGAGCAGTCGGTCGTAGCCGACGAGTTTCCCATCCCCGGTTTCTTCGCTGGCGATGCGGTACTCCATCGCCAGATACCGGAACGACCGGTCGAAGACGCCCAGCGCGGTGAACACCCCGGCGACTACCATGGCTCCCCCGAACAGTTCGACCGCGACGCCGTCTGTCGTCGCGGTGCTGAGCAGGCCGACCAGCGTCAATCCGGCCACCAGCAGGACCGAAAGCGGGGAGCGAAGCCCGCGGACGACCCCACCAACGACGACCGCCGACGGCTTCGGTCGGACGATGTCTGAGCCGTCCCGCGAGCTCTCGATTCGCTCCCACTCGGGGACGTCGGGAGCGAGTCCGAGTTCGACCGACGTGCGCTCGTCGTACGCTTCCAGTCGGTCGCGGTAGACGTCGACGATATCGGCGAGCAGTTTCACCGCGAGGACGAACGCCAGCACGAACGGCGGCGGGGCACCCGCGATGACGAATCCCCCGCCGATGAGGAGCGCCGAGCCGGTTCCCGCCATCGACACGAGCGCCGACTGAAGCGGTTGCTGTGGCGGGACCGACGCGTGGGTCCCGCCGAGGAGGTAGCGGCCCACGTCCACGGCCCGGCCGACGACGACGGCGAGCACGCCCAACCCGACGGAGACCGACTCGGCGTTGGTGAGCGTCGCGCCCGTTGTCTCGCCGACGCCGCCGACCCCGATTGCACCGAAGAGGGCCCAACCCACGCTTCCGATGGCGAGGGCCATCAGGATGGCCGGGAGGTTCGCGACCTGAATCGACAGCGGCAGGACGGGCAGTCCGACGCGCCCGCGCTTTTCCGACAGGGCACCGAACACGAGCCACGAAAAGCCGTTCGCGTCGTAGGTCGGTTTGCCCTCCGCGAACAGCGCCTTCACCGCGGCACCGACGAGACACGCGCCGAGTTCGACCCAGTAGACCGCCAACAGCGCCACGAGCGACCAGTCGAGCGCGAGCACGCCGACGAGCGGGACGGCGTTGACCGCCATCAAGACCGCCACCTTCGCCCGCCGCTTCTCCCTGGGGGTGAACTGCATTGCAGACGGCGAGGCGTTCCGACTCGAGATAGTTAGGTGGTCTGGCTCACGTCGGGCGGTTGGAGCCGACTTCCCGCGACCGGTAAACAAGGTTGATGATGTCAACAAATTATATAGAACGTATACGTCCCACCATTCGATACCTCGCCTCCCTCGTCGTCGGTCTCGTCGTCGCCGGTGTGGCCGTCTCGGCCGCCGACGCGCCGGGATTGCTTCCCGTGGCAATCGCTCCGCTGTACGCGGCGACGACCGCGCTCGTCCTCCGCCACCGCGACGGGTGGGTGCGACTCTTCCGCTTCGGAGACAACCGCTGGAGCGACCGAAAGCGGGGTGCGCTCGGGGGCGGCATCGGCGCGCTCAGTTTCTCGCTGCTGCTCTCTCTCTCGGTCCCCGCCGGCATCACCGGAATCGGACTGATGTTCTTCGGACAGGCGCTCGCGGTCGCCGACTACGAGTCGCTCCCCGAGTAGTCGCGTGCCGCCGAGACGCTTCGAGAGCAGGCTTCATCAGATATATGACCGGATGAGCGAAACGACCACTCCGATGGCCCCTCCACGGTACGGCGACGTCCCGACTTCGTCTCTCCCCGCCGGCATCGGGTTCCTCCCGGTGCTCTCGGCGAACCTCCTCCCGCTCGCCGGCGTGCTGTGGTTCGGCTGGAACCCGGGGACGCTCCTCGCGGTCTACGTCCTCGAACTGCTGTTTTTGTTCCCGCTTTCGGGCGTGAAGGCGCTGTTCGCCGGCCGGCCGCCGACCTCGTCCCGCGAGGACGGCGTCTTCAGCCTGTCCGACAACGACCTCGTCGACAAGCGCGGAAGCGTCACCGTTCACGACCGACTCCCACCGGTGTACCCGCGAAACGTCCCGTTTGCGACCGCCGTCGTCGGCGGCGGCGCGTGGGTCGGCGTCTTCCTCCTCGCGCCGCTCTCGGAGGTCGTCTCGGTTCTCGACGTGCTCGCCCGGCCGGAGGCGGTCGTCAGCGTCGCCGCGCTCGTCGTCGGGCAGGTCGGCGAGACCGCCGCCGAGTTCCTCCGGCGCGACCGATACGCCGAGCGCTCGCCGTACGCCCTCGTCGAGATTCCCGCCCGGCAAGCGATGTTTCTCGCGTGTTTCCTGTTCGTCGTCATCCTCGGCGGCGCGACGGTCGCGCTCGCGGGGTTCGTGTTCGTGAAACTGCTCTTCGAGTGGTCCGGCTTCCGCGCAGAGCAGGGCGGCGGCGGCCGGCTTACGAGTTGGCTCTCCGGCCCCGACAGCGACGCGACCCGCGGCGAAATCGACGTTCCCGACGGCCGACCCTCGGTCGCAATCGACGCGGACCGTCGCGCGGTGGTCGCGGCCGCGGTCTGGCGCGCGGCCACCACGACGGGACCGTTCTACGTCACCATGGCCGCGATGGTCTGGATCGGCGGGACCGCGTTCGTCGTCGAGGGGACCCCCTCGCTCGCGGTCTGGGTCGGGTTCGGTCTCTTCGGGCTCTGCCTCCTCGCGTTCATGCTCGCCGGCGATATCGTCGAGAGCGTGCTCGCGAGCGGGTGGCTGACCTACCGGCGTTTCGGCGACCGCCTCGTCGTTCACGACCGCCTGACGAACGAGTCGCAGTGGGCGGCGGCGGTCGGCGACCTGCGCGACGCCGAAGTCGTGGCGACTCGGCCCACCGACCGCTACCTCGGAACGCGGACCATCGCGGCGACGGTCGGCTGGGGCGACGACGAGACAGAGCGAACGCTCGGGCCTGTCGCGGACGCCGAGGCGTTCGTCGACTCGTTCGACCTCCCGGTCGGCTCAACCGACCTCCCGCCGCTCGACCGCCGGTTCGTCGGGGCCGCCATCGTTTCGGTCGTCCTCACCGCGGTCGGCGTCGTCACCGTGGTTTTCACTCCGCTCGGGCCCTCCACGAGTTGGCTGCTCGCGCTGTTCCTGTTCCCGGTTTTCGCCATCGTCCCCAAGGGGTTCTGGAAGCTCGCGCACTCGTGAGGCGGGACGACCAGAGCGGTTTGTGAGCGAACGAAAAGTGAGGAAAAACAGGCGCGTGAGTGAACGAGTAGAGCCCCGACGAGGCCACCCGAGACGACCCGGGGACGGACTACCCTCGCGAATGTAACGAGTAGGCGATGAGCACGACGCCACAGAACTGAAACAGCCGCGTGACGAGCGTGAGCGGCTGTTGGTACTGGAGGCCGATGTAGCCCTCGCGCAGGAGCACCGACCCGACGAAGGCGACGCCGAACGCGACGGCCGTGAGCAGGAACAGACCCGCGGAGAGCGACCGCATCGTCCGGCTGTCGTGGCGGCGGTAGCCGCGATAGGCCTGATAGCCGACGTAGCTCCCGACGAGCGTCGACCCGAGAGCGAGCGAGACGATGAGCCAGTCGAGGACCGCGGATAGCGACGTCATCTCAGAGGTCCTCCCACATCCGTTTGAACCGGTCTGCGGTGTCGGCCTCCCCCTCGCCGGGGAACGACTCGTCGCCGGTGCGCGTCAGCGACGCCTCGAACGAGCCGTCGTCTAATTCGACGGAGAACTCGGAGAGCGTGGCGGCGTAGACGCTGTAGTGGTTGTTACTGGTTCGAATCTCGGTCTGCTCGTCGAGGAGTCCGTACGCTTGTAATCGTTCCACCCGACGGTAGACCGTCGGTTTGGACATCTCACACTCGTCGGCAAGCTCTTGTGCGGACATTGGTTTGATACTCGTCGCTGCGAGGATGTCCCGGGCGTACTCGTCGCTGAGGAGGTCGAGAATATCACCCAGCGCCGGTTCCTCACTCACGGTGGTCGAATGACTGCTCGTCGGACTAATAGGCCCACGGGTTTCCACCCCTGTTGGTCGCGGCGACCGATTCGGGACGGGTGTACGATGGGGCTGTCGGGATAGCACGGTGGGGCTGCGGGTTAGCGCGGGGATACTGCGGGGCAGTACGGCGATGCTGTGGAGGGGCTGTCGCGTCAGCGATGACCGCGATGGGTGCCGGGGTGCTGTCAGAGGGCACAGAACGGTACTGCTCGGGAGGGCAGTACGGTGTTGGTTCGGCGGGGCCCATCGCAGTTCAACCGATGCGCCGGGAGATAATATAAAAAGGGGGCCAGTTTCTGACCCAGAAACTCGCGCGGTTTCAGGCGGGACAGCCGACCGAGCGACCGACTTCGACGAGGCGGTCCGTCTCGACGCCGGTCCCGCGAACGGTGTAGCCGTAGCCGTCGCAGTTCCACGACACCGAGGTGGTCGGTCCGTAGTCGATAGTCGCCGGCCGGCCGCCCACCGTCGCGTCGCGCTCGTCGGCGTCGATATCCAGCGTGTAGTTGAACTTCGCGACTGTGAGTTCGCGGCCGCCGGCGGCGTAACGGAGTCCGACCCCGTCGATGCGGCCGGTGGTCCGCGTGGCGTAGACCAGTTCGAACGCGGGCGGGACCGTCGGCTCGGGGACCGAAACCGAACTCCGCGCTTCCAGGTCGGCCCTGCTCCGGAACCACTCCGTGTTCGGCGTGTTCGGTCGCTCGACGGTCGTGTTCGCACCGATTTCCGGCCGGAACGCGTCCGCCGACACGGCCGCATCGAACGTGACGTTCGTGTACGTGGTCGTCACAGAGCGTCGGGACCCGTCTGCCGTCCACGCCGTCTGTTTGCGAAGCGGGTAGAACCGCTCGGCGTCGAGCCACAGCCGCTGGTGGTAGCCCGCCTCGCTTCGATTCGTGTCGGGCGCGATATCGATGACGTACGCTTCGCGCCCGTCGACGGTGTCGGTCTCGACGAATTCGACGACGTAGCTGTGATTCGCGTCGGCCCGCGGGGCGGCACCGGCATGTCGCGGCACGACGGGCAGCGGCGACACGCCGATAGACTGCGGGCGACCGGCGTCGTCGGTCAGCCCCGCGGCCGCGACGAGGAGTTGGAGTCGCTCGGCCGTCCGCGACTCGGTCGGCGGGCCCGTCAGCTCGATGGCGGTCACGGTGTCCCGGTCAGTGTCGTGAAGCCAGAGCGTCGAGCCGTTCGAGACCTGCCGGTCGTACTGTCGGTTCGCCGCGTTCCGAAAGTGAACGCGCTTCCGCTCCGTCTCCGGGACGAGCGTCACGTCGGCGACGGTTCGAGACGTGACCGTTCCATCGGTTCGAATCTCGACCGTCTGCGTTCCGGCGAGCGCGTCGACTGCGCGGTAGCGCTCGGTTACGTTCGCGTCGACCGAGGGGCTCGCGTCGCCTATCGCGCCGCCCGTCGTCCAGAGGACCGCGGGGAGCGCGACGGCGACGAGCACGAACACGGCGAGTGTACGTCGGTTGGGTCGGAGTGGAGGGCGAGTCATACTGGGAGCACTCTGACAGGGAGTTCGACTGCGTGTCGGGGGGCCGACGGCTAAATACTTCTGGACGACGGGGGCGGTCGAAACCCGACCGGACCCATAGCTACTCCCTTCGCGGCTGAGATGGCCGGGCCATGTCGCCCTCCACTATAGTAGCGTTTGCAAGTCAATCCACACTCAATCGCACGCTGTCGTGCGATTGGATGTGTAACCAGTTGCAAACGCTACTATAGCTCCGCAACCCGAAGGCGGGCGTGGCTCTGCGCCCCTCCAGAGAGGACTCGTCCAAGCGTTCGTCCTCGACACGCTCGGCCTCCTCGTCGGCGGCTATCGCTGGGTGACGAGCGGACGCGCGACCGCGTCGGCGTCGGCACACCGCAAGCGGGTCGTTTTCGTCGGGGCGCTGTTCGTCGGCTGGGCGCTGGCTATCGTCCCGACCGCTGTGTTTCAGTTGGTCCTCGACGAGCGCCTGTCTACGGTCCCGTACTTCGTCCTCCCGACACTCACGGCGCTTTCGGTCTTCGCGGGCGCCTCGCTCCTCGCCTACCGCGCCGACGCTGGGTGGTACCGAAAGCGACGAAACAGACTCGTCGGCGGGGCCGCGGGCGGCTGTACCGGCGTGCTGGCCGGGGTGTTCGGCTTCGTCGTCTACTCGTGGTATCTTCTGGCGACGCAGACGAACTACAGTCTCAATGGCGGAGCCGGAATCGTCGCGGCCGCGTGCGTCGGTGCCGCCGCCGGCTACGCCCGAACTGAAAGCGACCGCGCGAGCGACCGAACGCGCGAGTACCTCGTCTTGCTACTGGTGTCGGCGCTCTCGCTGTCGCTCGCGGTTGGACTTGTGACGCTCGCTCTCGCTGGCTATCTGGCGTTCGTCGCCGAGACGACGCTCGTCGGTCGGTTCGTTGATAGATGATTCACCGCCCAAGCAGCGACGCGCTCTAGTCCGTTCGCCGCCCGAATCGCCGAGCAGTTTATGAGCATGTGGATGGTACTCAACCAGTAATGTCAAGCGAGCGGAGCGAATTGTTCGAACACATCGAGTCCGACCTCATTCTTCGAGAGTTCTTTCAGGAGGTGACCGAATACGCGATATTTCTCCTCGATGCGGACGGGTTCGTGGCGACGTGGAACGAGGGTGCGAGACGGATAAAGGGCTACGAGCGAGACGAGATTATCGGTCGTCACCTGTCTGTCTTTTATCCCACTGACGGGGACGGCGCGTCCCCCGAGACGGTGCTCTCAATCGCCGAGTCCGAGGGAAGCTACGAGGAGCAGGGGTGGCGGGTCCGGAAGGACGGGTCGCGCATCCTCGCGCACGTAATCGTCCGCGCGCTGAGCGACGACGACGGGGAGCTCAGAGGCTTCACGAAAATCGTCCGAGACGTCACCGAGACCTACGAGTACCGACAGGAGTTAGAGCGGAACCGCGACCGCCTCGAACGCACCGAACAACTGGCCGACATCGGCGGATGGGAGGTCGACTACGAGACCGGCGAGCTGCGACTGACCGACGGGACCAAGCGGCTGGTCGACATCCCGCCCGACGCGGAGGTGACGCTCGACGGACTCGGAGACTTCTTTCACGAGGACGACCGCGCTGTCATCGACGAGGCCATCGAGAACGCGCGGGTCGACGGCGAGCCCTTCGACGTCGAAATGCGGGTGGTAACGGCCACCGGGCGAACGCGATGGGTGCAAGTTCGCGGTGAGCCGACGGACAGCGGCGCCAACGTCCGCGGCGCGGTGCGCGACATCTCGGACAGGAAAGAGCGCGAAGAGCGGCTCATGGTGTTGAACCGAGTGCTTCGCCACAACCTTCGGAACAACCTCAACGTCGTCAGCGGGTACGCGAGCGAGCTGAAACGGGACCTCGAGGCGCTCGACAGCCCGTCGATAGACGAAGACGACTACGAGCGGTTGCACGAGACGCTGGCGAAACTCAGCGAGACGAGCAGGGGCATCGATTCGGAACTGCGGACGCTCGACACGCTGGTCGCCGCGGCGAGTCGATTCTCGACGGAGGCGATGGTCTCGAAGACGGACCGAATCATCGAGAACGCCGACAGCCTCGTGTCGACCGGCGAGAAAGCCCGGCAGTTCGAGAACGCCGTGGAGGGGAGCACGGACAGACACCCGGTCGGCGTCGGCGACGTCTTCGCCGACCTCAAACGGACGTACGAACGGAAGCACCCCGAGGCGGAGGTTCGAATCGGACCGAGCGAACAGACCGTGCTCGCGAGCACGCACTCGCTGTACCTCGCGCTCGACGAACTCGTACAGAACGCTATCGTCCACAACGACAGGGACCGCCCCGTCGTCGCGGTCTGGTCGCGACGCCTCTCGGGAGAGCGGGTCGCAATCGCGGTCGAGGACAACGGTCCCGGTATCCCGCAGACCGAGCGGGAGATTCTGAAACGCGGGAAAGAGACGCCCCTGACGCACGGAAGCGGAATGGGGCTGTGGACCGTCCACTGGTTCGTCACGCAGTTCGACGGCGAGGTGTCCATCTCTGACCGCGCCGAGGGCGGGTCGACGGTCGAAGTCAGACTCCCCGCGCCGGAGAACTGACTCGGCGTATTAGATATTAATTGAACTATCCAGATAGTTCAGATAGACCAGATAGTCCAGATAATTCAGATTATCCGAATTCTTCTGATAGTGGAAATTCGTCAGGATACCCACAGTATTCTAACAATGCCGGTACTGCGAAGATGGCCGTCGAGAACGACGGCCCAGAACGGCATCATACTTCGAGAAATTTAGGTTAGGTGGATTATTCACCGTGTCCGGTTCGAGCCCCGGAGCGGTCGAAGACGGACAGTCTCACTCGCATCCGACGGAGAGGCGCGGTCAGAAGAGCACCGTCACCGCAGTACTGAGAACTCCAGTTAGTCGAAGAATCGTCGTTATCGAGGCTACCCGCGTAGTTCCAGTTATCCACATATGCGCCGAACCCGAGTCGTGCGGGTCGCTTAGATTTTCGTGGTTATTTGAATAATCCGCATCTCGCGTAGAATCTCCGTGAGGCCGGTAACGTGCGGTGGTGACGACGTGTGAGCAGTCTAAATTATCTGGATTAGTTGGGTAGTCGGAGAAACGCACATTGTTTGAGCTACCCGGCTACTCCGCGTGGTGCACAGGAGAGCGCGACCGCGAACAACCCGCGTAGTTGGGAGAACCCACATTTCCTGGTGAATCCGAAATATTCAACACACCCACATAATCAGACAAACTTAGAAAATCTGAATTACCCAAATTATTCGAAGTTGCGATGGTAAGATAGCGAACGCCTTTGTCAACGGGGGTTCGGTCTCTAGCCATGGCCGGTGTCCCCGATTCTGGCAGCGTGCTGGTCGTCGGCGAGAGCGACTGGGTGACGCGGTTCGCCGAGGGACTCGATTCGCGACCCGGCGTCGCCGTGCTGAAAGCCGAGACGAAGGCGGCGGCACTCCGCGCAGTCGAAGCGGACGAGGTCGACTGCGTCGTTGTCGACGCCGACCTCGCGGACGCGACCGCCGTCGACCTCCTCACAGACGTTCGCTCGGCGGTCGCGACCCTTCCCGTGGTCGTCGCCACGGACGGCGGGAGCGACGTCCTCGCTAGCGAGGTCCTCGGTGCGGGCGCGACTGACTACGTCGCGCTTGACGCCGACTCGCCGGACGTCGAAACACTCCTCGCGCGGACCGGACGGGCGCTCCGGTCGGCGCGACAGACGGCCGGCGAGCGCGAACGCGCCAGGCAGTTCGACGCGACGTTCGACGACGAACGGACGGCGACGTGGGTGCTCGACGGGGAGGGGTCGTTGACTCGGGCGAACCGGACGGCGCGGGAACTCCTCGACGCGCCGGTCGACCCGCTCGTCGGCGGGGCCTTCTGGTCACTCCCGTGGTGGTCGAAAGGAGACGACCCGACGAGCGACGACGTGCGACGGCTCATCGAGGACGCGCTCGAAGGGACGGCCGGGAACGCGGTGGTCCCACAGCCGTCGGAGGCCGGAAGGCGACGCATCGTCGAGCTATCGGTCCGCCCCGTGACCGACGAGCGCGGGGAGGTCGCATCGGTCGTGGTCGAGGGTATCGACATCACAGCGCGGGTGTCCCTCGAACGAGACCTCCGCCGCTCCGAGGAACTCCACCGCGTCACGCTCAACAACATGACCGATACGGTCCTCATCACCGACGAGTCGGGGGCCTACACCTACGTCTGCCCGAACGTCCACTTCATCTTCGGCTACACCGCAGACGAGTTGCGCGAACGGGTCCCCATCGACGAACTGCTGGGGGAGGACCTCTTCGACCGCGACGAACTCGCGGAGCGCGGCGTCCTGAAAAACATCGAGAGCACGGTGACCGACAAAGCCGGCCGCGAACACACGCTCCTCGTCAACGTCCGCGAGGTCTCGATTCGGGACGGGACGCTGCTTTTCAGTTGCCGCGATATCACGAAGCGCAAGCAGCGCGAGGACGCGCTGACGACGCTCCACGAGACGGCTCGCGAGTTCCTCTACACGGGGACTCACCGACAAATCGCCCAGCGCGTCGTCGACGATACGCCCGGCGTGCTCGCGCTCGATGCCAGCGCCGTCTACCTCTTCGACGCCGACGCCAACGCGCTCAGGCCGGCGGCATACTCGCCGGCGATGCGGGAGGCCCACGGCCCGCTCCCGACAGTTCCCGCGGACGGGGAGACGCTCCCGAGCCACAGTTTCGTCGAGGACAGTCCGCTGTACTTCGACGACGTGCACGAGGCCGACCGGTTGGAGAACTCCGTGACCGGCCTCCGGAGCGTCGCGTACGTCCCACTCGGAGACCACGGCGTGTTCGTCGCCGGCTCGACCGAGGTCGGAGCCTTCGACGCGGTGGCGCGGGAGCTGACCGACCTGCTCGCGGTGACCGCCGAGGCGGCGCTCGACCGCGTCACGCGCGAATCCCGGCTCCGCGAACAAGACCGGACGCTCCAGCGACAGAACGACCGGCTCACCGAGCTAAACCGAATCAACGAGACCATCCGCGAAATCGACCAAGCGCTCGTCGGAGCCCAGACGCGAGAGGAGATAGACTACACCGTCTGCGAGCTGCTGACCGCCGCCGACCGATTCGCGTTCGCGTGGGTCGGCTCCGTCGACCCCATCGGCGAGACCGTCGAGCCCCGCGCGTGGGCCGGCGACGAGCGGGGCTATCTCGACAGCACTACGTTCGAAGTCGCGGCGTCGTCGGTCGAGCCGGCGGGACGCACGGCGGCGACCGGAGAGGTGACCACCGTTCCCAACGTCGCGTCCGGTTTCCGGGACGAACCATGGCGGAAGGGCGCGCTCACCCGAGACTACCTGTCGGTGCTCAGCATCCCGCTCGTCTATAACGACCTCTCGCACGGCGTGTTGACCGTGTACGCGACGACGCACGACGCCTTCGACGAGACGGCGACCGCCGTCTTGGCCGAGCTCGGCGAGACCATCGCGTCGGCGCTGAGCGCCCTCGAACGAAAGAACGCACTGCTCACCACGGCCGTCACCCGCGTCGGGTTCGCCGTCGACGACCCCACGTTCGTCCTCTCGCGACTCGCCCGCGACACGGGGTGCACGCTCACCTACCGCGGAGGGGTCCAACAGTCCGCCGAAGGAAACTACGTGTTCGTCACCGTCGAAGACGGGGCGGTCGAATCCGTCGCGGCCGCGGCCGACGAACTGGTCGCCGTCGCCGACGTGCGACGGATAAGCACCGACGGGGACGCCGGCGTCCTGCGCCTGCGCTTGACGCAGCCGTTTCTTGCACCGGAGCTCGCGGACCACGGTGCCGTCCTCGGAGAGGTGCGAGCGACCCCCGAGGAGACGACGCTCGTCGTCGACGTCCCCGAGAGCATCGACGTTCGGAACGTCACGCACCTCGTTGACGAAGCGTTCGCCGGCGTCGAACTCCGCACCAAACAGACGCTCGACCGCTCGACCGAGCGCGACCTCTTCTCGCGGTTCCTCGACAAGCTGACAGAGCGACAGCTCGAGGTGCTTCAGACGGCCTACTACAGCGGCTACTTCGAATCGCCGAGGGAGAATACGGGCGAAGACGTCGCCGCGACGCTCGGCATCTCACCGCCGGCGTTCTACAAACACGTCCGGACCGTCCAGCGGAAACTGTTCGCGACGCTGTTCGACGAGCACTCCGGGTCCGTCTCCGGAAGGTCCGGGTAGGTTCGTTATCTAGCCGGTGTTCCTTCGACTGGTTTGGTATGTAACTGCTTCATATTCCCTTGTACGCCGATTACGCATGGGCAGAGCGTCCGGGACACGACCGGCGCTCGCGAACCATGAGAGATGTCGAATCCACCCCCGGCGAGGAAGGAACGTACGAATGCTTCGAGTGCGGCGGTATCGTCCTCACCGAACACAACCCCCTTCGCTGTCCGGACTGTGGCGGGGCGATGCGCAACCGGCGGACGGCGATCGAGTAACCGCGCGAGGGCGCGGCCGTCGTTCGATTTAAGCCGCTCGGCGTGGAGACCGTAGGCGACGTGACGACTCACCTCGACGACTTCGACCACGAGGCGCACATGCGCGAGAGTTTCGAACTCGCCCGCGAGGCCGCCGCCCGCGGCGACGAACCGTTCGGCTCCGTCCTCGTCCGCGACGACGAGGTCGTCATGCGCGACTCGAACCGCATCGTGACGGAGTCCGACATTCGTCGGCACCCCGAGTTACAGCTCGCCTATCGGGCGTGCCGAGAGTACGACCCCGACGAGCGGGCGGAGACGGTGATGTACACCAGCACGGAGCCCTGCCCGATGTGCGCCGGCGGGATGGCGACCGCCGGCTTCGCGCGCGTCGTGTACGGCGTCGGCGGCGACGAAATCGGAGCGTTCACGGGGTCGAATCCCGGCGTCCGGTCGGCGGCGATTCTCGACGGCGTCACCGAGGTAGTCGGCCCGGTACTGAACGAGGAGGCCCGCCGAGTTCACCGAGAGTACGAGTGGTAGCCGACGGTTCGGAGGCCCCGACCGGCCGCGGCCGAACGTCGGTACAGCCACGCGCGGACGCCGCGACTGCAGTGACTCAGAATTGTCAAGTGTTAATAAGTACTATCGAATGTTTTCGATACTAACTTATTTTTGTCGGTCGATGAGCGGAACGTGCTAATACAGATTCTATCAAGACCAGCCCTAAGCCGCGTATAAGTCGGGAATGTGGCTCTCAGGAACACCGCCGGTAGAATCCATACATTTCCACTAATCTTGGAATTTCTAAACAGGATAGACAAGAGAATACAAATTTTCGCGGATAAAAGTTATATTCAACCACAGAACAGGAGATAACAAGTGAAAAGAGAGCCACCAACTAAATACCAATTTCTATATTATCATTTCTTTCTGATATAATTGACCACGGTATCCATCCGAACTCATCGAACCGAGTCGAACACCGAAGGACTTCGGGGCGCTGCCGGACGACGGTCGACGCTCGTGAGTTTCCGATATCGAGGGGGCCGTGAGAACCGAGAGGCGGCGAACTCATTTACATAATGCGAACGGCACGCGTTGTTGCGGGTGACACCCGACTAGAATTACAGAGCTATACCTGTAACACAACTCGATTTAATTCCACATATCTGTATAATGTGAACACATGACATTGCAGTCGTTTACATAATGTAAGTTAGTGACATCCGGAGCGTCTCTCCATCGGTGGGGACGTTCGCCGACCGCGGTCGGCGAGACGGCTTCCGATATCTAAACCGCCGGCGACCGTCGAATCGCAAGCCTCCGATTGGGCGAGTCTAAATATTTAATATGTTTCGGAAGAGACGTTTCCACTGTCGATATGAGTAGCGACAGAAACTACGAACGAGAGTTCGTACGTACGTTCTTCACCTCGCCGACCGCGGTCGGCGGCGAGAACTCGGCGAAGATGTTGCAGAGCGCGGCACAACTGCGGGGGATGCAGGCCCCCGACACCTGGATTCCGGACAACGAAGACGCCACCGCGCCGTCGATGCGGGCCGAGGGCGTCCAGAACCTCGTCGAGGTCGTCTCCGAGCACGGAGCCGACTTCCCCGGCGAGATTCACCCCCGCGTCGTGTGGCACCGCGACGACCCCTCGACTCGTTACGAGGGCTTCAAGCAGATGCTCGAAATCACCGACCCCGAAAACGGTGCGGTCGAGCACATCGACGGCTTCGTCATCCCCGAGGTCGGCGACCTCGACGACTGGAAGAAGGCCGACGAGTTCTTCACCATCATCGAGAACGAACACGGCCTCGAAGAGGGAAGCCTGTCGATGTCGGTCATCATCGAGAGCGGTGAAGCCGAACTCGCGATGAGCGACCTCCGCGCGGAGAAGGGCAAGCCGTCCAACAACCTCGAACGGCTGTTCCTCCTCGTCGACGGGCAGGTCGACTACACGAAGGACATGCGCGCCATGACGCCGACCGGCGAGCTTCCGGCGTGGGCCGAACTGCGACACAACACCTCCCGCGGCGCGAGCGCCGCCAACTGCATCGCTGTCGACGGCCCCTACGACGACATCCGCGACGTCGAAGGCTACCGCGAGCGCATGACCGAGAACCGCGCCATGGGGATGACGGGCATCTGGTCGCTCACGCCCGGACAGGTCGTCACCGCCAACGAGGCTCCCCTGCCGCCGAAGAGCGGCAGTTGGCTCCTCGAACTCGACGACGACGAAATCGAACTCGACGACGAGGACGGTCGCCAGGTGTACGACGGCGACGAACTCTCGCTCGAACAGGTCGGCGACGACAGCTACGTGCTCCGCGTCGACGGCGAAGAACAGGAACTCGACGGCGAGGAACTCCACGAGGAGCTCCTCGACCTGACCACCTACGTCCCGAGCATGGACGACATCGTCGACTCCATGGAGGAGTTCGAGGCGGCCAAGGAAGCCGGCAAGGGCGCGATTGCGATGACGCAAGCGACGACGCTCGTCATCGACGGCGTCGAAGTCGACATCGCCAAGGACCGCATGTGGGACGAGGCGACCTATCAGGCCGCGATGACGCCCGTCGCCCTGTTCCAGGACGTGTACGAGCACCGCCCGGACCAACACGACGCACTCGAAGAGATGTACGGCACCGACATCGTCGAGCGCGCGATGGCAGTCGGGACAGACGACTAACGCACCCGGTCAGTCAGCCACCCAGACAAGTCCAACCAACCGCGTCTGTCCTTTTCGCGCGAGTCCGACCCGACCGCGAGCGAAGCTACGGTAATCGCGAGGCCTGCGAGACCCGCGAGACCCGCGAGACGGTCTCGGTCACGCGAGCGCCGATTCCAGCGACTCGACGGCGTTCAGTAGCTCGTCGGCGAACTCGCGTTCGAGTCGCGTCATGTCCACCTGATACTTCGGTCCGCCGACGCTGAGCCCGCCGACGATGCGCCCGTCACCGTCGTGGACCGGCGCACCGATGGCGATGAGGTTCGGCGCGAACTCCTCGTCGACGACGGCGTACTTCTTGGTCGCGATTTCGTCCAGCGCGTCGAACAGTTGGTCGGGGTTCGTAATCGTGCCCTCCGACTCCCGCGGCAGGCCCCAGTAGTCGATTATCGACTCGACCTCGTCGCGGTCCAGTTCCGCGAGGATGGCTTTCCCCGCGGCCGTGTTGTGCAGGTGATACTCCGACCGATACCGGGTGCCGTTCGCGTCTCTCCCCTCCTCGGTCGACGACCCGTAACACATGAGCAGCCGACCGTGTTCGAAAATCGTGAAGTTCGCCTCTTGGTCGGTCGCGCGAGCCAGTTCGTCGACGACCCGCTCGACGACCTCGTCGTTCGGATAGCGGTGTCGTGCGCGTTCGCCCAACAGCGCCACCCTGAAGCTGACGTGGTACACGCCGTCGTGCTTGACCAAGTATCGGCTCTCCAAGAGCGTGTTGAGGTGACTGCAGATGGAGCTCTTCGAACTGTCGACCATGGAGTCCAGTTCGGCGAGCGTGAGACCGTCGTGCTCGAGAATAAGGCTGAGAATCTCCAACGAGGCTTGGGTCGTCTTGAGCCGTCGCCCGGTCACGTTCTCAATCATACCTCAACTATTATGTTGATGGTTGATAACTGTTGCCATAATGTAAATCACCTGAACTGGCGAGCCAGCCCTGTCAATTCGGACATGTTTCTATCCGACTGCTCCGGGAACAAACAGAGCGTCGCGAACTCACGGTTCGCCTCTGGCAGCGTCGAGCGTCGTGACGAGGAGAGCGTTCAGTGTGCGTCAAATCGCCCGCGACCGTTTCACCCAACCGATGCGCGTGATGGCCTCCGCGCCGAGCTGGCCGAGGAGACTCGCGGCTTCGAGGTCGTGTTCTTCGAACGCGTTGACGACGACGTCGCCGGCGCTGAGCACGCCGTGGCTTCCGATGGGGACGTACAGCCCGGACTGGAGAGCCCCTCGACTGTGGTCGTCTTCGGTGTGTTCGTGGTTCGCGTGGATGACCGGTTCGCCCGTTCGGTACGTCCGTGCCGCCGGCGTGTCCTCGCTGACCGAGTAGTTCGGTCGGTCGCCGGCGCGTTCCAGACACTCTTCGGTCGCCTCGATAGTCTGGAGCATACTCCGGTTCTCGTCGACCAGCCGAACGGTCGTGTTGACGAGGCCGAGGACGTTCTTCGCCGCGTCGGCGAGTATCTCGGCGACTTCCGCCTTCGAACTCGCGTTCCGAAGTTCCTGGCTCGTCCGTCGGAGAATCTCGATGCGCTGTTCCTGACGCTTGGTGTCGGTGACGTCCTGTACGACGCCGTGGAGGTCGACCGTCCGCCCGTCTTCGACCAGCGGTTCGCAGGCCAGCCGTATCGACCGCTCGGTCGTCCGCTCGCTCGCGTACCGCACGTCGACGGAGAAGGACTCGCCGTGTTCGATTGCGTCGGCGAGGCGGACGAGCACCTCGTCTTGGTCGCCTTCGGCGTACTGTTCGACGACGTCCGAGACGGTCGGCATCGCCGACGCGTCGAAGCCGTGTATCCGCTTTGCCTCGTCGCTCCACCACAGTTCCTCGCGCGAGACGTCGTACGACCACACGCCGATACCGGTCAGCCGCTGGAGGCTCGCGAGTAGTTGGTCGACCTCCGTTTCCGATGCTGTCGGGACAGCGCGTGCCACGTCAGTTTGATTCCAGTTCGGTGACCTGACCATGAATGTCGTTACGTACCGAGGACGTGAATATAAATCCCCACGTCGGTCGTGACGGGCTATTCGGGGGCGGAGACGTGTCGCAACACCAGAGCATTTAATCCGTGCGTATGTGTATCAATGATGATGGCAGTCGAAGACACGCTCGATTCCCCTCGGGGAAGAGAGACATCGGCAACGACGTTAGACCTCGACCGGCCGGACGCCGCGGAGTATTCGGCGTTGGCGACAGAGTTACGCTCCCGCGTCGACGGAGAGGTGAAGTTCGACGAGTACGCGCAGGTGCTGTACGCGACCGACGGCAGTATCTACCAGGCGCGACCCGCGGGGGTCGTCTTGCCGAGGGACGTAGACGACGTCCGCGCCGCCGTCGAGACCGCGACGAGCCACGGCGTCCCCGTTCTGCCACGCGGAACGGGTTCCTCGTTGGGCGGCCAGACCGTCGGACGGGGCTGCGTCGTCATCGACTTCACGAAGTACATGGACGATATCGTCGATATCGACCCGTCAGCGAAGCGCGCGACCGTCCAACCGGGGTGCGTCCAGGACCACCTCGACGCCGCGCTCGCGGAGCACGGACTGAAGTTCGCGCCGGACCCCGCGTCGTCGAATCGCTCGACCGTCGGCGGCGGCATCGGCAACAATTCGACCGGTGCGCACTCGGTCCGCTACGGCATCACCGACGCCTACACCGAGGAATTGCAGGTGATTCTGGCCGACGGGTCGCTGATACACACCCGCGAGGTCGTCCTCGACAGCGACGAGTACGAATCCATCCTCGCCCAAGACGACCTGGAGGCGAACATCTACCGGACGGTTCGGGGACTCGTCGAGAACCACGAGTCAGAAATAGAGAACAAGTATCCGTCGCTCAAGCGCTCGGTGTCCGGGTATAACCTCCAGAAAGTCATCTACGAGAACGACGACGGCGAGGAGGTCATCAACCTCTCGAAGCTGTTCGTCGGTGCGGAGGGCACCCTCGGCGTCATCGTCGAGGCGACCGTCTCGCTCGTCACCAAGCCGGACGAGACGGCGCTCGCGCTGTACTGCTTCGACGACCTCGTGGACGCGATGGAGGCCGTTCCGGAGGCGCTCGAATTCCCCGTCAGCGCCGTCGAACTCATGGACGACGAGGTGTTCCGACTCGCCCGCGAGTCGGAGGGCTACGCCGAGTACGCCGAACCCATCCCCGAGGGGGCGAAGGCGGCGCTGATGCTGGAGTGGGACGACGAACTCGTCGACGACTTCGAAGCCGCGGTCGCCGACACGAACGCCCACTTCGTCGACTCGGGCGCGGCGTTCGACGTGCTCGAAGCCTACTCCGAAGAGAGCCAGGGTCGACTGTGGAAGCTCCGCAAGGCGGCGATTCCGCTGTTGATGAGCCTCGAAGGCGACCCGAAACCGTACCCGTTCATCGAGGACGCGACCGTCCCACCCGAGGAACTGGCGGAGTACGTCCAGAAGTTCGAAGAAGTCCTTGAGGACCACGGCACGTCGGCCGCGTACTTCGCCCACGCTGGGTCGGGAACGCTCCACATCCGCCCGATTCTGAACCTCAAAGAGAACGAGGGCATCGAGAAGATGCACTCCATCACCGACGACGTGACCGACCTCGTCGTCGAACACCACGGTGCCTTCTCGGGCGAGCACGGCGACGGGATGGCCCGGACCGAGTTCAACCCGAAGATGTACGGCCCCGAACTCTGGGGCGCGTTCAAGGAGCTGAAAACGGCGTTCGACCCCGACTGGATGTTCAACCCCGGGAACGTCGTCTACCGAGACGGTCCCTCGGACCCGGGGCCGGACAGCGACCGCGGCGTCGGCGCGGACATGCGCGAGAACCTCCGGTACGGCCCGGACTACCAGTCTGTCGAGCCCCAGACCGCCATCGACTTCGACGACGAGGGCGGCTTCTCGCACCTCGTCGAGCTCTGTAACGGCTGTGGCACCTGCCGGCAGACCGACTCGAACACCATGTGCCCGACTTACCGCGCGTCGAAGGAGGAAGTCCAGACGACTCGCGGACGCGCGAACATGCTTCGGGCCGCCATCTCGGGCGAACTCCCCGAGGACGAACTGTACTCCGAGCGCTTCCAGACCGAGGTGCTGGACCTCTGTGTCGGCTGTAAGGGCTGTAAGAGTGACTGCCCGACCGGCGTCGACATGGCGAAGCTGAAGTCCGAGGTGAAACACCAGTACCACCAGAAGGAGGGCACCAGCCTCCGCTCGCGGGTGTTCGGCAACATCGACACCCTATCGAAAATCGGGAGCAAACTCGCCCCGCTTTCGAACGCCGCCGCGGAGCTTCCGGGAAGCCGCCTCGTGATGGAGAAGGTCCTCGGTATCTCCAGCGAGCGCGAGCTTCCGAGCTTCAGCAGCGAGTCGCTCGAGGAGTGGTTCGAGGCTCGGGGTGGGTCGTCCGTGTCGCCCGCCGACGCCCGAGGGAAGGTGCTTCTGTTCCCCGACACCTACACCAACTACAACTACCCCGAACCCGGCAAGGCCGCCGTGGAGGTCCTCGAAGCCGCGAACGTCCACGTACGGATTCCGAGCGACCTCGAAGCGAGCGGCCGCGCCGCGTTCTCGATGGGGATGCTCGACACGGCCCGCGACCGAGCGCAGCACAACGTCGGGCGGCTTCGCCCCTACGTGGACGACGGTTGGAGCGTCGTCTTCGTCGAGCCCTCGGACGCGGTGATGTTCCAAGACGAGTACCTCGACCTCCTCGACGGGACGGGCGTCGAACTCGTCTCGGGGTCGGCCTACGGCATCATGGAGTACCTCGACGTCGTGCGCGCCGACGACCACCTCGACTTCGACGCTCCCGCCGAGACGTTGACGTACCACGGCCACTGCAACCAGAAGGCGACGAACAAGGACCACCACGCGGTGGGCGTCCTGCGTCGCTCCGGTTACGCCGTCGACCCGCTCGACTCCAGTTGTTGCGGGATGGCCGGGTCGTTCGGCTACGAAGAAGAGCACTACGAACTCTCGAAGGGTATCGGCGAAATCCTGTTCGGTCAGGTCGACGAGAGCCCCGGCGACGTCGTCACGGCACCCGGCGCGTCGTGTCGCTCCCAACTCGGCGACAGACCCGGCGAGTCCCGCCCGCCGCACCCTATCGAGAAGATGGCCGAAGCCCTCGACTGACCCGGTAGCCGACAGCCGATAGCCGATAGCCTGACGCGACTCGCGAACCAGCCGACCTGACGCGACCCGCGAGCCACCACCGAACCCGCCGCTTTGCACCCGCGGCGACTCTTCGTTTCGCAGCCTCCCGCTCGCGGAGTCGGTGTTCACGAACAGCGATAATTATTACTGACAGTAGCGGCTGCGTAGAGACGACGATGCTAGACGTACTGGAGACTGTCGAACTATCGACCGCGTTTTTCGCCTCGCTCGGCGCGCCGGGGCTGCTGCTCGTGGCGTTCCTGGAATTTTTCTTGCTACCCGTCCCGCCGGACTTGGTGCTCGTCCCGCTGTCGGCGGCGAACCCCGAGTTCGCGCTCCTGTACGCGGCCGTCGCGACCGTCGGGTCGGTGTCGGCGGGGCTGGTCGGCTTCCTCATGGGCAAGAAGGGGGGCCGGCGCGCGCTGGACTCGCGGTTCGCCGGCGAGCGGGTTCACAAGGTCGAGCGATACTTCGAGCGCTCCGGGTTCGTGACGGTCGCGTTCGGGGCGTTCGCGCCGATTCCCGAGGGGTACGAACTGCTCTCTATCGGGTCCGGCGTGTTCGACCTCGACCTCCGGACGTATCTGGCGGCGTCGGTGCTCGGCCGCGGCGGTCGGTACACCATCGAAGCGCTGCTCGCGGTCTATCTCGGCGAGGCCGCCCGGTCGCTCACCGAGGTCGACGTGTACTCGATCATCGGCGTTGCCACCGCGGTCGTCCTCGTGGCGTACGTCGTTCGGAGTCGGTGGTTCTCGGACCGCTCGGCCGAACCGGTGCAGTAACTCGGCGACAGTCGGTCAGGCGACCTCGTCGCCGCTTCGCCACTGGTCGATGACCTCGAGGAGGACCTCGGTTTCGAGGTCGTCGTTCCGCCAGTCGCCGACCGCGTCGGTCAGCCCCGTCGCGTCCACGATGTCGCTTTCGTTCGCGTAGTCCGCGATGGGGTTCTCGACGACGAACGGAATCATCATCTTGTTGTCCTCGTGTTCGAGCATGTGGCAGTGCCACGGGAACTGTCCGGTGTACCCCTCGAACTTGGCGATTATCCGCACGCGCTCGTCGGGGTCGACGCGGACGGTGTCTTTCGGCCCCAACTCGTTGGGGTCCGGTGGCTGCGTCCCGTCGGGGCCGCGACCGATGACCCTGAAGGTGACCAGGTGCAGGTGAATCGGGTGTCTCCCGCCCGACTCGTTCTGGAGTTCCCATATCTCGGTCGACCCGAGTTGCGGGTAGACGGGCGCGTCCTCGTCGCCGAAGACGTACCCGTTCAGCGTGTGCGTGATGAGGTTGTTTTCCACGTCGACCTTGGTACCCAGCGTCATCTCGCGGGTCACCCGCGCGTCGCTCTCGTCGTACGAAGTCGGCTCGGGAAGCGACAGGTCCGCCGGGGCGGTGCTCGTATCTTCGGGCGACGTCTCGGGGTCCGAGACGCGGAACTGGACGAGGTCGGTCAGCTCGGGACCCATGTCGGCCCCGTTGGTGAGCGTGAGCGTCTCGCCCGCGTGGTCGGAGAAGTCGACGATGAGTTCGCCGCGCTCGAAGGGCGTGAGCAAGAGCGAGTCGAGGTCGCCGCCCGGACCGATGGGAACGACTGATTCGAGGAAGCCGTGACCGGGGGCGAACTGATACATCGTCGGGGCGCCCGACCCGCTTTCGCTCTCCAGTTGGAGGTCGAACGAGCGGTGGTTGGCGCCGTTCAGGATGCGGAACCGGTACCGACGCGGTTCGACCTCGACGTACGGCCACACGGCCCCGTTGACGACGGCGGTGTCGCCGAGGAACGCCGAGACGAACTCGTCGGGGTAGTGCAGCGAGCCGTCGTCGTTGAACTCCTTGTCCTGCAGCAACAGCGGGATGTCGTAGTCGCCGGACGGGAGGCCGAGTTCTCGCTCGGCGTCGGTCGTAATCGAGTAGAGGCCGAGCAGCCCGGCGTAGGCGTTGAGCCGGGTGATGCCCAGCGTGTGGTCGTGGTACGTCGAGGTCGTCCGACCCTGCTCCATCGGTAGCTCCTGCCACTCCGAGTCGAACCGCGGCCCCTCGACCCCGCTCGGCGAGGTCCACATGTCGGACTGCCCGTCGTTCGCGGGGTCGATTTCCAGGCCGTGGAAGTGGGTGACGGTCCGAACCTCCGGGACCGGGCCGTCGTAGCCGGCGTGGTTCTCCGTGGTCGTGCCGCCGATTCGCTCGTCGACGGTGAACAGGTGGTCGCTCGGGAGTTCGCTGTTGTCGAAGCGAACGTGGACCGGACTCCCGGCGTCCGCCTCGATGGTCGGGCCGGGATACGACCCGTCGAACCCCCAGACCGTCGTCTCCGGGAGGTCCGGATGGAGCTGTTGGGTGAATTCGGTGACCGATATCTCGTAGGCGTCCGCGCCGTCTCGCTGCCCGTCCGGTTCCCGGACCGACGGAACCGGAAGCGGTTGCACGAACTTATCCAACGCCGGTGACGCCGCGGACACGTTCGTCGTCGTCTGCGGGAGCGTTCCGGCGATGCCGAGGGCTGCGCCTGTCTGTAGAAACCGCCGCCTAGACCAGTCTGTCATGATGGACCCTGAACTACGACTTGGGAGTTGTTATATTAAATCTTCTGAATGACCGAGTTAGAGCCGAAAGCGGGAGCGGAGGGGATTCGAGGACGTTCGAGGGCGCGGGAAGACGAGTCGCCTCGTTAGGTCGTTCGCCGGCGCGCGAGGAGGACCGAGCCCATCACAAGCGCGGCGAGCGCGACCGAGACACCGAACCCGGGAACGGGCGTGTCAGTCGTGGTCGTCGCGGGCGTGTTGGGGTCGGCGGTCGTCGTCTCGGTCGTTCCGTCGTCCGAGTCGTCGCCGTCGCCGTCTCCGTTGCTATCGTCGTTGTCTCCGTCGTTGTCGTCACCATCGTCGCCGTTGTCGCCGTCGTTGTCGTCACCACCGTCGCCGTCGTCGCCGTCATTGTCGTCACCATCGTCACCGTCGTCGCCGTCGTTGTCATCACCATCGCCACCGTCGTTACTGTCGTCTCCGTCATCTCCGTCGTCGGAGGACCCGTCGTCGCCGCTGTCACCGTCAGCGCCGACAGAGAGCGATTCGAGGCCGTCGACGCTCATCTCCTTGTCGTCGGCGTCGAACTGCGCGAACCCGCTGAGTTCGTACGAGGCGTCCTCGTCCATGTCCTCACCGGCGGTCACGCGGTACTGGAGGGTGACGTTCTCGCGGTCACCGTAGGTCGCGAACAGTTCGTCGTTGGCGTTCCGCACGCCCGAGAAGTCCGCGCCGTCGTCATCGACGATTTCGACCGATGCGAATCCGGGGTTGAACTCCTCGATGACGGTGAAGTTCGTCGCCTCGCTGCCGGTGATTTCCACCGAGACGACGGTCGATTCACCGGGTTCGAGCGTCGTGTCGTCGGCCGACCGGGTGAGGTCCCAGTTGTCGTCGTCGGACTCGCTCTGAACGTCGAGTTCGTCGGTGCCGCCGGTCGTCACCTCCGAGCCGTCCACGTCGGTGAAGCCGTCGAACTGATAGGCCGTTCCGGCGTCCACGTCGTCACCGGCGGTCACGCGGTACTGGAGGGTGACGTTCTCGCGGTCACCGTAGGTCGCGAACAGTTCGTCGTTGGCGTTCCGCACGCCCGAGAAGTCAGCGCCGTCGTCGTCGACGATTTCGACCGACGCGAACGCGGGGTTGAACTCCTCGATGAGCGTGAAGTTCGCCGCCTCGTCTCGGTCGACCTCGACCGTGACGGTGGTGGATTCGCCCGGGGCGAGCGTCTCGTCGTCGACCGAGCGAACCGCGCCGGAGTCATCGTCGTCCGACGCCTGAACGCTGATTTCGCCGGAACCACCGGTCGCCGACTGCGAGCCGTTCACGTCCGAGAAGCCGTCGAACTCGTAGACCGTGCTGGTCGTCGCGTCGTTGTCGGCGGTCACCTCGTAGACGAGCGTGGCCAACTCGCGGTCGCCGTAGGTCGCGAACAGCTCGTCGTTGGCGTCGCGTACGGCCGAGAAGTCCGCGCCGTCAGCGTCCACGATTTCGACCGAGCCGAAGGCGGGGCTGAACTCCTCGACGAGCGTGAAGTTCGTCGCCCGGTCGCGGTCGAAGGCGACCCGGACCGTGGTCGATTCACCCGGCGCGAGGGTCGCGTCGTCGACCGACCGGACGGCCGCGAGGTCGTCGTCGCTCGACTCCTGCACGCTGAGTTCGCTGGTCCCGTCAGTCGCCGACTGCGAGCCGTTCACGTCCGAGAAGCCGTCGAGCTCGTAGACCGTGCCGGTCGTCGCGTCGTCGGCTGCGGTCACCTCGTAGACGAGTGTGGCGAGCTTCCGGTCGCCGTAGGTCGCGAACAGCTCGTCGTTGGCGTTCCGCACGCCCGAGAAGTCCGCACCGTCGGCGTCCACGATTTCGACCGAGCTGAAGGCGGGGCTGAACTCCTCGACGAGCGTGAAGTTCGCCGCCTCGTCTCGTTCGACGGCGACCCAGACCGTCGCCGACTCGCCGGGCGCGAGGGTCGCGTCGTCGACCGACCGGACCACGCTCGCCCCGTCGTCGGTCGAGACGTTGATTTCACCGTCACCGGTCGTCGAGGCCCGAATGTCTTCGAGGCCGAAGTCGCCGTATCCGGTGAGTTCGTGGGTCGTCGCGTTCGCGTCGTCGGCCGCGGTCACCTCGTAGACGAGCGTGACGCTCTCGCGGTCGCCGTAGGTCGCGAACAGCTCGTCGTCTGCGTTCCGCACGCCAGAGAAGTCCGCGCCGTCGGCGTCCACGATTTCGACCGACTCGAAGCCCGGACTCAGCTCTTCGACCACGGTGAAGTTCCCCCGCTCGGAGGCGTTTACCTCGACCGTGACCGTGGTTGACTCGCCGGGTGCGAGCGTCGTGTCATCGACCGTCCGGGTGAGCGTCCCGCCGTGGGCGTCCGCGGCGACCGGCGCGATAGCCGCGCCCAGACCGAGCGAGCCGAGCACCAAGAGGACCGCCATCGCGACGACCGGGAGCGCGTTCCGGAGTTCCGTCGACCGCCCCGGACGTGGTATGCTCGGTCTCATGACGCGGTGGTCAGGTCGATGTTCGATGGAGCAGTCGTTCCGCGAGCGGAATGCGAAGCGGCGGTCGGCCGCTTCGCCTCGCCTCGGCGGGACGCGACCGCCGGCGGTGTCTGTTCGACTCGTCGGACAGGAGACTGACGTCTCGTGCGCGCGCTACCTCTGGATGGGGATAGCTCGCTCTCGCTGGAAAGCATGCAATCAGCGTGTGAATCGAAAGCTCCATGCAAATAGTTAACGATTATCTGAGAACCGTTTCCGAGCGCGCGGACCGCGACGCCACTCACGCGACGTGGCTCGCGGGAATCGATGCCGTCAGCGGCGGTGTTCGGTGCGTCTCTCGCCGCGAATTGCTGCCGAACCGCGGCGCTTCAGCGGGCGTATTCGGCCAGTTCTTCTCGCGCGCGCCGGGCCGCGTCGTCGGGTTCGTCGGGGTACGTGTACAGTTCGAACGTCGCGAAGCCGTCGTAGCCGATGTCGTCGAGCGCGCCGAAGACGGGCTCGAAGTCGATGTCGCCCTCGCCGGGGATGAGGTGATAGTGTTTCCCGCGGCGGCCGCCCTCGATGTCTTCGAGGTGGATGCCGGTGATGTGGCCGGCGCACTGCCGGATGCTCTCGGCGGGGTCCTCGCCGTAGACGGCCGAGTGGCCGACGTCGAAGTTGACGCCGAGCGCGTCGCTCCCCACGTCGTCGATGAGCGTCAACACCTCCTCGGTGCACTCGACGAGGAGTTCCGGTTCGAACTCGATGCCGAGGTCGACCCCGACGTCCTCGGCGTACGCCGTGAGTTCGTCGAGCGATTCGAGCAGGTACTCGTAAGCCTCGCTCGGCGGCGTCCCGGGAAGCGACGACCCGCTGGCGACGCACGCCGCGGGCGCGTCGACCAGCGCGGCGAAGTCGATGGCGGCCTTCGTGTACTCGATGCGCCACCGGCGGTCTTCCTCGTCGGCCGAGATGAGCGTCGGGTCGAAGAACGCCGACGGCGGCGCGTCGTCGTAGTAGCCGCAGGTCGTGTTCGCGTTGATGTTCGACACGGAGAGTCCCGTCTCGTCCAGCGCCGTCAGGACGCGCTCGCGGTCGGTCTCGTCGAAGTCGGCGAGAAACGCGTGCGGCACGTCCGCCAGTAGCTCGACCCCGTCGTAGCCGTGGTCGGCGATTCGCCTGATCGCCTCTGGCAGGTCGAAACGCGTGTACGCGTTCGTAGAGAAGGCTAACTGTACCATACGTCGTGGTACAGTCACACATGAATAATTGTTTTGGTACTGCCAATCGTTCGGGACGGAACCCGACGCGCCGACGGACCGACGCGCCGCGTCGGTTCACGACACGTCGAACGCGGACGAGAGGCCGACCGCGGGGGCGACGAACGCCGCCGCGACGACGCCCCACGCGGGACTCAGAAGCCCGGCGACCGCCGCGTTCAACACGACGAGCGCGAGGACGCACGTGCCGACCGCGGGGCCGATGGTGCCCGGACGGGGGTCGGCGTAGGCGGTCAGGAGGTCGCGGCCGGTCCACGCCGCGAACCAGACGAGGAGTCCGCCGGCCACGGCGACCGTCGCGGAGTCGGTCGAGTCGACGCCGACGGCCGCGCCGGCCGCGACGACCGACCCGACGGCGAGTCCGACGCCGGCCATCCCGACCAGCACCGACCCCGAGTCGCCCGGACCGGTCTCCCGCTCGGCCATGTACGTGACGCCGGCGATGTAGAGCGCGACGACGACCGGCACGACGTAGACCCACGTCGGAGCCGACAGCGACGGGGGAGCCCCCGCCACGGCCGCCATGCCGAGGGCGACGTTCGCTCCCCGGCAACCGCCCATCGCCGCGAAGCCGAGCGGCGTCCCCTTGAGCGCGCCGTCGTAGAGCGCGATGAACGAACCGAGGACGACGGCGACGACGCCGGCGGTCGGTCCCCCGGCGGCCGCGGCGACGACCACGCCGGCACAGAGGAGCGCGACCCCGAGGTTTCGAGCTCGCGTGCGCGACACGTCTCCCGACGGAATCGGGCGCTCCGGACGGAACTGCGCGTCCTCGTCGGCGTCGACGTAGTCGTTGAGCGTCGTGCCGGCCGCGTACAGCAGCACCGAGGCGAGTGCGACGCCGGCGAGCGACGACAGCGGAACCGACGGGCGGCCGCCGCTGACCAACACCGCCCCGAGGATGACGTCGGGCGGCGCGGTGAACAGGTTCGGGACGCGGACGAGTCTGGCGAGACTCGCGAGCGAGCGTCGAAGGCCGCCGGTCGAGGGTGTCGCGTTCGTTCGGTTCATCGTCGGTTCGTCGGTCGGTCCGGCTCTCGTTTCCGACCCGCGCGGTCAGGCCCACCCATGGGCTTCGAGGTACTCCATCGCGGTTCGGGCCGTCTCCGCCGCGGTCTCCTGGTAGGGGTACAGTTCGACCGTGACGTAGCCGTCGTAGCCGGTCGCTTCGACCGCCTCGAGGAAGCCGTCGATGTCCATCGCACCCTCGCCGAGTTGGGTGTGTTCGTGGGTGCGGTCGCCCGGGATGTCTTCGAGGTGGTAGTGCGGCGTGTGGGGCGCGAGCGGCTCCACCAGTTCGACCGGGTCCTCGCCGACCGAGTAGAAGTGTCCCGCGTCGAAGTTACAGCCGATTCGGGGCGAGTCCACGCGGTCGAGGAGGTCGAGGAAGTCCTCGGAGGTCTCGATGAGCAGGTGCGGTTCGGGTTCGACCAGCACGTCGACGCCGAGTTTCTCCGCGGCGTCGGCGACGTCGCGGAGCCCCCGGACGAACGCGTCGAGCGCGTCCGCCCGCGACATGCGCTCGGGAACCGGGCCGCCCGGCGGAATCGAGATGCTCTCCGAACCGAGCGCGGCCGCGGTGGCGAGCGCGTTCTTCGTGTGGTCGACCCGCGCCTGTCGGTCCTCGGCCGCGAGTTCGACGAACGAGGGGTGGTGGAACGCCTCGGTGTCGCGGTTGAACGTCGCCGCCCGACTCTCCGCGGAGGGCTCGATGGCGCTGAGCATGAAGGCGTTACAGTTGCTGACGTCGATGCCGCAGTCGTCGAGGAGCGAGCGAGCGCGTTCGAGGTCGTCGCCGTCGGCCGTCCCCGGGAACAGGTGCGGGTCGTCGAGCAGGATTTCGACGCCGTCGTAGCCGGCGTCGGCTATCGCCTCGACGCCTTCGGTGAGAGTTCGCTGCCGGAACGCGTTCATCGAGAAGCCAAACTCCATCGGTCACACCTCGTAGTGGAAGTTCGGCGACTGGCCGAAGAACTCCCGGGGGTTGTCGTAGACGACCTTGCGGACCTCGTCTCGGTCCCAGCCGCGGTCGAGCATCTTGTCTCGGGCCTTCGGGACCGCGAGCGGGTCAGACGGGTCCCAGTCGGCGGCGCTGTTGAGCAGCATCTTGTCGGTGCCGTACTCCTCGAGGATGTCGATGGTCGTCTCGGCGTCTATCTTTCCGGGGTAGAGGGTGAAGCCGAGCCAACAGTCGGTCTGCAGCGAGATATCGACCGTGTTCTCGGTGTTGTGGTCGATGACGATTCGCTCTTCGGTCACGTCTTCGTCCTGAATCATCTCGACGAGTCGCTCGGTCCCCTCGGGCTTCTGGGTGTGCGGGGTGTGGATGATGACCGGCAGTTCGCGTTCTTCCGCCATTCTGAGCTGGCGTCTGAACGCGTACTCCTCGGCTTCGGTCCCCTGGTCGAGTCCGATTTCGCCGAGTCCGACGACGTGCTCGCGGTCGAGGTACTCGGGGAGCCCGTCCATCACGGCCTCCGCCATCTCGGGGTAGTTCGCTTCCTTCGGTTCGAGGCCGACGGTGACGTAGTGGTCGATGCCCGCCGCCCGCTCGGCCCGGTCGGTCTCGAACTCGATTATCTGCTCGAAGTAGTCGAAGAACGACGCCGCGTGCTGCTTGTCCGTCCCGCTCCAGAACGCGGGTTCGACGCAACATTCCACGCCCGCAAGCCGGGCGCGCTCGTAGTCGCTCGTCGAGCGAGACACCATGTGCATGTGCGGGTCGATAATTGGTATCGACATGTGACCTACCTCTCTGATGGTAGTTAATCATTGTTTCGGTGGATTCGGTGACGGCCGCGGGACGAGGGCGCAACGACCGGGCGAAGCGACCGACTGAAGCGACCGCAAGCGACGGCGGAGACAGCTATTTACTCGTCCGCGCCGACCCCGTAGTCGCATGCCGGAACACTGTCCGTTCTGCGGCGAGCCGATAGAATCGAACCGCGTCACGCCCGAGGACGGTCGCCCCTACGAGGAGTGGCGCTGCGTCGACTGCGACGAGACGTGGCGACACCCCGAGGAGACGGTCCTCGACCGGAGCCTCGACTTCAGCAAACACGGCGACCAACTCGACAGGCGGGACGCCGACACCTCCCTCGACTGGTGAGCGGTCGCCCGCCGGCACCGACGCGGAAACAATCATGATTGACGGACAAGGTTATGTATCGGCCACCGCAATCGTGAGTCGATGACAGTCGGAGTTTGGATAATCGGAGCCAGAGGTAACGTCGCGAGCGTCTCGATGACCGGCGCGCGCGCAATCGCACGCGGCGTCGCGGACACGACCGGGATGGTGACGGCCCGCGAACCGGTGGCCGCGCTCGACCTTCCCGCCCTCGACGACCTTGTGTTCGGGGGCCACGACATCCGGTCCCAGCGAATCGAGGAGACCGCCGAGGAGATGGCGGGCCACGGCGGCGTCGTGGCACCCGACACCCTCGACGCGGTCCGCGAGGACCTCCGCGAAATCGACGAGCGCGTCGAACTCGGAACCGCGCGTCGGTGCGGCGAGGCGGTCGAGGGGATGTCCTCGGGGACGGGGAGCGACGACGTGGCCGTCGCCGACATCGTCGAGGAGATACGGGCCGACTACGCCGCCTTCGCCGACTCGCAGGACGTCGACCGGCTGGTCGTCGTGAACGCCGCGTCGACCGAGCCGCCGATTCCGACGCCCGGCGACTACGACACGCTGGCGGCGTTCGAGACGGCGGTCGAGCGCGACGACCCGAACCTCCCCGCGAGCGCCCTGTACGCGTACGCGGCGCTCCTCGACGGCCACCCGTACATCAACTTCACTCCCAGTACCGGCTCCTCGCTCGGCGGGCTGTGCGAACTCGCGGAGCGAAACGAGGTGCCGCACATGGGCCGCGACGGGAAGACCGGCGAGACGCTGATGAAGTCCGCGCTCGGACCGATGTTCGCGGGGCGGAACCTGCGCGTTCTCTCGTGGGAAGGCCACAACATCCTCGGCAACAGCGACGGACTCGTCCTCGAAGACGACGCGAACAAGGCGGGGAAGATAGAGAGCAAGGGCAGCCTGCTGGACGACATCCTCGGGTACGAGACCCACAACGCGGTCCGCATCGACTACACGCCGTCGCTCGGCGACTGGAAGACCGCGTGGGACCACGTCCACTTCGAGGGCTTCCTCGGGACGAAGATGAAGATGCAGTTCACGTGGGAGGGCGCCGACTCGGCGCTCGCCGCCCCGCTCGTCCTCGACATGGTCCGGCTGGCCGCCTTCGCCGACGAGCGCGGCGAGGGCGGGACGATGCCGCACCTCGCGTCCTTCTTCAAGTCCCCCGAGGGCGTCGACAGACACGAACTGTCCGAGCAGTTCCGACTCCTCTACGACTACGCGGAGCGCCACGCGGAGGGAACGTGACGGCTCGAAGGACCTCGGACGCGACCGCGTCCGGTGCCGGGCGCGTCGTCGTCCTCGACGTCGTCGGACTCCAACAAGAACATCTCGACGAGGGATTGGCACCGAATATCGCCGACCTGCTCGCCGGAAAGCCGTCCGGGGCGCTCGAACCGCCGTTTCCGAGCGTCACGGTGCCCGCACAGACGACCCTCTCGACCGGGCAGTCGCCCGCCGCCCACGGCGACGTGTCCAGCGGCGAGTTCGACCGCGACCGGCAGGTCGCCGAGTTCTGGGAGCGCGACCGGGGAACGCGAACGCGCCTGTGGGAGGCCGCGAGCGACGAGGCGGGCCTCACGACGGGCGCGCTGTTCTTCCAACACCTCATCGGCACGAGCGCCGACGTGGCCGTCACGCCGTCGCCCATCGAAGACGAGGACAACAACCTCATGGAGATGGACTGCTGGACGAACCCCGACGAGTTCTACGACGCTCTCCGCGAGGAGTACGGCCACTTCCCCTTACACAACTACTGGGGGCCGGTCGCCGACGAGCGCAGCAGCGAGTGGATTCTCGCGGCCGCGCGGGAGTCGATAGCGCGGTACGACCCGGACCTGCTGTGGGTGTACGTGCCGCACCTCGACTACGACGCCCAGCGGCACGGCCCCGACTCCCCGGAACTTCGGGAGGCCGTGGGCGTCGTCGACGACCTCGTCGGCGAGTTCCTCGACTGGCTCGAAGCGACGTCCCGCTGGTCCGAGACGGCGGTCGGCGTCGTCAACGAGTACGGCTTCAACGCGGTCGACACGCCGGTGTTCCCGAACCGGGCGCTCCGCGACGCGGGGCTGCTCTCGGTTCGCGACGACGGCGAGGGCGGCGAGGAAGTCGACGTCGCCGCGTCGTCGGCGTTCGCGATGGTCGACCACCAAATCGCGCACGTGTACACCGACCGGCCGGCGGCCGCCCGAGAGGTTCTCGAATCGCTCCCCGGCGTCGACGCCGTGGTCGAAGGCGAAGCGCGGGGCGACGCGAACCACCCGAACGCCGGCGACCTCGTCGCCGTCGCCGACGCGGACGCGTGGTTCCAGTACTACTGGTGGACGGACGACGCCGACGCGCCGTCGTACGCGACGGAGATGGACATCCACGCCAAGCCCGGCTTCGACCCGTGCGAACTGTTCCTCGGCGACGAAGGGCTCGTGACGCTCGACCCGACGAAGGTGTCCGGGTCGCACGGTCGCGTCGACCCCGAGACGCGCGGCTTCTACGGCTTCGGCGGGCCGGCGGCCCCCGACGGCTCGTCCGACCGAATCGTCGACGCCCGGCGGTTCGCACCGACGGTCGCGGACCTGCTCGGCATCGCGGACGACGTGTCGCTCGCGTTCGAGCGCCCGTCGCTGTTCGCCGGCCCGCAGGTGTAGTCCGGGCACCGCCGCGACGCGCCCGAAGTACTGATTTTCCGCGTCGCTCGCCGACACCGAGAGTGCGATACGAAAGAAAAGACGCCACGGACCGCGGTCGGAACGCGTCTCGCCCGCTCAGTTACCTCCCGAGCTCGCGATTTCGATGGTGCCGCGCATCCGGAAGCTGTGGGCGCGACAGACGTACTCCGCCATCGAGTCGGTGACGGTGAACGTGACGCTCTGTGACTCGCCCTGCGTCGCGAGGTACGACGTGGAGATGTCGTTCACGACGGCGTCGTCGCCGTTGACGACCTCGAAGTTGTGGGGCGCGCCGTTGCGGTTCGTCCACGTGACGGTGTACTCGCCGCCGGCTTCGAGGGTGAGCGTCGGGTTCGTCGTGTCCGCGATTCCGGACGGCGAGACGCCGGTCCAGCCCTCGTTGCTCCCGGCTTCGAGTTCGATGGTCGACCCCGACGGAATGACGTCGCTGCCGCCGTCGTCGCTGCCGCCGTCGTCGCTCCCGTCACCACTGGTCGCCTCGACGTGTTCGGTGACGCGGTCGTAGACGAGTTCCAGCCCGTTGCCGGAGCCGCCGATGCGCTTGAGTTCGGTGTCGTCGAACCACGCGGTACCGGTGGCGTTGCCCCAGCCGCCGAACAGCAGGTTGAGCTGGAACTCACCGGGCGACGCGCCAGTCGAGAACGTCGTTTCGAGCAGTTGCCAGTCCTCGACGGGGTCCGTGTAGTAGTCCGTGACGGAGCCCTGTCCGAGTGAGTGGACGTTGATGGTGACGCCGTAGGAGCTTCCGATTTCACCGAAGCCGTCCTCGGAGTTGCTGAAGTCGTCCGAGGTCTTGACCCACGCGCGGAAGCGATACTCGGAGTTCGGTTCGAGGTCGTCGCGGAACTGCGTCCACGACGCGTCCGCGCCCTCGGTGGAGTCGACGCGGACGCTGTAGTCGCCCGTCCGGGCCACGTCCAAGGTGTAGGTGAACTCGGCCGTGCCGCCGTAAGTGGTTCCCTCCCAGTTCGCCGGGCCCTCGGGCTCGGACGACGAGTCGGTACCCGAACTCTCCTCGAACGACGCGTTCGGCAGGAGATTATTCCCGTCGGGGTCGGTCAGCGAGACGTTGTCGAACCACGCCGTGCCGGTCGCGTTGCCGTAGCCGCCGAACAGGCAGTTGATCTGGACCGTCGTGGTGTCGGCACCCGTCGTGAACGTGGTGCTCACTTCCGTCCAGTCGTTGGTTCCGGTCAGCGGGCCCGTCTCGAAGTCCGTCGTGTGGACGTTGAACAGCGCACCGCGAGCCGAGTCGCTCACCTGGACGTTCTCGGTCTTTATCCAGCCGCTGAGCGTGTACTCCGTCTCGGGCTGGACCGAGATGCCGTCGGTGAGCCAGACCGCGTCCGCGCCCTCCGCGGACGAGATTTGGACGCTCTGGCTGCCGTCTTGACCCGCGTCCGCGTAGGTGTACTCGGCGGTGCCCGCGAACGTGTTCGTCGTCCAGTCGGCGGGCATCGCGGGTTCGTTGCTGCCGGTGCTCTCTTCGAAGGAACCGTTCGAGAGCACGTCGGTGCCGTCCGGGTCGGTCAGCGAGACGCTGTCGAACCACGCCGTGCCGGTCGCCTCGCCGTAGCCGCCGAACAGGCAGTTGATCTGGAGTTCTTCGAGGTCGCCGCTGTTGATGGTGATGCTCACCTCCGTCCAGTCGTTGGTGCCGGTCAGTCCGGACGGAATCGTGTCCCACTGCGTTCCCGAGTCCGTGTTCGCTAGCTGCTCGACGCTGACCGTCGCCCCGAGCGGGCCCTCGCCGATCGAGGTACCGTCGACGAGTTGGACGCTGTCGGTCTTGACGTACGCGGAGAGGGTGTACTCGGTGTTCGGGTCGACGGCGACCGTCGTGTTCCACGAGGCGTCCGCGCCCTCGGTGGACGACACCTGGACGCTCCGGTCGCCCTCGTAGCCCGTCTCGGCGTACGTGAATTCGGGCGAGCCGGTGTACGGGGTGGTCGACCAGCCGGCCGGCATCGGGTCGGAGTCGCCGCCGGTGTCGCCGCCGACGGGCGTCTCGAACGAGGGGTTTTCGAGGAGGTTCGGCAGCTCGTCGGTGTCGTCCCCGCCGTCGCTCGTGTCCTCGTTGGCCTCGTACGCCGGGATGAAGCCGTCGGCGTGGGTCGCGCCGGCGAGCGACGCCGCGTCCACGAGGACCGTGTCCTGATAGTTCGATTCGGCGCTGATCATCTGGTAGACCGCCTCGCCGGACGCGTCGTCGGACGGCGTCTGCGCGAGCGCGACGAGCGCCCACATGGCGACCCGAC
Organism: Haloferax gibbonsii; assembly: GCF_001190965.1. Classification (NCBI taxonomy): domain Archaea; kingdom Methanobacteriati; phylum Methanobacteriota; class Halobacteria; order Halobacteriales; family Haloferacaceae; genus Haloferax; species Haloferax gibbonsii. The sequence continues at coordinate 393,172 of NZ_CP011948.1, forward strand.
CGTCCTCGTCGTTGAGGAGGTCGTTGTCGAGAATCGCCTGTCGCGTGTCCGTCGTCGACGGCAGGACGCGGAGCGCGGTGAGCCTGACGCCCGGCGAAGAGTGCGTCAGCGCGCCGAGCGCGGCCTGAATCGCGGTGCTGTTTCCGGTGTCGGCGTCGAGCGCGCCGAGGCCGTGCATCGTCCACAGCGCGTGAATCGCCGCCGGGTCGAGGTTGATCTCGTCGAGCGTCTCCGTCGTGACGAGGTCGACGAGCGACGAGAGCGCGCCCGTCTCGTTCCGTTCGACCAACAGCCGCTGGGCCGTCCGCCGCCAGAACATGTTCGAACTCGACAGCGTGTCGACGAGTTCCGAGACGCTCGCGTCCGCGAGGTCGGTCGGCTCGTAGCCGTCGTCGTCGCCGTAGACGACGCGGAAGAGCCGGGCGGTCGCGTGGTCGCGTACCTCGGTCATGTACGCGTTGCCGGGGCCGTTCTCGAAGCCGCCGGGCGTCGGGTTGTGCTGGTAGATGTAGTTGTACCAGTCGATGAACCACAGCATGCCGTCCGGGCCGACGGAGGAGTACGACGGCGCGAACCACGCGTCGGTGCCGCCGGCGATGTTGTGGGCGTAGTGGGTGTTGTAGCCCGCACCGTCCTGCGAGAGGAAGAACGACCCGAGGATGTGACCCGTGCCGTCGCCGACGAAGCCGGTGTTGTTCCAGTACTTCTCGGGATATTCACGCGCCGTGTAGATGGTGTGACCGGTCGCCGCGGTGTACCCGCCGTGGAGGTCGACCTGCCGGACGCGGTCGGTGACCGGGAGGAACCGGTTCGAATCAGACGCCGCGCCGAAGTCGTTCGGCCCGGTTCCCTCGATGAGGTCGTAGTACTGATGCGGGATTGCGAAGTAGTTGCTCGGTCGCCCGGAGGTCGCGGCCGAACCGAAGGCGAGACCCTCCTCGGTGAAACCGAGGCCCGCCTGGTTCCCCGGCAGCGCGCCGACGATTTCGAAGTCGGTGACCGAGCCGTCTTCTAACTTGAATCGGTAGACCGAGGAACTGAAGTTTCGCTCCTCGCCGGCGATGGTGCCGCTGAAGCCGCCGTACCCGACCTGTCCCCAAATCCAGTTGTCGATGCCGTGGGCCAGTTCGTTGGGGCCGGCGTGGGTGTCGCCGTTACCGAATCCGGAGAACAGGACGTTTCGCTCGTCGGCCTGTCCGTCGCCGTCCGTGTCGGCGAGGTGGACCATCTTCCCGCTCTCGCTGGGGTCGTCGAGGTCGGCGACGATGACGCCGTCTTCGACGACAACCATGCTGACCGGCACCGAGAGGCCGTCCGCGAAGACGGTGAACTCGTCGGCCTGTCCGTCGCCGTCCGTGTCTTCGCAGACGACGATTTTGTCGCGGCCCTGGCCTAGCTCGTTCGGATAGTCGCGGGTGACCGACAGCCAGACGCGACCCTGCGCGTCGAACTTCGCGTCGAGGATGTTCCCCTTCGCGTCGTCCGGCAGGTCGGACTCGGTGACGAACGGCTTGAGGTCGAAGCCTTCCGGCGTAATCGTCCGTCTGACCGTCTCGCTGGGGTTCAACGCCCGCTGCATCTTGTTCCAGCTCGTTCCGCTGCCGACTTCCTCGGGGACCTCAGTCGGCAGGAGGCTACCCTCCGGCGGTGGATAGTACGGGATGTCGGCGTCGATGAACTCCAGGTCGTTGAGGACCTTGGTGTCCTCAGCGATGGTGTCTTCGTTCTTCGTGACCCAGCGAATCGCGTTCTCGATGAGCGCTTTGAACCCGTCGGTCGCCCACGGAGCCCTACCGTGGCCCCACGCGGTGTAGAAGACGCGCCCGTCGCCCTGCGTACGAGTCCACGACCACGGTTCGCCCTGGTCGCGTCCCTCGTCGTACTCGGGGATGCTGTCGCCGTCGGGGAACTGCCCGTAGGCGAGCACGTTGATATCGTCGTTGAGGTTCATGTGGCGGTACGTCTCGTCTTCGACCGTGATGGGGTCGAGGGTCGACAGAATCGGATGGCTCGGCTGGGCGAAGCTCGTCGTCATCTCGCCGAAGTTGTGAGCGGCGAACTGACCGCCGACGAGGTTCATGTAGGCGTCCGACCCGGTGAAACACGCCGAGGCGCTGTGTATCGGGATGAAGCCGCCGCCGTTCTCGACGAACTCGACGATGGACTCCTCCTGTTCCGGAGTCAGCTCTTGGCCGTAGTTCGCGCCGCGGTTGTCCATCATGATCCACGCGTCGTAGCGGTGGAGCACGTCGGGTTCGAGGTCGGCGAGTCGGTCGGTGTACTGGACCTCGATGCCGCGGTCCAGCATGTACTCGGTGAGCTGGACCTGCCGGGCCGGCGCGTTGTGACTGCCGCCCTGCGGGCCGCCCATCATGAGGACGCTGATGTTGTCTTCGGCCGGAGGCGGCGTTATCTCGACGCTCCCCCGCATCTCCTCGGGGTGCTCTTCGGCGTAGTACATCGCCATCGACGACTCGGCGGTGAAGCTGACCGTCTGTGAGTCGCCAGACCCCTGCATCGTCGAGAACGACTCCATCACCTCGCCGGTCGGGTCCGCGAGCATGAACGTGATGTCCTCGTCCATGGCGTTCGAGAGCTCGATTTCGTACTCCTCGCCCTCGTGCATGACGAGCGTCGGGTTGGCCGTGTCCTCCATCTCGTCGGGCGCCGTCGCGACCCACGAGAACGAGTCCGCCGAGGTCTCTATCTCCGTCCCGTTGCGCCAACTGTTGATCCCCTTCAGCAGGGAGTTCGTCGTCAGGTCGCCCTGACGCCAGTCGGATATCGCGTCGGCGAGGCCCGAACCCTCGATAACCGACTCCTCGTTCGTGTACGCCGCGAGAATGTCTCCCTCCGTCGCGACGAGGCGAATCGTGTCGTCGGTGGTGAGCTGTTTCGCCTGTGCGACGCCGCTGGCCCCGAGGAAGTTCGCCGCCCCGACGCCGCTCACTTTCATGAAGTTGCGTCGGTTGATGTTCAGTCCCTCGCTGTCGCCGTCGTCGGGATTCGATTCCCGTGTCGTGTCGTCGTCGTGTGTCATAGTGTGTTGCGTCGGTCGCTGTCGTCGTTGGTTACCGTGCGATTACAGGACTGCGCTGCTCTCGCGAACCGCAACCCAGCCGTGTACCCGGCCAATTCGCCGAACGGGTGGCTCTCGCTCCCGCGTTCCCACCCAACTGACAGGCGAGGTGTAACGGAAGTATAGCCATTATTTCCGTCGGCTCATTGATTTGGGCTACCAAATCTCATGAACTAACATTACTTGAATGTACTGTCCAGCGGCAAGTCGTGTCCGGATGTCTCGATGCGTCACTAGCCGGTGAACGTTGGACTGACCCCAATATTGATTACAGTCTGTAGTGTTCCCACGATTGCAAGTATGAACCGCGCATGCACACAATCAGTCGCACCGGCGGCGACGCCGCGCGGCGTCGAGGTTTCGAACGACGGGGGCGGACCGACCCGACGCGAGCGGTCCACCACGGGTGACCGATGAGCGTCGTCATCGTCGGCACGCTCGATACCAAGGGCGAGGAGATAGGGTTCGCCCGCGACGTGCTCGAAGGGCAGGGACTCGAGGTTCATCTCGTCGACGTCGGCGTGATGGGAGCGCCCGAAATCGAACCGGACACCGACGCCGCGGCCGTGGCCGAGGCGGGCGGCAGCACGCTCGAAGCGCTTCGGGAGGCCGGCGACCGCGGCAAGGCCATCGAAACCATGGGCGACGGTGCGGCCGTCGTCGCGTCGCGACTCCACGCGGAGGGCCGACTCGACGGCGTCCTCGGTCTGGGCGGCGGCGGCAACACGTCGGTGGCGACGGCCGCGATGCGCGCGCTTCCGATGGGGGTCCCCAAACTGATGCTCTCGACGATGGCCTCGGGGGACACGGAGCCGTACATCGGCTACCACGACATCGCGATGATGTACTCGGTCGCCGACATCGAGGGGCTCAACCAACTCTCGCGGACCGTCATCTCCAACGCGGCGCTCGCGATGGTCGGCATGGTGTCGAACGAACCGGACGTCGAGACCGAGGACAAACCGACCATCGGAATCACGATGTTCGGCGTCACCACGCCGTGCGTCCAGACGGCGCGCGACTGGCTCGAAGCAGAGGGTTACGAGACCATCGTCTTCCACGCGACCGGGACCGGCGGCCGGGCGATGGAGTCGCTCATCGAGGAGGGCGTCATCGACGGCGTGCTCGACGTCACGACGACCGAGTGGGCCGACGAACTGGTCGGCGGCGTCCTGGCGGCGGGTCCGAACCGGCTCGACGCCGCGGCCGAGCGCGGCATCCCGCAGGTCGTCTCGACCGGCGCGCTCGACATGGTCAACTTCGGGCCGAAAGACTCCATCCCCGACGAGTTCGACGGCCGGCAGTTCCACGTCCACAACCCGCAGGTGACGCTGATGCGGACGACCACGGAGGAGAACGCCGAACTCGGCCGAATCATCGCGGAGAAGCTCAACGCCGCGACCGGGCCGACCACGCTCGCGCTCCCGCTCGGCGGCGTCTCGATGCTCGACGCCGAAGGCGAGGAGTTCTACGACCCCGAGGCCGACGAGGCGCTGTTCGACGCGCTGCGCGAGCACCTCGACGACCACGTGGAAGTCATCGAGTCGTCGGCCAACATCAACGACGAGGAGTTCGCGCTCACGCTCGCGAAGGCAATCGACCGCCGCATGCGGGCGGCGGCCTAACCCGGGCGTTTCCGAATCGAGAACGGGACTCGGGGGGCGCCCCCGCTGCCGACGACGTGCTGAGCGCCGACGAGGATGATTTCGCGCTCGCGGACCGGCCGGGTGACCTGTTTTCTACCCGGATAATCACAAAGTTTAACTATACCATGACACCATGTCACTACCAGCGTTCCGAAGAAACATGACTGATCAACCAGCGCTAACTGACGAATCCAGGCGACGCTATCTGAAAGCAATCGGGACGGCCGGACTCACGGCCGGCCTCGCGGGCTGTACCGGTGGGGGCGGTTCCGAGACCGAGAACACCGACGGCGGCGGTGGCGACGACTCCTCTGGCGGGGACACGTCCGGCGGCGACGACAGCGGCGAGGACTACGAGGCTATCGGGAACTTCCCACCCGAGGGGAACTCCGTGAGCATCGGATTCAACGGGCCGACCTCCGGCGCGTTGGGTCCCGACGGCCAAGACCAAGAGAAGGGCTTCGACCTCGCGGTCAAACACCTGAACGAGGGCGGCGGCCTCGTCGACTACTGGGATCAACTGAGCGGCGACGGCATCATGGGCTACCAGGTCGAGCCGACGAAGGCCGACACCGCCGGCAGCGCCGACACGGCACAGGACAACATCGAGCGGATGATTCAGCGGGACAACATCCAGTTCTGGACGGGCGGCATGTCCAGTACGGTGACGATGGCGATGCAGAACGTCGCCCAGCGAGAGAAGGTTCCGTTCATGGGCGGTAACTCCACGTCCGCCGGCATCTCCGGCGAGAACTGCTCGCGATACTACTTCCACCCGACGTTCCACGCGGAGATTATCGGGATGGCGATGGGCGAGGCCGCGCCCTCGGTCCTCGGCGAGGACCGCTCGCTGTTCCACATCTACATGGACTACTCCTACGGGCAGTCGAACCGCGACGCCGCCCGCAAGTACCTCACCGAACAGGGTCCGTGGGAGGACGCCGGCGGTGCCGCCATCGCGGAGGGCGAGACCGACCACAGCTCCCAGATTCAGGCGCTCGAAGACTCCGGTGCCGACACGCTGTACTTCTCCAGCTTCGGCAACTTCGCCGCCAGCGGCCTCGCGCAACTGCGAGACGCCGGCCTGACCGACGACATCGACGTCATCATCCCGCACGTCAGCGCGTTCACCCTCGACCCGCTCGGCGCGGACGCGGAGGGTGTCCTCGGTATGGAGCCGTGGAACCCGAACGCCGACAACGAACCGAGCCAGGTGTTCGTCGAGTCCTACAGAGAGGAGTACGACGAGACGCCCAACCAGAGTTCGCTGCACACCTACGAGTCGATGATGGTGTACGCGGCCGCCGTCGAGGAGGCCGGCACGTTCCACCCGCCGACGGTGGTTCGAACGCTCGAAGAGTTCGAGTGGAGCCTCGCGTGGGGCGACTCCGCGTACCGGACCTGCGACCATCAGGTCGAGCGCCCGTGGTACATGGTCCGCGGCGTCGGCGACGACCGCGCCGAGGAACTCGGTATCCGGACGGAAATCGTCGAGACGACCGACCCGCTCGTCTACGAGTGCAGCGAGTTCCCGGCGTCGAACTGCGCCATGGGCGACAACGAGTACGGAGACGAGTAACGGCCGGACCAAGCCTCGATACGACGTACCTTACTCCCATTTTCTGCAGTCGATAATCCGCGAGCGGCCATCGGCGTTCTCGGCCGCGCGCACGCCATTCTCCCGCTCGACTGCATTCGCGCCGCGCCGACATCCGGGACCGCCCCCGACGAACCCGGAGAGCGGCCCGCTGGCATGCCAGAAGTCAGCGAAACACAAGATTAACATACTGAAGAATTCATGAATAATCGTGCACACCATGAAGTGCTTACTCACATCTGTACCGAGGTGGAAACGATGAATATCGACAGCATCGTCGGGTTCCTCTTCATCGCGCTGAGCGTCGCATCGCTGTACCTGCTCGTCGCGGTCGGCCTGTCCATCGTGTTCGGGTCGCTCAAATACGTGAATATGGCTCACGGCGTCCTCTACTTGAGCGGCGCGTACATCGGGCTCCTCATCGCGTCGAGCGAGCAGTACGGCGGACTGTTGAGCGACTTCGGACAGGTCGGACTCGATTGGGGGTTCATACCCGCGCTCGTGTTGACGCCGGTCGTCATCTTCGTCCTCGGCGTCGCGATGGAGCGTTGGATCGCAAAACCGTTCTACGAGCGAGAACTTCTCGACCAGCTGTTGGTGACATTCGGAATCCTCATCGCCGCTCAAGAGTTGGTCGCCATCCTCTTCGGCCGGACGGGGACCATCTACCCCCGGCCCGAGTGGCTCACGGGCGCGATTTCGCTTCCCGTCATCGGCACGCCGCCGGGGATGAGCGCGGCCTCGACGATACGCGTCCTCGTCGTCGCGCTCACGCTGTTGCTCGTCGCCGGTATCTTCGCGTTCTTCAAATACACCGACTACGGGCTGGCCGTGCGGGCGGGGACCGAAGACTCCGAGATGACGCAGATGCTCGGCATCCGCGTCGGTAGGCCGTTCCTCCTGATATTCGCCGTCGGTGCCGCCTACGCGGGACTCGCCGGCGTCCTCGGCGGGTCGCTGTTCAACGTGACTTCCGAAATCGGCATGGAGATAATCATCCCGTCGCTGGTCATCGTCATCATGGGCGGCGTCGGCAGTTTGCGCGGGACCGTCGTCGGCGCGCTGCTCGCCGGGCTCACCTTCGCGGTGGCGACGGAACTCGAACCGAGCATGACGCAGGCCAGTATCTATCTGCTGGCCATCGTGGTGCTGACGATTAGGCCGAGCGGTATCTTCCCCTCGGCGGAGATTGGACAATGAGCACGGACAACATCCACAAGACCGTAGACGAAGAATCGTCGTTGATTAGCTGGGACACCTGGGACGGAATCAAGCACACCGAGTCGTTCGTCCTCCTGTCGTCGGTGCTGTTCGTCCTGACGTTCTCGTACGCGTTCGGCCGCGCACCGGTCGTCTCGGATATCTTCCAGGGGTATCACGGACTCGCGGTTACGATTCTCATCTGGTCGATATTCGCGCTCGGGTTCAACCTCCTGTTGGGCCAGACCGGCCTCCTCTCGTTCGGGCACGCCATGTTCTTCGGGACCGCGAGCTACGCCTCGGCGCTGTTCGCGATTCACGTGTACAACGACCCGCTGGCGGTCATCGTCGTCGGGACGCTGGCGGCGGTCGCCCTCGGGGCGGTCGCGGCGCTGATTCTCCTGCGCCTCCACACGGTGTACTTCTCCATCGTGGCGCTGGCTATCGGCCAGTTCCTCTACTTCCTCGCCCGAGAACCGCTCGTGGAGATAACCAAGGGCATAAACGGGCTCGAAGTGCCGCGGTCGCCCGTTCTCGGGTTCTTCGAACTGGAACACCAGTACGGCGGCCTCCTCGGCGAACTCATCGTGAACAACCTCTACCTCTTCGTCGGCGTCTTCTTCGTCGCCGTCGTCGCCTCCATCACGCGCATCCGCAAGTCGCCCTACGGGCTCATCTTCAAGGCGATTCGCGAGAACGAGACGCGGACGGCGTTCGTCGGTCTCGACGTCTGGCGCTACAAGTTCGCGGCGTTCCTCCTCTCTGCGTCCATCGTCGGCCTCGCCGGCGGCCTGATGGCCGTCAACACCCAGTTCGCGGGCGTCGAGCGACTCTACTGGTCCGTCAGCGGCGACGTCGTCGTCATGACCGTCCTCGGCGGCCTCGGCACGCTCGCCGGGCCGGTCATCGGGACGTTCGTGTTCTTCTACTTCAAGGGCATCGTCAACGGCTTCCCGACGCTCGGCAACTACTGGCTGCTCCTGCTCTCGCTTTCGTTTACCACGGTCGTGTGGGTCTACCGCGACGGTATCTGGGGGATGACGACCGCCTTCACCGGCGCGCTCCGCGAACCCAGAGAACTGCTTGACTCCCTCACGGGTGGCGACTCGACCGGCGACTCCTCGGGAGGTGAGAACTGATGGCGCTGCTCGAAACCCACGGGCTCACCAAGGAGTTCGGCGGGCTCACGGCGCTCGACGGCGTCGACATCGAAGTCGAAGAGGGCGAACTCGTCTCCCTCATCGGCCCGAACGGCGCTGGCAAGTCCACGCTCATCAACACCATCACCGGTCGGCTGCGCCCGACCGAGGGCGAGGTGTTCTACGCCGGGAACGAACTCGTCGGCATGAAGCCGTTCGAAATCGCACAACTCGGCGTCGGCCGGTCGTTCCAGACGGCGTCGATTCTCCCGGAACTCACGGTGCGCGAGAACGTGCAGGTCGCGTCGTTCGCGGCCGAACACGGCTCGTTCCGGGTCAATTTCTTCCGCCGGCGGGACTCGTTCGACGAGGTCCAAGCGCGGACGAACGACATCCTGGAGACCATCGGCCTCGACTCGAAGGCCCGCATGGAAGCCGGTTCGCTCCCGTACGGCGACAAGCGGCGCTTAGAGGTCGCCATCGGGCTCGCGACCGACCCGGACCTGCTGTTCATGGACGAGCCGACCGCCGGCATGTCGCCGACGGAGACCGAGATAACGGTCGACCTCATCCACGACCTCCTCGCCGACTGGGGGATGACCATCTTCCTCGTCGAACACGACATGGACATCGTCTTCGACGTGTCCGACCGCATCTTCACGCTCCACCAGGGACGGCTCATCGCGCAGGGCACCCCCGAGGAGATTCGGGAGAATCCGGCCGTTCGCGAGGCCTACCTCGGAGGTGGGGAACAATGAGCCTGCTCGAACTCGACGACGTGCACGCCTACTACGGACCGAGCCACATCCTCCGCGGCGTCTCGCTCGGCATCGACGAGGGCGAGGTCGTCACGCTCCTCGGCCGCAACGGCGCGGGGAAGACGACGACGGTCCGCAGCATCGCCGGGACCGAACCGCCGGCGATTCGGTCCGGTTCGATTCGGTTCGACGGCGACGACATCACGGACTGGCCGGCCGACAACATCGCCATGGGCGGCATCGGCGTCGTTCCCGAGGGTCGCCGGCTGTTCTCCGAACTGACGGTCGAGGAGAACCTCGAGATGTCGAAAATCACCCGCGGCTGGTGGAACACCATCCGCCGGGGCGGTCTCGGCGGCGGCGAGAGCACGATGTCGATAGACGAGCTGTACGACCTGTTCCCGCGGCTCGACGAGCGGCGGACCCAACAGGCCGGGACGCTCTCGGGCGGCGAACAGCAGATGCTCTCCATCGCGCGGACGCTCAGGCTCCCGAACCTGAAGCTGCTGTTGCTGGACGAACCGACCGAGGGACTGGCCCCGCAAATCGTCAAGGCGGTGGGCGACTCGGTCGCCGAAATCGCCGACCAGGGGCTGACGGTGCTCCTCATCGAGCAGAACGTCCGTGAGGCGCTCCGCATCGCGGACCGCGGCTACGTGCTCGACCAGGGCGACATCGTCTACAGGGGTACCGTGGACGAACTCGAATCCGAAGACCTCGACGAGTACCTCGTCGTCTGACCGCGCCGAACGCGCGCCCCTCGGCGCGACGGACGCGCTCTTTCTCTCCCACCTCGCTTCCGTTTCGGTCCGTTCTCGTTCCGATGTTCTCCGCGGCTCTCGTTCGGCTCCCGTTCCGGTTCCTGCCCCGGCGCTCAGTCTCGCAGTTCGAGGTCGCTTTTTCACCCCGGTCGCCGTCAGTCAGTCGACAATATTATTTCGTGACACTCGAACACACGGGACATGAAACGGACCAACCGACGACGATTTCTCGCCGCGTTCTCCTCGTCCGCGCTCACGTTCGCCGCGGGCTGTCAGCGACCTCCGGTCGCGTCTACGTCGCAGAGTCACCCCGTGTCCGAGCCGGTCACCTCGTGGCCGACGTTCCGCGGGGGGCGGTACAACACCGGCTACATCGGCGACGTGTCCCCGCTCGACTCGGAGCCCTCGGTCGAGTGGACGTTCGAGGCCGACGGGGCGTTCTGGGGAAGTCCAATCGTCGCCGACGGCACCGTCTACATCGGGAGCGCCGATAGCTCCCTGTACGCGCTCGACGCGGAGACCGGCGAGGACCGTTGGTCCTTCGAGGCGGACCATCGAATCGAGGGGACGCCGGCCTACGCCGACGGTATCGTCTACATCGGGTCGTACGACAAACACCTGTACGCCATCGACGCCGAGACCGGCGAGGAGCGCTGGTCCCGGGCGTTCGACGGGTTGATCCGAGGGAGCCCGACCGTCTGGGACGGGACGGTCTACACCGGCGTCGGCTGTCACAATCTCGCGTGCGCGTGGTACGCGGAGGAGGCCAACGTCTCGGAGTCCGGGTGGGTGTACGCGCTCGACGCGGAGACCGGCGAGACGGAGTGGCAGTACGAGGTCGGCGACGAGGTCGTCAGCAGTCCGGCGGTCACGGACGACCGCGTGTACGTCGGCTCCTCGGACGAGGCGCTGTACGCGCTGTCGCGCTCGACCGGCGAGGTCGAGTGGCGGTACGAGACCCGCGATATGATATGGTCGAGCCCGGCGGTCGCCTACGGCTCCGTGTACTTCACCGACTGGAACGGCAACGTCCACGCCGCCGACGCGGCGACGGGCGAGCGAGAGTGGCTCGCCGACACGGCAGGTCGATACATCTCGGGCTCCGTCGCGGTCGGCGAGGAGGCCGTCTACGTCGGTCACACGCCGTACAACACGCTCGACGACCCGACGACGAACCACGCGAAGGTGTTCCGCTTCGACCGCGAGAGCGGCACCGAGAACTGGAGCTTCGAGACGCCCGCGCTGGAGGTCGGGAGCAGTCCCGTCCTGACGGAGGACACGCTCTACGTCGGGACGCACCGGCAGTCGGACGGCGACGGCGTCGGCGTCCACGCCATCACGACCGACGGGCAAGAAGAGTGGTTCATGGAAATCGACGGGCGTGGCGTCGGGTCCAGCCCGGCGCTCGTCGACGGGCGACTGTACTTCGGTGGAACCGACGCGAAGGTGTACGCGGTCGAGTAGTCCGACTGTACGCGAGACCGCCTCCGCGACGACCTAGTCACCGCAGCGGTAGCAATCGCTCGAACGAGAACGTCTCGAAAGCCCTCAGAAGTCGATTTCCTTGAACTTGCGCGCTTGATTCTCGATGGCCTCCTCCGTGGCGAGGCGCTCGATGCTCGACGCGCCGAAGAAGCCGACGACGCCCTCGGTGTTGTTGAGGACGTACTCCGCGTCGTCGGGCCACGCGATGGGGCCGCCGTGGCAGATGACGTGAACGTCGTCACGGACCGACTTGGCGGCGTCGTGGTGCGCCTGCACGCGCTCGGCCGCGTCGTCGAGGTCGAGCGCCGTCTCCGCGCCGATGTCGCCGGAGGTCGTCAGCCCCATGTGGGAGACGATGACGTCGGCACCGGCCTCGGTCATCGCTTCGGCCTGCTCTTCGGTGAAGACGTATGGGCACGTCAGCATACCCTGCTCGCTCGCCTCGCGAATCATCTCGACTTCCTTGTCGTAGCCCATACCGGTCTCTTCGAGGTTCTTCCGGTAGCTGCTGTCCTCGTCGATGAGTCCGACGGTCGGGAAGTTCTGGACGCCGGAGAAGCCGCGACGGCGCAGGTCTTCGATGAACACGCTCATCTCGCGGAAGGGGTCGGTCCCGTTGACGCCGGCGAGTACCGGCGTGTCTTCGACGACCGGGATGACCTCGTGGCCCATCTCGACGACGATTTCGTTGGCGTCGCCGTACGGCAGGAGACCGGCCAGCGAGCCCCGACCGTTCATCCGGTAGCGTCCCGAGTTGTAAATGATGAGCAGGTCGACGCCGCCGCGTTCCGCGAACTTCGCGGAGATGCCGGTTCCGGCACCGGCGCCGATGACGGGGTCGCCGGATTCGATCGTGGATTCGATACGGTCGAGTGATTCAGCACGAGTATACTTCATCCGAGTTGACAGGCCATCGCATACGACTTTAATATTTCGGAAGAATCGACCGGCGGCCGGGCGTCGGGCGAGCGACGCGACCGAAACGGCGTCGATACGAAGGCGCTCGTCCGCGCGAATCAGTTGTCCGGGAACTCGCCGGGCGGGAAGACCGTCGCGTCGTCGTCCTCGCGAATCACGGCTTCCGGGCCGGGCGGGCAGTACACCGCGAGGAACCGAAGCGGCTCCCACGACGTGTTGATGGTGCTGTGTTCGACGCCGCTGGGGATGTGAACCATGTCGCCCGCGCTGACCGTCCGCGTCTCGTCCTCGATGGTCTGTTCGCCCTCGCCGCCGAGGATGTACAGTATCTCCTCGCTATCGGGGTGGGTGTGTCGCTCGTGGCCCTTCCCGGGTTCAAGCAACACGACGCCGGCACTGAACCCCTCGGAACCGGTGACCTCGGGTGTGTTCATCCACTTCAGCGTGCCCCAGTCCAATTGAATCGTCTCTACGTCGTCCGCCTGGACGAACCGCTTTTCGGATACCATGACGTGTTGAGTCAAACAGTATCAATTATTAAATATTTTGGTGGTCGGAACGCGGTCAGAGAACCCGCCGACGCCAACGAGGGTGCTCAAGCATTTTCGAGAGGAAAACGACGATGTCGAGCCGAAATGAGCGAGGTTCGCCACAGAACCGGCAACAGATAGCCTCAAACGCCGGTTCACTCCGGTTCGAACCGTCAGTACCCGCGCGGACGGAGCACTCCGTTTGCGTGTTGTAAATTATTAATACACCAATATAATCGCCGAGTAGAGCGTGAACGTCCCCACCGGTGACCGAACCGTGAACGCCCCGAGACCGAGCGTAATCAGACCGGCGTACGGGAGATTATCCACCTCGTCGAGCCCGGGAGGCTGTTCGCCTCACGCGGGCGACGTGGATGACGACCGGCAACACGACCGTCGTTCTCGTATCGAGAGCGAGTCGCGGGGTGACGAACGGGACGGCCGCTAAACGCTCATTTTCATATCGAGAATGGAGGCGTACAAACGCGAGTGCGGTGTCCCTCGGAGTCGGCGCTCGACCCCCATATTCAGTCGAGATTACAGGCATACATCTGTAACAAATTCATTACAGTCCTATAATTGTAATTCAATGTGCCGTCATTCGCGGTTTACGAGACGTGGAGAAGACCGCAGTGGAACCACCAGTCGGTTCTACGCTGTACCGTCCCGCGGAGTGTCGAGCGGCTTCGTGGCGCTGGCACGCTCCTGACTTCCGTCTGAGAAACGACTGCCGCTACGGCTCGCCGCGTTTACGAGACAACAACCAGCGCGACTCCGTGGCGCGCCGCGAGACCCTCGTTCGAGGTTCACGCGAGAAGTGGGCGGGGCGTCCGAAACGGTGCTTTCGAAATGTGAATCTAGAGCGTTCGTCGATAGCGGGCCCGAATACCGCCGTCCCGAGGTTACTCAGAACAGCGCGCCCGCCTGCAAGACCGCCACGAGAACGGTCAGGACGGCGACGCTGGCGACGGTGGTCGTGAAGATGGTCGTGCTGAGGTACTCGGGGGCGGTGATGCCGTCGACCGCCGTCTCGTCGGCGTACTCGATGGTGAGCGCCAGCGGGATGACCGCGGCGGGAGTGGCACACTCAAGGACGAACACCTTCGCGACGGTCGGGTCGCTGAACCCCAGCGCGAGCGCGAGTCCGAACCCGACGAGCGGCGCGACGACCAGTTTCAGCGCCGTCGGCGCGAGCGACCGCGATATCACGGACACGTTGGTCTCAGCCAGCTGGATGCCGAGGATGAGCAACATGACCGGAATCGACGCGTCGCCGACGAGTCCGACGGTCTCCATGAGCGCCGAATCGGCCGGCGGGACGAGACCGAGCGCGCGGGCGATGACGCCGGCGATGATGGCGTACAGGAGAGGGAGACGGAATATCTCCGTGACTGCGTCGAGAACTCCGCTGTCGGAGCCGTTGGACGCGATGTAGACGCCGAGGGTGTAGACCACGAGGTTCTGGATGGTGAGGTAGATGACGGCGGTCGTTCGTCCGACTTCGCCGAACGCGAACCCGGACAGCGGGATACCGACGAAGCCCGAGTTCGGGAACGCCGCCGCCAGCATGAGCGCGCCGAGGAGCGGCCCCGACTCGCCCGCGAGCCGGCCGACGCCCCACGCGATAGCAATCATGAGGAGGGCGTAGCCGACGACGCCGACGCCGAGTTTGAGCACTTCACCGCCGTCGAGGGTCGTCGTGGCGATACTGTGGAACGCCAACGCCGGGATGAGCACGTACAATCCGAGCGTGTTTATCGGCCCGACGTCGATGTCCGTCGTTCGTGCTAGGAGATAGCCGACGACGGCGACGCCGAGAATCGGGAGAATCGCGTTCGTGAACGCCCCCGTCAACGACATAGTTGGCCCCCCGAGGAGGGTCGGTTCGGCGGTCGGACGGGGTCGACTGAGACTCTGCGCTGTCGCTGTCGGCTCATGTCACTTCCATATTGCTTCTGGTATAAATAGTATCGGAGACGGTTACGTGCGGGGTCGGAGACCGTTGCCGACGAGGACGACCGACGTCAGAATTTGGACGGTCGCTTCCGAAGACACGCAGTCGGTTGTGCTTAATATATACAACTACAGTTCGAATAAAAGTCATAATCAGATGGCGAATGGCATCGGTTGGTTCGTATCGATCTCCAATAAGTAATATCTATCCTCAAATAGAATACGGAAAGCAAGTAGTAACGCCTCAATCTCGGCTATTCCACAAAATGCAAGATTATTTAGAATATTCAGATTATTCAGAATTTTCAAATTCTTCTGGATAGACCAACGATGTTTCTACAAGTATACAATTCAAATGAGAGCTGAGACCCATCGGGAGCCCTCCCTGCACCTCGGACACGCCAACTTACTTGGTTCGGGCGGCCTCGACGGCCGCGCTGAACGCGCGGGCGTTCGCTTCGATACCGTCGAACTCGCCGCAAGCGATGGCCTCGGTGTCGACGATGGAGCTCCCGACGCCGACGGCCGTCGCGCCCGCATCGAAGAACTCGCCGACGTTGTCCAGTCCGACCCCGCCGGTCGGGACGGTCGGGATGTGGCCGAGGGGGCCACCGAGCGCCGAGACGAACCCCGGTCCGAGCGTGCCGGCGGGGAACACTTTCACCATGTCCGCGCCGGCTTCGAAGGCGTTGACGGCTTCGGTCGGCGTAGAGATACCGACGAGCGAGGGCGCGCCGTAGCGGTTCGCGGTTTCGACGACGCCCTCGTCGAAGGAGGGGGTGACGATGAACTCCGCACCGGCGAGGGTCGCCGCCCGCGCCGTCGCCGCGTCGAGGACGGTCCCCGCGCCGACGGTGACCTCGTCGGCCGCGAACGACTCAGACACGGTCTCGAATCATGTCGAGGACGCCCTCGGTGTTTGCGGTTATCTCGACCGTCGAGACACCGCCGCGGCGGAGCGCATCGACCGTCTCAACTGCTGTCTCAGGGTCGGTCCCGCGGATGATTGCGACGATGCCCGACTCCGCGATTCGCTGAGCGGTGGAAGCGACCATGCTCGTAGCAGGACGGCCCACCGCTTAGCCTTCGGGGTTCGAGGGTGTACTGCAGCAAACACCGTCGGATGCAGAGGGCAAGCCGCGGCGGCCGCCCCCAAGTGGGCCGTAACTCAACGACACGGGCACACAGTTCGGACCGCGCACTTCGCTACCGACTTCGGCCCCGCGTCCTTCGTCGCCGAATTTGCTCACGCGACCACTGGCTCTCAAGTGGAACGTCCCCTTCGGGGCACGTAGGGCGACCCGTGATCCGATCGTCGACAGACAGACACCGATATTCGAGACTATGTTCCAAACTAGAGAACGTCGTTTAAAAGATGGCGTCGTCGGTCCTCTATAGGCGCTTCACGGCCAGTTGTGAGTTCGAACGAGATTTTCCATACAATACTACGACTGTAATGGTTTGGTTCAGAAACGGGGTTATTCAGACCTGACACGGAGGATATCAGCGTGGCTTCGGGACACGTCATTCTGAAATCAAGAATACCTTATTAATTTCTAACCACCGGTGTTCGGTTCGATAAACGGCTCGAACCAATGATACCCGAACACAGACACGGCTGACAGCACCACGCCATCCGATGGGAGGGGAAGAGTGTATACTCGTTCTAACATCCATATCAGAGTTCACGTTTACGGATGTACAACGTAACTACATTTTTCAGCATCAACCGACATCTTCTGCCAGTTCGTTGCAGGTGGTTCCGCCGAGTCGACGACCCGGGACGAATCTATTCTGTGATTCAGAACGTGAGCGTTCGTCACCCGGACTGCGGAGACAACGTGTGGTGTGGGACACCACAGAACATAATTTTATTAGATTTGGTTATAAACCAGGGTTCGAATGCAGTACCACCAGCTTGAGGTGTCGGGAGAGCGCTGTCTCACGGCAACTCGCGACTCCACGACGTACGACCTCACGAGCGCCGACGAGGATCTCCGGACGTTCGGGGATTTGGCTCGGGTGGCCGGTATCGCCCGAATCCCAATCGACCGACTCGCCGCCGAACTCTCCGAAAACGCCGATGTCGTCGACGAGAAGTTCGTCGACCAGCACACGACCGTCCCAGTTGACGCCGAAGAAGTCTGGGCGGCGGGCGTCACCTACCAGATCAGCGAGCAGGCGCGCGAAGAAGAGAGTTCCATGCCGGACATGTACTACGACGTGTACGATGCCGACCGGCCGGAGATTTTCTTCAAGGCTACACCGTCTCGGACGGTCGAACCGGGCGACGCCATCGGCGTCAGGGACGACTCCGAGTGGGACGTTCCCGAACCCGAACTCGGTATCGTCCTCCGGCGTGGCGAAATCGTCGGGTATACTGTTGGCAACGACGTGAGCAGTCGGTCGATTGAGGGCGAAAACCCGCTGTACCTGCCGCAGGCGAAGGTCTACGACCGCTGTTGTTCGCTCGGGCCGTGCGTGGTCACGCCCGATGACATCGACGACCCCCACGAGTTGGAGATGAGCATGACTATCGAGCGTGACGGCGAGGTCATCTACGACGACGCCACGAACACCAGCGAGATGGTCCGCAGTTGCGAGGAACTCGTGTCGTACTTCACGCGCCACAACACGGTCCCCGAACTTGCGGTCATCCTCACGGGTACCTCGCTCGTCCCCGAACAGCCGTTCGACCTCCAAGAAGGCGACCGCGTCGACATCACCGTCGAAGATATCGGCACCCTCTCGAACGGCGTCACCACCGTATGAACTCCACACCCACCGACAGCCTCGAAGAGTTCAGTCTGCCGACGGGGTGGACCGACGGAGACCGATAGAGGCATCGATGGCGTCGCCGCTCCCCGTCGGAGTCGAACCGTAGTTCCGACTCCCGCCTTCACCGACGAATCTCACCGACGCGTCGCTCGCGTCTCGCTCCGCGAAAACACTACTACTGTTCAGCCGCCGCCGCCTCTAACGACGGTTCCTCTTGAGCGAGAATGTTGATGCCGTCCGATTGCCGAAAGAGATGCAGCCGCTCCTCGTCGAAGGCGAGCGATAGCTCCTGGTTCGTGTCGGGTTTGACGTCTCCGGGCACGCGGACCCAACACTCCTCGCCCTCGATGTCGAAGTGGAGATAGTTGTCCGACCCCACCGGCTCGCGGACGTCGAGGTACGCTCGAACCGCGTTGGGTTCGTCGCTGTCTGTGAGGGTGATGTTCTCGGGGCGGATACCGAGCACGAACTCGTCCACTCCGTCGGCGTACTGTTCGATGTGTTCGAGGACCCTCTCGGAGAGGTCGTAACTGAAGCCGTCGGCGACCAGCGACGTGCCCGACAGCCGCACTTCGAACTGGTTCATCGGCGGGTTCCCGACGAAGTCGCCCACGAACAGGTTCCGAGGTTCGTTGTATATCTCCTCGGGCGTCCCTATCTGCTGGAGTTCGCCGCCGTCGACGACAGCGATGCGGTCGGACATCGTCATCGCCTCCTCCTGGTCGTGCGTGACGTACACCGTCGTCGTCCCGAGCGTGTCCTGTAACTGCTGAAGTTCCGTCCGCATGTGCAGTCTGAGCTTGGCGTCCAAGTTCGAGAGCGGCTCGTCGAACAGGAAGACGGACGGCTCGCGCACGATGGCGCGGCCCGTGGCGATGCGCTGTTGCTGACCGCCAGAGAGGTTCCCGGGATGCTTGTCCAGTTGGTCCGTGACACCCATCATCTCCGCCGCCTCCATCACCCGTCGGTTGATCTCGTCTTCGGGGAGGTCGGTCGTCAACTGCAACCCGTAGCTCATGTTCTTCCGCGCGGTCATGTGCGGGTACAGCGCGTAGTTCTGAAACACCATTGCGACGTCGCGGTCCTGCGGCTGTACGCCGTTGACGACCCGGTCTCCGATACGTATCGTCCCCTCTGTGATATCTTCCAGACCCGCAATCATACGGAGCAACGTCGACTTGCCCGAACCCGAGGGACCGACGATAGTCAGAAACTCCCCGTCTTCTATCTCGAAGCTGATGTCGTCGACAGCGACGATATCCGAGTCGCCGCCGTAGACTTTCCGCACGTTTTCGATGCTAACAGTACCCATAGTGCGTGGGTTGCCAAGAGAACTAATAATAGTTGTGGTTACTTCCGGTCAAGGCTGCATCATTGGGGTACGCGAGCGCATTCTGAACGGAACTCTCCGCACCGCCACGACGGGCAGACGAACGGGTGATGTGTCCGGCTTCATCTACCGGCAGTATTAGTCACGGAAAATAGTTTAATCCGTACCCCAGCATGTACATGTGACACATGGTTCGAGAAGCTATCACTAGCAGTACCCGTCGGAAGTTTATCAAATCTGCCGGAGTCGCGGGGACCGTCGCACTCGCAGGCTGTGCCGGCAACGGCGACAACGGTGGAGACAGCGGAAGCGGCAGCGGTAACGGTGACAACAGCGACGGCGGCAGTACCGGCAACACGGGAAGCGAGTCCTACGAAATCACCTTCTGGGAGCTGTTCAGCGGTGGCGAAGGCCCGATCATGGAGAGCATCGTCAACAAGTTCAACGAGGAACAGCCGCTCGACACGGACGCGGAGGTGACCATCAATCGACAACGAACGCCGTGGAACGAGTACTACAACAAGCTGTTCACCGCCCTCTCCGGTGGGGAGGCACCCGACATGGCCATCATGCACGCCGCGTATCTGCGGGCGTGGAGCGGAGGTGTCGACTCGATCGGTACCTACGCCGATACGGCGTCGATCAAGAGCGATTACACCGCGAGCCACTGGGACCTCGTCACCGTCGACGGCAACGTGAACGCGCTGCCGATGGACATGCATCCCCTCGGCGTGTACTACAACAAGGACCTGTTCGAGCAGGCCGGCCTGGACCCAGAGAGCCCACCGACGAACTGGGAGGAGTTCCAGCAAGCGGGTAACGCGGTCGTCGAGAATACTGACGCCCACGCGTTCACGCAGTCGCCGTACAACGACGGGTTCGGTTCGTACCGCGTGTGGAGTAGTTGGGTCAAACAGCAGGGTGGGAGCCTGTACGACGAGGAGTGGAACCCGACGTTCGACAACGAGGCCGGCCAGAACGTCGCCCAGTTGTTCTCCGACATGACGGGCGAGATGGGCTGGTCGAAGCCTACGAGCGAGGCCAACTGGGGGAACAACGCCTTCCAGAACGGGACGTGCGCGATGGCGATGAACGGGACATGGTACGTGGCGGCCTTAGCGAACGTCGACGGACTCAACTGGGGCTTCTTCGAGCCGACCGTCGCCCCGAACAAACAGCAGGATAAAGTCTGGGCGGACGGCCACTCCATCGTCCTCCCGAAGAAGCAGGGTCGGAGTGACGCCAAGTCCGAGATCGCCGCTGAAGTCGCCCACTGGATGACGACGCAGAACCCCTCGTGGGGTGCCGAAGCCGGTCACCTGCCCGCCGCGAACAGCATCTACGAGTCCGACGCCTTCCAGAACAGCCCGTACTACGACAAGACGCTCAACAAGTACGTCGAGATGGCCGAAGACGGCGACTACTTCTACCACCCGAAGGTCCCGAACGGCGACCCGAACGCGCAGAACTGGTACACGTGGCTCGTCGACATCTGGGCGCAGAACTCTGAGCCACAGGAAGCCATCGATTCCGGAATCCAGACGGTCTCCAACGGCATCTCGGAGTAATCGAAGATGGGGATAACAGAACGCATTATGGGAGGTGAGAACGCGACGAACAGCAAGACAGTCATGGGTCTCCGCAAGGAGACCATCGAGGGCGTCCTGTGGTCGATTCCGTACCTCGCCGTGTTCACGGTGTTCCTCATCTGGCCGGCCCTGAAGGGGCTCTACATGAGCTTCCACACGTACCCGAACAAGTTCGACCTCACCCAGACGGAGTGGGTCGGCCTCCAGAACTACGTGGAACTGTTCCGCGACCCGGTGTTTTACAACGCCATGGAGGGCACGCTCCTCTTCGTCGCCATCTCGGTTCCAGCGCTGGTCATCCTCGGGCTGATAATGGCGCTCGGCGTGAACCGAGACGTAGCCGGAAAGCGTACGCTCCGGGCCATCTACTTCAGCCCGTACGTCCTCACCGTCGCCGTCGTGACGCTGGTCTGGGGACAGATGTACTCCCAGAGCTACGGCCTGATAAACTACTATCTCGGCTTCTTCATCGACAACCCGCCGGGATGGCTCACGTCGCCGGACCTCGTCATGGCGGCGCTCGCGTTCATGACCGTCTGGTGGCTGGTCGGGTTCAACTTCGTCATCTTCCTGGCGGCCCGACAGAGCATCCCCGAACGGCTCTACGAGGCCGCACGCCTCGACGGTGCGACCGGCTGGCGGGCCTTCAAGGATATCACGCTCCCCCAGATGCGAAACTCGGTCGTGTTCGTGGTCATGGTACAGTTCATCCTCCAGTTCCAGGTGTTCGCACAGCCGTACGTGATGACGCAGGGCGGCCCGAAGGACACCTCGGACACGCTCGTCTACTATCTGTACCGGAGCGCCTTCTCCCAACAGCAGTTCGGCTACGGCGCGGCGATGGGGTACGTGCTGGTCGCAATCCTCATCATTATCGCAATCGTGAACTTCAAAGTAATCGGTGACTCAAATGACTGAAACGACATCGCAGAGCTCGATACGCGCGCGGCTCAACGGCGACACGGTTCGGAACGTGTTGCTTCACGCGTTCCTCTACGGCCTCGCCGTTCTCATGGCGGTCCCGTACCTGTACACGCTCTCTCGGTCCTTCCAGCCGACCGAGCTGTTGCGCGACCCGCGACCCTACTGGATACCGCCGCTCGCGGGCGAGCCGATAACGCTCGAACACTACCAGTACCTACTGAACAACACGCTCGTCGTGGAGTGGACCATCAACACCTTCATCATCGCCGCCGGTGCGACGCTGCTCATCGTCGTCATCGACTCGATGGTCGCGTTCTCGCTCACGCGGCTCGACTGGCCCGGACAGGGGCTGGTTATGGGGGTTATCCTCGCGAGCTTCATGGTTCCGTACTACATGAACATCGTTCCGCTGTACCAAATCGTCTCGGACCTCGGCCTCATCAACTCCTACTGGGGTGTGATACTGCCGGCCGTGGCCAGTCCGCTCGGCGTGTTCCTCCTCTACCAGTTCTTCAAGGACATTCCGGTCGAGTACGAGGAGGCGGCGAGGCTCGACGGGTTCACCACGTTCCAGGTGTACACCCGCATCATCCTCCCGCTCGCGAAGCCGATTCTCTCGGCGCTAGCGCTGTTCATGTTCGTCTACAACTGGAACGCGTTCCTCTGGCCGCTGCTCGTGCTGTCGAACGAGACGGCGTACACGCTTCCCATCGGACTGGTGAACCTCTATCAGGGGAACATCGACACGCCCGGGCTCCACATGGCCGTCGCGATTCTGGGGTCCTTGCCGCTGTTCATCATCTACCTCATCTTCCAGGGACAGATCGTGCGAGCAGTGCAGATGCAGGGCGCGACGGGATGAGCGAGTCAGCGGACGGCACCGTCGGCGTCCACCGCGCGCTCGTCGCCGCGGTCCGAACGGTTTTCCATCACCCGGTTCAGATGGTCGCCATCAGCGTCGGCTGGGTACTCGCATCGATCCCCCTGGTCACGCTCGGCCCGGCGACGTTGGGCGTCTACAGCGCCGTCGCCTCCGTCCGCGAACAGGGTCACATCGACCGCGACGCCGTCAGAGCGACGCTCTCGAACTACTGGCTCGACGCGTTCCTCTTCAGCGGGCTCATGGTGGCGTTCCCGGCTCTCGCCGTCTTCTATCTCGGCCGGTTCGCTGCCTCCGGGTCGGCGCTCGCGGGCGTTCTCGGGATGGTCGGGTTCTATCTCGCGTACCACGCGTGGGTCGTCTTCGCGCTGGCATTCGTCGCGCTCGCGCAGGGTGACGACGCGTTCGACGCTGTCACCGACGGATACCGGTGGTCCGTCGAGCGGCCGGTGGCGACGGTACTGGTCGGTGTCGTGACCGCGACGCTACTCGTCGTGTGTTCGGTGTTGACGGTCGCACTCCCGCTCGTGTTTCCCGCGCTCGTGGCCGCGTTCCACACGGAACTGGCCGCCCAGACGCGCGACCGAAAAGAGGACGCGGCCGACGCAGCGGACTCGACCGCTCCGACCGACCGCCCAGTCTCCGGTGAGAGTCTGCGAAACGATTTCTCCGCGACGTTTCGACGGTGACGCTACGTCCCGTCGTCGAGTTTTAGCGACTGGACGCCGTAACTGATCTCACAGAGGTTCGGCCCGTCCGCGACCGACGTGAGCTGCAGTAGCTCATCTCCGTGGCGTGAGGGCAGCAGCGGTGTCGTCCAACCGACGAACGCCCGACCGCCGAGGTCGCCCTCCGTCTCGAACGACAGTGGGGCGTCGACCGCCTCCCAGTCGCCGCTCCCGTCGAGGTTCGAGTTCGCGAGCACGACCTCGCCGTTCCCCTCCGCGAGCTCGCGGTTCCCGTCGACGAGCTGTTTTCCGGACACGAGTATCGTCCCGTCTTTGCCGCCGGCGCGGGTCCACGTCACGTACGGGCCGTTGATGAACCGCCGGCCGTCGGCGGTCGAGACGAGGGTTCCCGCGTCCGTCGGGTCGCCCCAGTCGCGCCCGTCGGGCGAGGTCTTGACGTGGACCTCGCCGTACAGGTAGTCCGGCCCGATGACCTCGTAGCTCATCATGTACGTGCCGTTGGGCAGCGGGGTGACGGTGGGCATCCCCGGGCGCGTCGTCTCGTCCGGAATGGCCGCGACGAACTGCTCGTCGCCCCACGACCGGCCGCCGTCCTCGGAGGCCTTGTACGCGACCAGCTGATTGTAGTCGTCGTCGCTCCCCATCCGCTCGTCGGCGAAGTAACAGACGAGATTCCCGTCGTCGTCCAGCCCAAGCTCCGGCTCCCAGACGGGGCTGTTCCCGTCGTAGGGGACGGCCTTGCCGCCCGTGACGACGGTGCTCACGAACTCCCAAGACGCCCCGCGGTCTGTGCTGGCGTACAGGTCGATGCTCGTCTCGCCGAGTTCGCCGACCTCGCCCTCGGGGACGTCTTCGGGGTCGTCGAGGATCGGGATGGAGTTCCCGGCGGCGAGGACCGTTCCGGCCGGCCACGGACCGACCGCGTGCGGGAGTTCGAACAGGGTCGGCTGGTATCGAAGCCCCCAGCCCTTCCCGCTCGTGTCGTGAATCTCGGAGAACTTCGACCAGGTTCGTCCCCCGTCAGTACTCCGGTAGA
The DNA here is from genome assembly GCF_001190965.1 of Haloferax gibbonsii. Lineage (NCBI taxonomy): Archaea > Methanobacteriati > Methanobacteriota > Halobacteria > Halobacteriales > Haloferacaceae > Haloferax > Haloferax gibbonsii. Next base: position 417,464 of record NZ_CP011948.1, read on the forward strand.
CGGGGAAATACGGCTCCGACCCGCCGCTCATCGACGGGTAGAACTCGAACGTCGCGAGCAACTGCTTCTCGCCGCCCTTTCCCGACCCGTGTTTCAGTCGCGTGACTCGGGGATACAGCGACCCGGGAACGGGCGCGTCCGACGGGGGCGAGTACAGCGTTCCTTCGACGTCTGTCTGTTCGTCGTCGCGGCCGCTGCCCGCGATAACGCCGGTGGACCCGACTGCTGCGGCCCCCACGGCTCCGACCGCGGCGAGGTACTTCCGGCGGCTGTGCTGGCGGATGGAATCGCGTTCGCTCATGACGCTGCTATGTGTTCACACGACACCATAATAACTGTATCCCCGCTGTCAACTCGAAAAAGAACGACGGCGGCTCCGTTACTCCGTCAGGGTCAGGCCGACGACGGACGCCGGCGGCGCTTCGAACGTGATAGTTCCGTCGCCCTCGTCGGTGACTGCCAGGTTGCTGGCCTCGAACGACTCCGCGTTCTCCTTCGTCGAGTACTCCCGGATGTCGTTCCCCTCGAACAGGACGGTGGCCGAGGACACCGAGTACGCCGACGACCCGACGTCGACGGTGAGCAGTTCGGCCTCGTCGTGGCGGCGGTTCGAGGCCGTGACGAACAGCTCTCCGTCGCCTTCAGAAGCCGACGCCGAGACCATCGGGACGTCGTGGTCCTCGCCGTCGATTTCGCGTTGCTCCGTGTCGACGCTCGTTTCGAGCGCCGTCTGGCCGACGTGGTTCTCGTACAGGTCGAAGACGTGGTACGTCGGCGTCCGCCAGGCGTCCTCCTCGTCGGTCTGGACGAGGCACTGCAGGACGTTGACGAGCTGTGCGATGTTCGCCATCGAGACGACGTCGGCCCGCGCGTGGATGAGGTCGAGCACGCCGGCGGTCGTCAGCGCGTCTCGGACCGTGTTTTCCTGCTCCAGTCCGTTGTCGCTTCTCGCCTCGGGATGCCACACGCCCCACTCGTCGACGATGATTCCGATTTCTCCCTCCGGAACGTACTCCGAAATCGTCTCGGCGGCTCGGTCGATGTCGCCACCGACCTTCTGTGCGCGCGCGAAAATCTTGTAGTACTGCTCGTCGGTGAAGTCGGTGTCACCGCCCGCCTGATAGTAGCGGTGGACGGAGAAGTGGTCCATCAGGTTGAACGGCGACCCCATGCCGAGGAACGAACCGGGGCCGAACTCCATCCCGCCGTTGAGGCTGTCGAAGAAGACCTTGTTCCAGTCGTCCGTGAGGTGCCCGCAGGCGATGAATTCGGTCGAGTCCTCGTTCATCAGCTTGTCGAAGCCGTTGAAGTAGTTCGCGAACCGGCGGTACTCGTCGGCGTACTCGTCCGGCGCGAACCGACCGCCACAGCCCCAGTTCTCGTTCCCGATGCCCCAGTACTTCACCCCGTACGGCTCTTCTTGCCCGTTCTCTCGCCGCCTGTCGGCGAGTTCCGTGTCGCCGCCGTAGTTGCAGTATTCGATCCAGTCGAGCGCCTCCTGCGGCGTCGACGACCCGACGTTGACCGCGATGTACGGGTCCGTGTCGAGGAGTTGGCAGAGTCGGAGGAACTCGTCTGTCCCGAACTCGTTGGACTCCTCGGGGACGTTTTCTCGCCCCTGCGTCCACCACAGGTTCCGTCGGCGAGGACGGTCCTCTCGCGGGCCGACACCGTCTTCCCAGTGGTAATCGTCGGCGAAGCAGCCACCCGGCCAACGGAGCACCGGCATGTTCAGTCCGCGGAGCAGCGAGACGGTGTCCATTCGGATGCCGTCCTCGGTCTCGACTCTATCGTCGTCGCCGACCCAGAGACCGCCGTAGATACACCGTCCGAGGTGTTCGGCGAAGTGACCGTAGATGTTCTCCGAGATGTGGTCTATCGGCTCCTGACTGCTAACGCGTACTTCACTCTGCATACGTTCTCTCATCAGTACCCGGTTAAATAACTATTGTGCCTTGTTCCCTGTTTGCACGAGGTCAGATGCCGAACCATCCAGTTAAGCGATGGGCGCAGGTCGAAGCGCTGGTGCCTCAAGTCCGTCAGTAACGCGTTCATTGCGATCTCTCAAAGGTTCCCTATTTCAGAACGAGTGAATATCGTTCCGCGCACAATGATTACAAACCTAAATGTGTAATCTACATCAGGGTAGCAGCGGATACTCTACGAAACCGGTCTCTCCGGGCGGGTTCGAGGAATCCGGCATGTTGTTCCGGCATACTGAACAGCATCAAATAACTCGTGGGCATAGTAGTGAATAGTTAGTTCCGTTAGCTCGGCGACGTTGGCCGTATCCGGCACTCCGTCCGGAGAGTTCCCCGTGAAATCTATCGCCGCTGGCGCGACCGGCCGACGCCGAAATACGACCCGTTCCCAGAACACTATCGGGCCGATTTAACAGAGAGTTCGATACGGCGGGCCTTCCGGGCGTTCGTCCTCGATCGCGCATCCGAGTTCACGGAGACAGTAGTTCCGTCCCTGTAATTGTCTCCAGACTGCAACACGGACTGTGTTCCTGGAGCGTCGTCAGACGGGGTCAGTCTGCGCTTTTGCTTACGGAGAGGGAGGTGGCCGACTCAGTGACACTACACTCCTGCGTTTCAACCCGTACACCTGAGCAAGTTTTGCTAATTTTTCTGGTATTGAGAACAATATCTCGGTTGGGGGAAACGCGAAAGCGGGGTCATCGCGTAAGCTCAGGTAGAAGTCGGAATGTCCAACTGGTCGGTGACCCGTGGCTTCCAAGCGTACACAAGAGTTCTAACTCGGGAGGCGAGATTCGCGGTTAAAGTTATCAAAGCTAGATGAAAAATGATGGCAGCGGGTGGTGTGTTGAGCTCGACGTAGTAGTGCTGTCAGGTGTTCATGAGCGTCGACCGGGACAGACCTACTCCGCCCATAACGCCACGTCTATGACATGACTGATACGTTAGCCTCGTTGGTCGGTTACGCTATCGACCATGTGACTCGACGATTGACCCCCACATTACGTTTTCTTTCTCTGCAAATCTTAACAGCGGAACTAAACGCGACCGCTCTCCGAGAGATGTCGACAATCGTCGTAGTAAGGGTTAAGTGACTATCGAATGGCTAAGGAAATGCATGCGTTGCCCAAAGTGTAGTCACAGCCTCGCCGTCTACGATTCGTTTTACGACGTCGCCTTCGTCTGCGACTCGTGTGGATACGTCGTCCCGCGCGGAGCAGATTGAGAAGACGGATGAACCGATAGAGAATCAACAATACGAGCGTCTGTTGGGAGAATCAAACTCGACCGCCGGTGGCGCGTTCACAGCCCCGGAGGATGGGTGGGACACCACCGCTCGGGAATAGATATAGCGCTATACACTTTATTGGAAGCTTTGGGCCGCCCGTGAGCCGAGAACGGCAGTACAGGCGCGAAGTCCACCTCACCACAAATCCCAGCGTTCAGCGGGAGTCAGCAAGCCGCCAGGTGTTGTAAAGTAGTCCGGCGAAACGAAGCGACCCCCGCAATCAGTCGCTGCCGCTGTCGGCGCTGCCAGCGCCTGCGTCCGGAGTCCGCAGCACGTCCGGGTCGGCATCCGGTCCGAGCGGTTCGACGCGCACGCTCGACACTTTGTACTCCGGGATTCCGGCCTGCGGGTCGAAGGTCTCCTGAGTGAGTTTGTTGACCGCACCGGCCGCGAAGTGCATCGGGATGAAGAGCGTCCCGTCGCCGACGCGGTCGGTCACCACGGCTTTGACGACGATGTCACCACGGCGGGACTCGACCTTGACGTACTCGTCGTCCGCGACGCCGAGTTCCGCGGCGGTCGTCGGATTGATTTCGACGAAGCTCTCGCCGACGTGGCTCATAAGCCCCTCGACACGTCGAGTAATCTGTCCGGTGTGCCAGTGGTAGAGGACCCGGCCGGACGTGAGCGTGAGGGGGTACTCCTCGTCCGGTAGTTCACCGGGATGGCCGCCGTCTGCCGGCACGAAGCGGGCGAGACCGTCGTCGAAGTTGAACGCTCCCTCCTCGTAGTCGTAGAGATACGGCGTGCCGGGATGGTCTTCGTCCCAGCAGGGCCACTGGAGTCCGTGCTCGTCGCCCGATTCGAGACGCTCGTAACTGACGCCACCATAGATGGGAGTCAGGTCGCTGATCTCGTCCATGACTTCCCGCGGGTGGTCGTAGCCCCAGTCGTAGCCCAGCCTGGCCGCCAGTTCCTGCGTTATCACCCAGTCCTGGCGTGCCTTTCCGGGCGGCTCCGCGGACGCTCGAACCCGCTGAACCCGACGTTCGGTGTTGGTGAAGGTGCCGTGTTTCTCCGGCGAGGTCGCCGCCGGCAGAACCACGTCCGCGTGCTCTGCGGTCTCCGTCATGAAGATGTCCTGTACGACGAGGAAGTCCAAGCTATCGAGCGCCTCACCGGCGTGCTGGATATCGGGTTCCGAGAGCGCGGGGTTCTCCCCGACGATGTACATTCCGCGGAGATTGCCTTCGTGGGCCTCGCTGAGCATCTCCGGGACTTTGAGTCCGGGTTCTGCCGGCGGACGTTCGCCCCACACCTCGGCGAACTTCTCGCCGACCTCGTCGTCGGCCGGGTCTTGGTACCCGGGGAGACTGCCGGGCAGGGTACCCATGTCGCCGCCGCCGCCCTGCACGTTGTTCTGGCCCCGGAAGGGAGAGAGTCCGGCACCCGGTTTCCCGACCTGCCCGAGCGTGAGCGCGAGGTCGGCCATCGCGAGGAGGTTTTCCGTCCCGTGGCTGGATTGGGTCATCCCCATCGCCCAGCCGAAGACGACGTTCTCGGCGTCGGCGAGCGTCTCGGCGGCCGACTGCAGTTCTGCCGGTGGGACGCCGGCCAGTTCCTCGACTTTCTCGGGTGTGAACGCCTGGACCTTCTGCTCGACCTCCTCGAACCCTTTCGTATTCCGTTCGATGAACGTCTCGTCGTGCAGGTCGTGTTCGATGAGGTATCGGATGAGTCCGTTGAGCCACGCCACGTCGTAACCGGGCGTCGTCCGCGTGTACTGGTCGGCGTGTTCGGCGATGCCGATTTTCCGGGGGTCGAACACAACGAGGTCTGCTCCGTCGCGGACGTTCTGCTTGATTCGGGTCGCCAACACCGGATGCGACTCGGTCGTGTTCGACCCGCTGATGAGGTAGGCGTCGGCCTCGCCGATGTCCTCGTTGATGCGGTTCGTCATCGCCCCGTAGCCGAGCGTCTGTTGGAGCGCCGCCACCGTCGACGAGTGACAGAGCCGGGCGCAGTTGTCGATGTTCTTCGTGCCGAGCACCTGCCGCGCGAACTTCTGGACGAGATACGCCTCCTCGTTGCTCCCCTTCGACGACGCGAGGCAACTAACCGCGTCGACGCCGTGTTCGTCCTGAATCCCGCGGAGTTCGCTGGCGACGTGGTCGAGCGCCTCGTCCCACGAGGCCGCCTCGAACTCGCCGTCCTCGTTTCGAATCAGTGGCTTCGTGAGCCGCTTCTTGCTGTTGGCGAACTCGTGTCCGAACTTCCCCTTCACGCACGTCGAGAAGTTGTTGGCCGGTGCGTTGTCCGGGTCGTCGACGGGTTGGACGCCGAGGGCGTTGCCGTCTTTGCCCCACATCTCGAACCGACAGCCGACCGCACAGAACCCACACGTCGTCTCCGCTTTGTCGACCTTGCTCAACCGGTAGTCGCTGACGAGCGACGCGATGTCGAATAGCCGACCCTCTGGCAGCGTCTGCGCCGCGATGTTCTCGGCGGTGTGTTCGCCCGCGAGTACGGCCTTCCGACCGTATTTTCCGAGGAAGTCGGACGCCCGGCGTTTGCTCTGAGCCATATAGCGGGCGACACCGCTTTGCACCTCCTGTCTTGCGTTGGCTTCGTCCCCAACGCTCCCTGCACCGCCGGGAGCGGGCGAACGGTTCGGTGCCGTCGTGTCGTCGAGCGTCTCTACCTCCTCGTGTTCGATGACGGTCCCGACGGAGTTCCGCTGTGTGAACCCCGGCAGCGGGAGCGTTCCGGCACCGCCGATATCCTTCTCGGTCAGCGCGCCGGTCGGACAGACCGTCGCACAGTGCCCGCAGGAGACGCAGTCGGAGTCGGCCATCGTCTCGGCGTCGGACTGGAACCCGATTCGGGTGTCCGCTCCGGAGCCCTCGATACGGAGCACTCCTTCGACCTGAACGTCGTTACAGCCCTCGACGCACCGGTTACAGAGGATGCACTTGTTGCGGTCGATCTGAATGAACGAGGAGCTGTCGTCGAGCGGTTCGTATTCGCTGCGCTCGTCGAAGACGCCGTAGCGCGGGTGGTCGACCCCCTCGCTGATGGCCGTCTCCTGTAGTTCACAGCGCCCGTTCCCGTTACAGGTGGTACAGCGCAGATTGTGATTAGAGAGGACGAGGTCGAGGTTGACGCTCCGGCACTCCTCGGCGGTCGCCGTGTCGGTCTCGACCGTCAGCCCGTCCTCAGCCGGGAACGAACAGGAGGGGACGACCCCGTGTTCGTCCGTTTCGACCATGCAGGTTCGGCACTCGCTCCGAGGGCCGATTTCGTCGCTCGCGTCGCCTTCGCGGTCGTAGTAGCAGAGCGCCGGAACGTCGGCGTCCTCGTCGAGGCTGTCGGCACCGGGGTCCACGCTCACTATCTCGTCGTCGACGGCCTGCATGGCGTCGATGACGGTCGACCCCGGTGGAACGGTGACCTGCGCTCCGTTAACCGTGATTGTCGTCGGATTCTCGCCGTCGGTTCCGACGGGTGGGTCGTTCGCGGTCCCGGTCTCGAACTCCGCCGTGACCGGTGTCTCGTGCTGCGGGTCGTCTATCTCCGGAACGCCCGGGAGTGGGTCGTCAGTACTCATAGTTTGTCAGTACAGGTGCCGCTCGGACAGCGGCCGTCAGCATGTGCTTCGAAACTCGATTCGAACTCGTCCATCGCAGTCAGTACCGGACGCGGTGCGTGGGCACCGAGCAGGCAGTTGCTCGACTGAGCCATGACCCGGCCGAGTTCGCGTATCTTCCCCCGGTCGAACGAGCCTCGGTAGACCGCTCGCAACAGCTCGGTGAGTTGAACGGTCCCTTCCCGTCCCGGAACGCACCGCCCGCTGTTGGCTTCCGAGGCAAAGCGCGCTCGGTCTCCGGCAGTCGCGACCGCACACCGCTCATCGTTCAACAGTTCGACGACGCCCTCCGTTCCGAGGCCAGCCGCAGTCAGTCCGGCGACGGTTGGCGCGATGTCCAGCGTCCGGGTGACTCCGCCAAAAACCCCGCCGACGCAGGCCATCTTGAACGAACCCTCCAGTTCGACGGCGTTCCGAACCGCCGAGAGGTGGGCGTCAGAGTCCAACTCTATCGTCGCGGGAGCGGTCACGTCGCCGGTGACAGTCAGCAGTCGCGTCGCCGATTCAGACTCGTCTCGATTGGTATCATCCGAGTCCGAGAGCGCGAGATGGATATGGGCGAAGGTCCGCGGCGTGTGGATGACCGTGGGGCGACCGTAGAGCCCGTACTCGGCCGGCGACGGTGGCTGGAGACGGGGCTCGATTCTATCCGCACCCTCTATCGCTTCGAGCGCCGCCGTCGGTTCGCCGGCACGGTATTCGTCCGGGCCTTCGACGAGCACCGGAACGACCGGTAGTTCGTCCGCGGCGGCCGCAATGGCCTGCTGAAGACGTTCCCGGAGTTCGGTGTCGGTCTCTGCGAGGTGGATGACCGCATCGGTCGTATCGAGGTACTCGGCGACGGCCGCCACGCCGTCGAGCACCGACATCGGCGACCCGGCGAGGAGCGTTTGGTCCGCCCGCTGCCGGTCGTCCGCGTCGTTTGCGTTCACGACGACGACTGGGTCGCCGTCGGTCTCTCGTGCGCGTCGCCAGGCGTCCTCGACCGGTTCGTCGGCGGTGGCATCTCCTCTGCCTCGACCGACGAGCCCAGCGTTCGCGATTGCGCCCGCGTCCCTGTCGAGCGAGTGAAACTGACACGCCGTCGGGTCCAGCGGGTCGACCCACCCACAGGGACCGAGGACGCTCCGTTGCCCCACCGCGAGCGGCCCGTCCGTCGGAACCGGAAGCGTCGTCGTCTCGACGTCGTGTTCGACGACTGCCGCGGCACCGTCCGTCGGTAACTCGCCTTCCTCCATGTCGGCAACGAGGTCTCGGACCCTCGGTCCCTCCGGAGCCGGGAAGAACGCGGTCCGCCCCGCGCCGGTCGCGAGAACCAACGGGTCGTACTCGCTGATTCCGGTGGGGCCCGTTCGGAGGACCGAGACGGAGTCAGCGGTAGTGCGTGCGGTACTCAAGACACGCTCTCCGTGCTCCGTTTGCCCGGCTCCCGAGACCCGGAGTACCGGCGTTTGGAGTCCGTTTCCTGTGCGATTCATTCTCACGGATGAAGAGACACGGTAGGGTTAAAAAATCACCTCAACCCGCCCTCGTTGGAGCGTGGCCTCGACACGTTCAGTAAGCCGAACGCGAAGTCGGCTCTCGCACGGTTGGACTGGGGCAGTTTCACGGCGGGTGGTTGTTCCAGACGGAACAGCGAGCGGAGCAAAGAGCTAAGACGGCGACGTGCCGTCTACCGTGATGATGACGAACCCACGGTTCGACGACGTTCGAGAGAAGGCGGCCGATGCGACTCGCGAAGACGACGTCCTGTCCGTGTACACCGGACTCGTCCACCACGACGGTCGACACGAGTACTACTTCGCCAACGATACCGAAGAGGCGTCGGAGTTACGCGAGACTGCGGCCGTCCAACTCGGGATGCTGGTTCGGATCCTCGCGGACCGCTCCGATAGCGACGTCGAGGAGATTACCGACCTCGCGGCGGAGCGAGCCGAGAACATGCGATTGAGGTAGTCACGGGCTCTGGTACCGGGTTCGAACGCCCCGCACATCATGTAAGAAAGCAGAGTTCTTGTGGGATATCTCGGCTCGCACGTGAGATGCAGACCGCCGGCGAAGTTGGTTGTGGTACGGTCCTACGACAGTCGGTCGGACAGATAGTGCCGAGTTCGGCCGCGACCGTCGAATTCGAACTCGAGTTCCTGTGAGCGAGCGATCGAACCGGGTTCAACATAGAAAACACACATAATAATTTTTCTGATATTTTGAGAATGCGTTACTAAACTCTCCTCAAGCGTGAAGTGTCCGATATCAAGAAGACCGAATCGACCCGAGATATAAATAGCAACCGTTCGCAGAGGCCGAGTGGAGTCCGCACAATGTCTATGAACGCAGTCGTCTACAAAGGCGAACGAGAAGTCGCAGTCGAAGAAGTCGAAGAGCCCCAGATCGAACATCCAAACGACGTCGTCATCGACATCACGACGACCTGCATCTGCGGGTCCGACCTCCACATGTACGAGGGACGGACGGCCGCGGAGCCGGGAATCGTGTTCGGCCACGAGAATATGGGTATCGTCGAAGAGGTCGGCGAGGCCGTCAGTAGCCTCGAAGTCGGCGACCGCGTCGTTGCACCGTTCAACGTCGCCTGTGGCTTCTGTGAGAACTGTGAGAACGGCTACACCGGCTTCTGTACGAACGTCAATCCGGGATTCGCCGGCGGAGCGTACGGGTACGTCGCCATGGGACCCTATCAAGGAGGGCAGGCCGAGAAGCTCCGCATTCCGTACGCCGACTTCAACGCGCTCAAGCTACCGGACGGACGGGAACACGAGGACTCGTTCGCGCTGCTCGCGGACATCTTCCCGACGGGCTGGCACGGCACGGAACTCGCCAATCTCGAGGCCGGTGACTCCGTCGCTATCTACGGTGCCGGACCGGTCGGCCTGATGGCCGCCTACAGCGCCAAGCTCAAGGGCGCTGCCGAGATTTACGTCGTCGACCGCGTTCCCAGTCGCCTCGCGCTCGCCGAGGAACACTGCGACGCCACGCCCATCAACTTCGAGGAGGGCGACCCCGTCGAACAGATCAAAGAGATTCACGGCGGCGGCGTCGACAAGGGCGTCGACGCGGTCGGCTATCAGGCTATCGACCCGGACAAGGAAGCCGACTCCGCGTACGACCCCGCCCGCGAGAACCCGGCGGTCGTCATCAACAACCTCATTCGGACGGTCCGCCCGACCGGCGAGCTCGGTATCCCCGGTCTCTACGTGCCCGACGACCCCGGCGCTCCCGACGAGATGGCCGCTCAGGGTCGCCTCGGCATCGACTTCGGCCTCCTCTTCGAGAAGGGCCAAGCCCTCGGCACCGGCCAGTGTAACGTCAAGGAGTACAACCGTAAACTCCGGGACATGATAATCGAAGGCCGCGCCGACCCGAGTTGGGTCGTCTCCCACCGCGTCGGCCTCGACGACGCGCCCGAGATGTACGAGAAGTTCGACAACCGCGAAGAGGGAGTCACGAAGGTACTGCTGGAGCCCTGACGTAGCGGAGTCTCTCAACCGGCCCCCTCACCGACACTCCTTTGCCGGGGAGTCCGGTAACGTGTTCTATGTGTCAGTACTGTAGTTACCGATACCACGACGGCTGGACCCAGTTGCTGGAGTACGACGAGGTGTACCAGACGGACGTCAGCAGTGAGTCGGAATCTACCTACGGCTTCCACGAATCGTGGGACGAACTGCGAAAAGAGGTCGATTTCGGCGCGACCTGATCAGGCGGGGCCGCGAGGAAACGGGTCGTCGGGATACTCCGCCGCTCGCTCGTCCGTCGTCGTCAGACACTCGTCGAGTTCTCGGGTCAGTGTGCCCTCGTCGAGGTCGCGGCCGATGAACACGAGTCGCGTCTCGGGGTCCTCGTCTTCCCACCGGCCGATGGGACCGGCCTGTACCGACGGCCCCGCCTGACTCACGCCGAGAACCGTCTCGGGGCGACTCGCAACCCACGCGAACCCTTTCGCACGGACGACGTTCCCCTGCCAGTCATCGAGCCACGCGTCGAGGCGGTGCGGATGAAACGGACGGTCTCGACGGTAGACGAAGGACTCGACGCCGTGGGTCGTCGCGGCCGAGACGTCTCCGTCGTGAGTATGCTCGTGGTCGTGGCCGTGGTCGTGCTCGTGGCCCGCCTCCGCCTCGGCCCCGTCGCCCGTGAGGGCTTGTTTCCAGCCCTGGTGGCGCTTTGCCTCCTCGAAATCGAAGCACCCCGTATCGAGAACCCGCGTCGGGTCGACTTCGCTGTGCGTCGTCCGGTGGAGGTTCGCGCGCGGCTGGAGTTCCCGAATCTCCGCTTCGACGGCGTCCAACGCATCATCGGGGACCATATCACATTTGTTCAGCAACAGCACGTCACAGAACTCGACCTGCTCTACGAGCACCTCCGTCAACGGCCGTTCCGGGTCGGGAGCGGCGTCCGGAAGCGATTCTTCCGGGTCGAACGCCTTCCAGAACCCGTAGGCGTCGATGACCGAGACCGTGGTATCCAACCGGAGTCGTTCCGGCAGACCGCCCTCGTTCGACTCGCCCGTCAGCGCCCGCGCAATCGGGAGCGGTTCGCTGATTCCCGAGGCTTCGATGAGGAGATAGTCGAACGAGCGCTTCTCCGCCAACCGCGTCACCTCAGTCACGAGGTCGTCCTGCAACCGGCAGCAGATACAGCCGTTCGAGAGGTCGACGACCCCATCGTCAGCCTCTGACGCGACTAACTCCGCGTCGACGTTCAATTCGCCCATGTCGTTGACGACGACGGCGATGTCTCTGTCACCGGGGCCGTTCAGGAGTCGATTGACCAACGTCGTTTTACCCGCCCCGAGTGGACCGCTAACGACCGTAATCGGTATTTCCGCTGTGGACATATCGATGATGTATGACGCCTCGCGGGTGGTCGTATTGAAGACTGGGCCGACCGACCCAAACAGGCTATAGAACCCGCCGTTCTCCGAACTACCGTCGGTAAAACACATCGTGACTTATCATTGACATTTTTGGTTTCCTGTCCGTTCGTGTTGGACACCTCGAACACCGAACAAACCGAGCCGTGCGTCTTTGTCGAAGGCGTTCGCTCCTCGAAACCGCTCGACGGTCCGCGAGAACGGCAGCATCTTTTTGGTCGCCGGTACTGACGAACGACCAGATGGCACCTCCGATCTCTGACCGACTCCTCACAGTCGACTTGTCCGCCGGCTCGGTCGAGAGTACGCCGATTCCGGACGAGTGGCGACAGCGATACGTCGGCGGAAAAGGGTTGGGTGCCCGCTATCTCTACGACGAACTCGACGCCGGCGTCGACCCGCTCGGCGAAGAAAACGCGATTCTGTTCATGCTCGGCCCGCTCTCGGGCTATCTGCCGGGCGAGTCGAGATACGCCGCCATCACGAAATCCCCGTTGACGGGGTGTTTTCTCGACTCGTACGCGGGAGGTGAGTTCCCCGACTCTCTGGCCGGCGCGCTCGGGTCGCACATGGGCCTGTTCGTCACGGGCATCGCGTCCGACCCCGTGCACCTCGTCATCGAAGACGGCGGCGCTACAATCGTACCTGCCGAGACGTGGGGTGCCAGTACGGTCGAAACGGCCCGAGCGTTCCCGGATGCGTCCGTCGCGTGTATCGGCCCCGCGGGAGAACGACAGGTCGCATATGCCACGGTCGCCTCCGACGCCGGCGACCACCACGCGGGCCGAGGGGGAGCGGGAGCGGTGATGGGTTCGAAGCGGCTGAAGGCGATCATCGCGAAAGGAGACCCACCTGACGGGTTAGACGACCTGCGAGAGGCCTACGCGACGAAGTACCGAGAGACCGCTACCGGACAGTGGCTACGGGCCAGCGGGACCGTCGAGACGATCGACTTCGCGAACGAAATCGGCGCGCTCTCGACGCGAGGCTGGAGCGACGGACAGTTCGAATCGGCGGACGAGTTAGGCATCACGACAGTCGAAGACCGAGCCGTCGGTCGCGAATACGCCGACGCGGCGACTCCGGGAGGGTATCGCGTGGCCACGGAGGAAGGAGACTACGTCCCACGCGGCGCCACCGCGATGTCGCTCGGGGCGGGACTCGACATCGACGACTTCGACGCCATCACAGAGTTGGGACAGACCTGTGACCGGCTCGGAATGGACCTCATTAGCGCGGGCAGTGCAGTCGCGTGGACGATTAAGGCTAACGCCACCGACGTACTCGACCGCTCGCTCTCGTTCGGTGAGCCCGACGGAGCACGCGCCCTCTTGCAGGAGATTGCGGAACGCGAGTCAGCCCTCGGCGACGCGCTCGCGGACGGGGTCGAAGCGGCGGCGACGCGGTTCGGCGGGCGAGACCTCGTCCCCACGGTGAAGTCGATGGCGCTCCCGGCCTACGATCCGCGCGGCGCGCAGAGCATGGCGCTCGCGTACGCGACCAGCGACCGGGGTGCGTGCCACCGGCGGGCGCGACCCATCGAGCGCGAGGTGTTCGACGGGAACTGGGGAGCCGGCCGGACCGCGGCGGAGGTCATTCGCGAACAGGACCAACGGTCGGTACTCTGGAGTCTTATCGCCGATGACTTTTTTGGCGACGCGCTCGACGACCTCGGCCGGGAATGGCTCGAATCGGTCGGTCTCGAAACCGCCGGGGAACTCGCCACAGTCGGCGAACGGGTTTGGAACGTGACGCGCCTGTTCAACGTCCGTGAAGGTATCTCGCGCGAGGACGACACGCTGCCGGCCGCGCTCCAAGAGCCGCTTGCGACGGGACCGCGCGCTGGTGCAGTCGTCGAGCGCGACGAGTTCGACTCGATGCTCGACGCGTACTACCGCCGCCGCGGCTGGAACGAAAACGGCGTGCCGACGACTCGGACTATCGACCGCCTCGACCTTACTGAACTCACCGAGGACTTCGACCCACTCCATGATTGAATACCACGCGAACGGCTGGACGACGAACTGTGTACTCCCCGTGGAACGAATATGAAGCTCTCTGATGCGCTCCGCGCTCGAAGCGGCGTGGTCTGCGTCGTCGGCGCGGGCGGGAAGAAGTCCACGCTGTACGCGCTTGCGCGTCGGCTCGACCGCGCCGTCGTGACGGCCACGGTCCGCATCCCCATCTTCGACCAGCACGTCGCCGACGTGGTCGTGACCGAGCGCCCGGTCGCCGCGCTCGAACGCGCGACGGACTGGCCGGTGGGCGTCGTTCCCGACCGCGACCGCGACGACCGTTACCGCGGGTACGACCCCGGCGTAGTCGACGCCATCGGAGAATCGGACGCCACCGACGCCGTGCTGGTGAAGGCCGACGGTGCACGGATGCGCGAGTTCAAGGCCCCGGGAGACCGCGAACCACGGCTCCCGACGACCGCCGACACCGTCCTTCCCATCGCCAGCGTCCACGCCGTCGGTGAGCCACTCACCGAAGCGTGCGTCCACCGCCCGGAACGGGTCGCCGCTCTCACCGACCTCGAACTCGGCGACACGATCCGCCCGTCCGACGTCGCAACAGTACTCACCAGCGAACGCGGCGGCCACGCGGGCGTCCCCGACGGTGCGACAGTGATTCCCGTGCTGAACAAGGTTGACGACGCGGCCCTCGAGGCTGTCGCACGGGAAATCGCTTCGGCCGTTCTGGCACAGTCGGACGTCCCACGCGTCGTACTGACGCAGTTAACGGCCTCCGAACCCGTCGTCCGCGTCGTGGAGCGCTAGCGCAACCGCTCCGCCGCGTGAGCGAGCTCTTCGGGGGTGTTGATGTTCTCGAAGGTATCGAGGCTCGCGTACTCGCGCACCTCGTCCTCCCCAACGACGACGTAGTCGAGCGTGAACAGCGGGTCGATGATTTTGTGGCTCCCTTCAGCTAGCGCGGTTTCACAAGCGTCGGCCATCGCCGAGGCTCGATACACCGCGTGAGTAGGCTGGAACCAGCCGTCACCGACCCGCGGCACGGCGGCGTCGTGGCCGGCCGCCCGCTCGAACAGTCCGTCGATGAGCGCGGGTTCGAGAAAGGGCATATCGCATGCGGCGACGAACGCGTACTCCGTCTCCACGGCCCGCAGCCCGGTCATGATTCCCGACATCGGCCCCTCGTCGCACGCTGCGTCTTCTGCAATCGTTATCGGGCGGTCGTAACCGTCGAGCGCGGTTCGGAGTGCAGCGGTCTGTTCCGGTCGGCAGTTGACGACGAGGCTATCGATTACATCGACCATCTGGTCGGCGACGCGGCGGATGAGCGGCGTTCCAGCGAGAGACGCCACTGCTTTGTCCTCCGCACCGAACCGCGTCGAGTACCCTCCGGCGATGATGACACCGGTTCGCATACTAAGCGTGTTCATCTTCGTTGTGCAAAGCAGTTGTGCTACGAACCGGATATCGATCTGGTCAGTTCGTACTGATTTCAGCATCGTACCGCGCTGTATTCCATGCTACCGTCGCTCGAATCCGGTCCATTCTGTGTGTTTGATACCTCTTGAGGAGTCAGAACGTTTGATTTCGGGACATGTGAGGGGGCGAGAACGTACTGGAACCATTACACAGATAGCTGTGTTATTCTATGTTTTAATTCATTTAAAATTGGCTGAGAATCCAGAACGAATTCCGAATCAGCGGTCTCACAGTTTCGGAGGATGGAAGTGTTGCGTGCCTTCTCAACGACAATCTCGATCTCAAATCAAAACAGTAGGTCGTGTTGTTCGGATATCAGCGATTATTCTGACTACTACCGTTAAATCACCTGTGCGGCCTCCAGGTTTCGTTTGTGATTATTGGTAATTTGGTGAATCGAATATGTCTGGATCCTAACCCATCCCCCGATAGTAGTCAATCCTCTCTGAAGAATCGGTCTCTTTTCCACAGAGCCAGCCATATAATTTCGTCTATTTTATTATTATATTAATTCCTTGACTCTTCGTGAGTTTTAGTTCTACATCTGTGAACTTGTAGTTCATCTGTTGCCATATTTGTTGAATATGACTGAGACATTATTGTCAAACCAACATGGAGTAACCACGCATAATATGTTTTCAATCTAACTAAGATAATTAGAAATAAATATGAGAAAGTTTCAAATGAATATAATGAACGTATTCATTGCGGGGGCAACCGGTGTACTCGGAAAGCGCCTCGTTGACGAGTTCACAGAGGCGGGTCACGATGTCGTCGGCTTGACGCGTGACGATCTCGGCGACAGAATAGTCAGTAACAACGGTGGTCGCCCGCACCGTGGAGACCTCTTCGATGAAGAGTCGCTCGTGGAGGGTGCTGCAGACGCTGATGTCGTCATTCATGCCGCAACGGCGATTCCAACCGAGACAAAGACGAGCGCCGAAGACTGGAAGCAAAACGACCGGATTCGACGGGAGGGTACCCAAGCGCTAACAAGCGCTGCGGCGGAAGTAGGTGCCGAACAGTACATTCAACAGAGCGTTGTCTGGGTTGCTCGCCAACCCGATGGATCGCCGTTCAATGAGCAGTCGTCACTACACCCCGACCGCACGACTCAGTCTGCAGTTGATGCAGAAGAAATAGCGAAACAAGCCAGCGAAAGCGCACCGTTTGACACGACGGTTCTCCGCTGTGGCTGGTTCTATTCGTCGGACTGCGAGCAGACGAAGACAATTGCGGAGAACGTCGCTTCCGGAGACATGCCAGTAATCGGCGGTGGTCTCCTCGGCAAAGACGATGCCTCCATCTCTCCGATTCACGTTGATGACGCCGCATCTGCGTTCCTTGCCGCGGTCGAAGCCGAAGCTAACGGTGTCTGGCACGTCGTAGACGACCAACCGGTGACGATGGCAGAGTTTCTCTCTGAGTTCGCGACCCGACTCAATGCGTCCGAACCGAGTCGTATTCCGGGATGGCTCGCACGCTTCTTTATTGGCAAAGACACCGTTCGCTTCTTTACGAATCCCATGTCGACATCCAATGACAAGTTTCGCGAAGCCACGGGTTGGGAACCGCAGTACCGGACCTACCAGGAGGGTCTTCGCGCAGTAGTGCAGAATCTGTAGATCGACTAGGTACGACCAGTCCACCGGCGATGAGTTTTACTCAAGAAAGCACGTCTATTTCTGCCAGTTTGAGACGCGAGTAAGTCCTTGAGTGAATGGTCATGACGCTTGCAGACCTTCTCGGCGAGTGCTTCGTGACGGATTTAGAAGAAACGTTGGTGTGTGAGCGGACAGCGATGCCTATCAGGGTGTTCGCCGTCCAACTCCACGCGACCGACTGTTAATTAGAAGTCTATTGAAATCCTGTATTTCGGACAAATTGTTGGTGCCAAAAGACCAGTCGCTTATGACTGCGGTAACGTGGCGGCTCTGGTGAATCACTAGACGGCGGCGGGTTCGTTCGTTAATTCAAAGGAGTTGAAGCGGAAGACTGCCGATGCTTATGTCGAAGATCTCCCGCTTCACGAAGAAAGCGGTCACGTTGGCTAATCACCAGACCCAAATCAATCAAACACTATTTCTTAGCGAAGACTTCCTCGAAGGACTACCGCGTTCGGCTGTTCTACTTCGTGTTCGCAGTTCTTGTACAATATCTGGCGGCTCACTAACTTCCTACTGAAAGCTGGTGTTGATGGTGATATAGACTATGCACCAGTCGTTACTGCTGGTGAGTGCGTTGAGTTGGTCTCTTCGGCGCTGGTGCCACCTGACTAATTGAGTGGACACCATCCGGTTTGTTTTTCGTGAGTGGTGACGCTATTTGTTGATGACATAGTTCGGATGATTTCTGACAACCGAAGAGAACTACCCCATGTAACCGAGTTTTCGAGTCGGTTTATTTCGTAATATGGTCGAATTCCTCACCAAAGCCGCGCAAAAGCTACCCATCCTCCGAAACTGTGGGCGGTCTCAGGGAGACAGATGATATTGCGCTATACGATTTATGAAATCCGCGACTATCGTATTGCGGTACAAGACGAGTGAAAACAGGAGATGGGCACACACCAAACCCCGCAGAATAGAACTGTGAGAGCCGAAGAAGCTATTTCCAGAACTAACCGCCCGATGGTTCAACATCGAGTCGCATACTCTGGCGACGCACTGGAACAGCTCATCACTACATTCGTGTCTCACCTGCGAGTTGCTCGTTCGGTCCACAACCCCCGGGTCGGAGCACCCAAACCGGGGCTCCGCCGACCAATCCGAATCTGAATCCGTGATTTTCGAGACAATCAGCAATTGTGAAATATATTTGAATTGAATACTAGCGTCGTTGTCTGTAGTAGACAATGAGCTTTAGTAGTATTGCCGGGGGGAGTCGGTGGTGAACAAATGAATCACATACCGCTATATAAAATTAGATATCGGTTCGGCCACGCAGTTTCGGGGAGTGTGAATTTTTGCGCGGCTTTGTCGAGGGGTTCGACGTTATTACGGGCGAAACAGGGTCAAAAAATGGGTTACACGAGGTAGTTCTCTGCGATTGTCAGAGGTCGACTGAGATAGTTCACCAATAGACGGCGCGACCACTCACGAAAGCGAACCGGATGGTCCACAAATTAGTCTGTGGAACCAGTACCGGAAATTAGCTCAACGCACCCTCCAGCAGATGACCGGTGACAGTCCCTCTCTCCATCAGTCCCAGCTTTCAGCGGGAACTCAGTGAGCCGCGAAATATTGTAGCGTAGTAAGTGAACACGGGAGAGGAGGGAAAACCGATTCCAGTTCGAACGGAGAAACGGCGCGTCGGTGCAGCGACGATGCGCCGAATTGCGAGCCACACTAAGCGGCAGTCATTGCAACGCGGGGTCGAAGGCTGCAGTGCTGGATCGCTGTCGTCGTGACGTAGCGGTTCCGGTCACCACGGGCGGCCGTCCCAGAGCGGTTGGACGCCGCCGATGAAGTTGAAGTTCCACCGCTGCTGGTCCCCACCGTTCCACGGCCACTGGACGACGTCGTCTCCGTCAGCAGTCCCGGCGTTGTACACCTCAGCAACGTCATCAGTAGCGATATTTTTGATGCGGTAGGTCCCGTCCCCGTTGTCGATAATGTTCCACTTCTGGGGCGCACCGGTGTACCACGGCCACTGCTGGAGACTCGCGCCGTCCGTGGTCGTCCCGTCCGGCACGTCGAGTGCGCGGTTGCTGTTCTCGTTGACGATGCGGTACTCGCCGCCGCCGATGTACTCGACCCACCACCGCTGGCAGGTGCAGTCGTTCGCGGTCCACTGCCGAACGTTCGCACCGTCGCTCGTACTGGCATCTGCGACTTCCATCACTTTCCCGCTGTTGACGTTCTGAATCTCGTAAATCCCGTCGGCGAGGATGCCGCTGTCGTTGGTGTTCGGTTCGACCGACTGAAGACTGGGCGTCTTATCGCCGGCGATGACGGGCCAGTCGTCGTCTGTCCACTCGACGCGGTCGATGAAGAACTGCCGGGCCGGAACGCCGTCTACGTACTCCGGACCAGTACGGTCGTAGGCGTGATATACGAACCAGTCCTGCCCGTTGTCGTCCGTCGTGATGTCTCCGTGGGCGGGCGCGACGAACCGACCGTTCGAGGTGAGTTGCGCGATGCCGGCGTTGTCGCTGTTGTAGTTCATCATGTCCGTTCCGGACACGTCGGTGTACGGTCCGAAGAAGTTCGTCGAGCGCCCGACTTCCACCTCGTAGGTGCTGCTGTAGCCGTTACAGCAGGTCCCGGTTGCGACAAACAGGTACCAGTAGCCGTTGCGGTAGAAGACTGTCGACCCCTCGTAGGCGTCACCGGCGACCTGTTGGAGCGTCCCCGGCTTCCAGTCCTGTAGGTCCGAGGTGAGCTCCACCAGATAGATTCCCTGGAAGCTCCCCCAGAACAGATACGGCGTGCCGTTGTAGTCGACGAAGTACCCGTCGATGGACCCGCCGCCGGCGTGGTCGTTGTCACCGATAATCTGGCCGTAGTCAGTGAAGGGCCCGTCCGGCGTGTCGGACTTCGCGAGGCCGATACCGAACTCACCGCTCTCCCACGGGCGGGGTGAAAGCGAGTAGAACATCACCCACTCTCCGCCGTAGTAGTGGATGTCCGGTGCCCAGATGGACCCGTACGTCCAGCCCGGACGGGAGTCGAAGGCTTCGCCGACGTAGGTCCACTCGTGGAGGTTGTCAGAGCGCAGAATCGGGACGAGCAACTCGTCGGAGTCGTTGTTCCGATTCATGTTCGTTCCGTAGGCCCACCAGGTTCCGTTTCCGTCCCGGTGAATCGTCGGGTCGGGGAAGTGAGGACCGTACAGTGCGTTGTGGTAGTGTGTCGAATCGTCCGTCGTCGCAGAGACTGACCCGCTCCCCGCCACTGCAAGAGTCGAACCGAGAGCGCCGATACCGATGCTTTTCAAGACGTTCCGCCTGTTCATGCCACTGTCATCATCTGCCATGCAACTGCTAAACTATAGACACACATACATAATGCTTTTTACTGTTATTGTCTGGATCGTTTCTTCTCACTCCGGGTGAACACGATAGTGGAATCGGCTTCTCGACCGACAGGCGCGGAGAGGCCACATCATGAGCCACGAGGCGAGAGTGGCTTCGAAATAGCAGTTATCTAACACGGCGTGATTGCGAGCCGAGTCGGTTATTCAGTGACAAGTAGTCATCAACCAGATAATACTTCGCACATTTTCTATTGGTTCTATGTGATACTGCCATTAGAATTAAGTTAACTGTATATGATTATATTTTGACGGTCGTAGTTCCTCAACTGCGCGTCAGGAAGGCGGTTGACGAGCGCTCTAGACCTCCTACCGCACATCGAAGCACCATGACACACTCAAATCGGCGGAAGACACAACCCGAACAGTCACCCGATAGTCGGCTCACGCCGACGCGACGGAAGTTCTTGCAGGCGACCGGAATGGCCGCGGTAGCCATGGGAGCCGGTTCGCAATCCGGTGCCGCGGCGGAGACGGACGCGCCGGGGTCGCCCGGCCGAGTCCCGAATCTCGCGGCGTACCTCGAAGACCCCGAGATAGTCGCCGAGAACGTCGAGCCGACGCACGTTACGACCGCCGTTCCCTACGGGTCCGTGCACGCGGCCCGGACGGCGGACGAACCGTTTACCGAACTCGAATCGCGATTCGCGGAGTCGGAGTACGTCCGGCTACTCGACGGAGAGTGGCAGTTCGCGTTCCACGAGAGGCCTGCCGACCTTCCCGAGTCGTACGACGGCCTTGGGGGCGACGAGTGGGAGTCGATAGCCGTTCCCGGCGTTTGGCAGACCCAGGGCTACGGTCAGCGGATTTACGCGAACAATGCCATCACCTGGGAGGCCTACGAGCCGGGTCAAGATGGCGATTTAGTGCCCGACGGGAACGGCACCGTCGACGTTCCGGGCATCGACGACGACGGCCTCAACCCCGTGGGCACGTACCGACGGTCGTTCGCAGTGCCAGAGGCGTGGGACGGACGCGAGACGTTCCTCCACTTCGAAGGCGTCAAGCAGGCCTTCTTCGTGTGGGTCGACGGCGAGTACGTCGGCTTCCGGACGGGGTCGATGACGCCCGCCGAGTTCGACGTCAGCAGCCACGTCGAGGCCGGCGGAGACCACCAGGTCACGGTGCAGGTGTATCACTGGTCCGACAGCGAGGCGCTGGAGACGATCGACATGTTCCGGTACGCCGGCATCTTCCGAAGCGTCTACTTGTTCGCGACGCCGACGGTACACCTCAGGGACTTTTACGCGCGCACCGACCTCGACGACGACTACGAGGACGGCGAACTCCGCATCGACGCCGAAATCGCGAACTACGGCGATGCGCCCGCGGGAGAGTACGAGGTCCGCGCGCACCTCTACGAGACCGCCCGCACGAAACCGGGGCGCGGACCACCGCGCGGGAACGGTACGAACGCGGCAGGTCGAGGCAACGGGAAGGGGAAGGGGCGCGACGAACCGCAGGGTCGCGGCCCGCCGGACAACGTCGGGTCCGGCCGCGGGCCGCCGCGCGGGCGCAAGGTTACGACCCTCTCGTCGACCGCGGCCGTAGACGAAGACGGCGCGGTAGTCACGCTCGATGCCGACGTAACGGACCCCGCGAAGTGGTCGGCCGAGCATCCGAACCTCTACCAACTCGCGCTGGAGCTCGCGCCCGTCGGCAGCGAGCCGACGGAGGCGATGCTGGAGAAAGTCGGCTTCCGGACCTACGAGACGACCCGCGGACGACACGGTGCCGAGGTTCTGGTCAACGGTGAGTCGGTCGATATTCAGGGCGTGAACCGCCACGAGACCGACCCCGACTTCGGGCGAACGGTCCCGATCGAGCGCGTTCGGGAGGACATCGAGACGATGCGGCGGTTCAACATCAACGCGGTCCGGACCTCCCACTACCCGAACGACCCGTCGCTGTACCGGCTCGCAGACGAGTACGGACTCTACCTGCAAGACGAAGTCTGCGTCGAGAGCCACTGGTGGCAGGAACTGCTCGCGAACACGGAGGTCTACCACGACCAGGCGGTCGCGCAGTTCCGCCGAATGGTGCTTCGAGACCGAAATCACGCCTCGATTTTCAGTTGGTCGACCGGCAACGAGGCCGGAACGGGTGCCGAACACCTCGAGATGGCGTCGCTAGCGGCCGACTCTGACGAGTACATCCCCGAGGATACCGCCGACGTGAGCGGCGTCGGAACCGTCGAGTCATTCGACGGAACTCCGGAGGGGCTAGCGTCCGACCGCCTGCTCTATCACCAACCCAACGGCGGCGGCTGGAACGTCGAGTACAGCGACATGCTCGGACCACGGTACGCCGACATCGAGACGCTGCTGTCGGTCGGCGACGGGTCGTACATCGGTGACGGACTCCGTCCCGTGGTGATGGGTGAGTACAACCACGCGATGGGCAACAGCCTGGGACTCGTCCACGAGATGTGGAACGAGCACATAAAGCCGCCAGTCCGGGAAGCGACCGACCGGGCAGGGTCCGACACCCCCGGCGTGCTCGTCGGGTCGCCGGACGTCGTCCCCGGGCCGGACGCGGCACCGGGTGGGAACACCGACGGGGCGGTCGAACTCGGCGCGGGCGACGCGATTGAAATCCGACGAAACTCCGGGCTCGAACACGACGGCGAGTTCACGGTCGGCGCGACGATTTCCGTCGCCGATGGTGCCGGGATGGGCGACGTCCCCATCGTCGTCGACGAAGGCAGGTACGCGCTGACGCTTTCGAACGGTGAAATCGAATTCTCCGTCGGCGGCGGTGAGGGCACGGCCACGGCCCCGATTCCCGACGGCGGCCTCGGCGACTGGACGACCATCGTCGGCGTCGCTGACTCGAACGCGCTCGCGATTTACGTCGACGGCGAGCGCGCAGGCACGTCGAATCGCTCCGGCTCGGGACTTCCCGCCGGTTCGGAACCAGTCCGAGTCGGCGGCGAGGGTGACCTCGCAGTCGACGGCGTCGGCATCTACGACCGCGCCGTGAACCCCGACGAGACGAACGATGCCGACGGCGAGCGAAGGGACGGCGCGCTCGTCGCGTACGACTTCGCCGACCTGCTGCGAGACAAGAGCCTCGTCGGCGGGTTCATCTGGGACTGGGTCAACCAGGACCTGAACGACACCACGGCGGACGGCGAGCCGTTCCAGTTCTACCACAGCGACGGCCCCGACGGTGCGTTCTGTCTCAACGGGTTGGTCTGGTCCGACCGAGACCCGCAGCCCGAACTGTGGCAACTCAAACACAGCCACCAGCCGGTCGGCGTCGCCGACGCCGACGTTGCGGCGGGCGAGATTTACATCTCGAACCGCTACAACTTCACGTCCCTCGACGCCGTCGAGGGGCGGTGGGAACTGACCGCCGACGGCGAAACGCTCCGCTCCGGTGGCTTCGACGTGGACATCGGACCGGGTGAGACCCGCCGCGTCGGCCTCCCCGTCCAAGCGCCGTCCGCTCCCGGGGCGGGCGTCGAGTACCGACTAACGGTGCGATTCACGCTGGCCGAAAGCACCGCCTACGCCGACGCAGGTCACGAAGTCGCGTTCGAGCAGTTAGAAGTCCCCGTCGACGCGCCAGAACCGGAATCCGCGTCGCTCGATTCGATGGGACCGCTATCGGTCGACGAAGCCGGCGATATCACCATCTCCGGTGACGGCTTCGAGTACGTGGTTGCCGACGACGCGGGGACGCTGTCTTCGATGGCGTACGAGGGAACCGAACTGCTCGAACGCGGCCCACTGTTCAATTCGTGGCGCGCCCCGGTGATGAACGAGATTCAGCAGTGGGGGAGCGCCCCCGCGCTCTCGTGGTACGAGGCGGGTCTCGACGAACTGACGCACTCCGTGGAGTCTGTCGAGGTCGAGCGTCTCGACGAGTCGCTGGTCGAGGTCGCAGTCGAGGGCTTCGCCGAGGGCGCCGAGCCGTCCCGTCGGCTTGAGACGCCGGACCGTTCCGAACACGGCAACGACGGCGTGCTCACGGGTGAGGCCCGAATCGTCACCGGTGCTTCCGGGCGGGCCGTCGAGTTCACGAACGACAGCACGCTCTCGCTCGGACAGTCGGAGAGCCTCGACATCACCGACGCGGGGCTCACAATCGAGTTCTGGGTCCACCCCGGCGAGCCACAGGACGGTGGCGCGGCGCAGGTCTACGTCTCCAAGGGCGGACGACAGTATCTGCTCAAGCGCCGCGAGAGCGGTCGTGACGGGTATCTGGAGTTCGTGTTCAACGCCGACGGCTGGCACGTCGCCGACGGACCGGTCCCAGACGACTGGACGGAGGGCTGGCATCACGTCGCGGGCGTCTGGGACGGCAGCGAGATGACGCTGTTCGTCGACGGGGAACGCCTCGGAACCGGGTCCTACGAAGGGACGCTGCAACACATCGACGCGCCGGCGCAGGTCGGTTCGAGCGTCGCCGACGGGACCGCACTCGACGAGGTTCGCATCTACGACCGCGCGCTCTCCGAAGACGAACTCGGGGGGCTCGCCGCGGACACGCCGCTCGACGGCGCGGTGGCGTGGTTGCCGCTCGACGAGTTCAGTAGCGTCGAAGATGCGAACGGTCCGGGCTTCGCCACCAGCTATCACTACCGCGTCTACGGGAGCGGCGATGTCGCTGTCGACGTGGAGGCCCGCCCCAACGAGGGGCTTCGCGAGACGGTCGAGGGCTGGCTGCCGAAGGTCGGCGTCCAACTCGAACTCCCCGAGCGATTCGGCGACTTCGAGTGGTACGGTCGCGGCGAGCTGGAGACCTACCCCGACCGCAAGTGGGGCGTCCCAATCGGGCGCTACGAGGGAACCGTGGACGAGCAGTACGTCCCCTACCTCCCCCCGACCGACAACGGGAACAAGGCCCAGACGCGGTGGGCGACGCTCTCGGACGGCGAGGTGTCTCTCCTCGGGACGTTCGGAGCCGAGGACGCGAACGTCAGCCTCGAACAGTGGGCGAATCTCGCGGCGGCCGAACACCAATCCGAACTGGATGAACGCGGGTCCGTCGGGTTCAACCTCGACCACCGGGTGACCGGCCTCGGGGGAACACCGACCGAACCACTCGACCGGTATCAGGTTCCGGTCGAGTCGACTTCGTTCGGCGTCGTCCTTCGGCCCTTCGACCCCGACAGCGACGACCCGATGGCGCTTGCGAACCGACGGCTCCCCGACGCTCAGGAGTAGCGTTCGGGCCTCGGTCTTCGGTCCTCGTTCTGCCCGCTCGTAACAGAAGCGGGGCGCAGCAGACGCGAACTCGGTGTCGAGAACCGAACCGGAGCCAGAAACCGGCCCGAGAGTCGCAGGGCGAAGAGCGTCGTCGGTATCGCAGGAGGATCAACCCGATATCGTTCGTAGCTTCCCTTCCGAACTGCTGTTCAGTCTGCCGTGCTGCCGTCGGTCCTCTCATCGCGGTTCCGACCGAGCTAGCATGTGTGTTATCAACAAACATTATATACGTACAACCTGTGCGCTAGAAGACATGACGAAACGTCATGGCGACAACAACATCGATAGACGGACAGTACTCAAATCGCTCGGGGCGGGAGCGGTGGCGACCGTCGGCGGCCTCGGACTGAGCGGGACGGCCAGTGCGGACGAGAGTTCCACGCACTACCACAACCCGGTCGGGCCGATCGGGTTCGGCGACGTGTCGATCATCGAGGACAACGGAACCTACTACGCGTACGGAACGGAGACGCCCCAGGACATCATCCCCATCGCGGAGTCGACGGACATGTACAACTGGTCGTACATCGCGCCGGCGCTCACGGAGACGCCGGGCTGGCACCCCACGGAATCGGACCCGGGCTGCTGGGCACCCGACGTCCGATACCACGACGGCCAGTATCACCTGTACTATTCGCTGTCGGTCTGGGGGAGCGACAACGCCGGAATCGGCCTGGCCACCTCGGACACGCCCGACGGCCCCTTCACCGACCGGGGACCGGTCATCGAGAGCGGCGACCTCGACCTGACGAACTGCATCGACGCGGACACGGTGATCGTCGACGGCCAGCCGTGGCTGGTCTGGGGCAGCTACGAAGGCATCTACGCCGTCCAGATGAACGGCGCGATGGACGATATCGTCCCCGGCACCGAGTTCCAAATGGCGGGCCAGATGATCGAGGGGCCGGTGATGCTCCAGGACAACGGGTACTGGTACCTCTTTTACTCCTCGGGGCAGTGCTGTGAGGGTTACGACAGCACCTACCGCCTCGAATGCGGCCGCGCGACGTCGTTCACGGGACCGTACTACAACCAGAACGGCACGGACCTGCGGGACCTCACCGAGACCCACCAGGGAGTCCCCATCCTCCAGGGCAACAGCGAGTTCACGGGTCCGGGGCACAACGACGTCTTCCGGGGCCCAGACGGCGACTGGTGGTGCTTCTACCACGTGGAGGCGACCGCCGACGACGGGACGCGCTACATGATGCAAGACCGCATCGAGTGGGACAACAACGACTGGCCGGTCATCGCCTGCAACGGCGTGCCGAGCAGCGAGGCCCCCGTCCCCGGCGAGCCCTCGGGCTGTGAGAGCGGCCCCATCGCCGACGGCACCTACCACATCGCGAACGTCAACAGCGGCAAACTGCTCGAAGTCGCCAACGCCGGGACGGCCGACGGCGACAACGTCCGCCAGTACGCCGACACCGGGAACGCGTGTCAGGACTGGGACGTCACGGCGAACGGCGACGGTACCTACGCGATCACGAACGTCAACAGTGGCCTCTGGCTGGAGGTCGCGAACGCCGGCACGGCGGAGGGCGACAACATCCAGCAGTACAGCAACAGCACCCACCCGTGTCAGGCCTGGACTATCGAGGACGCGGGCGGCGGCGAGTACCGCCTCGTCAACGCGAACAGCGGGCTACTCGCCGAGGTGGCGAGCGCGGGCACCGCCGACGGCGACAACGTCCAGCAGTGGAGCGACAACGGCGGCGAACACCAGCTGTGGACGTTCACCTCGGTCTGACCGAGCGACCGACCGGGGTCACAGCACGGCGTAGCCGCCGTCGACGTACAGCAAGTGGTCGGTGACGACCGACGCGTCGTCGCTGGCGGAAAAGAGAGAGGACCCGACCACGTCCTCGGGCGGCGCGGACCGTCCATCGGCCACGAAAAGAGTACGCGACTGCGGTCTCGGTGCGTGCGTCGCTTCCGTGTGACGCTCGGTTTCGACGGCCGAGATTCACGCGAGCGGGACGATAGTCGAGAAGACGAGGATCGAGACGATTCCCGTAACCGAGATAATCGTCGTCAGCGTCGTCCACGTTTTCAGCGTCTCCATCTGTGTCAGACCGCCGATTTCCTTCATCAGCCAGAAGCCGGAGTCGTTGTACCACGAACAGATGATGCCTCCCGAGCCGATCGCCATGACGAGGTACGCGGGGTGTACGTTGAGCTGACTCGTCAGCGGTGCCATGATACCCGCGGTCGTCAGCATCGCGGCGGTTGCTGACCCCTGTGCGATTCGGACGATGGCGGCGATAAGCCACGCGGTCACCAGCAGTCCGATACCGATGCCACGGAGGCTATCGGCGATGTACGGGCCGATTCCCGACGCGGCGAGCAGCGCGCCGAACGCGCCACCCATCGCGGTGATTGCGGCGATGTTCCCGCCGCTCTTTAGCGCCTCGGTGAGTTCGTCTTCCCACAGCGAACGCGAAAGGTCGGACCAGCGGAGGTACGTGAGCGCCGCTGTAAGCCCGGCGATAGTCATGGCGACGTTCTTGTCTCCGATGAACGCGATTCCCGGTCTGACAGCCGCGAGCGACGGGTAAATCGGTTCGAGCGTGTTGAGAATCGTCAGCGAACTCACTAACGCGACCGCGAGGAGTATCGGGAGCGCGGCTTCGAACGTCCCCGGAAGCGAGCTACTGCTCTGCTGTGCCCGTTCTTCGAGTTCTTCGGTCGTCGTCCCCATCGAGTCTCGGAGCGGGATATCCATCCGAGCGTTGGCCCAGTGGCCGAAGACGAGACCGGACATCGTCGCCGAGGGAATCGCGACGGCCACACCGACAGCCATCGTCATGCCGAGGTCGACGCCCACTTCGCTGGCGACTGCCAGCGGACCGGGAGTCGGCGGGATAAACACGTGCGCTGCAGAGCCGCCGGCACCCACGGCGATGAGGTACAACACGTAGTTCTTTCCGCGGCGTGCTCGCATCGAGCGGGCGAGCGGCGCCAGAAGGAACAGGACGCTGTCGAAGAACACCGGAATCGAGAGGACCGTGCTACTTCCCCACAGCGCGAATTCCGAGTTATCCCGTCCGACGAGCGATTGGAACGTCCGCACGACACGTTGAGCGGACCCGCTTTCGAGCATCGACTTGCCGATGATCGCCGCCATGAGGATCGGGATACCGATACCTTCCATCCCGTTTCCGAACGCCGCCGCCGTTCTCGTCGCCGCATCGACGAGCGCGAAGTCCGAGACGAACACCGAGTTGACGATGCCGACGGAGAACGCGGCGAGGCCCAACCCCACGAACGCGGGGAGGTCCCACACGACGAGGAACAGTACAACTAGTATGAGCCCGACTACGAACGTGAGTAGCGGACTATGGACAAACTCCACCGTCATGATCCGTCTGCTATTCAATCATGTTAGTTAATAATCGTTACTATATGTCAATGAATAACTTCGTTTACGGCCTTCGGAACTGCGTGGTCTTCGGAAGGCGTCTGTACGTCAACAGCCCGTAGTTTCTTCAAAGAGGGCTCGCGTGTAGGCGACATGGAACGAGTACTAGCCGTCGTAGACCCATCGGAAACCTCGAAGAAGGTCGTCCGCGAGGCCGGTTCGATTGCCGAGGGGATGAGCGCCGACGTCGTCCTCATTCACGTGACGACGGAAGACGAGTACAAAGCCCGACGCGGGACGATGGAGACACTCCTGAGGTCTTCGGGGAGTTACACACACGACGACGCGCGGGCGGGGGCGACGGAGTTCGCTCGAGACCTCGGTCGCGAAGTGCTCGCTGATTTCGAGGTGGAGTATCAGGCGGTCGGTTCCCTCGGCGACAAAGCCACCGAAGTACTCGATGCGGCAGCGGAAAACGAGTGCGACCACATCTTCCTCTCCGGACGTCAACGGTCGCCGGCGGGTAAGGCCATCTTCGGTGACACCACGCAGCGAGTCATCCTCGAGTTCGACGGATTCGTCACCGTCGCCACTCGGTGAACCTCGCCTCCCGGAACCGTCAGTGAGTATCTCTCGCTCGGTGAGGGAGCTCAATCGCGGACTGTTCGGTTGGTGAAGCGCGCACGTGAACAGGCGAATTACAGCGATTCCGTTCTCCTTCGGGACCTCCGCTAGCCGACTCACGCGAAAGCGAAAGCGACCCTCGACCAGCGGCACCGATTGCCAACATCACGTTTGCTATCTGAGAATTTTTATCGCCCACACACGAGTAAACGTTACAAAATTATATGTGTAATAGAATGGGCCAGATTCATTCGAGTATCGACATTTTAGGCGCTGAAGAGACCGCTGCGTCGGGAGTTGCGAGACGCGCAAGAAGACAGAATGTATCGAATCCTTCGACCTCACCTGTCGGCGCGCCCCCCACGAGCAGCGACCTCACCTGGAGATTCATCACAGAGATGGTGGAGTCGCGAATGAGGCGCTACAGAGACCGGTTTCGGCCGCGAGCTAACGCGTGGCCTCGGACGAAGAGCCACGGTTGGGCGCAGAGCCCCGCTCTTGGGGGTGCCGTACTCGTGTCAAATCGCGGATGATCGTTCTGAGAGGAAGAACGGTCGAGATACCGCGAGTCGGCGTGTTGTGACCCTCAGAACGCGTACACCCGCCCGGAGAGAAACTACCCGACAGCTAACTCCCGTCGCGTATTCGCCGAAAGACCGCGAAGACTTGACCGCTGTCCGAGGCTTTTTCTCGCCGTGTAGTACATAGTCGCTATGGACACGGACCCCCGCGAGGAAGTCGCAATCGACGCCGCGGAGAGAGGTGCCGACCACGCGTCGGCGCGTTTCAGAACCAAACTCGATATCGAGCAGAAAAGCGACGCGATAGACCTCGTCACGGAAGTCGACCGCGAGACACAACGGCGGGTCATCTCGACGATTCGAGAGCGGTTCCCCGACGACGCGGTCGTCGGCGAGGAAGAAGACGAACTGAAGACCGTCCCCGAGTCGGGATACGCCTGGATTATCGACCCGATAGACGGGACGCAAAACTACACCCGAGGTGCCCGCGAGTGGGTGACGAGCGTCGCCGTCGTCAGAGACCAGACGCCGATTGCGGCGGTGAACGTCTCCCCCGAGACGGGAGACACCTACATCGCCACGGAGGAGCGAGTCGAGCGAAACGGGCGCTCGATCACCGTCAACGACGAGTCGAACACCAGCGCGTTTCTCGTCTCCTCGACGCTCCGGTATCAGGACGGTGACCGACCGGGAATCGAGCGACTCGCTGGAGACATCTTCGGCACGTTCGGCGAGATGCGGAAGCTCGGGACGACGCAACTGACGCTTTCGCGACTCGCCGACGGGTCGATAGACGCGGTCGTCGGGCTCGACGAACAGCCGAACGCGTGGGACACCGTGGCCGGGGTCTACCTCGTCGAACGCGCGGGCGGAACGGTAACCGACCTCGACGGAAACAGGTGGGGGCCGGGACAGCCGGGTCTCGTCGCGTCGAACGGGCACGCACACGACGAGGTACTCGAAGCGGCGCAGGCGGCGTTCGAGGCGACGCGATAGCAGCGCCGCCCACCACCGCCCGACCGGACAGACTTCGTGACGGGTGGCCGGGGGCGTCAGAATTACACGGTTATGTCTGTAATGAAAATGGGTAGAAACCCCGTCGGCGAGAGACGCAACCCCCGAAAGACTCCACGAACATAATAATCCTGTCACGAGGCTACGGACGGGAGTTCGCCGTGAACCGACCGAGAACGAACGCCGAGACCGCGGACCGCCGACGCGGGGTGCGGGTGGTAGTTCGGTGGCATCGCCCCGGTCCGCGCCCTCACTTAAACGTTCACGCGTCCGAAAGCCGTGACGAGTGAAGCGGTCTCAAGCCTTCAATCGCCCGTAAATCCGAAGCTCACGCGTCTCGGGAGACTCGACGTTCCTAACTTCCGAATACGTATATAGAGGCAAGTCGGTTCCCCGTCGAAAAACGGATAATTCCAATCTGTATCCTTCGTAAGCATCGTTAAGGCGTGTGTTAACTATTATCAACCTCAGAGAGCACGTATAAACGTTCGACTGTCCGGAACCGGCTGCGTCGCCGAGCAGAAAGGACCGGTCGTCTACCCCCCGGGTGTTCAGCATCGAGCCTCAGTCGCTGGTCGGTATGACTGGCCCCAACAAACGGAGGTACATCTTTAACCCCTGACCGTGGATTCCCCTCCATGAATAGACACGACCCGTCCGGCGTGCTCAAGACGACCGCCGCCTCGCTGGCGCTCGTCGACCACATCCTCGAACTGGAGGGGGCGACGATGGGCGAGTTGGTCGAGGCGACGGACCTCGCGAAGAGCACCGTCCATGCCCACCTCAAAACGCTCGCGGAGTACGGCTACGTCGTGAACGTCGACAACGAGTACCACCTCGGGGCGAAGTTCTGTCACCTCGGCGACTACGTCAGGACGCGCAAGGACTACTACAGGGTCGCCCAAGAGACCGTCTCGTGGCTCGACAGCGAGTCGTCGATGGACGCGGACTTCGCGGTCGAAGAACACGGCCGAATCGTCTCGTTGTACGGCGACCTCGAGTTCGCGAACTCGCCGCGCTTTCTCATCGACGGCAGTCCGTTTCACGTCCACACGACGTGTTCGGGGAAGGCGATTATCGCCGAGTACCCGGAGACGCGGGTGCGGGAAATCATCGACCGCTGGGGACTGCCGGCGGCGACGGACGACTCCATCACGACCGAAGAGGAACTGTTCGCGGAGCTGGCGACGGTCCGCGAGCAAGGGTACGCCGAGAACAGCAGCGAGGCGGTCGAGGGCTTTTGGGCCATCGGAAAGGCCGTGAAGTCGCCGCGGGGCGAGGTGTACGGGTCGCTAAATCTGAGCGGTCCCGCCTACGTCATCGACGAGGAGACGCGGGCGACGCAGGTGGAACTGCTCGAACGCGCCGCCGAGCGGTTCGAACAGGGCGTCGCGGAACTATATCGGACTCAAGCGGACGAGGCGAACGAAGCGTGAGTGTGAGAAGCGAAAAGTGAGACGTGAGAAACGTTCGTCGGACCGACCGAGTCGGTCAGTCGAGCGCGTTACGCCGGGACGCTGCCCGACGGGACGACGCCGTCGTCAGTCCACCCGCGACGCTCGTAGTACGCTTCGAGCGCCGCTTCGAACCCGTCTAACTCGTCGGCGTACGGGAGCGTGTCGTCGCCGCGGTCGAAGCCGCGCTGGTTGTTGAAGTGCCGTTCGAGCGTGACGATGCGGTCGCCGACGGCCAGCAGGTCCTCGAAGTCGGCGCCGAACAGCATCTCGTAGCGCTCGGGGGTCATGAAGTCCCGCGAGAACTTGCAGACGATGCCGCTGTCGTTGAGCGCCATCTGGTTTTCCTTCTCGATGAGGCGCTTGGGCTTGCCCTCGAACCCTTCCGGCGGGTAGGCGTCGTCCTTGCCGACGAGCGGGTACTCCTGGGAGTAGAACACCGCGTACATGTGGTCCGCGCCGCGGTTGGCGACGGCGTACGACAGACCCTGTCCGTGGAGGACGCGCCCCTCGTGGGCGGCGAAGTCCATCCCCTTGACCGTCCAGTTCTCGACGCCGAGGTCGTCGTGGACGCGGGCGATGCCCTCGGCGAGGTCGTCGCCGATTCCCTCCCGGAGCGCGATTTTCTCCACGAGGTCGTGGATGAGGTCGGTGTTGCCGAACTCGTCTTCGCTGGCGAGGTAGGCCGCGACGGTGTTGCCGGCCGAGATGGCGTCGAGGCCGTAGCGGTCGCACAGCTCGTTCGACTTCATCACCTCGACGATGTCGTCGACGCCGGAGTTCGACCCGAACGCCATGGTGACTTCGAACTCGGGGCCCTCGGTTTCCACGCCCGCCTCCTCGTCTCTCGTGGGGAGTTTGCACGCGAACGCGCAGGCGGAACAGGTGCCCTTCTTGTACTTCTTCTTCTCGACGGCGTCGCCGTTGATTCCCTCCGCGCCCTCGAAGTGGCGCTCGGAGAAGTAGTACGACGGGAGGCCGTCCATCTCGTTGGCGAGGTCCAGCACGGCGACGGTCCCCTGCCGCTTCATGATGTGGTCGTCGGTGGCGGCCTCGCGGTGAATCTCCATCTGCGACGACGGAATCTCGATGTCGGGCGCGGAGTCGCCGCCGAAGGTGAGCGCCTTCACGTTCTTCGACCCGAGGACGGCACCGAGACCGCCGCGGCCGAACGCGCGCTCCTCGCTCGTCATGATGGAGGCGAAGCGCACGAGGTTCTCGCCGGCGGGACCGACGACCATCGTCCGGTCGGCTTCGATGCCGTGTTCGTCGTCGAGGTACGCGACCGTCTCGGGGACCGTCGCGCCGGCGAGGTCCGGGACGGACTCGAACTCGACACCCTCGTCTGTGACGTGGAGGACGACCAACTCGTCGCTCGCGCCCGTGAGTTCGACCGCCGAGTAGCCCGCGTCCGCGAAGTTCCGCGAGACGAACCCGCCCGCGTTCGACGAGCAGAGGCCGCCGGTCAGCGGCGAGACGCTGGTGCAGTTCGTGCGGCCGGTGAAACTCATGTTCGAGGACTGCATGGGACCGGTGCTGAAGTAAACCCGGTTCTCCGGGCTGAAGGGGTCAACGTCGAATGAGACGCGCTCGTGGGCGAGGCGGGTGGCCACCCCGCGGCCGCCGACGTAGGATTCGAGAATCTCGTCGATGTCTTCCGTCCGACTGGTCTCGTCCCCTAAGTCGACCGTGAGCAGCGGACCTTTTGCGTGTAACATTAGAAAAAGAAGGACTTGCCTCGCACAAATCCATTGTGGTTACTGTTACGTCGCTAACCAAATTACCGCGGGATACCAGTCCCGAAACCGAATACTGTGTACGTCATCAATAGGAAGCGTGGACAAATTATTTATGACTGTTCTACATGGGTTGAGGTATGGTCGCAGGTCCGCCGATTCACGAGTTGCACTTCGACGACGCGCCGAACGTGGGCGACGTTCCGGGGCCGAAATCGACGCGACTCCTCGAAAAACAGCAGCGAATCGACAGCAGCGCCGTCTCGTATCCCGAGGACATCCCCATCGCGTTCGAAAGCGGGAAGGGAGCGACGGTGCGTGACGCCGACGGCAACACCTTCATCGACATGTTCGCCGGCATCGGCGTGCTCAACGTGGGTCACTCGAACCCGTACGTGTTGGAGGCCGTCCACGAGCAGACCGACAAGTTCGTCCACACCGTCGATTTCCCGACGGAGGCCCGACTCGACCTCATCGAGAAGTTGGACGAAATCGCGCCCGGGGGACTGCGCGGCAACAACCGCGTCGTCTTCGGCGGGCCGACCGGGAGCGACGCCATCGAGGCGTCCATCAAACTCGCCAAGTACAACACCGAGGGAACCGGGCTCGTCGCCTTCCGCGGCGCGTACCACGGCGCGACGAGCGGCGCGATGAGTCTCACCGGCAACAAGAAGTTCAAGGGCGACTACTCGCCGCTGCTTCCCGACGTGGTCCACGCTCCCTACCCGAACACGGTCGAGATGGGCAAAGGCCCCCAGGAGGCGGTCGACCACTGTCTCGAAGAGGTCAAGGCCATCTTCGAGGACCCCTACGGCGGCCTCGCCAACCCGGCGGGTATCTTCGTCGAACCGATTCAGGGCGAAGGCGGCGTCGTCACCCCGCCGAAGGGGTTCCTGAAGGGCCTCCGCGACATCGCCGACGACAACGGCGTGCCGCTCGTGTTCGACGAGATTCAGAGCGGTCTCGGCCGCTCCGGCAAGTGGTGGGCGAGCGAGTGGTACGGCGTCACGCCGGACGTGATGACCTCGGCGAAGGCGCTCGGCGGGACCGGCTTCCCGCTGTCGGCGACCATCTACCACGAGGACCTCGACACGTGGGGGTCGGGCGACCACGCGGGCACGTACCGCGGCCACGTCGTCGGGATGCGCGCCGGCACCCGCGCCATCGAGTACATCCAGCAACACGACCTCCTCGAGCACGCCCGCGACCTCGGCCAGTACATCCGCGGCCGGCTCTCGGAGGTCGCGGAGGACAACCCCCGAATCGTGGACGTTCGCGGGAAGGGGCTGTTCATCGGCGCGGAGTTCGTCGACGCCGAGGGCAAGCCCGACGGCGACGCGGCCGACGCGCTCCAGCAGTACTGCTTCGAGCGCGGCGTGTTAGTCTGGAAGGCCGGCCGGCACGGGAACGTCCTGCGACTGCTCCCGCCGCTCGTGCTCACCCGCGACCTCGCGGAGACGGCGCTCGACGTCATCACCGACGGCATCGAAGCGGTCACGGCCGAAACGCAACGAGTCTAATCACGGTCGAACACCACGATGCCACCCGAACGAGTCATCACGGACGACGCCCCGCGCACGGACAACCCCTACTCGCAGGGCGTCGTCGCCGGCGACACGCTCTACGTCTCGGGCTACGGCCCGGTCGACCCCGAGACGAACGAGGAGGTCGACGGCGACATCGAGGAACAGACCGACCGCGTGCTCGACAACATCGCGGCCGTCGTCTCCGAGGCCGGCGGCGACGGCCTCAACGACGCGGTGAAACTGACGGTGTACGTCACCGACCTCGACGACTACGAGCGGGTCAACGAGGCGTACGGCGCGCGGTTCGACGAGGTGCCGCCGGCCCGCGTCTGCGTCGAGGTCGCGCGCCTGCCCGGCGACGTTCGCGTCGAGATGGACGCGATAGCGTATCTCGGATAGGCCGCGACCCGTGGGGGCGCAGCCGCGCGACCGCGGGTTTATTCAGGGGTGGCGGACCGCGGTTCAGTCGTTCAGTTCGTCGACCCGGCGGTCGCGCCGCTCGTTCGCGGCGTCGATTCGCTCGAGGAACGCCGACATCTGCGCTTTCATATCGGCGCGCAGGTCGGTCGCAGAGAAGTCGTCGGACTCCGCGAGGAGCCTGACGAACGCCTGTAGCTCCTCGTCCGTGAGCTGGTCGAACGCGCCGCGTTCGAGCTTGTCGATGACGGCGTCGACGTCGATTTGGCCGACCGGTTCGACGTTGAAGTCGACCGTGACCATCCGGTAGTCGGAGCCGGCGAGTTCCTGTTCGGCCTTGTTGACGCCCTCGGAGAGCATGTCCTTGAACGGGGTGTAGTAGCCCATCGTCCCGAGGTGGAGGAACGCGAGCATGTCGGTGATGCCCCGGGTGTACGCCTCGCGGTCGGCGGCGTCGGGGTTGAACACCGTCTCGCGGTCGCGGTCTTCGAGCGACTCGAAGAGGATGGTGAAATCGAGTATCGCGTTGCGGAGGCGGCGTCGAATCCGGTTGCGCTTCTGTTTTTTCGAGTGGTCGGTGTAGTCGGTCTTCCGACCGAGCAGGAACTCGCGGTCGCTCGGCGTCAGGATGCCGCGGCCGCGGTCGGCGGCGTAGGCGAGGTCGTCGGTGCCGTCCGTTCCGTCGGCGTCGTTTGCCATATACAGAACGCGTGTACGAATTCGATTAAGTGTTACGAACGGACCGAATATCCGGACGTATCGGGTCGATAGCCGAGGTATTCCGAAGTCTCGTCTACAGTTCGTGTGAACGCACCGGTCGAGGGCGGTGGGAGGCGCTACGCAGCGAGGAAAGCGCACGACTGCAGCGGGTCGACGTCCGACTTTCCGACCGTTTGTAAACGGATTTCGTTCTCGGCGTCACCGATAACCACAAATTTTATTGGTAATGTTTGCACTTGTCGTGATGTGGGACATCACGTAGCATGGTGTCCGTCGGAGCGAGAGTATGTCAGACCACAACATAGCACACGCGTGCAACGGTCGTCGTGACGCACAGTTCGGGGCGCGGGCCCCGGCCAGTCAGTCGGGAGGTGACGGCCCCGGTCGGACGGGGTCGAACGGAGCGGTCGCACAGGGGGGTGTCAGCCGTGAGTTCCGCTGACGGCGCGGTCGGGCGCTTCCTCGACGAAATCGAGCCGGTGGTGTTCGCGTTCGGCGCGGCGATAACGCTGCTCTTCGTCGGCGCGTTCAGCCTCAATCCCGAGGCTTCCTACGACTTCGTCCTCGGGATTCGCCGGTGGATTCTCGCCACGTTCAACTGGTTCTTCCTGTTGGCGATGCTCGGGTTCGTCCTGTTCTTGGGCTTCGTGATATTCGGGCCGTGGGGGAACCTGAAGCTCGGTGACGAGGACCCAGAGTACGGGTTCCTCTCCTACTTCGCGATGATGTACTCCGCCGGGCTCGCGGCGGGTATCGTCTTCTGGGGGCCCGCGGAGGCGCTGTTCCACTACTCGACGGTCCCGCCGCTGTACGGGGCCGAGGCCCAGTCCGCGGCGGCGATGCCGCTGGCGGTCCAGTACTCCATCTTCCATTGGAGTCTGACCCAGTGGTCGTGTTTCACCGTGATGGGGCTCGCCATCGGCTACTTCGTCTACAACTACGACGCGCCGCTTCGCGTGTCGGCGGTCCTGACGCCGGTGCTCGGCGCGGACAACGTCGACGGCGCGATAGGGAAAACCGTCGATATTCTCGCCGTGTTCGCGACCCTCGGCGGCGTCGCGACCTCGCTGGGCTTCATCGGGAGCCAGTTCATCACCGGACTGAACTTCCAGTGGGGCATCCAACTCGGCGACGTGGGGACCATCCTCGTCATCACGGGCATGGTCGTCATCTTCACCATCTCGTTGGTGCTGGGCGTCGACAAGGGGATTCGCCGGCTCTCGAACTTCAACATGGTCGTGTTCTCCCTGTTGATGGTCGCGACGCTGGTGTTCGGGCCGACGTTCCGCATCCTCGAACTCGGCACGCAGGCGACCGGCGGCTTCATCGGCGACTTCTTCCAGATGAGCCTGTTCACGCAGGCCACCACGGCCAGCGCAGGGAAGTGGGTCAACGCGTGGACCGTCTTCTACTGGCTCTGGCCGCTGGCGTGGTCGCCCTTCGCGGGCCTGTTCATCGCCCGCATCTCGCGCGGTCGGAGCGTCCGTGAGGTCGCGTTCGCCGGTATCGGCGCGACCTCGCTCGCGACGGTCCCGTGGTTCGCCATCGTCGGCGGCGCGGGCGTCATCATGCAGCACACGGGCGCGGCGAACGTCCTCGGGCCGGTCTCCGAGTACGGCGAAGCGGTCTCGGGGTACGTCCTCTTCGGCAATCTCCCCATCGTCGGACCGCTGCTCCTGTTCGGGTTCCTCGTGCTCGTGACGACGTTCTTCGTCACCTCCGCCGACTCGTCGACGCTGGCGGTGTCGATGATGACGACCGGCGGCAAAAAGGAACCCTCCGCGCTCAACCGCATCTTCTGGGCCGTCCTCCAGGGCGCGGTGGCGTCCATCCTGATGGTCGTCGGCGGCGTGAACGCCCTGCAGTCCGCGGCGATTATCACGGGCGCGCCGTTCGCGGTCATCTGCGTGATAGCGACGCTCGGGCTCATCCGGACCTTCCAAGACGACTACGGAAGCCTGCTCCTCCAAGACGAGACGAACCTCTGGGGGAAGTCGGAGTCGACCGGCGGGCAGGCACCGGCCGCGAACGTCTCCAGCCACGACGACGACTGACGCCGACTCCAGCCGAACGCGGTTCCGTCCCCGTCTCTGTCCCCGTCGCCGTCCATCTCCATTCTCTGAAGACCGGTACCGACCGAGAGCGCCGCCGGCGCGGTCGCCGAGGCGGACCGCGAGCCGTGACGCGTGGTAGCCTCTATGATACCAAGTTTTAATGTACGGTATCAACAAATCCTGTGTATGGATCGGGATACCGCAGAACCGGACGCAGCAGCGCTGCCCGGACCCAACGCGAAGCAGTGGGTCGAGTTCCATCACAAGCA
The DNA here is from genome assembly GCF_001190965.1 of Haloferax gibbonsii. Classification (NCBI taxonomy): domain Archaea; kingdom Methanobacteriati; phylum Methanobacteriota; class Halobacteria; order Halobacteriales; family Haloferacaceae; genus Haloferax; species Haloferax gibbonsii. The sequence continues at coordinate 456,609 of NZ_CP011948.1, forward strand.
CGCCGCGCCCAGCGAGTACTCCCACGAGTTCGTCTGGGACGTGACCGCCGAGGCCGACGGCCCGTTCGTCACCGACGTGGACGGCAACGTCCTCTTGGACTTCACCTGCCACATCGGGGCCGCGCCGCTCGGCTACAACAACGAGAAGGTGCTGTCGAAGCTCCGGGAGTTCGACCTCGTCGAACCGATGAAAATCGCCGGACAGGACATGTACTTCGGCGCGGGACCGGACCCCGAAACCGCCGAGTTCCCCGGGTCGAGCCACCTGATGGACAAGCTCACCGACGTCTCCTCTCACTACGGGATGGACACGGTGTTCCTGTCGAACTCCGGGGCCGAGGCCGTCGAGAACGCGATGAAGATAACGCACGACCACAAGGCCCCCGCGAAGTACGGCTACGCCTTCGAGGGGAGCTTCCACGGCCGGACCCTCGGGACGCTCTCGCTCACGAAATCGAAAGAGGTCTACACCCGCCACTACCCGCAAGTCGCGGGCATCGAGACGGTTCCGTTCTGCGCGGACTCGGGCTGTTCGGCGGACTCTTGCGACTGCGGTTTCTTCGCGGGCGGCGGGTCGCAGTTGCGGAACTCGCTCTCGCCGGAGGGCGGCCACGTCAACCCCGACGAGGTCGCGTTCGCGATTCTCGAACCGATTCAGGGCGTCGGCGGCTACCGCTTCCCGAGCGAGGAGTTCATGGCCGAGGTGGGCGACGTCTGCGACACCTACGACATCCCGCTCGTCGTGGACGAGATTCAGTCGGGCGTCGGGCGGACGGGCGAGATGTGGGCCGCCGACCACTACCCCATCGAACCCGACGTCATCGCCAGCGCGAAGGGGCTCCGCGTCGGCGCGACCGTCTCGCGGTCCGACGTCTTCCCGACCGAGAAGAACCGCCTCGGGTCGACGTTCGGCGGCGGCGACCTGCTCGCGTCGATGCAGGGCGCGCTCACGCTCGACGCCATCGAGGAGTACGACCTGCTCGACAACGCGACCGAGCGCGGCCGGCAGGCGAAGGAGCTCCTCGCCGACGACGCACCCGACCACGTGGTCGACGTGCGCGGCAAGGGCCTCATGCTCGCCGTCGAGTTCGACACCAAACAGCGCCGCGACGCCGTCGTCGAGGCGGCGCTCGACCGCGGCCTGCTCACTCTCGGCTGTGGGAAAAAGACGATTCGCCTCCTGCCCCCGCTCGACTCCAGCGAGCGCGAAATCGAGATGGGCGTGGGCATCTTCTGCGAGGCGATGGACGCCGTGGCGACCGAAGCGGTCGCGTGAGCGTGGGTTTCGCCGGACGGACAGCGTGAGAAAGAACGGACCCGAGACGCGGTCTGTCCCGTTTTTCCGGACTACTCAGGCCGAGTCACCGGACTCGCCGACGCGCTCGTCCAGCGAGTGTGAGACGACTTCGACGCCGTCGAGCGCGGCCAGCGAATCGAGCGCGTCCGCGAGGTGGTCCGGACCGCTCCCGTCGAGGCGAACCTCGACCGGAACGCGATTCGGTTCGTCGGCGGCGGTTCGGGCGGCGCGCTCGACGCTATCGAGTTCGGCCCCGGACGCGGCGACGGCCTCGGAGAGGTCGCCGAGAACCGCTGGCCAGCCGTCGAGTTCGAGGCGCGCTTCGGCGGCGCGGCCGAGCGCCTCCATCCCGACGCGGGTCAGTTCGGCGTGTTCCGAGAGGCCGACGTTGCCGCCGGAGACGACGGCCGCGACGCGCTCGCCCTCGACGTCGACCGCACCCGACAGCAGCGCGGCGACCGGGGCCGCGCCGGCCGGTTCGGCGACCGTCTTCGCCCGCTCGGCGAGGACCGCCGTGGCGACCGCGAGGTCCGCGTCGTCGACCGAGACCACGTCGTCGATGCGGTCGCGGACGACCGCGAACGTCCGCTCTAACAGCCGCGCATCGGCGATACCCTCGGCGACGGTATCGACCTCCGAGAGCATGCGAATCTCGTCGGCCTCCAGCGAGGGTTTGGCGTGGGCCGCCCCCTCGGGTTGGACGCCGACGACGCGCACGTCGGGGTCCCGCGCCTTCAGCGCGGTGGCGATGCCGGAGATGAGGCCGCCGCCGCCGATGGAGACGAGAACCGTATCCACGTCGGGCGCGTCAGCCGCGAGTTCCCGCCCGACGGTCCCCTGTCCGGCGATGACGGCCGCGTCGTCGAAGGGGTGGACGAACTCCAGTCCCTCCTCGTCGGCGAGTCGCAGGGCGTGTTCGTACGACTCCTCGTACAGGTCGCCCTCGACGACGACGTCCGCGCCGTAGCCGCGGGTCGCGTCGATTTTGACCGCCGGCGTGATTTCGGGGACGACGATGGTCGTGTCGATGCCGAGCAGGTCGCCGGCGAGCGCGACGCCCTGCGCGTGGTTGCCGGCGCTGGAGGCGACGACCCCCCGCTCGCGCACCGACTCGGGGAGCTGCGCCATCGCGTTGTACGCGCCGCGAATCTTGAACGACCCCGTCCGCTGGACGTTCTCCAGTTTGAGGTCGACCCGCTCGGCCCCGCAGCGGCCGGCGATGGTCCGCGAGCTATCGAGCGGTGTCCGGTGGACCACGCCGTCGAGTCGCTCGTGGGCGTCCGCCACGTCCTCGGCGGTGACGATTTCGGACGCCGGGGGAGCCGACTCGCCGGTGACGCGGCCGTCGCTCATCGGTTCTCTCCCGCGAGTTCCGGTGCCGACTCGACTCCCGCGACCGAGAGAATCGACCGCGTGAGCACCTCGACGCCGGTTTCGAGACTGCGCTCGTCCACGTCGAACGTCGCGGTGTGGTGGCTCGTCGGATGGTCGGTGCCGACGATGGAGTAGCACGCGAGGCCGCCGTCGCGCTGGACGCGCTCCATGAGGAACGTGGCGTCCTCGCTCGCGCCGAAGTCGGCGGTCGGCACGACGCGGTCGACGCCGCGCACGCCCTCGGCGGCGTCGGCGACCGCCTCCACGAGCTCGGGGTCGCTGTCGGCCCGCGGGCTCTCGCTGACCACGTCGACCGTCGCCTCGCAGTCGTGCAGTTCGGCGGCCTTCTCGAACCGCCGGCGGAGTTCGGACTTGGCGTACTCCATGAGTTCGGTCGTCTCGCCGCGCGCCTCGGCGACGGCCTCGACCTCGTCGGCGATGACGTTGCTCGCGGTGCCGCCTTCGACCCGGCCGACGTTGACGCGGGTCATCCCGTCGGAGTGTCGCGGGATGCCGTAGACGCTCTCGATGGCGGTGCCGAGCGCGTGGATGGCGTTCGCGCCGGCCTCCGGCGCTTTCCCGGCGTGGGCGGTCGTCCCCTCGATTTCCGCGTCGATGTGGCACATGGCGAGCGGTTTCTCGATGCCGGCGACGACCTCCCCCGTCGGGTGGTCGAGGCCGACGTGGACCGCGAAGAGGTAGTCGATGTCGGCGGCGTACTCGCTTTTCGCCATGGGCGCGCCGCCCCCCGAAATCTCCTCCGCGGGCTGGAAGAACACGACGAGGCGGCCGGAGAAGTCGCTTTCCGTGACGGCTTCGAGCGTCGCCAGTCCCCACGTCATGTGAGTGTCGTGGCCGCAGGCGTGCATCGTCTCGCCCGTCTCCGAGCGGAAGCCCTCGGCCGCGGGGTCGTGACCCGCGTCGTCCGACTCCTCGATGAACAGCCCGTCGATGTCGACGCGGAGACCGACCGTCGGCCCCTCGCCGCGGTCGAGGACGGCGACGCAGCCGGTCGTCCCGCCGCGGAGCGGTTCGAGGAGGTCCGGGTCGACCCCGCTGTCGAGCGCCCGCTCGTACCACTCGTCGAGTCGGTCGTCGCTCGGGACCGCCATCCGGTCGTCGGGGTCGTAGGCGTCCGCGCCGACGGCGAGTTCGTCCACGCCGATGGCGCGCAGTTCCTCGACGAGCCGCGCGGTCGTCCGGAACTCGCACCAGCCCGGTTCCGGGTGGCGGTGGAGGTCTCTGCGAAGCTCCGCTAGTCGCGCTCGAACGGCGTCGGCCATGCGTACACGTACCACTCGCCACCCACTTAAGCATAAACGGTATCCGTGGACACCGGCTACACAAAAAGACTAAGGGAACGACACCCAATCGATGTAGCAACCGCGCCCGCGACGCGCGCGACTCACACCATGAGCGAGACAGACATCGTCGTCCTCCGCGAGGGGACCGAGGGCCTTTCGATGGAATCGTACGCCGACGCGCTCCGCGAGCGCCTCCCGGACCGGACCGTGACGCTCGCCCGGACGCCGAAACAGGAACGCGAACTCGTCGCCGACGCCCGCGTGGTCACGGGCATCACGATAGACGAGGACCTGCTGGACCGCGCCGACCGCCTCGAACTGTTCGCCTGCACGTTCGCCGGGACCGACCACGTCCCGATGGACGCGCTCGCGGAACACGGCGTCGCCGTCACCAACGCCGGCGGCATCCACGCGCCCGGAATCGCCGAGCAGGCCATCGGCAACATGCTCGTGTTCGCCCGCCGCCTCCACGAGGGCTGGCGGCGCAAAGAGCGCGCCGAGTGGCGGCACTTCCAATCGGGCGAGTTCACCGACAGCACGGTGACGATTATCGGCCTCGGCTCCATCGGGCAGGCCGTCGCCCAGCGGTTGCAAGGCTTCGAAGTCGAGACTATCGGCATCCGCTACACCCCGTCGAAGGGCGGCCCGACCGACGAGGTCGCCGGCTTCGAACCCGACGCGATTCACGACGCGCTCTCCCGGAGCGAGTACGTCGTGGTCGCGTGTCCGCTGAACGACCTGACCCGCGGGCTCATCGGCGAGGCGGAGTTCGCCACGATGCCGACCGACGCGGTGCTCGTCAACGCCGCCCGCGGCGGCATCGTCGACACCGACGCGCTCGTGTCGGCGCTGCGGTCGAACAAGATTCGCGGGGCCGCGCTCGACGTGACCGACCCCGAGCCGCTTCCCGCCGACCACCCGCTGTGGGGGCTGGAGAACTGCCTCATCACGCCCCACACGGGCGGCCACACGCCGAAACACTGGGACCGCCTCGCCGACATCGTCGCCGGGAACCTCGGGCGACTCGACGAGGGCGAGGAGTTGGAGAACCAAGTGCTGGCCGCCGAGTCGAACTGACTCCCGATGGCGACGCAGGAACGTCCCGACGACTCTCGCGCCGACCAGCAGACCGACCCGGCAGTCGACCCCGGCGACGACCCGCGCGCCGACTACGACTACGTCGGCGGCGACACCGACCGCGAGGCGCTCGTGAGCGACCTCGAACGCCTCGTCGACGGCGGCGTGCGGTTCGACGAGTACACCCGACAGCTGTACGCGACCGACGCCTCGGCGTACGAGGTGCTCCCCGTCGGCGTCGTCATGCCGACCTCGACCGCCGACGTGGCGGCCGTCGTGGAGTACTGCGCCGACCGCGAGATTCCCGTCCTCCCCCGCGGCGGCGGCACGAGCCTCGCCGGACAGGCCGTCAACGAGGCGGTCGTCCTCGACCTCTCGCGGCACATGGACGGGGTCAAGTCGGTAGACGCCGAGGCGGCGACGGCGACCGCGCAGGCCGGGGTCACGCTCGCGGACCTCAATAACTCCGCGGCCGACCATGGTCTCACGTTCGGCCCGGACCCCGCCGCGGGCGACCGGAGCGTCCTCGGGGGCGCTATCGGTAACAACTCCACCGGCGCGCACTCCCTGAAGTACGGCAAGACCGACTACTACGTCGAGGAGTGCGAGGTCGTCCTCGCCGACGGGAGCGTCCACCACTTCGGCGAGGTGCGCGTGGCCGAACTCCGGGAGAAGGCCGACCCCGAGAGCGACGCGTGGGGGGCCGACGGCCCGGAGAGTCCGCTTCTCCCCCGAATCTACGCCGAGGTCGTCCGCGTGCTCGACGAGGAACGCGAGGAGATAGACGCCCGCTACCCGGACCTCAAGCGCAACGTCTCCGGCTACAACCTCGACGCGCTGGTCGATGAGGCCCGCGGGGAGCGCCCGCTGGCTGACGGGACCGGAACCGACCCGGACTGCGAGTCGGGGACCGTGAACCTCGCGCGTCTGCTCGCCGGGAGCGAGGGGACCCTCGCCGTCGTGACCGAGGCGACCGTCTCGCTCGAACCGCTCCCGGAGACGAAGGCCGTCGCGCTCCTCACCTACGAGGACGTGTTCGACGCCGCCGCCGACGTGGCCCCCATCCTCGACCACGACCCGGCGGCGGTCGAACTCATCGACGACGTGCTCATCGACCTCGCGCTCGACACCGCTGAGTTCCACGACGTGGCCGCGTCGCTCCCCGACGGGACCCGCGCGGCCCTGCTGGTCGAGTTCTACGCCGACTCCGACGCGGACGGCAGGCGGAAAGTCGCCGACCTGCTGACGGCCCGCGCACCCTCGGTGACGCCGGAAACGACCCCATCCGACGGCGTCGGCGTCGCCGACGACGCCCGCGCGTTCGACGCGCTGGAAGCCCACGACGAGGCGGCCCGCGCGGGGCTCTGGGAGATGCGCAAGGCCGCCGCACCCATCCTGCTCTCGCGGACGACCGACGAGAAGCACATCTCCTTCATCGAGGACTGCGCCGTGCCGGCCGACGAACTGCCGGGCTACGTCGAGCGGTTCCGCGAGGTCATCGACGACCACGACGCCAACACGAGTTTCTACGCCCACGCGGGCCCGGGCGTACTGCACGTCCGCCCGCTCGTCAACACGAAGACGCTCGACGGCCTCGACTCGTTCGAGACCATCGCCGACGAGGTGACGGACTTCGTCGTCGAGGCCGGCGGGTCGGTGTCGGGCGAACACGGCGACGGCCGCGCGCGGACCCAGTGGAACCGCAAACTGTACGGCGACCGCCTCTGGAACGCCTTCCGCGACCTCAAGACCGCGTTCGACCCCGACTGGCTCCTGAATCCGGGGCAGGTCTGCGGCGACGTGTCGATGACCGAGAACCTCCGGTTCGACCCCGACTACGAGTTCGACGCCGGCTTCGACCCCGAACTCGAGTGGGACACCGAAAACGGCTTTCAGGGGATGGCGGAACTCTGCCACGGCTGCGGCGGCTGTCGGGGCGACCAGTCGACCACCGGCGGCGTGATGTGTCCGACCTACCGCGCCACGGAGGAAGAGGGGCTGTCGACCCGCGGTCGCGCCAACATGCTCCGGCAGGCCATGAGCGGCGACCTCGACGCCGACGCGACGGACACCGAGTTCATGCGCGAGGTGCTGGACCTCTGTGTCGGCTGTAAGGGCTGCGCCCGCGACTGCCCCAGCGAGGTGGACATGGCGAAGCTCAAAGCCGAGGTCGAACACGCCCACCACCAGTCTCACGGCGCGACTCTCCGAGACCGCCTGTTCGCCGAGGTGGACCGGCTGAACGCGCTGGGCTCGCGGCTCGCCCCGCTTTCGAACTGGGCGGCGAAGGTGCCGGGCGCGCGGACGGTCATGGAGAAGACCGTCGGCATCGCCAGAGAGCGGTCGCTCCCGACGTTCCACCGCGAATCGCTGGAAGACTGGTTCGAGGCGCGGGGCGGCGCTCGCGTCCCCGAGGCCGAGGCCACCGACAAGGTGCTCGTGTTCCCCGACAGCTACACCAACTACAACCACCCCGACGCGGGGAAGGCCGCGATTCGCGTGCTCGAAGCCGCGAACGTCCACGTCTCGATTCCGGACGACGTGACCGCCACCGGCCGCCCGGCCCACTCGAAGGGCTTCCTCGACCGGTCGCGGGCGCGCGCCGAGACGAACGTCGACGCGCTCGCGCCCCGCGTCGAAGCCGGCTGGAGCGTCGTGCTCGTCGAGCCCTCGGACGCGGTCATGTTCCAGTCGGACTACCTCGACCTGCTTTCAAGCGACGCCGCCGAGGCCGTCGCCGCCGAGACCTACGGCATCATGGAGTACCTCGACGCGAAGCGTCTCGTAGAAGACATCGACGCCACAGCGTCGGCGGACGACGAGACGCTGACGTACCACGGCCACTGCCACCAGAAGGCGACGCGCAAGGACCACCACGCGGTGGGCGTCCTCCGGCGCGCCGGCTACGACGTGGACCCGCTCGATTCCGGCTGTTGCGGCATGGCCGGGAGCTTCGGTTACGAGGCCGAACACCACTCGCTGTCGAAGGCCATCGGCGACATCCTCTCGGACCAAATCGGCGAGAGCCGCGGCGACACGGTCGTCGCGCCCGGCGCGTCCTGTCGGACCCAACTCGAAGACATGGACGGCGCGGCCGACGACCCGCCGCACCCGATAGAGAAGGTCGCCGAAGCGGTCGCTGACTGAGAAGCGCGCCGAAAAAGAAAACGGGCCGCGCCGCGGCCCTCGGGTCGCGGGTCGCTTCGAATTTCGCTCGACGCTCAGCCGTTCAGGGCCAGAGGCCCCGCGTCTCCTTCGCGCCGCCGATGCGGGAGAGCGCGACGACGTACGCCGCGTCGCGCCACGTCAGGTCGCGCTCTTCGACGTGTTCGCGGACCGCGTTCCACGCCTTGAGCATCTCGGCTTCGAGTTCTTCGTGGACGCGTTCGAGCGACCACTGGCGGCGGTTGATGTCCTGGAGCCACTCGAAGTACGAGACCGTCACGCCGCCGGCGTTGGCGAGGATGTCGGGGACGACGGGAATCTCGCGCTCTTCGAGGACGGCGTCGGCCGCGAACGTCGTCGGCCCGTTCGCGCCCTCGACGACCATGTCCGCCGAGATGGCGTCGACGTTTTCGGTCGTGATGACGTTCCCGATGGCCGCCGGGATGAGCACGTCCACGTCGAGTTCGAGCAGTTCCTCGTTCGTGAGCGACTCGGGGGCGTCGTAGCCCGACACCATGCCGGGACGCTCGTCGTGGCCCTGGACGTCCTGCGTGTCGAGGCCGTCGGGGTCGTAAATCGCGCCGTCCACGTCGGAGACGGCGACCACCTTCGCGCCCCACTCGTCGAGGAGGCGGGCGGCGTTCGCGCCGACGGACCCGAACCCTTGGACCGCGACGGTGGTGTCTTCGATGTCCCAGTCGTAGAAGTCGATGGCTTCGCGGGTGACGATGGCGACGGAGCGACCGGGGGCCTCCTCGCGGCCGTAGGAGCCGCCGATGACCGGCGGCTTGCCCGTCACGACGCCGGGCGTCGTCTCGCCCTGCTGCATCGAGTAGGCGTCCATGAACCACGCCATCTCCTGCGGACCGGTTCCCATGTCGGGCGCGGGAACGTCCTTCTTCGGCCCGACGACGTTCCGAATCTCCTCGGCGAACCGTCGCGTGAGTCGCTCGCGCTCCTCGTCAGAGAGCGTCTTGGGGTCGACCGCGACGCCGCCCTTGCCGCCGCCGAACGGGAGGTCCATCACGGCGCACTTCCAGGTCATCCACATCGAGAGCCCGATGCACTCGTCGGCGGTCACTTCCGGGTGGTAGCGGAGGCCGCCCTTGTACGGCCCGCGCACGTCGTCGTGCTGGGCGCGGAAGCCGGTGAACACGTCGAGCGAGCCGTCGTCGCGGCGGAGCGGGACCGAGACCTGCTGGACCCGCGTCGGGTGCTTCAGGCGCGCGACGACGCCGTCGTCGACGTCGGCGTGGCTCGCCGCGCGTTCGAGCTGTCTGCGCGCCGTCGCCAGCGCCGATTCGGGTTCTGACTCCGAGCCGCCGTCGGCGACCGCTTCGCCGTTTCGATTTTTGCCATCTTCGGTCATCATATGAGGGCTGTGACCCGGAGTCATAATTAAGTTGTGAATAGCCGGCGGGGGAAGTCGGCCAGCGGCTCCGCCCCGTCGGCCGTGACGACGAACGTCTCGCTGAGTTCGACGCCGAAGTCGTCGAACCAGAGGCCGGGGATGGTGTGGAACGTCATGTTCTCTTCGAGGACGGTCTCGTCGCCGGGGCGGAGGCTCGCGGTGTGCTCGCCCCAGTCCGGCGGGTAGCCGAGGCCCATCGAGTAGCCGATGCGGTCTTTCTTCTCGATGCCGTACTCGGCGATGGTGTCGCGCCACGCCTTCTCGACGGCCTCGCAGGTCACGCCGGGTTCGACCGCGTCGAGGGCGGCTTCCATCCCCTCGACGACGATGTCGGCCCGCCGGGACAGCTCCTCCGGGGGGTCGCCGACGAACGTCGTCCGGGCGAGCGGCGAGTGGTAGCGGTGCCGACAGCCGGAGAGTTCGATGATGACCGGGTCGCCGTCCTCGAACTCGCGGTCGGTCCACGTGAGGTGCGGCGTCCCCGTGTGGTCGCCCGAGGGCATCAGCGGGACGATAGACGGGTAGTCGCCGCCGTAGTCGTCGGTGCCCTCGATGAGCGCCGAGTAGATGGCCTCGGCGGCCTCGTACTCGGGGACGCCCTCCTCGATGACGTCGAGGCCGGCCTGCATCGCGTTCTCGGAGATGCGGGCCGCCTCGCGCATGTAGTCGAGTTCGGCGTCGGACTTCTTGATGCGCACGCGGTTCACGAGGAGCGTCGTGTCCTCGAAACTCGCCTCGGGGAGGTTCTGCTGCAGGCGCGTGTAGGACTTCGCGGTGAAGTAGTAGGCGTCCATCTCGAGGCCGACGCGCGCGTCGCCGACGCCGAGGTCCTCCAGCACGGCCGCGACGAAGTCCATCGGGTGGAGGTCGTGGGGCGACTGCACGTGGTCGTCGCTGTACGGCCGGATGCTCTCCTCGCTCAACGTGGTCGTCGCGCGAGCGCCGTTGGCGTCCATGTCGCGACCGACCCACACGGGTTCGTCGCGGTCCCGCGTGACCACGACCCCCTGATGGACGTAGAACGACCACCCGTCGTAGCCGGTGAGATAGTTCATGTTCGCGGGGTCGCTCACGAAGAGCGCGTCCAGCCCGCGTTCGGCCATCCGCTCTTTGGTCCGGGCGATGCGTCTGTCGTACTCGGCGCTGTCGAATACGGCTCTTGGCATGGGAACCTCTATCGAACCATCGGATAGGGCCCGTAAAAATTTTTTGTGGACAATGGTCACGGATTCTGTGTACGCCGACGGCGTAAGAGACGAGGATAGTGTATAGATAAAACAAGATTAGTTGTCGGCTCAAATGACCGCAGACACCATTTTCACAGATATACTAATTAGAACGCCCTATAGCATTCAATTTCCTAGATAATCTAGATTATTCAAAATTTCCAGAATATTCAAACATTTAGTAAGGTGTCAAATACGCAATACTGATGCACCTCCGACTCACCGAGAACAGTACGCATCTGCTGGGAGCCCAATCGTTATTCCTCGCAGTCTCGGAGGCGGGGTATGGACCTCTCTATCGTCGACCTCTCCCCGGTTCCGCGAGGCGGGACCGCGACCGACGCCTACGCGAACACCGTCGAGGCCGCCGCGCAAGCCGAGCGACTGGGTTACTCGCGCTTCTGGGTCGCCGAGCACCACGGCATGGCGAGCACCCTCGCGGGAACGACGCCCGAGGTGTTGCTCGGCCACCTCGCCGCGGAGACCGACTCGATTCGGCTCGGCTCCGGCGCGGTGTTGCTCAACCACTACAGCCCGTTCAAGGTCGCAGAGCAGTTCGGCGCGCTCGACGGGCTCGCCCCCGGCCGCATCGACGCTGGGCTCGGCCGGGCGAACGGGTCGCCCGCCTCGGACCAGGCGCTCGGGACGGACCGGCACGTCGAGGACCCCGACGGCGACCACGCCGAGAAGGTCGAAGCCGTCGTCAACCACCTCTACGACGACTACCCCGACGAGCACCCCTACGCCGACCTCGAAATTCCGCGAGGCAACGGCGACCCGCCGGTTCCGTGGGTGCTCGGGTCGAGTCCGTCGAGCGCGACTATCGCGGGCGAACTCGGGCTTCCCTACTGCTTCGCGGGCTTCATCAGACCGCAGTTCGCCGTCCACTCCTTCGAGGAGTACCGAGAGAGCTTCCGGGCGTCGCCACTGGCCGGCGGCATCGACGAACCCCACGGGATGGTCGCGGTGAACGCCGTCTGCGCCGAGACCGACGAGGAGGCGGCGCGACTCCGCGCGGTGGCCGAGGCGACGTACAAGCGGATGCGTCGCGGCGAGGTCGGCACGAGACCGACCGTCGAGGAGGCGATAGACGAACTCGGCGGCGTCCCCGAACCCACGCCCGCGACGCTCGGGGCGAAGGAGTGGCCGCGGGCGATTTCCGGCAGTCCCGAGACGGTTTCGGGGCTGTTGGACCAGCTCGCCGAGCGCGTCGGGGCCGACGAGATGATGATTCAGCACGTCGTCGGCGACCACGAAGACGGCCTCCGCTCGCACGAACTGCTCGCCGAGGGCGTCGGACTCGTCTGACGCGTCAGCTTCCGCGACAGTCTATCGCCCCGGACGATTCATATTGCGGTCCCCGAAATGGAGGGTGTGTCACGCGTACGGTATCTTCGACTCACGGACACGCCCTTCGACGCGCGGGAGTTCTCGCTCCTCTGGCTCATCGCGCTCACGACCTACGGCGTCGGCGACATCGTCACGACGCTGACGATTCTCTACTACGAGCGCCGCTTCGACGAAGCGAACGCACTCCTCGTGGCGAGCACGGACGCCCTCGGCCATTGGGGGCTCGTCCTCCCGAAGCTCGCGGTCTTCTTCCTCTGTCTCGGAATCTGCGTCTACGGCGCTCGCGTGGGCGATAAGGTGCTGTACTACCTGCCGCCGATAACGCTGGCCGTCATCGGCGCGTTCGCCACGGCGTTCAACCTCCGGCTCTTCGTCGGATGAGAACCGGCCGGAAGAAAACGGGTCGCAACCTACTCAGTCGGTCGCCTGTTCGAGCGTGAAGACGAACTCCACGTCGACGCTGTCGGTCTGTATCTTGTTGCCTGCCGACTCCCGAATCCGCCACTCGACGACGAGCGACAGGGATTCCCCGCCGTCGAGTCGGCCGAGCGCGACGGACTCGTTCCACACCTCGGCGAAGTCGAGATACGTCGTCTCGTCGCCGAGTACGTAGGTGCTCGACCCGTTCGCCCGCTCGACGCGAAGCCGGACGGCGAGCGCCTCGTGGAGTTCGCCCTCGTCGGCTCCACCCGTCGAATCGACCGACAGTTCGGGGCCTGAGCGGCCGTTTTCAGCGGATTCGAAGGGCATCGACGCCAGCGTCAGCGTGCCGGGGTCGCGGCCGCGGTTAGCGAGCGTCCCCGTCGAGTTGCCCGCGGTGCCGGGCGCGACCGACTGCGTGTCGAGAAGCGAGACGCCGGCCCCGCCGGAGCCGAGTTCGAGGTCGACGCCCTCCGGGGCGCTCCCGGCGGTGTTCTCGACGGTCACGTCGAACGACGCGGTCTCCTCGGTTCGGGCGACCTCGGTCGAGCCGCGGAAGAACACCGCCGTCACGGAGACGTAGCCAGTCGTGACGGCTGTCTCGCCGTCGTCGCTGGCGGCGAAGCCCGCGGTTCGGTCGCCGTCGGCGTAGGTCACGTCGGAGCCGAGCGCGTCGGCGACGTCCACGGGACTCGACCCCCTGATGGTGACGCGTCGCTCCTCCTGCCAGCCGTCGTCCGGTGCCCACGTGTTCACCACGAGAACCACGCTGTCGACCGTACCGATCCACGAGAGCGACCCGGTCACGGGGCCGCTGAGCGTCCCGGCCGTTCCGTCGGCGCTTCGGACCGTCGGCGGGTCGGCGGCCTCGACCGTCAGCGTCGGGTCGGGCGCGGGCGACGATGCGGCCGTGGTCGTGGTCGTCGTTTGGCTGGCGCCACCGGAGCCGCCACCGCCTCCACCCCCGCCGCCCGTAGAGCGCGCCGTAGTGGTCGGCTCGGGAGTATTCGTCGGCGTGGGCGTGGGCGTCTCCGTCGATTCGGGGTCCGTCGTCGTGGTCGGCGTGGGCGTCGCACTCGTGGTCGGCGTGGGTGTTGGTGTCGGCGTGTCGCCGGACTGGTTCGTCTCGTCGGGCGGGGCGTCCGGCGTCGGCGAGGGAGGCGTCACGGTAACCTCCGGCGGCGACGGCTCGGGGTCACCGTCACCTCGGAGGTCGGAGAGCGCGTCGTTGATGCCGCTGTCGTCGAGGAAGCGGTCGATGCTTCCGGGGGCGGCCAAGCCGGTTCCGACCAGCACGATGCCGACAACCACGAAGACGATGACCAGTCGGCCGAGGACGTGAGAGAGCCGCGGCGAGAGCGTGCCGAGAAGTTTCGCCGAAAAGAGCGAGGCGAGCGACAGCGGAATCGGGAGCAGACCCGCTCGCGGCGGGCGGTACTCGACCACCAGCGCCGTCTCGGTGGGCCGGTCGCCGGCTTCGACCTCGTCGCCGACGGCGACCGGGTGCTCGTCGGTTCGCGGGCCGTCGTCCTCGTCGATTGAAGTACGCTCGATGGTCGCCGGGGCGGCGTCATCGAGGAACGACGCCGACCGCGAGTCCCAGCGGCGAACCTCTCGGACGACCCCGTGAACGGGCAGGCGCTCGCCGGGGAGACAGAGGACGCGGTCGCCGCGTTCGAGGCGCTCGAAGTCGACCTCGTCGAAGTCGTCCGTGTCACAGTCGTTCGCGTCGCGGTCGGCCTCCGCCTCGTCGACGAGGCGGCGGCACCGGGTTGCGTCGGCGAGAATCAGTTCGGGCGACCGCTCCGGAGTCCAGTCGAGCGCGTCCGCGTCGTCCGGGCCGCTCACGAGGGAATCACCGCCCGTCCTCGGATGCGGGTGTCTCGTCGGCCGCCGTCGCCGCCGCATCGCGGTCGGCAGGGTCGGTTACCCACTCGATATCGTCGGTCGAAGCGGAGGGGTCGGAGGCCGAAGACGAGGGAGGCGATTCGACGACGGCGACGGGGTCCGAGAGGCGGACCCCCGTCCGCTCCGGGTAGAGCGTGACGCCGCCGTCCGAGGTGCTGACGTAGCCGGCGTCGATACCGGCCCCTTCGCCGGGCGAACCGTCGTGGCCGGCGCGCCCGTCGGCGTCGGACTCGTCGCCGTCGACCTCGACCAGCGCGTCAGTGTACAGCGAGTAGAGTTCGGTCGCGACGAGGAGCGCGCCGGGGAGGATGACGAACAGGACCAAGCCGAGTTTCGACTGGGCGAACTGCGAGGCGAGTCCGAGGTACGGCACGTGGAACCAGACGCTCCCGACCACGCGGTCGGCCGCGACGGGGTCCGAGTCGACGTCCTCGTTGGCGTCGCCCTTCGTCCGGAACACCGGACTGTCGCCGCTTCGGTCCACCGCGACGACCCGGTGGGTCACGCGGTCGGTCCGCTCGTCGGTGATGGCGCTACCGGCCTCCCGGTAGGTGATGATATCACCCTCCGAGATGTCCGTGGGCGGAACGTCGCGGACGACCACCACGTCGCCGGCGTCGAACGTCGGCGACATGCTCCCCGAGAGGACGGTGTAGCTGGCCTCAGCGCCGAATACCTGCGGGGCGGCGAGCACGACGACGAGGGCGACGGCGACGAGGAGGACGACGCCGCCGAGAACGCGAGCCGCCGCGGCGAGACGGGACCAGTTCATCGGTCAGTCGTCTCCATCGTCGTCTTCGTCGTCATCATCCATTTCATCGTCATCACCATCACTGTCTTCGTCCTCGTCGTCCTCGTCGTTCTCGTTGTCGTCGTCTTCACCGTCGTCGTCATCGCTGTCCGAGCCACCGTCACCGTCGTGACCGTGGTCGTCATCGTCGCCATCTCCGTCGTCGCCGTCATCGTCGCCCGTCTTGACGTCGACCCGAACCACGAGGTCGTCGGGGTCGATATCCTCGTCAGCGTCCCACGAGAACCGGAGCGTCCCCGTGAGCGAGAACGAGCCGTCAATCTCGCGGTCGATGCGGACGTGGCTCGTGCCGGTCGCGTCGACCGAGACGTCGGCGAGGGCGCTCGTCTCTCCGTCCGCGGAGAGTTCGAGGTCCGAGACCGCGACCGACGACCCGTCGGCCGAGGCGGAGACCGTGACGCCGAGCGCGACCACGTCGTCCGCGCCGACGCCCTGCGCCTTCCGCCCGTTCTTGTCCGGGTACTCGGTGCCGCCGACGGTCATCGTCACCTTGCTGCCGTCGAAGTCGACGCGGAACGACTCGGTCCGTCCCGAGGTCCACGCGTGCTGCCAGTGGCCGTTCTGCTTGTGGACGCGGGTCTCGGAGCTTCCGGCGCGCTTCAGCACCGCGACTTCGTAGTTCTCGGGCTCCGAGTTGCCGTGAACGGAGCCGTCGTCGGGGTCGCCGTAGCGGGCGAGCGTCGCCCAGTCCCACCCGCCCATCGCGGTTCGGGCGTCGCCGGAACCGGACGCCGAGTCGTCGTCATCGTCGTCCCCGTCATCGTCGTCGACCTCGCAAGTCGCGTCGCCGTCGTCGTCGGCCCGCTGGTCGAGCGCGAACCGGAGGTCGACGCCCGCGACGTCCGAGGCGACCTCGTTGCCGGCGCTCGCCGGGAGCCGCCACGCGATGACGAACTCGACGGACTCGCCGGGGCCGAGTTCGTAGTCGAGGTCGAACGTCTCGTCCGCGACGAAAATCGAGTCGAGGGTCGCGTAGTCGGAACTGCCGCAGAGGAACGTCTTCGACCCGTCTGGGGCTTCGAGCCACGCGCGGACTTCGAGCGTCTGCGCGAGTTCGCCGTCCCCGACGCGGGGGTCGTTCTGCGACGGGGGCTCCGACTGGCCGTTCTCGTCGTCGGTGACGCCGAGCACGTCGATGTCGAGGAAGCCAGCGAGCGACCCGCGGTTGCGGAGCGTCACCGACGCGGTGCCGCTGTCGCCGGGTGCGAGACCGGACTCTTCGAGGAACGTGAGTCGCTCGTCGTCGCCGTCGACCGTCAGGTCGAGCGTGCCGACGCCGAACGACGCGTCGGCGCGCTCGGAGTCGGAAAACGCCGAGTACGTGCCGACGCCCGCGGCGGCGCTCCCGGCGCTAATCGTGAAGAGGCCGCCGAGGAACCGGCGTCGAGTGAGCGTCAGCGTTGGTGTCTGTTTCGGCATCGAGTGGCGTCGGTGAGTGCGTCCGGCGGGTCGGGACGAAAGAGGTGAACTCGGTCGGCTGCGACCGGGTCGCGTCGTCTGCGTCGCCCGCGAACGCGGGTGTGGTTACTGGCTGTCCCGCTGGTTCAGCTCGAAGTCGAACTGGACGTCGAGGCCGTCGGCCTGGAACTCGTTGCCGGCGCTCTCCTGCATCTCCAGCGCGAACGAGAACGTCTTGGTCTCGCCGGACGCGAGCGCGATGTCTCGGACGTTGGAGTCGTCGTCCTCGCCGCTGTTGTTGTCGACGACGTCCGCGAGGGTGGCCGACCCGCCGAAGCGGTCGGCGAGCACGTCGAGGCTCCCGACTTCGAACGTCGTCACGTCGAGGACGCCCGCGAGGTCCGCCACCGAGGCGTCCGCGTCGCCGTCGTCGCCGGCCGTGGCGTCGCTGTCGTTTTCGGTCAGCGCGAGGTCGATGTCGAGGCTCCCGTCGAGCGTCCCGTCGTTTTCGAGGTCCACCTCGAAGGTGTCGGTCTCGTCGCCGGGCGCGAGGCCCGTGGCGCTGAAGCTCGCGGAACTGGCTCCGTCGGCGAGGCTCAGCGTCCCCGCCTGGAGCGTGTTCTCGGTGCTCGATTCGGTGTCGTTGAAGAGGGCGAACGTGCCCACTCCGGCTGCGGCGCTTCCCGCACCGATCGTGAGGAGTCCCCCGAGGGCGCGGCGTCGTGTGAGTTTGAATACTTTCTCTGGCATCAGTTTCTCCGTGCGGCCCACCATACACCCACTCCCTTCCGTGACGTTCTGGGTGGGGTGACCTTCAGAGATAGCTACTCGATTAGGCGGGAATAATCCGATACCACCACTATGCGGTATCCGGCAAAAACCGAGTGACGTGATAGCCCTCGGCACGGGGTCGTCCGGCCGAGGTCGACTGTGATGCTCGACTCGACTCGGCTCGGCTCGGCTCAGCTCGGCTCGGCTACGCGTCGCCGGGCTCGCCGTCGAACAGCTCGGCGAAGACCTTCCGCTGGGCCGCCCTGAGGTGTTGGGTGAACGTCGACCGCGAGACGCCGATGGCCTCGGCGACCTCGGCGGCGCTGCGGCGCTTCGGACGTTCGAAGTAGCCCGTTCGGTACGCGACTTCGAGCGACTCGCGCTGTCGGTCGGTGAGTCCGGCCAACACGCTGGCCCCGATATCGGACTCGACGGAGCGGTGGTTCCGCGCGGTCATGACGACGCTGTCGAACCCGGCCGCGAGCGCCTCGACGAACGGGCCGGCCGGTCGCCGCCGGGGGAGGTCGACGACGACCGTCGCCTCGCCGTCGGCCACGACGACGCGATGGAGGACGCCACCCGCGTCGGCGATGGCCGTCCCGAGAGAGGGCGCGGCCGTGTCGAACTGCGCCCTGACAACCTCGTCCTCGGCCACCACGCCGCCGGGCGTCACGCCGTCGAGGCTCGCCAGCGCGTCGGTCACCGCGGCCTCGGTCGCCCCGCGAACCGTCACGAAGTAGCGCTCGCTGTCGCCGCGGGGCAACACCGTGTGGACGACGAGTTCTGCGTCCCGACCGAGGGCGTCGCCGACCGCCAGAACCCCCGCGCCGTCGTCGCGGACGCTGAGTCGGACGCGGACGACCTCGTCGGCCACGAGCGCCTCCCGGCTCTCGGCGGTGCTGAGGGCGTACCCGAGCGTCTCCGCCAGTTCTTCGAGCCGTCGGCGCTCGCGGTCGTCGTCGTCACCGCGGCGGTAGACGCCGAGGACGCCGTAGTCGACGCCGCCGTGTCGGAGCGAGACTGCGACCGCGGTTTCGATTCCGGCCGCGGACGCGGCCTCGACCCAGCGCCGGTCGGAATCGGCGTCGGGGGTCCCGGGGCGTGACGCTTCTGCGCCGACTGTGCGAACGGCTGTTCCCCCCTCGCGGAAGGCGGTCAGGCTCGGTTCGGTCGAGTCGCGCCGCGCGGCCGCGTCGGCGTCGAGAACGCCGGCGGTCCGGAGGTACGACCCGTCACCTTCGACCGCGAGCGGGTCGAGTCCGCCGCCGGCGGTCCGCTCGCCAACCCACGCCACGGCGGTGTCGGGGTCGCTCCCGATGTACCGGCAGAACGCCTCCGCGACCTCCACCCGCGAGGACTGTCGGACGAGAATCTCGCGAATCGCCTCCTTCGTGTCGCGCTCGCGTTCGAGTCGGCGCTGATGGTGGACCTGCGCCGTGATGTCGCGGAGGACGCCGATACTGCCGGGCAGGCCGTCGTCGACGACGTGGTCCACGTCGAGGATGCAGTGGCGGGTCTCGCCGTTTCGGGTGCGGATGCGGATGTCGAGCGACTGCGGGGCCAACAGGTCGAGCGCGTCGCGGACGCGGACCCGGTCGTCCCGGTGGACGACCGTCTCGACGATGTCGCCGGCGAGGAGCGCCGCGCGGTCGTAGCCGGTGAGCGTCGTCGCCGCATCGTTGACGAGGACGACGCCGCCGTCGCGGGCGACGAAGATAGCGTCGCGGACGTTCTCGACGAGCGTCCGGTAGCGCGCTTCGCTCTCCGCGAGCGCGCGCTCCGTCCGGTGCTTGTCGACGGCCGTTCGGACGCGCGTGGTGAGCGCCGCGGCGCTCTCGGCGACGCTCGTCTTGACGATGTAGTCGTCCGCGCCGGCCGACAGCGCGCTGCTGGCGAGCCCCTCGTTTCCGGCGCCGGTAAAGAGGAGAAACGGGAGGTCCGGTCGGTCTTCGCGGACCGCCGCCAGCAGTTCGATGCCCGTTCGTCCGGGCATGTAGTAGTCGCTGACGACGCACTCGACGTCGTCGGTGAGGCGGTCGAGCGCCCCGTCGACGCTGTTGGCCGCCCGAACGTCGAAGTCGGGCGCCTCCTCGCGGAGTCGCTGCACGACGAGCGTCAGCCAGTCGCGGTTGTCGTCGACGAGGAGGACCGTTGCGGGGTCCGCGCTCGTCTCGTCTGTCGTCTCGGTCACGGCGGTTCGGCCGTCCGTGACGCATCGACCGGCATAAACAGTTCGGGTGACGAGCCCGAGGAAATCGAAGAAACTGGGAACAAAAAGACCGTTTACGCAGACATCGAGGCGGGAACCGGCTTCCGAACAAGTACATCTAAATACCAGAGCGGGAACAGAACACGCACCGATGGACGCGAGCGGCGCTTGGGGGCGGTGAGAGATGGGGTGGCAATACACCGTCTTCGTGCTGCCGACCCTCTTTGCGATGATTACCTCGGCCCTGTTGGGAGTCTACAGCCTTCGGCACATGCGGCTCCACGGGCGGTCGTCCGACCTCGGCGCGTTCTTCGCCGTGAACGTCGGGCTCGTCCTCTGGACCGGGTTTTCGGCACTCAAACTCCTACAGACCGACCCGTCGCTGAAGCTGCTTTTCTACCGGCTTCTCTACTTCGGCGTCGCGCCGCTCGGCGCGCTCGCGCTCCTCTTTACGCTCCTTCACACCGACCGGATTCGCCGAGTCACGCCCGGGGTGGTCGCGGCGCTCATGGCCGTTCCGGTGGTCTTTCTGGCGCTCCTGTTCGCGAATCCCCACGACCTCGCCATCGAGGGGACGCGCCTCGTCGAGACGAACGGCGTCGTCGTCATGCGGGTCGACGTCGGCCTCGGCCACGTGGTGTTGCAGTTGCTCTACAACGCGGTGCTCTCCGTGCTGGCCATCGCGCTCATCCTCTACGAGGCGGTTCGGCTCGGCCGGCCGTACATCCCGCAGGCGGTGCTGGTGAGCGTCGGCCTCGTCGCCCCGTTCGCTTTCGTGGCCTGCGCCACGCTCGGAGTTCCCCCGTTCAGTAGCGACGGCGTGAACCTCGTGCCAACTTCGGCGGCCGTCACGTCGGCCGCCATCGGCGTCGCGCTCTTCCGCTACCGGTTTCTCGACCTGCCGCCCATCGCCTACACGACCGCGATGGAGGAGTCGCCCGACGGGGTGTTCGTCCTCGACGCCGACGAGCGAATCGTCCACGTCAACGACCGCGGCGCGGCGCTGTTGGAGCGCTTCGGCGCGGCCGTCGGCGACCCGCTCACGGGGGTCTCGCCGGACCTCGACCTGACGACCGAGAGCAACGACAGCGTGGAAACCACGCGAGCGGACGGCGAGACGGTGTACCTCAGCGCCCGGTCCCAGCGGCTCGAACGGGGCGACCAGACCATCGGGTGGGTCATCGTCCTCCGCGACGTGACCGAGCTACACCGACAAAAGCAGACGATTCTCTCCCAGAACGAGAAGCTCACCCTGCTCAACCAGATAATCCGCCACGACATCCGAAACGACATGGCCGTCATCCTCGGCAACGCCCAGTTGGTCGAGGAGTCGGTCGACGACGACGTGGTTCGCGAGCGCCTCGACACGATAATCAGGAACGGCGAGCACGCAACCGAACTCACCGAGAACGTCCGGAACCTCATGGCGACGATGCTCGACGACGAGGAGACGAACCGGCCGACGACGCTCGCCGGGCCGCTGTGGGCCGAGGCGAGCGCGGTTCGCGACGGAACGTCCGAGGCCACGGTCTCGCTCCCCGGCGAGCCGCCGGACGTGACCGTCGTGGCCGACGACATGCTGGGGACCGTCTTCCGCAATCTCCTCACGAACGCGGTGCGGCACAACGACGCCGACCCGACCGAAATCGACGTGTCGGTCGAGGTCCGGGACGGCGAGGCGCTCGTCCGAATCGCCGACAACGGACCGGGCATCCCCGACGCCCGAAAAGAGGTGGTGTTCGGCCGCGGCGAGAAGGGCCTCGAAAGCCCCGGAACCGGCCTCGGACTCTACCTCGTCGACACCATCGTGAGCGGCTACGGCGGCGACGTGTGGGTCGAGGACAACGACCCCCGCGGTGCGGTTTTCGTCGTCCGCCTGCGGAGGGCCTGAGAGCGGGACGACCGCACAGTCCCAACACTCAAAAGGTCAGCAGAGAGATATGAGTGGAATGCCCTCCGCCGTTCTCCACGCCGGCGTCAGCCGGTGGCGACTGGCCGTTTTCGCGGTCGTCGCCGTCGTGCTCGTCGCTCTACTGTCTCTCACCGACGAGTCGGTCAGTCCGGCGCTCGCGGTCATGGGACTGCTCACGCTCGTCTACATGTTCGCCGGCGCAGTCGACGCCGTCCGCGAGCATCCAGTCTTCCCGCTCGCCTCCGCGGTGTACACGACGCTCCTGTTCGCCGGCGGGTACGCCAGCGGCGCGCTGTCGAATCTCCTGTGGGGCGTCCTCGCCGTCCTCTCGGCGCTCGGCGTCGTCGTCGAGGCGTACAACTACCGACACGGAACGAGCCATCTTCGGCTCGATTTCGAATGACGAGGCTGAGCGAGACGACCGTGTCGGGGGCGATAGCCGTCGCGTCGCTCGTCGTGGGACTCGTCGTCGCCTTCGACGACCCGCAGGTCGACCTCGCGGGCGGGGCCGTCTGGACCAGCGCGACCGGCATGGTGCTTCTGCACCTTCGCGGGAAAGTCCGCGACGCTCGGAGCGACGAGCCGTCCGAGCCGGGACCGCTCCTGCGTCTGGCCGAAATCGACTACGACCCGCGGTACGACCGCTATCTCGGGGGTGTCCTGTTTGTCCTCGCTATCGCGGCGTTTGCGGCGTTCGTCGTCGTCGACACGTCCAGTTCGAACGCGTTGTTCCTCGTCGGCGTCGGACACTTCTGTCTGATTTCCGCGCTCGGAGCGGTTGCGCTCTCGTATCGATAGCACGGACGGACGGGTGAAAGCCGACGCAGTCGGCCGTTTTTGAGAACCGGGCCAGAAAGACTACTTAGGTGGCAGACAACTCTCACGTGTCCGCTCGACGCTGTCTGGTCGACGGACAGGTGACATAACATCTCAGGCAGGCGGCCCATCCCGTGCCACCGGTACTCCGACCCTGCCCCCTCGGACTGCCGCCCGATGGGTCCGCCCCTACATCTCTACCCCCTCTCAGTCCTACTTCCGCGAGTGACCCGTCCGCGACTCAGTCGCGTCCCGGAGCCCCGTGCCCGGCGAGACTGACCACGCGAGACTCGATTTTCCCGTAGACGCGCGCGACCTCGCCGAGGAGCGATTCCGTCGCGAGGACGGCGAAACCGGTGAAGATGGTCGCGAAGCCGACGACGGTGAGCGTCGAAATCGACTCGCCGAGGAGCACCGTCCCCCCGAGCGTCGCGACGATGGGCACGGCGTAGAAGACGAGGTTGCCGCGAATCGGGCCCACATCGTCGAGGAAGCCGAAGTAGGTGAGGTAGGCCACCGCGCCGGCGAAGACGCCGACGTAGGCGAGCGCGAGGAGGGCCGTCGGCGACCACGTGGCCGCGGCGAACGACTCGCCGGAGGCGACGCTCATGCCGTGGGTGAGCGCCGCGCTGACGGGGAGCGCCCACGCCGTGCGGACGGTGCTCGAAAGCGACGTGTCGGCCCACCGGATGAGGACCGTCCCGAGCGCGCCGCTGACCGCGCCGAGGAAGACGACGCCCTTCCAGAGCGCCTCGCCGCCGAGCAGGTTCGCGGGGTCGACGCCGACGACGAGGCCGACGCCGAGGAGGCCGATGAGCATCCCGAACGCGCCGCGGGTGGAGAGCCGCTCGTCGGCGAGGAGCGCCATGGCGAACACGGGCGTCAGAATCGGGTTGAGACTGAAGATAATCGAGCCGACGCCGCTGGAGACGTGCTCCTGTCCGACGAACAGGAGTGCGTTGGCGAGGCCGATGACGAACACGCCGGTGGCGAGGATGCCGACCACGTCGCGGACGGACCGCGGGAGCAGTTCGGCGCGCGGCCGGGTCGCGACGACGTAGCCGACGAGCAACACCGCCGCGATGTCGAACCGGAGGGCGACGAACAGGAGCGGCGGGAGGTAGTCGAGGCCCGCCTTCGCGGCGACGAACGTCCCGCCGAAGAAGAGCGCCGTCAACGCGAACAGGACGAATCGCCGGCGCGCCGCCGTCACCATTCCGCACCTCCGACCGAGAGACCGAACGCAGAGTGAAGTGAACGCATCTTGGATACACGTACGACTTCACCACGTATATTTTGATTCAGAAATCAATTCACGGCAAGAAAAGTCCGCGGCCGGCGAGCGTGATTCAGGATATGAAATTCTTTCACGACGCGAAAGAGGTTTACCGAGGCGAGTACAACCCCGTCGCATGGAGTCGGCACTGGACGAAATAGAGTTCCTCGCGCTCTCGCAGAACCGCGTCGACGCGCTCAGATACCTCGCCGAGCGGCCGCACTCCCGGCGCGAGTTGGTCGAGCGGACCGGGGCGTCGCAGCCGACGATGGGCCGGATTCTCAGCGACTTCGAAGACCGGTCGTGGCTCGTCCGCGAGGACGGCGCGTACCGGGCGACGGTGACCGGCGAACTCGTCTCGCGGGGGTTCGACGGCCTCGTCGACATCCTCGACACCGACGCCAAACTCCGGCCGGTCGTCGAGTGGCTCCCGACCGACGCAATCACGTTCGACCTCGAACACCTCACCGGGGCCACGATTACCACGCCGAGTCAGGTCCGGCCGAACGCGCCCGTCAAGCGCGCGGTGTCCCTCCTGAGCGAGGCCGAGGACGTGCGCATCTTCTCCTACGCGTTCAACGAGCAGAACCTCGACATCGTCAGGGAGCGGACCGCCGCCGGCGACCAGCGGTTCGAGGGCGTCTTCTCGGCGGACGCCATCGACGCGCTCGCCCACGACTCCCAACTGCGCGAACAGCTCCGCGACCTCCTCGACGCCGACGCGGCCGCCGTCCGCATCACCGACGAGCCGATTCCGATGGCCGCGACCATCGCCGACGCGACCGTCCACCTGTTCCTCCGCGACGACAACGGCATCCTCCAAGCCTCTATCGACGTGACCGAACCCGAAGTGCTCGCGTGGGCCGACGAGCTGTTCGAGCGCTACTGGGAGGCGGCGGAGCCGCTCGACCTCGACCGCCTGTAACAACCGGTACGCACGCCGATTCGAAGTCCACCAGCGGTCACGATTCGTCGGACGAGGACGCGTTGGGCTCCCGAACGGGTCGAGGCAGTGACTGGACGCCTCGGACGACGAACCTCGCGCCACCGGTCTGGCCGTCCTCGTAGGCGACCGTCCAATCGTGAGCTTCGGCGACAGCGCGGACGATTGCGAGGCCGAAGCCGGTCCCGTTCGTGGTCGTCGTGTAGCCGGACTCGAAGAGTCTGGGACGTGTTTCGGGTGGGACGCCGGGGCCGTCGTCCTCGACGTAGAACCCATCGGCAGTTGCGCCGACGGTGACAGTCACCCCGTCACCGCCGTGTTCCACGGCGTTGCGGAACAAGTTCTCTAGCAACTGAAGAAGCCGAGTCCGGTCGGCCTCGAACGACGTGTCTCCCACGACTTCGAGCGATCCCGACTTGGTGTCGACGTTCGTCCACGCCGCCGATGCCACCGTGTCGAGAGACACCGGTTCGAGTACTTCGACCTTCTTACTGCCCCGAGCGACCGCGAGAACGTCCGTGATTATCTCGTTCATTCTCTCGTGGGCCCGTTCGATGCGCTCGATATCTTCTGGGCTCGGTTCGCCCGCTGACTCTTTGACGATGTCGAGGAACCCGTTCGCAACGTTCAACGGATTTCGGAGGTCGTGAGAGACGACCGACGCGAACTCCTCTAGTTGCTGTTCGTGCTTCTTCCGTTCCGCGATGTCGTGGGCGTTCACGACGACACCCCCCACAACCGAATCATCGAGGAGGTTCCGGCACCGGACGCTAAAGGCGCGCCACCCGCGGGCCGCGCTGTGGAACCGAAGCTCGACGGTGGTATCCGCCGTGGGCTGTTCGCGAACCCTCTCAAACGCCTCGCGAGCGAGGTCGCAGTCCGCAGGATGCAGGTAGTCGTAGAGGGTTTCCGGTTCGGACGCGTCGGTGCCGACGCGCAGCGTCTGTCTGGCAGAGTCACTCATGTAACTGATAGACCCGTCGGCGTCGGTCACGAAGATGAGGTCAGACGCGTTTTCCGTGAGGGCGCGGAACCACCGTTCGCGAACGCGCCGCTCGGTAATATCGTGAAGGATGTGGAGCGTCCCCCGGACGATTCCCCGTCCGTCGGTTACGGTGGCGGTGTCCACTTCGAAGTGATGCGGTTCGTCGTGTTGGTCGGTGACGCGGAGTTCTCGGCCGTCACAGAGCGCACGAGCAGTCTCCGAGCCGAGCGCCTCACGCACCGACGACCCAACCACCGACGGCGAGGTGGAGAACAGCGCCCTCGCGGCCGGGTTCAGGTCGACGAGTCTGTCTTGTCGGTCGACCACGAGGACCGGGTCGGCCATCCGTTCGATGACGAGGTGGCGAGCAATCGGAACGATATCGAGGATTCGATAGCGGGACAGCCCGATTGCGAACAGCACCGAAGTCGCGGCGAACGAAATCGGAACCGGAGTCGTGGGCCAGAACGGAACCAACAGATAAACCACCTCGACGGCGGCGGGGATGGCGATTCCCACGAGTAGAACGAGTGCCTGTTTTCGGTATATTTGACTGCTTCGAACGGCGTGAATACCGAGGAGAGATATCAGGAGTCCGATTACGAGGAGAGCATACGTCAAGTCACCCCAGAACCAGGGTCCGTAGGAGACGTCTCTCAAAGTGCCGCCAGCGAAACCAGTGACCGAGAAGGAGCGCCAGATGAGCGAGTGTACTCCCAGTCCGTTGGTCACCGCTCCGACGATGGTGAACGCGGGCCAGACCCCGAACAAAACCGCAGTTCGTCGAGAGACCCACTGCTCGTAGCCCGCGATCTCGAAGACGAACAACGCCGTAAAGAAAATCGTGAACTCGTAGGCTATCCAGATGAGAGTGTACCAGGCGGTCAACATGGGACGTGAGTGAGAGAGGAGAAATGCGGCTTCGAACAGCGACCACAACCCGGCGCTCAGCGTCATGCCGATGAACCACTTCCCGATAAACTCACTGCGGAACTTCCACCCGATACTTGCGATACCGATAGACATCGCCCCCGCCAAGAGGAGGACAAGCACCGGAGGGGATGCGATAGTATCCACAGTTATTCAGTTATAATACTATATTTGAATACTTAGAAGCTTTCCATATATTATATGATATATGGATTGTAAAATCCGGAAATCAGCGCATTCAGATGCTCAGAGAGGAGATTACACAATCACCACAGAAGTTATCGAAGCGGTGGAGTCGCTCGACCTCGGCCAGTTGTAGAGACGCATCGCCGGGATGCTGCCCTGTCGTCGCCCCATCAGCCGACCCACAATACCTATCGGCGACCTGCGAGAAGCCGACGTATGCCCTCGCCTTCGTCACCTCCATCTCGTGTTTCCTCCGATTCCGGCTCCTCGTCGCGTCGCGCGTTTCTCGCCGCCGCTGGCACCGCCCTCGCAAGTGGACTCGCCGGCTGTTCGTCGCTCCGACAGTTCCGGTCGCCCGACGGGACGGACTGGTCCGCCTCCGTGCCCGAACCGAGCGTCCTCTCGCCGCCGGCAACCACCGAGGGGGTCGTCGCCGTCATCGGCCATCGGGACGGCGACATCGACGAGGGGCGAGTCGTCGCGTTCGACCGAGAGAGCGGCGAGCGCCTGTGGGACATCGATTTCGGCCGGCCGACGGGCTTGCTCGCCGACGGCGGGTCGGTGTACGCGGGCGAGCGACTCGGGTCGGGCCGCGGGCGAATCTACGCGTTCGACGCCGCGGACGGGAATCAACGGTGGTCCCAGACCGTCGGGAACATCGGCTCTGCGATGGCCATCGCGGGCGACACTCTCTACGCGGCGAACGGGACGCTCGCGGCGCTTGCGACCGACGACGGCGCGGTCCGCTGGGAACAATCGGCGGTCGACGGCGTCGGGTTTACCATCGCCGTCGCCCCGCAGGACCAACTGTTCGCCGACGAGCGGGCGGTCTACTACGGCGACGACGAGGGCGTCTTCGCGATGGCCCCCGAGGACGGGAGCCTCCGGTGGACGTGGCGACCGGACCGCTGGGACTGGGCCGACGTGGGGCCGATTCCGGCCGGCGATAGCGTCTACGCCGGTGGCGGCGGCGACATCGCCATGCTCGACGCGGCCGACGGGTCGCTCCGGTGGCGCACCTCGTTCGGGGCCGGCGCGCAGGTGGTCGGCGTCCACGAGCGGGGCTCGACGGTTCTGGTCGCCGAGGGGACGGACGAACCGCCGTCGGACACCTTCGGGACGCTGTACGAACTCGCGGTTCGGGACGGCTCGGAGCGGTACGAAGTCCGCTTCGACAGCCCGGTCGAGCGAACCGCCTCGACCGACGAGGCGTTCGTCGTCGGGACCCGCGCGGGCCGGATTCGGTGGTCCCGCGGCGCGTCGTTTTTCGAGCCGTTCGAGACGACGCTCTCGACCGACGGCTATCTCCTCGGCGCGGCCGGGACGCAGGCGTTTGCACAGACGGGCGAGGGGACGCTCTGGGCGCTCTCGCCGGACTCGTGACTCACAGGAAACCGTCGCCGTCAAAACGAGCCCCGCCGAGCGCGCGGTGCGTCGGCGTCCGAAACCACGACCGAACGACGCCCTCGCGCCCCGGCCGTCACTCGAGTTCGTCGAACGAGTCGAACTCGTCCCAGCAGGAACACGGCAGGTCGTCCAGAGAGGTGACTTCGTCCGGGAGGCTGGTGATTGGAATCCCGGAGCCGGCCTCGTCGCAGTCGCGCAGGTGAACGCTGAAGTCGTCGCTGGACATCGTGTACATGGTCAGCACGCTCAGTTCGCCGGCTTCATTGAAACAATTTGTGAGTGCGACAAGAGCGAGAGGAGGGCTGTCGATGGCGCGGTATCGGCCGCTGAGACGGGGGCGACGGCGACAGTGTTAGAGAACCCGAAAGACGCGAACCGTGTCGCGCTTGCCCGGTTCGCAGAGGAGCTGCGCGAGGCCGAGGTCGGAGAACTCGTCTTTCCAGTTGCGGTGATACAGCGGGAAGTCGTCGTTGACGTAGCTCACCTCCGAGCCGGAGCGTCCGCGAGTCGGTCCGTTACCCTCGTTCTCGGCGGTTATCACGAGGTCCGACGAGACGCGGGCGATTTCCTCGAACACCCACGTGTCGTCGGGGTGGACGTGCTGGAGCGTCTCGACGGAGTAGATAACGTCGAACTTGTCGTCGGGGAAGTCGGGGAGCAGGTCCTCGATTGCGCCGGTGAGGAACGTGCCGGTGTCGACGAGTTCGGGGAAGTACTCGGCCATCACCTCGAAGGAGTCGTCGTTGATGTCGATGCCGGTGAGGTCCTCGTAGCCGCGGTCGCGGAGGTGTGCGAGGTGGCGACCGGAACTACAGCCGAGTTCGAGAACCGACGCGTCTTCCGCCGCGTAGTGCTCGAACACGGTCGCGAGCGTCTCGCTGACCTCGTTCGGGCCGATTTGGGCGTAGTACTCCGGCGAGAAGTCGCCGGAGCGCTCGGCCCATCCGCGGTGGTTGTCGTCTGCGTCCATACCCCGAGTAGCGAACGGGCGGGTAAATGTTCCGCGGAGTGCGCGCCGCCGTGTACGACGTGTGAGGGACGTTCCGAAAATCGGGTGACTCCGACTGGGTTGGGTGCGCTGGAGGGCGCGGTGAAGGCGTGCTGGAGGGCACGGGCGAAGGGCTGCGTCAGGGGGACCGAGTTTGGGGGGTGCGTCAGGGGGATTCGGATGTCCCGCGGGGGGACCGGGTCCGAGTGTGCCGTGGAGGGCTGGAGAGGGTGAGCGCCGGTGCGGGCACGAGCAGTCGGGTGTACCAGTCGAGCGTGCCGTGCCTCGGTCGCGGCGCGGGCGTCAGCGGGTCATCGGGTCGACCGCGGCCGTCACGCCGAGTCGTCGGTCGTCGTTTCGTTTTCGGTCGTCTCGTTCGTCGATGTCTCGTTCGCCGTGGTCTCGTTTTCGGCCGTCCCGTTTTCGGCCGTCTCGTTCGCCGTCGTCGAGTTGTCGAGCGACGAGTCGGTCGTCTCCATCGTCGTCGTCTCGGTGGTTTCCATCGTCGTTTCTTCCGTCGTGGTCTCGTCTTCGGTTGTCGCTTCGACACCACCGGTCTCTGCGGTCGTCTCGGTGCCGCCGACCGCGGGTTCGGCGTCCGTGCCGTTCGTCCCGTTCACCGGGCCGCCGCTCCCGCCCGTGTCCGTACAGCCGGCGAGGGCGACGGTCGCCGCGGCGACTCCGGCACCGAACTGCCGTCGAGTGAGGGTTTCGCGCATCGCAGTCAGCAGTATCGCTCGGCGGATGATAATGGGGAAGAGTCGTCCCGACCGTTCTCTCCCGAGCAACCGTTTCGCCTGACCGTTTCGACCGTTTCAGTCGGATTAACGGAACGTTTTCCGGCGCGACGAGCGCCGACGAAAGCGGTTCTGTACGTCGGTTACCTCACGTCAGAGGGGCGACCGGGCGAGAGACGACAGGGCGCGAGTGCGAGCGGCGACAAGCGGCGACCGAGCCCCGTCGAGAGGCGAGAGACGCGCCCGTGAATCTCAGCGACGACGGCCGAGACCGACGCCGCGTCCGCACCGCGACGACCGGTGCATAATTCACTATTTGGGAACATTCTCGGCAAATTGACTTTCAAAAGAGTTGCAAAAATACCCAATGAACAGATAAACAAAACATTATACACTAGCAGAGTCGACAGATAAGGAACGAACACATGCCAGTCAAACGCGTCTCGCGGGTCGGGTGGGCGCTCGTCGCGACGTTGCTCGTCGTCGCGGCAGGCCTCTCACCGGTCGCCGTCGCCGCGGCGGACGGCGTCGAGGTGGGTGCGGTCGACCACGCCGGCGCGGGCGTCGTCGCGACCGAGAACGGCCGGACGTACGTCGCCTCGTGGCAGCCGTCGACGGTTTCGGTGGCCGTCGCATCCGACAGCGACGACTACGAGGTCTGCCTACAGACCGACCTCGACGACGGCTCGACGATGCTGTTGGCGTGCGAACCGCTCGGGAGCGCGGGGGCGAACGCGAGCGACGAGCGGCGCGTCGAGTTCGACTTCGCGACGTGGCCGGTGAACGCGACCGGCGACCGAACTTTGACCGCCGTCGTCAGACCCGGCGGGGGCGGCGAGCCGGTCGCGCAGGCGAGCCACGGCATCACGGTGCTCGCGCCGGCCGGGGACGACGACGGCGACGGCCTCGGCAACCGGGACGAACTCGACCGCGGTACGGACGTGCTCGTCGCCGACACCGATACCGACGGGGTGCCCGACGGCGAGGAGGTGAACCGCTACGAGACCGACCCGACGAACACGGACACCGACGGGGACGAACTCAGCGACGGCGTCGAGGTCAACGAGCAGGGGAGCAATCCGACCGAAACCGACACCGACGGCGACGGCCTCGACGACGGCGCGGAAGTGACGACCCACGGCACGGACCCGACGACCGCCGACACCGACGGCGACGGCCTCGACGACGGCGCGGAAGTCAACGATTACGAGACGAATCCGACCGAGGCCGACACCGACGGCGACGGCCTCGAAGACGGGCCCGAGGTCAACGTCCACGAGACGGACCCGACCGCCGCCGACACCGACGGCGACGGACTCGAAGACGGCCCCGAAGTCAACCGATACGAGACGAACCCGACCGAGGCCGACACCGACGGCGACGGTCTCGACGACGGCCGCGAGGTCAACGTCCTCGGGACCGACCCGAACCGCGGCGACACCGACGGCGACGGGCGCGGAGACGGCGCGGAGGTCGAAGCGGGGTCGGACCCGAACGCCGCGCCGGGGTCGGTCGTCGGGTCGCTGGGGCTCGGCGGCGACGGCTGGCTACTC
>NZ_CP011949.1:0-335881 GCF_001190965.1 Haloferax gibbonsii
GAGACAACGACAACGACTGACACGGAAACGACGACCACAGACGCGACGACTACGACGACCGACACGGCCACGACAACGACAGAGACGACCGATACCGCGACGACAACCACGACGGAGACGACCACAGACACGACGACAACTACGACCACGAACACCACGACAACCTCCACGGACACCGAGACCACGGCCGACACGACAACGACGACTGACACGACCACGACCGATACCGCGACGACGACCGACACGACCGAGACCACGACGACATCGAACACGACCGACAGCGGGTCGACGCTCCTGATGGCGCAACCGCTTTCGGCGGCCGAGTGGCTCGATTTGCAGTCGTCTCCGCTCGGCGGGTCGCCGTGGTTCCACTCGGTTCTGTTCGTCGGAATCGTTGCGCTCGCCGGTCGAAGCGCGCGCTAACGGACCGTTTCGATTTTCTTTCGACGCCGACCGTCGGGCCCCGAGTGCTACGCGGGTCGTCAACCGAATAGAAACAGATAGCGGGACCCGGCTCTCGTTTCGTCGCCTTACTGCGCGGCGGTAACGGTCTGTCGCTCGGCCTCGGATTCGGCCTCGCCGAGGACTTCGACGTAGAGGTCGGCAATCTCCTCGCAGACGTTCTCCCACGTGAACTCGTTCGCGTACGCCTGAATGGCGTCCGCGTCCCACGGCCCGCGGAGGGCATCGACGACGGCGTCGGCGAGTTCGTCGTGCGACTCCGGTCCCTCGACGAGGGTGCCGTAGTCGTCGCTCGTGACGACCTCTTCGCTTCCGCCGTTTTTGGTCGCGACGACGGGCGTCCCGCAGGCCATCGCCTCCAGTTGGACGACGCCGAAGCTCTCGCTGTAGCTCGGGAGGACGAACACGTCGGCCGCGTTCATCCAGTCGTTGAGCGTCTCCGAGTCGACGTAGCCGAGCAGGTCGGTCCGGTCGTCGATGCCGAGTTCGCCCGCGAGCGATTCGAGTTCGTCGCGCATGCCGCCCTGCCCGCCGATGACGAGCCGCGCCTCCGGTTCGGACTCGTGAACCCGCGTCATCGCTCGCAGCAGGTGTTGGAACCCTTTCCGCGGTTTCAGCGTCCCGAGCGCGAACACGACGGGCGCGTCGTCGTCGACGCCGAGTCGCTCGCGGGCCGCGGCGGTGGAGACGCGCTCGAACGCGTCGGTGTCGTAGCCGTTCGGAACGTGGACCACGTCGCCGTTGTAGGGGTCCAGTTTCGAGCGGTCGCGTCGGTTGACGCGAACGAGTCGGTCGGCGTCGGTCCACGCCCGCTTCAGCCGGGCGTTGTCGGAGGCGAGCTGCGTTTCGAACCAGTCGCGGTTGGCGTGGACGGTGAGGACGTACGGGATACCGAGCTCCTCCTTCAGGCGCGCGCCCACGTACCCCGAGGTCCACGTCATGTGGCAGTGAATCAGGTCGAACGAGACGGGGTGGTCCGCCAGTTTCTTGCGGACTTTCCGGGCGTGTTGCTGTCCGAGGAGGTGCTCGCGCTGCGCGTCGACCGGGAGGTACAAAAGCGGCGTCTCGATGACGTGCACGTTGTCCGGCACGTTCGTCGTGGCGATTTTGGCGTCCTTTCCGAACCCCTCGCCGCCGCTCACGGGGAGGCGAGACGCCACGTCGGCGAACCAGTTGTACCTGACGCAGACGGTGACGGAATCGAAGTACTCCGCGAGCACGTCGACCTGCGACTTGACGAAGTGTTTGTAGCCGTGTGAGACGACGAGGAGGTCCTTGTCGGCCAGTCGGTCGTGGTCCATGCGTTACCCGCAGTTGCGTACCGACCCCCATGATTATCGGGTCGGTAAGCTCTCGTTCGTCTCAGACGGGTGGCAGTTCGGTGTTGTCGACGACGAACCCCTCCGCGCCACCGTCGATGTAGCCGCCGTAGAGCACCGAGTCCATGACGACCACGTCGGTCCCCTGCGAGTACAGTTTCATGGCTTGCCGCCCGCTGAGGGACCGCGCGGTGATGCCGTCGAAGCGCGTCCGGTTGCCCTTGTTGATGAAGGGGTGGTGCGTCGCCTCGTAGGTCCCGCCGACGAACAGGGCGTCGTCCGCGAGAATCTCGGCGCAGCGTCGGTAGCTCTCGCCGGGTTGGTGGACGGTCAGGTTCTCGAACCGGGCGTTCGCGCGCTCGACGCGAATCGCCTCGCGCTGGCCGTCGCCGGGTGCCGAGCCGGTGATGGTGACGTTCTTGACGAGCACCATCGGGTCCTCCGGGGCGTTGTCACCCTGGAGGTAGATGGCGAAGTTCGACCCGTGGATGTCGATGGTCGTGTCGAGGACTTCGAGGCGGCCCGCGCCGGGAGTCACCTGAATGCCGCGCGCACAGCCCTCGTCGTCGTTGAGGACGATGCTGCAGTTCTCGATGACCGATGTCTGTGCGTCGTCGAGGATGCGAATGGCGTTCTCCGCGGAGCCCGTGACCTCGATGGTGGTGTCTTCGATGCGGAGGTCGGCCCCGTCGTCGAGGCGGATGCCGCGCTGGCTGATGCCGGGGACGAGTTCGTCGATGACGACCGTCGCGCCGCGGATACTGCTGCCGTACCCCTTGAGCCGAATCGAGGAGACGGTGCTGTTCTTGTACGTCCCGCCCTCCACGTGGACGACGCCCTTCGACCCGGAGACGTACAGCCCGTTGTCCGGGAACCGACCGAGTTCGCAGTCGACGAAGCGGAGCGTCCCCGCGCTGTTCGGGTCGATGAGTATCCCGGTGGGGCCGAGGGTGATGTCGCCGATGGTGTCTTTCGTGAACGCCGCGCCGTCGGGCGCGCTGAACCGCTCGACGGTGCCGGTCCCGCCGGCGGTGGTCACGCTGAACAGCGCCGGACCGAGGGTTCCGGTGTCGTGTTCGCCCGCGATGGTGATGTCGCGGACTTCGAGCCCGTCCGTGACGTAGGCCTCGACGGCCCGAATCCCGGTCTGCGGGGCGGTGAAATCGAACGTGAACCCCTCGAAGAGGAGGTCCTTGCCGGGGGCGTAGATGACGCCGAGCCGGAAGAATCGGGCCGCACCGGTAAACTCGCCTTCGGTGACGACGTTGCTGTCGATGGCGTCGATTCGGCCGTGCGTGAGCGTCGCGTTCGGCCCGTAGAACCCGAGGTTCTCGAACCCGGTCTTTCGGAGTTGCCTGTGCATCAGGTATCGACCCTCCGGGAAGACGAGGAGCGTGTCGTCCGCGACGTGCCGCGAGAGCACGTCGTCGATGGGTTCGATGCCCTTCGGGTCGGCCCCCGCATCGACGACGTTGACGACGTTCGAGAACCGGTCGAGGTACGCCTGCGGAACGTCGACGCTCATCGCGTTCGCCTCGACGCTGTTGACGGGGTGCGACAGGTAGCTTCCGACCGCGAGGGTGCCGACGGCTCCGAGGAGATACGAGCGCCGCGTGAGCTTCGGGCCGCGGGAGTCATTCGCGTCGATATCGTCAGATTGCGTGAATCTCATACAACCGAGAACGTCGTATACTCACGAACGTTCCCGGCTTCACATGTTCAGCCTTTAAGTGTGCCCGCGGATTTCAGCGGCTTTCGGCCCCCGATTCCACCCGGGTTACTCGCTCGGAACCTCGGTCTCGTAGGTGTCGTCGTCGACCCGGATTTCGAGCGCTTCGTTGTCGTTGTGGTCGAGGACCGTGCCGAAAAGCAGGAACGTGATACCGAAGAGAAGACCGATCGCCCAGCTGCCGAGGCTGGGTGAGTCGTCGTCGCCGTCACCGCTACCCGTCAGTCCCGAGCCGATGAGGCCGATGGCCGCGACGCCCGCGATGACGGTTCCGAGGTAGTAGAACGCCGCGAGCGGGTGGAAGTCGCGGAGCATGTACTTGTTTTTCAGCCGCCAGAAGTAGTTCCGGAGCAGCATGCCCGAGACGCGGGGGACGTACTCGCCGTAGTTGATGTGGCTCTTCCAGTCGTCGTCGTAGAGGTACTCCGCGGAGCAGGCGATGTCCGCGACGCGGAGGTTCTCGGCGTTGAGTTTGACGAGCAGGTCGTTGCAGTAGCCGTAGTACTCGTACATGTTCTCGATGTCGGCCTGCCGCAGCGCCTCGTGGGAAATCGCGGTGTAGCCGTTCTGCGGGTCCATCGTCTTCCAGTAGCCGCTGGCGAACTTCGTCAGGTACGAGAGGATGGAGTTGCCGACGAGTCGATAGCCCGGCATGGCGTCGAGGTCCGACTGCTCCATGAACCGGTTGCCCTTCGCGTAGTCGGCGTCGCCCTCCGCGATGGGGTCGAGGTACTTCGCCAGCTCGTCGGGGTTCATCTGCCCGTCGCCGCCGAGGACGGCCGTGATGTCGACTTCGTCTTCCAGCGCGTGGAGGTAGCCCGTCTTGAGCGCGCCGCCGACCCCGCGGTTCTCCTCGTGTTGAATCGGGACGACCACGTCGTCGTACGCCGTCGCTTCGGGGGTGTGGTCCTCGTTGAACGCGTCGGCGTGCGTCACGATTTCGTCCCATGTCCCGTCTGTCGACCCGTCGTCGACGACGTAGGCCAGGTCGACGAACGAGGGGAGGGTGTCGATGACGTCCCCGACGTAGCCCGCTTCGTTGTAGGCCGGCACGACGACGGCGATTGAGTTGTCTTTGTACATTGTAGTCGGAGTCCTACCGAACTGTGGACGTTTCGGTGTCGTTATTATGGGCATCGTAGTTGCTCACAACCCGCCGACAGGTACGGGAGCGAATCCGCTGAGACGCGGCCACAGACGCTTATCATCCGCATAATAACCCGTTCCGATTATCGAACAACAGGCGATGCACGAGGACCGCAGGGGCGACGACGCTCGACCGATATACTTGGAGATAACGCTCGAGGACCCGAGGCTGATTCTCTCGTCGTTCGTCACGGGACACCGGGGGCCGGTCGAACTCGAATTTCAACCGACCGAGGGCTTCGGCTGGGACTGCGCGTTCGTCGTCGTCGAACAGGGTCCCGTCGATTCGGTCGGGGCGTCCCTCGTCGTCGACCCGACCGTGATAGAGGCGGATTTCCTCGGCTCCGTCGGCTCCGACCGCCGGTTTCGCGTCCTCTTCGGGAGCGGCGTCCGCCTGATTCCCCCGTCCTCGACCGAGATGGGCGTTCGAGTCATCTCCGTTCGACACGAGGACGGCAGGTGGTCCATCCAGATGCACCTCCCCGCTCACTCGACGCTACACCGCGTCCAAGAACACTACCACGACAACGACATCTCCTTCCGGGTAAAGCGCCTCCACGTCGCCCGCGACACCGACGTGGGCTCCGAGACGGCGCTCCTCCCGGGACAGCGCGAGGCGCTTCTCGTCGCCCACGAACACGGCTATTTCGAGGTTCCGCGGCGGTCCTCGCAGGGCGAACTCGCAGTCATCCTCGGCATCTCCAAGTCGGGGGTCTCACAGCGGATTCGTCGGGCCATCTCGCGACTCATCGAGGCGACCCTGTCGCCGTGACTCCGTCCGGGCGAGCGGTGAGAAGGTAGCCGCGCCCGCCGCGACGCGGAGTCGACTCGGGACCGACCGTCGCGGCTCAGAACCAGTTTCCGTCGTACGCGACGTCGACGTCGCCGTACTCCCAGACGCCGTTGTGAATCACCGACTCGGCGACGTCGACGCCGGTCGAGCCGTCGATGACTTTCATTCCCTCGTAGTCGTCGTGCGATTCGGAGGTGATGCCGCGGAACGTCGTCCCGTCGGCGTCGTTGACCAGCGGAATGTGGCTCGTGTCGTAGTCACCCCAGACGAACGTGCTGCCGTCGCCGAGTACCTTGACCGCGCGCCGGTAGTCGCCGCCGGTCTGCTCGACGTCGAAGCGGTCGAGCGTGCAGTTCCCCCGTTCGAGTCGGACCGCGTGCCGACCGCTCGACCCGTCGCCGGAGCCGCCGACGCTCGACTTGAGAACGTAGACCGGGTCCGCGTCGGCGCTGCTCGGTCCGCCCACGACGAGCGCGTGACCGCTGGTGTTGAACTCGATATCGGTGTTGATGATATCGATTCTCCCGGCCCCCGGCGAGACGGTGACCGCTTTCGTCGGCACGTCTCCGTTGACGATGACGCTCGAGTTCTGAATCCGCGCCCACTCGACGTCGTTCTGGACGCTGATGGCGCGCCCGTTCGGCTCGTCGATTCGGACGACGGTGTCGTCTATCCAGTTGTACGCGCCGCCGTCGAGTCGGATGCCCCGCTGGTTCGTGTCGTCGGTGCGGCGGTCGTCCACGATGACGGTCGCGCCGTGAATCGAGCTGTAATCGCCCGAGAGCCGGATGTTGGAGATGTTGCTGTTCTTGAACACGCCCCCGTCGACGACGACGCGACCGCCCTCGGTCGAACAGTAGAGGCCGTTGTCGGGCCAGGCGCCGACCTCGCAGTCGCGCACCCAGAGCTTGCCGTCGTGGTACGGCGACACGATGATTCCCGTGGGCCCCACGTCGATGTCGCCCGGCGTGTTGTCCGAGAACTCGCCGCCGTCGGGAATCCTGATGTTCTGGACGGTGCCGATACCCGACGCGTCGGTGACGTCGAACGCGAACGGGCCGTACTTCCCGCTGTCGTGCTGGCCGACGACGGAGAGGTCCCGCGCGAGGAGGTCGTCTCTGACCTGCGCTTGGACGACGCGAAGCCCCGTGTCGTCGGCGGTGAAGTCGAACTCGAAGCCCTCGACGACCAGGTCTTCCCCCGGTTGCTCGAACGTTCCTAACTTGAACAACCACCTGCCGTCGTAGTCGGCGGCCGGGACGATAGTCGCGTTATCCCCCCGCAGTTCGAACCCCCGAAAACCGACGTGGCGGAACGCGTCGTCCATGAGATACTCGCCTTCCGGGAAATACAGAACCGTGCCGTCGTCGCACTGAATGTCGTCTAAGACCGGGCTGATAGACTCCCCGCCGGTCGGGTCGGCCCCCTCGTCGACGACGTTGTACCAGTCGTCGTCGCCGTCGGCCGATGCCGTCCCGGCGAACGAAACGGCCGCGGCCGCCCCGCCGATGCCCTTCAGTAGCTGTCTCCGAGAGACTGTCCTCCTGCGCTCTTCTGCGCGCTGATTCCGCATCGAGAGAACGTCTCTGCCTCTGTGTAATGAGTATTTTTAGCGTTTATCGTATTAT
The DNA here is from genome assembly GCF_001190965.1 of Haloferax gibbonsii. Taxonomy (NCBI): domain Archaea; kingdom Methanobacteriati; phylum Methanobacteriota; class Halobacteria; order Halobacteriales; family Haloferacaceae; genus Haloferax; species Haloferax gibbonsii. Next base: position 7,078 of record NZ_CP011949.1, read on the forward strand.
TCAAACAGAATGTCCCTTTACGGCGTTGATTAGGGATGAAACTGTTGCTCAGGGCCTCTTTTGTCAAATTATATTCTCGTCATCCGTTACAAGACGGACCGCGAATCAGCGGCGCAGGTCGGCGGCGCGGCGGGCCCACCGAAGCCCCGGCGTTCCGTCGAGCACCCACAGCAGGACGACCGCCCCGAAGACGGCCGCGTAACCGACGACGAGCCCCGTGTTCTCGGGGCTCAGCATCTGATAGAGGAACGTCTGGAAGTACTCTGCGAACCGCTGGACGAAGCCGAGGTCGTTCGAGTACGGCTCCCGCGGCGCGACCGGCCAGAGCACCCGCCCGACGTTGGGCCCGTTCGCCCGGAGCGCGAGCACGTCGCCGACGAGGTGCGACCCGTACCCGGCGACCGCGGCGACCGCGAGCTTCGCCCTGTTCCGCGTCCAGAGCGCCCCCGCGAGGAGTCCGACGAGCGGTGCGCCGACGAGGAGCGAGTGCGCCGGGCCGTACCCCGTCGCGACGACGCCGAGCGTCCACGACAGCGGCTTGTCCACGAGGTCGGGAACCTGCGTCATCAGCGCGAGGGTGACGCCGGCCGCGTCACCCATTGGCGGGCCCCACGCGGCGCGATTCGCGAGGGAGTACAGCACGTAGCCGAAGACGAGATGCTCCCACGGCCACATCAGGCCGAGGCCCCCCCAATCGAATCCGGCCGACCGAGTTGCGCGGTGTTGTCACCGCCGCCACCGTCGCCGACCGAAACGACCAGTTGGACGGTCCGATACGAGTTCTCGCGGTTCGCGTCGTCCGGAGCGTCACCTTTGTAGACGTGATAGACGAGTCGGAGCGACTCGCCGGACATCGTCGGTCGAACGTCCTGTTGGACGTAGGCGGTCTCGTTGTCCCCGACCGACGCTCGCGTTCGGTCGAGTTCGCGTTCTTCGACCACTCGCGTCCCGTTCGGCGTCCTGTCGAGCCGCTGCAGCTCCGTGACGACCGTGTACGTCGTCGACTCGTGTTCGTGGTTCTCCAGCGCCAGCGTCACCGGGACCGACTCCCCCGGACTGAGCTGCTGGGGGTAGCCGCTGGCCTCGTAGTCCGACCCGTTTTGGGTCACGAGGTACGCTTCGGTGAAGTCCGACTCGGGTGCCTGCGTCTCGACCATCGCGAACCCGACGCTGCTGAGGAACGCGACGACGCTCACGACCACGAGGAGGTTGACGGCGAGCGAGACGGGCGAACTCCGCGACTCGGAGGAAAGCGGGGACGTGACCGCTCCGGCGGTCGACGCCACGCTCCCGAGGACGGTACTGAGCGGCGGGGCTCCGGCCCGCGCGTCCGGGGGCAGCAGCATGCGCCGAGCGACGGCGACCGCGGTGAACAACATCGTCACGCCGAACACGCCGAGCGCGACGATGCTCGCGTCGAACCCCCGTCCGACGAGGTTGGTGACGAGCGCGACCGCGGCGACGAGCGCGAGGCTCAACGCCGCCGAGAGGACCAGTCGAACGGAGTAGAGCAGTCCGGCGGTGTGACGCGTCGGTCGCGTCAGCGCCGACTCGTCGCCCAAGGTGTCGGACTCGACGTCCGACCGCCGTTCCGGGAACACCGCGGCGAGGAGCGCGTATCCCGGGTAGAGGACGATGAGCGGCACGACGAACAGACTCCGGACGACGGACCCGGAGAGGTCGAGCATGACCACCGCGAGCGCGGCGATAGACCCCGCGACGACGAGGAGTACGTCGAGTGTCCAAAGACGGGTAGACGACTTCATCACCCGCGCCTTGACAGGCCGTGTTGAAAAATGGCCGCGACCGTTCACGCTCGAAATCGGGCGAAAGAGCGGCTTAGCGGTCTGATAAGGGCGGATGACTGACTGCGTCGACGGCGGCGCTCCGGGGGTGACGCTCCGAAAAATCGAGGAATTCCGACGCCGGTTGGTGAGCGTTCGCACGGCCGGAACGACTCGTTTCCCGCCGTCTCGGGGCGTCTGCGGGCTTATCGTCCCGATAATAATGGCCGCTTCGCGTGACCTCCGTTTCGAATCGCGGGCCACACGGTCCGCGGCGTGACCAACACATGCGCACCAAAACCAAACTCCTCGCGGCGCTCGTCGCACTGTTCGTGCTCGCAACCACCCTCCGGTCGGACGGCGACGGGTCGCCCTCCGGCGAGGACGAGACGACCGTCGATCCGGCTCAGACATGAACCTGTACGTCACGGGCTCAAACTGCGAGATAGACGACGACGTCACCCTCGGGTACCCGGCCGGCGACGACTCACAGCAGACGATCGTCGGCGACGACGCCCGAATCCGCTCGGGGACCATCGTCTACAGCGACGTGACCATCGGCGACGGCTTCGTCACCGGTCACGACGCGCTCGTCCGCGAAGACACCCGAATCGGCGACAACGTCGTCGTCGGCACCGACACCGTCATCGACGGCACCACGACCATCGGGTCGAACGTGAGCCTCCAGACCCGCGTTTACGTTCCGACTCACACGCACATCGGCGACGACGTGTTCGTCGGGCCGGGCGCGGTGCTCACGAACGACCCGTATCCAGTCCGGCAGGACGTCGAGATGACCGGGCCGACGCTCGAAGACGGCGTCTCGGTCGGCGGGAACGCGACCATCCTCCCCGGCGTGACCGTCGGCGAGAACGCGTTCGTCGCCGCCGGCGCGACCGTCACCGAGGACGTTCCGCCGGAGACGCTCGCGGTCGGAACGCCCGCCGAACACCGCCCACTCCCGGCGAAGCTTCAGGGAGCGAACACCATATGAGCACGCAATCTTCAGTCACGACCATCTACGGCTCCGAACGCTCCGAAGACGAACAGATAGCCGCGCTCACGTCCGGCGACGTGCCGGTCGGCGTCTACGGCCTCGGCAAGATGGGGCTTCCCCTCGCTTCCGTCTACGCCGAGACCACCGGCAACGTCACCGGCGCGGACATCGACACCGACGTCGTCCGCGAGATAAACGCCGGACGGAACCACATCGTCGGCGAACCCGGGCTCGACGACCTCGTCGAGGAACTCGTCGAGGACGGCGCGCTCGTCGCCAACACGGAACCGCGCGAGGTCGCCGCCGAGGCGAGCATTCACGTGGTCATCGTCCCGACGCTCGTCGACGAGGCGGGCCGGCCGGACCTCTCGGTCATCGAGGCGGTCGCCAGAGACATCGGGAAGGGTCTCGACGAGGGCGACCTCGTCGTCTTCGAATCGACGCTCCCGCCGCGCTCCTGTCGCGACGCGCTCCTCCCGCTTCTCGAATCCGAGAGCGGCCTCTCGCTCGGCGAGTTCGGCCTCGCGTTCTGCCCCGAGCGGACCGCCTCCGGGCGCGCGCTGAAGGACATCCGCGGGGCGTACCCGAAGGTCGTCGGCGGCGCCGACGACGAGAGCGCCCGCGCCGCGTCGCTCGTCTACGACCAGATATCCTCGAACGAGGTCATCACCGTCTCGGACACGACGACCGCGGAGGCGGTCAAGGTGTTCGAGGGCGTCTACCGCGACGTGAACATCGCGCTCGCCAACGAACTCGCGACCCACGCGGGCGAGTTCGAAATCGACGTGACCGAGGCCATCGACGTGGCCAACACCCAACCGTTCTGCGAGATTCACACGCCCGGCGCGGGCGTCGGCGGCCACTGCATCCCGTACTACCCGCAGTTCCTCATCAACGAGTTCGAGACGGCGTCGCCGCTCATGGAGACGGCTCGCGCCGTCAACGACGAGATGCCGCACGTCACCGCGCAGGCGGCGCTCGACCGACTGGCGGCGCAGGGCGTCGCCCCCGAGGACGCGACCGTTCTCGTCCTCGGTCTCACGTACCGCGCCGGCGTCGAGGAGATTCGCAAGACGCCGGCGCTCCCCGTCGTCGAACACCTCGACGAAGCGGGCGCGGACGTGGTCGCCACTGACCCCATCCTCGACGACACCGCCGTCTTCGAGGAGGCCGGCGCGACGGTCATGCGCGGCGTGACGAGCGACGACCTGTCCGCGGACGCCATCGTCCTCGTGACGGCCCACGAGTCGTTCGACCACCTCGACGTTCCCGCCTTCGCCGCCGACGACCGCCCGGTCGTCTTCGTCGACGGCCGGCAGGCCGCGACGGAGTACCGCGACCACGAACGAGTCGACTACGAGGGAATCGGTCTCCATGACTGACACCGTCTGCGTCGTCGGCCTCGGCTACGTCGGCCTGCCGCTGGCCATCGAGTTCGACCGCGCCGGGAAGTCGGTCATCGGCTACGACGTCGACCCCGACAAGGTCTCGACGCTCTCGGCGGGGACGGACCCCACCGGCGACGTGACCGACGAGGGCGTCGCGGCCTCCGACGTGCTGTTCACGACGGACGCGACGCACATCTCGGACGCGGACTTCGTCATCGTGACGGTCCCGACCCCGGTCGACAGCATGGAGAATCCCGACCTCAAGTTCGTCGAATCCGCGGCCGAGACTATCGGTCGGCACGTCTCTCCGGGGACGACCGTCGTCCTCGAATCCACGGTCTATCCGGGCGCGACCGAGTCCGTCCTCGTGCCCGCGCTCGAATCCGAGTCCGACCTCGCCGTCGGCGAGGACGTGTTCGTCGGTTACTCGCCGGAGCGCGCGTCCCCCGGCGACACCGGGCGGAGCGTCAAGGACGTGGTCAAGGTGGTCGGTGCCGACTCCGAGGCGGTCCGCGAGCGCCTCGCCGACCTCTACGGGAGCATCGTCGACGCCGGCATCCACCGCGCGCCCGACATCGAGACGGCGGAGGCGTCGAAGGTCATCGAGAACGTCCAGCGCGACATGAACATCGCGCTCGTCAACGAGCTGGCCGTCGCGTGCGACCACATGGGCCTCACGACCAAGGACGTACTGGAGGCCGCGGGGACGAAGTGGAACTTCCACGACGGCTACTCCCCCGGCTTCGTCGGCGGCCACTGCATCCCCGTCGACCCGTTCTACCTCACCTACCGCTCCAAGCGCGAGGGCTTCTCGCCGAAACTCGTGTTGCAGGCGCGCGAAATCAACGAGTACGTCCCGGTTCACGCCGCCCGCAAGGCGGTCAAGACCATCAACGAGTCGGGCCGCGTCCTCCAGGACACGCGACTGCTCGTCCTCGGACTCGCCTACAAGCCGGGGGTCGGCGACATCCGCAGCTCCGACGTGAGCACGATGATAGAGAAACTCGACGAGTTCCACGTCGACTGCGTCGGCTACGACCCCCACGCCGACCCCGACGAGTCGCGGGCGGTCTTCGACATCGACGTGGTCGAGTCGGTCGACTTCGAGGCGTACGACGGCGTCGTCGTGGCGACCGGCCACGAGGAGTTCGCCGACTACGACCTCGACGAGATGGCCGCCGCGCTCGGGTCCGACCCGGTCATGATAGACGTGGCCGACGTGTTCGACGCCGACGAGGCCGACGAGCGCGGCTTCCACTACGCGCAGCTCTGAGACACCGCCGATGGACATCCTCATCACGATTCAGCACCCCGCGCACGTTCACTTCTTCAAGCACGCCATCGACGAGTTCGAGGCCCGCGGCCACGAGGTCCACGTTCGCGCCCTCGACAAGGACGTCGCCGTGGACCTCCTCGACGAGTACGGAATCGACTACGAGGTCGTCGGCTCCCGCGGCGATTCGCTGGCCGGCGTCGCGCTCTCGACGCTCGGTATCGAGTACCGACTCTTCCGCGCCGCGCGGGATATCGACCCGGACGTCGTCGCCTCCATCGGCGGGTTCGAGGCCGCCCACGTCGCGAAACTCGTCGGCGCCGAGTGCGTCGTCTTCACCGACACGGAGCACGCGACGCTCTCGAACGCGCTGACGTTCCCCTTCGCCGACGAGGTCGCCACCCCGAAGTGCTACCGCGACGACGCCGGTTCGAACCACCACCGGTACCCGAGTTACCACGAACTCGCGTACCTCCACCCCGACCGGTTCGCCCCCGACCCGGCGGCGCTCGACGGCCTGCCGGTCGACGCCGACGACACGTACGCGGTCGTCAGGTTGGTCAGTTGGGGCGCGGCGCACGACATCGGCGACGAGGGCCTCGACGGCCTCACCGACCTCGTCGGTCGCCTCGAAGACGCGGGCGCGACGGTACTCATCTCCGCAGAGGACGACGCGCTCCCGCCCGAACTCGAAGGGTACGCCATCACCATCGAACCGCACCTCATCCACCACGTGCTCGCGTACGCCGACCTCTTCGTCGGCGAGAGCGGGACGATGGCCTCCGAGAGCGCCGTGCTCGGGACGCCGACCGTCTACGTCCACAGCGCGAACCCCGGGCTCATGCGCGACCTCGCCTCGTTCGACCTGCTGTTCGGCTACCACGGCGAGCACCGGAACGAACGCGCCGCGGACCGGGCGGTCGACATCCTGCGGTCGACCGACGCCGACTGGGAGTCCCGTCGGCAGCGGCTCCTCGAAGAGAACGTCGACGCGACGGACGTCATCGTCGAACGGGTTCTCGCGGCCGTCGAGTAGCGGCCGTCGAATCGCCTCTCGAACGCGTGTTTCTCGCTCGTTAACCGGCCGGGTCGTCCCCGGACGAACACGTCGATTTTCGACGGTTCACGCCTTTTATCTGCTATATAATAAGGGGCCGTTGGTGTCTGTCTCGTCTCGATGACACTGCTGGATACAGTCCGACCGTCGAGCCGGGACGGCGATGTGACCGTGCTGGTGACCGGTGCCGGTACCTTCGGCGCTTCGGGTATCATCAAGGCGATTCGCCGGGCCGACGCGTTCGACGCCCACATCGTCGGCGTCGATACGGACCCGGACGCCTACGGCTTCAGCCTCGTCGACACGGCGGAGACGGTCCCCGCCGGCGACGCCGACGCGTTCGTCTCCGAGCTGCGTTCGGTCGCGCGCCGCGAGAACGCCGACGTGATTTTCCCCCTCAACGCGGCGGAAGTCGAGGCCCTCTCCGAGGCGAAGCCCGCCTTCGAGAGCGAGGGTATCGAAGTGATGGCCGTCTCGCCCCAGTCGCTCTCGATTGCCAGAGACAAAGGGCGGCTGTACGACGAACTCGTCAAGCAGGCCCACCCGATGGCACCCGAGTTCTACCGCGTCTCCTCGTTCGACGAGTTTCTCGACGCGGTCCACGCGCTCGGCTACCCCGACCGCCGCGTCTGCTTCAAGCCCCCCGTCAGCAACGACAGGCGCTGCTTTCGCGTCCTCGACCCGGACATGGACCGGTTCAACGCGCTGTTGAACCAGAAACCGAACAGCACCGTGACGACGCTGGACGACGTGCTTCCCGTCCTCCAGGAGACAGTCCAGTTCCCCGAACTCATCGTGATGGAGCATCTCCCCGGCGAGGAGTACACCGTGGACGCCCTCGTCCGGGACGACGAGACGCCGGTTCTCGTCTCACGGTCGCACGCCGCGACCTGCGACGACACCTCGTTCGTCGGCACCGTCGAAAAGAACCCGGAGCTCCTCCGGGACACGCACGAGCTCTGTTCGCTCTTCGGGTTGGAGTACAACGCCACGTTCCGGTTCAAATACACCGCCGACGGGACGCCGAAACTCGTCGACGTCCACCCGCGAATCTCCCGGTCGGTCACCGCTTCGGTCGGTGCGGGAGCCAACATCCCCGCGCTCAGCGTGCAGTACGCGATGGACCGTGAGCTTCCCGAACTCGACATCGAGTGGGGAACCCACGTGACCCGCGACTGGCAGGACGTGTTTTACGGCCCCAATACGGACCCGACCACAATCTGACGGACTTCCTTCGACACAACTCTCAGCTCATACATGACGATGCTCTCATCGATATTCGACCGATTGCGACGAGTCGAGCTCGACGTGCTCGCGGCGGGCCTCGGGGTCGTGCTCGCGCTCGCGTTGTTCCCGCTGCGGTTCCTCTCGTCGCAGATTTTCATCGTGACGCTCCCGATACTCCTCGGCGTCGGCAGTCTCCTCTATCTCGCGGCCGCCCGCGGGAGAGGGACCACGGACGGCCTCCCGACGCTCGCGCCGTCGCTCGTGCGACTCATCTCGGCCGGCGTCTTCTTCGGCCTCGCCGTCATGGTCGTCCTCGCAGTCGTTCAGGGCGAACGAAGCATCCTGTTCATGGACGTCGGCGGCGTCGTCGGCGCGCTCCTCCTCGGGCAGATACTGCTCGCCCCGGACGACGAACTGCGGCCGAGCGTCTTCCTCGCGGAGATTCTCGTGTACTCGTTCGTCGTCCGGTTCGCCGCGCTCTACACCGCGCCGGGTTACATCGGAATCGACATCTGGTCGCACACGACGTTCGTCCAGATGATTCTTCGGGCGGACTCGCTGTCCGCCATCAACGACATCAAGTACTACGCGTCGCCGCTGTTCCACCTTCTCACGGCGGCGTCGACGCACCTCCTCGACCTGTCGCTTCGGAACGCGCTGTACCTCTCGGTCGGCGTCGCGATGCCGCTCGTCCCGATTTTAGTCTACGGAACCGCGCGACTGCTCGTCCCGCTCCGGTGGGCGCTCGCCGCCGGCGCGCTGTACGCGATGGGCGACCAGGTCGTCCGCTGGGGCATCCACCTCATCCCGACGAGCCTCGGCCTGCTGTTTTTCCTCGCGTGTCTGTACTGCCTCGTGCGGATAACCCACGCCAGCGAGCGGTGGCGCGACTTCGGCCTGCTCGTCCTGTTCAGCACCGCCGTCATCCTCACCCACCAGGTGTCGTCGTTCATCATGTTGGTGCTCCTCTTCGCGGGGTTCGTCGCGCAGGTGTTGCTCCGGTTCGACTTCTTCACCGAGGACCCCGACCCGCTTTCGTTCTCGGGCGGCGGCTCCAGCCCCGTGAACCTCGCGGGGCTCGTGGGGTTCAACCTCGGACTCATCGTCTTCACGTGGTCGCTGACGCCGTACCAGGGCGACACCTTCCTCGAAACGGTCATCAACTACCTCGTGTTGAACCTGTTCAACGCCGGGTTCCTCCAGGGCGTGGGCGGTAGCGGCGGGTCGGCCGGCGCGTCCGGTGCGGCCGGTTCGGCCGGTCAGACGTTCCTCTCGCAGCTCTCGACGTACGTCACCGAAGCCGGGTTCCTCATGCTCGTCTTCGCGGGTCTCATCGGGTGTCTCACGGTGCTCAACCGCTCGCGGGCGACGCAGACGACGTACACGTTCGTCGGCGCTATCGTGGCGATGCTGTTCGTCGTGCTCGGGCTGCCGCTCGTCGGTATCGAGAGCTTCGTCCCCGGTCGCTGGTTCGCGTACCTCTACGCCCTCCTCGCCATCATCGGCGTCCTCGGGTTCCGACACCTCGCGAACCGGACCTCGCTCAAGGTGGTCGGCGTCATCCTGCTCCTGTTCGTGCTCGTCTACCCGAACGTGATGCTCATGTCGAACGACGGCGCGATGGACAGCCCCGCGTTCCCGGACCAGCACGAACGGCTCTCGTACACCGAACAGGAACTCGCCGCCATCGACACGTACGAGTCGGCCCGCTCGTCGCAACGGGGCGGCGAACTCTACACCGACCTGCCGTACGGGACGGTCTGGGAGCGGACGAACGCGTATCCGGCCGAGCCGTTACCGGCCGAAGAGGGCAGGCCGGTCCCGCAGGGGATAACGGCCTATCGGGAGTACCAATCGCAGAGCGCCTCGTACTTCCCGAACGAACAGGACGTGGCTACGAACCTCGACCCGTCGAAGACGGAGGTCTGTCCACCGACGACCAACTACGTCTACGCGAACGGCGAGGTCACGATTTGTTCGCTCCCGGGCGCTAACTGACCGTCCGACTCGCGGTCGTTCTTTTTTGCGTTGTGTGGTCGATGCAGGGGACTTACCGACCGGCCCGTCCGTTGCGTCACTCGTCTACCGGCTCGACGAGATAACAGAACTGCGTGAGAGAGAAAAACGACTCTCCCCTCCGGTCACGTGTTCGGACGTCTTCGACCCACTGACGCGTGACTTCCGCTCCAAGCCGAGGTGTGACAAAATCCTGGATGGACGCCAGCAGATAGTATGCAAACGAGTCTTGTCCGAGTTCCGTCAGCAGGAGCGTATAGGGGACGATATCCGTCACGTCGAACGAGGCGGCTCGGAGTTTCGGTTCGAGGGTCGACCCCAAGTGTGGGTGCGAGCAGTGTTCGTTCCACGCGGAGAGGACACGGTTCGAACGCGCGCTGTTCTCGACGCGCCAGACCAGCGATTCCCAGTCGGTTGCGTAAACGACGGCTCTCCCATCGGAATCGAGAATGCGATGGAGTTCGGAGAGGGCGGCATCGATATCGTCGATGTATTCGTAGACCTGTACCGACACGGCCGTCTCGACGGACCCGTCTGCGACCGGGATGGACGTCGCGTCACCGCGCAGGAGTGAGACAGCGTCTGGGCACCGGTCCCGGGAAACAGCGAGCATCGTTGGGTTGGAGTCAATCCCGAGAACGCGGGATGCGCTCGTCCGTGATGCGAGTTCCGACGGTTCGAATCCGGGGCCGCAGCCGATAGAGAGGACTGATTCTCCGGGCTCCAGGTTCAACTGTTCGCGGACAAACGCTCGGCGTGACCGAACAGTCGCCGTCTGGTAGTTTGCCTCTTCACGAGCGACCGCCGCTTCATCGTAGTTGAGGTTAGTCATGGGTTCCGTGACGGGCCGGTGATGCCTACTCGTCGAGTGGGTTGGTCGCCGTCGTACGCTGTTCTCTGCGAGGCGACGCGCCTATCTCGGCGCCGAATCCGATGCCGGCAGCGGTGAGCCCCATCGCGTGTAGTACGAGAACGGTCCGAAGGCTTCCCAGCGGTAGTTCGGGGTGAATGCTGTACAGGGGTACGAAAGACACCAACCCGACAAACAGAATCTGGTGGAGGGCTGGCATATTACTGAGCGCACGGCGATTTCGCACCAGTAGCCAACCGGCGACTCCCCACGTGAGGATAAGGCAGAACAGCAGTTGCGGGTCCCACTGACCGTCCGCGTAGTAACTGCCGCCTGCGAGTATGCCGACGAGAACACCGATTGAGACGTGTTTGAACTCGGCCACAGCGATGCTGTTGTCGCAAGCACAATAACTGTTGGAAGAATAACTTGTGTGGCGGTGTGAACTGCGCCGCTCACGACTCCCTCGGCCGGTGCAGGCGGCTCACACCCGAAGAATAAGCCTCGACAGCGCCGGGAAGAACTAGAACGCGTCGTCGCTGTCCGATTCGGTCGTCTCGTTGGTTCCGAACGTCGTCGAACTGTTGTTCGCCGTTCCGGTCTCGTTTCCGCCGGCCGACGACCCGAACGAGGTGCCGTTCTCAGTCGAGTTCCCGCCGAACGTGGAGTTGTTCTCGGTCGTCGTTCCGCCGAACGTCGACCCGCCGTTCGCGACCCGTTCGAGTTGTTCCCTCGTCGCTTCGGGGTCGACCGTCGGTGCCGTCACCCCGCCGTCGGAGGCGACTCGGGGGACGGTCGTGATGTCGAGTTCGGCCGCGCTGTCGGCGGACAGCTGGACGCTCTGGGCGTACGCGCGCGACCGAATCGCCCGCCGAATCTGGTCGATGCCGTTCGCGTCCGCCGCCTCGGCGAATCGGACGAGATTTTCGGTCGTCGCCCAGTCGCGACGCTCCTGCGGCTGGTTCGCGAAGACGTAGGAGAAGTACGTCCAGAACGACTCGGGGTCGATGTTCCAGACCGCGAGCCCGGCTTCGCTCGCCCGGGGCGCGTCCGGCCCGAGGTACGGCTCGCCGTCCATGTACGCCACGTTCCGGAACTCGATGGAGAGGTCGCCGGTCGCGACGAAGTCCTCGACCAACCCGCCGAACTGCCGTCGCACGAACTCCTGGGTGTACGGGCACTTCCAGCTCCCGTAAACGGTCACCGTCGTGTCGGCCGTTCCGATGGTCGGATACCGCGCGTCGGTCTGCAACGACGGGAGCGCGCCCGTCTGGAGCTCGAACGACGGGTCGGACACCGTCTTCGGACGCATCTCGACGGACGCGTTCGCGTCGGTCTCGTTGCCCGCGGCCGTCCGCGTCTCGGGTTGCGGGGTCGTCGTCTGCTGTTCCGGCTGCCCCGTCGGCGTGTCCGCCCCGCCGGTGTTCGCCTCCTTGGCGAAGCTCGCACAACCGCTCAGCGAGGCGATGGCCGCGACGCCGGATAGTTTGAGAATACTCCGTCTGTCTGTCTCTCGGTCAACCATACTCCACACCTGGGCGTGAACGGCATTATTATCGGCCGTGTAAGGCGTTCCGGCGCGCGCTCTGCGGCCTGTTCGGTGCCTAATTCGTCGTTCGACCCGCCGATGCCACGTTTCCGAGAAACCGCACGACAGCGACGCGCTTGCTTCGGTTGTGGAGTCGCCGCCGTCCCTTAGCGCGTCTATAGTAATGGCCGCTTCTCCGTATCGTGGTTTCACGGACAGCCCAAGCCGCTGACCCCACAAACCATGACACATCAGAAACAACACCGGGGGGAGTCGAACACCTCCGCCCCGTCCGCCCTGAACCGACCACAGCCAACGACGACCGGGACCGCGCGTGTCTCGCAGTCCTCGGAGGGACGCTAACATGTGCGGAATCATCGCTCACGTCGGTGAGAAGCGGGCTATCAGCCCGCTCGTGACCGGACTCGAGAAACTGGAGTACCGCGGCTACGACTCCGCCGGTATCGCGGTGAAAAACGGCTCGGGACTCGACGTGTGGAAGTGCTCGGGGCAGGTTTCCGACCTCAAGGACACCATCGACGGGGTCGAATCGAGCGCGACCCTCGGTATCGGCCACACGCGATGGAGCACCCACGGGCCGCCGACCGACGAGAACGCGCACCCGCATACGAACCAGACGAATCAGGTCGCCGCGGTCCACAACGGCATCATCGAGAACTACGCGACGCTCAAAGAGTCCCTCGAAGCGGAGGGATTCGAGTTCACGAGCGACACCGACACCGAGGTCATTCCGAACCTCGTCAGCCACTACCTCGACCGCGGAAACGAGCCGCTGGCGGCGTTCGAGCGCGCGGTCGACGCGCTCGAAGGGAGCTACGCCATCGCGGTCGTCGTCGACGGCAACGACTCCATCTACGCCGCCCGCCAGGGGTCGCCGCTCGTCCTCGGCGTCGACGAGAACAGCTACTATCTCGCCAGCGACGTGCCCGCCTTCCTCGACCACACGAGAAACGTCGTCTACCTCGAAGACGGCGACACCGTCGAGGTCCGCGCCGACGGCGTCGACATCACCGACGAGGACGACGAGACGGTGCGGCGCGAAGTCGAGACGGTCGACTGGAACCCCGACGAGACCGGAAAGGGGCAGTTCGACCACTTCATGCTCAAGGAGATTCACACGCAACCGACCTCGCTCCAGAAGACGCTCGAAGGGCGTCTCGACCCGGAGGCGGGCGATATCGACCTCGACATCGAGACCGATCTCTCGGACGTCGACTCCGTCCAACTCGTCGGTTGTGGCACGTCGTACCACGCCGCGCTGTTCGGTGCGAGCCTCCTGAACCGCTGTGACGTTCCGGCGCGCGCGATTCGCGCGAGCGAGTACGACCTGACGACGGGGTCGCTGACGGACAACACGCTGTTCATCGCGGTCACCCAGAGCGGCGAGACGGCGGACACGCTCAGCGCGCTTCGGCAGGTCAACGAGGAGGGCGTCGAGACGCTCGCGGTGACGAACGTCGTGCAGTCGACCGCCGCCCGCGAGGCCGACGAACCGATTTACATCCGCGCCGGCCCCGAAATCGGCGTGGCCGCCACGAAGACGTTCTCGTCGCAGGCGGCGGTGCTCACGCTTCTCAGCCAGCACCTCTCCGACATCGTCGACTCCGGCGTTCCCGCCGACAACCTCGACCGGCTCGTCTCCGATATGGCCGAACTCCCCGACGCCGTCGAACAGGTGCTCCAGACGAGCGACGCCAAGCGGCTCGCGCGCGAGTACCTCGACATGAACGCGTACTTCTTCATCGGCCGCGGGCTCGGCTGTTCGGTGGCCAAGGAGGGCGCGCTCAAGTTCAAGGAGATCACCTACGAGCACGCGGAGGGGTTCGCGTCCGGCGAACTCAAACACGGCCCGCTGGCGCTCGTCACCGACCGAACGCCCATCTTCGCGGTCTGTACTGACGGCAGCGGCAAGACGGTGACAAACGCCGAGGAGGCGAAGACCCGCGGTGCGCCCATCGTCGCCCTCGGTCCGTCGGACCATCAGATAATGGACACCGCGGACGAACAGCTCTACGTTCCCGACAGGCATCCCGTCTGTGCGAACCTCCTCGCGAACGTCCAGCTGCAGCTCCTGTCGTACTACTGCGCGACCGAGTTGGACCGCGAGATAGACAAGCCGCGAAACCTCGCGAAGAGTGTCACGGTCGAATAACCTCACGGAGACCAGCCACCCACAATGAACAAAGAACTGTTTGGCGTCCTCGACGACGACGGGGCCTTCGACGACCTCGCGTCTCGGTCGAGCTTCGACTGGGTCGCCGACGGCGAGCGCGCGACCGTCGCTATCCGCGACCCCGCACTCGGGTTCCCGGGACGCTCATCGACGTATCGAGACGAGCGAGGGAGCTGTATCGTCTGGGGCGAGGCGTTCTCCCCCGACGACGTTTCGACCCCGACCGCGGAGTACGCCTTCGAACGGTACGCCGCGGTCGGAGCCGACGCGTTCGGTGAACTCAACGGGTCGTTCCTCGTGTTCGTCGAACTCGACGGCGACGCGGTAGTCGCCTCGGACCCCGCCCGCACGTGGCAGTGTTTCTACACCGACACGCCCGACGGGCGGGTGTTCGGCACGAACCCACAGCGCGTCCTCTCGGCGGCAACCGGGCTGGAAGTCGACACCCGCGGCCTCCTCGAATACATCCACATGGGGGTCGTCGTCGACGAGCGGACGGTCTACAGCCGACTCAGCTGTATCCCGTTCGACGGCTACTTCACCGCCGACGAGTCGGGGACGCTCTCCCGGTTCGTCTACGACCCCGCCGACCCAGACGAGTTCGACTACGTCGACGAGCTCGCGGCGCGCCTCGAACGGGCGATAGCCCGCCGGTCGAACTTCCCCGGCAAACAGGGCGTGCTCCTGAGCGGCGGCTACGACTCGCGGGCAATCGTCGCCCAGCACCCCGACATCGACGTCTGTTACACGCTCGGCGCGGCCGACCACCCCGAAGTCGAAGTCGCCCGGAACATCGCGAACCAGTACGGTGCCGACCACGAGACGCTCGTCCCCGACGACGACTACATCAACGTCGACGAGGACGTCATCGAGTACTCGCTCGGCACGCGCGAGTCGGTCCACGTCCACCACGCGGGCTGCGACGAAACGATGGACGCCGACACCGTCTTTCACGGACTGCTCTTCGACACGTTCCTCCGCGGACATTTCCTCCCACAGAACGTCGTCGAAGTGTTCGGTAATCGGTTCCCGTTGCAGGGTCTGGACCCCGACCCGGACCCCGCCGAGGTGCTGTCGTCGAAGTTCGGCTACCACCCGGCGTGCGACCACGTCTTCCCCGAGTGTTACGACGAGTTCGACACGAGCATGGAGTTCATCGACGACGTCGTCGACGAGCAACTCGACAAGTGGTCGGACCGATACGACAACGTCTACGACAGTATCGAACTCATCGGAATCCAAAACCAGCCGTCGGTCCCGTTCCACTTCGAGCTATCGGACAACTACATCGAGTCGTTCGTCGCCGCCGACGCCGAACTCATCGACTGGCACCTGAAGACCCCGCCCGAAAAGCGCAACACGAACACGATGATGGCGGCGATGCGGAAACTCAACCCGGATATCTTCCGCCACCGGCCGCCGGACAGACCGCACAACTCGTTCAGGAAGAACCAAATCGAGAAGTTCGTCCGCCGGAAAGTCCCCGGTATCGAGCCGTTCAGTTCGCCGTGGCCCGACATGGAGGCGCAGTACGACCGGAACGAACTCGACCGCAAACTGTTCCCCGGCTACCCGAGCATCCACGAGCTTCCGGTCAGGGTCAAGCTCCGAATCAACGACATCACCACGTGGATGAACGCCGCGGACGACGACAGCGTCCTCACCCCCAACGACGTGCTGTGTCCGCCGGTGCGGATGCTCACCGACTCCTGAACTCCGCAGCTCTTCTTCCCGTCAGTCCGTCTCGACGACGCGCCCGCCGGCCCCGCAGTCGCCCCATCCAGACATCGACACCTGCGGGTGTTGGTGTCGGTGTCGGTGCCGGCATCGACAGCGCGTGACCTACGGGAGTAAACGAGCGGAAAAAGAGCGACCCGTCGCGTTATCGGTCGGTCGACACGGTCTCGCCGGGCATGGTACGAGCGCCTTCGGAGAGTTTCACCCCGGCGTTGAGCGCCGTGTTGATGCCGGTCTTCGCGTCGTCGCCGACGACCGCGCCGAACTTTCGGCGGCCGGTCGAGACACGTTCGCCTTTGACCGTCACGGAGACGGCCTCGCCGTCGTGGCGGAGGTTGGCGACGTTCGTCCCCGCGCCGAGGTTGACGCGGCGGCCGACGACGCTGTCGCCGACGTACGAGAGGTGGCCGACGCTCGTCTCCGCGAGGAGGACGCTGTTTTTGATTTCGACGGCGTGGCCGACGTGGACGTCGGGTCCGACGAACGTGCACCCGCGAACGTACGCGTTCGGTCCGACCGTCGCGCCCGCCGAGATGTAGGCGGGCCCCTCGACGACGGAGCCGTCTCTGACGGTCGCCCCCTCCTCGACGACCACGTCGCCTTGGACCGTGGCGTCGTCGCTCACGTCGCCGTCGACGCGGCGGTCGAACGTTCCGAGCTTCCACTCGTTGGCTTCGAGGAGCTCCCACGGGCGTCCAACGTCCATCCAGCGGTCGAGCGTCACCGGAGAGACGTTGAACCGGTCGATGACCCGGTCGAGAACGTCGGTGAGTTCGCGCTCACCGCGCTCGCTCAGCGGGACGTCGAGCATGTCGCGGGCCTCGGCGGGAAACACGTACGCGCCGGCGTTGACGAGGTCGTTCTGCGGGGCGTCGGGTTTCTCGACGATTTCCGCCACCGCACCGTCGCTGACGTTCAACACGCCGTAGTTGGAGGGGTTCGGGACGCGGACCGACGCGATGCTCGGTGCCGCGTCGAACAGGGCGTCGATTCCGGCGGGGTCGTAGAGGTTGTCGCCGTAGAGGACGGCGAACGCGCCGTCGATGTGCTCCTTGGCTGCGCGAACCGCGTCTGCGGTCCCCTGCTGTTCGTCCTGTTCGACGTAGGAGACCGGGACGCCGCGGTAGGACGAGCCGAAGTACTCGCGCACCGTCTCTTGGCCGTAGCCGACGACCATGACGAGTTCGTCGGCACCGGCTTCGACCGCCGCCGCGGCGGTGTGGCCGACGATTGGCCGTCCGGCCACGGTCAGCATCGGTTTCGGAACCTCGTTCGACAGCGGGCGCATTCGCGTGCCGCGTCCGGCCGCCAGTAGAATCGCTTGCATACCCCGCCGTAGTCGAACGACGGGCGTTATTATACGCGAGATAAGCGGTCGTTGTCGGCGGTTTTCGGCGAGTTCGTCGCGTTAGGCGCGTCGTAGTGGTTCAGCCGTAGCCGGTCACCCGTGGTAGACGCCGTGTTGCCAGAGCAGGTCGCGGGCGACGGCGACTTCCCACGTCACGGCGTCTTCGAGGGTCGTCCCCTTGCGGGTCGTCTCGACGATGTAGCCGGGGAGGTGCAGGTCGCCGTACACCTTGTGGATGAAGAGCGGACGAGAGCCGTCGAGGGAGTTCCCGCAGTCGAAGTCGTAGTACGACGGGTACTCCGAGGGGTCGATGTACTGCTCGTTGACGTAGTCGCACGCGCTTGCGGCGTTCATCGGGGTCGCGCGAGTCGGGAAGACCGCCTGGCCGACTTTTCCGTCGTGCTTGTAGATGCCGCTGGAGCTGTGAAGGTCGACGACGACGTCGGGGTCGTGCGAGACGAGTTCGTCCCAGAGCGCCCGCGCGAGCCGGGACGTGGGTTCCGCTCCGGTGGGGAACTGTCGGTTCAGGTCGCCGTCTTCGGTGTACCGCGCCCCGATACTGATTGCGGGCGCGTTCGCGTAGGGGACGACGACGAGCTTGCCGCCGGTCGGGCGGAGATGCCTGAGTTGGTCCGCCGCGCGGTAGCCCTGCGGCTCCTCGCCGTGGATACCGCCGACGACGAACGCCGTCGGGCCGGGCTTTCCGGAGTCGATGACGTGGACGGGCGTCTCGTAGTTCGTTCCCGGAAGGAGCGAGTGGGTGCGTACCGACCCCGCGTTGACCCGGTCGAGACGGGTCCGAACCCAGCCGAGGATGTCGCCGTAGTTGCCGTCCTTGTGGTCTCGAAGCAGGCGAACTCGCGGCACGCCCGAGATGCCGTAGCGGCCGGCTTCGTCGGTCGCCGAGCGGACGAGGCTGTCGTAGCGGTCCTCGTAGGCGCGGTTGGCGATTTTGGTGATGTTACGGACGCCCGCGAGGTCCATGTAGGACTCCAGCCGGGCGTGGGTGTACGTCTTGGTCGTGAAGTTCCAGAACATGAACTCGAAGAACCGCCAGAAGTTCTCCGGTTCGACGTCCCAGACGCCGTGGGCGGCGCGGGCGGCGCGGGCTTCGCCCTCGTCGTCGCCGACGAGGTAGGTGTCGATGGCGTCGGGCTTGTACGAGAGGAGTCGGACTTCGAGGTTGAGGTCGCCCGTCAGGACGTACTCGCGGACGACGTCTTCGAGGTTGTGCTGAACGAAGTACTGCGAGGAGCCCGACAGGAAGTTCACGTAGACGACGAGCGTCGGGTTCGAATCGTCGGTGCCCATCGTCGGGTAGAGTCGGTCACTGAGGTACGGTGCGGTTCCGACGACGCCCGGCGAGAACCCCGCTGCGGCGTTCCGAGTTCCGACAGTTCCGAGCAGCGCGAGTCCGCCGGCGGCGGTGAGGAAGGTGCGACGAGTAAATTCCGCGTTCATTTGTATCCGATTTACTGAACGTCATAAAACGGAGAAACACCGTGCCTTCACATATCCAGTCTTTTTATATCCATGCGGACAACTACCGCACTGAATTCGGCTGATTTGTGGGCGTGTCACCCATTCGCTGGCCACCCAATTTCGATACTCCAATTCTACGCGGGAGCGAAGTTGCCTCTCCGGTCGCGTCACTCGGTGGTGAACCTGAGCGTGTAACCGAAGTAGCGTTCGTCGTACCGGAGGAACCGACGTTCGAGGTCCGGGTCGACCCCCCGGTTCAGGTACGGACGGGGCCGGTACGAGACTCGACGAGCGCCAGCGCCTCGTCGAACAGCCGGTCGGTCGCCGCTTCCGTCCGACCTTCGGCGGTGACTCGCACGAGCGGTTGCGTTCCGCTCGCCCGGACGAGGAACCACCCGTCGTCGGTCTCGACGCGGAGCCCGTCGCGGTCGTCGATGTCGTCGTACTCCTCGCGCACCGCCGCTTCGACGCGTTCGAGGACGCCCGCTTTGTCGCTCGTCTCGACGCTCTCGCGGCGAAGCGGGTAGGCGTCGATGTCGTCCACGAGGTCGGCCAACGGGCCGCGCCGCGAGACGAACTCGACGAGTTTGCACGCCGCGAGCGGGCCGTCGGGACAGGGCGTCTCGTCGGCCCAAATCCACGCCCCGGAGGGCTCGCCGCCGAAGACGACGCCCGGCTCGGCGCACCGCTCGGCGACGAACACGTCGCCCACGCGCGTCCGGACCACGTCCGCGCCGACGGTCGCGACCGCGTCGTCGACGGCGAGGCTCGTGTTCACCGGAACGGCGATTCGGTCGCCTTCTGACGCGGCCTCGCGCCCGAACAGGGCGAGGAGCGCGTCGCCGTCGACGAAGTTCCCGTCGCCGTCGACGGCCATCATCCGGTCTGCGTCCCCGTCGTGGGCGATACCGAGGTCCGCGTCGGTCGCGGCGACGTGGGACTTGAGCCCGCGAAGCGTCTCGTCGGTCGGTTCGCTCGGGCGGGCGGGGAATCGACCGTCGCGCTGGCCGTTGAGCGTCGACACCGTACAGCCGAGGTCCGAGAGCGCGTCCGCCGTGAGCCGCCCCGTTCCGTTGCCGATGTCGACGACGACCGAACAGGGGTCTTCGAGGTCGACGCTCGATTTGAGCGCGTCGCGGTGGCGGTTTTCGATGCTTCGGTGTCGCTCGGTTCCGACGCCGTCCCACGCGGCGAGTTCGTAGTCCTCGTCATCGATACGGCGCTCGATGGCGGCGCGCTGGGCCGAATCGAACGCCCGGCCGGACGCGGTCCAGAGCTTCACCCCGTTGTCGGTCGGCGGGTTGTGCGAGGCGGTGATGACGGCACCGGCGTCGGCGTCGAACCACTCGACGGCGCGGGCGATAGACGGCGTCGGCAGGGTTCCGAGTCGGAGTACGTCGATTCCGCACTCCAGAAGCCCGGCGACGAGTGCGTGTTCGAGCATCGTTCCGCTTTCGCGCGCGTCGCGACCGACGACGACGCGCCCGGTGACCTCGCTACCGAGCGCCCTTCCGATACAGAGCGCCACTTCAGCCGTCACGTCTTCGCCGACGGCACCGCGAACGCCGCTCGTTCCAAACATACTCCGCACGTGGGCGGCGGGGTTCCTTACTATGGGATGAGTAAGGAACCGCTGGGTCGGGGCGTTCGCTCCCGAGAGGGCGCAGTTGGCGGGTCGGCTATCGCCCGGCGTCCGCTGGTCGGCAGTCGCGGAACGATGGCGCGTTCGTCCGGGTCCGCGTGGTTTCGCGCGTTCGAGCGGTCAGAGCGACCCCCGTTTATGATGTGTCTATTCGCGCGGTCGCCGTCGGTGCTGAGAGCGAACTCCGAGAAACGACCGTTTCACACGTTCTAGGGGTTCTTTAGAACCACAACTATCTCCGAAGTTCATGTAGGGTGCGCCCGTGGCATCCCCTATGTGCGTACACGAATTAACCGCGATTCAACGCGATTTGCTGTTCGTTGTGCGAGGAATGAGCGACTCCTCTGGACAGACCATCAAGACCGAACTCGAAAAGACGCAGGGGCGCGACCTGCTCACGGGCCGCGTGTACACGAACCTGAACGAACTCGTCGACAAAGACCTCGTCCACAAAGGGAGCAAGAACGGACGGACCAACGAGTACTCGCTGACCGACGAGGGCCGCGAAGCGGTCGAGACGCGCCGCCGCTGGGAGAAGCGGTATCTCAAGCAGACCGCGTGAACGGCGGTTTAGCGGCACGATACGCCCGTCACTCGTAGCCCGCCTTTCCACGCGAGTAAGGGTGCACAGCGCTTACTCTGTATATAATAAACCACTACTGGTCAGTACGGATGGGTGATGACAGAACGACAGTCGAGCCGCAGACGGTTCCTTCAGTTGACCGGTGCAGCGACGATTGCCGGGCTCGCGGGCTGTTCGAGCGGGTCCCCCGAATCGACGCCGTCCACGTCGACCCAGACGACCACCGCGAACGCGACGCAGACGACGACGCAAACGACGACGGCCGCGCCCGAAGACCGGATGCGAGGACCCCGCGAGGGCGACGACCTACCGCAAGACCCCAAACCTTCGGACGGCTACCCGCCTGAGTTCGACACCGTGCCGGAAGAGCGGTCCATCGACACGAGCTCCTACGATACGCTCACGCGAGAGGTGCACGACGTGACCGTCGAAGTTCCGCTCGTTCCCATCGAGGACGCGTACTACTGGTACGCGCGCGGGGAGGCGCGCTTCGTCGACGCCCGCAGCGAGACCGGATACGAGGTCTCCCACGTCTTCGGATCCGTGCTCAGCCCCGCACCGGACGGGCGGACGCTCGACCCCACGGACGACTGGAACGAGGCGGACCGCGTGGTGACCTACTGCCACTGCCCGCACCACCTGTCGTCGCTCCGGGCGGCGATGCTGCTCGCGACCGGCTTCGAGAACGTGTACGCCATCGACGAGGGATACCAGGCGTGGCTCGACCGCAACTACCCGCTTGCGGGGTCCGACACGAGCCGGGATTACACGGTTCGGACTATCGAAGGCGAGACGAGCCGCCTCGACGCCGGTGAGACGGCGTGGGCGTTCCACCCGCAGACCGACCAGGTCGAAGCGACCGAAATCGAATCCGACGGCTCGTACACGCTCGAACTGAAGTTCGTACAGGTCGACGCCCAGAGCACGATTCAGGTCGAGACGCCGAGCTATGCCATTCAGGCCCCGCTGGGCGAGCTGACGAGCGGAACTGTCACGGCAGACACGGGAACGCCGGCCGAGCAGACGAAGGCCACTTCGAACTCCACGAACGGGACGACGAACGGTACTGCCACGAACGATACCGCGACGAACGACTCGTTCTCGCTGAACTGGCGAATCTGACCGGTCAGCTACCGGGAGAACATCGAACACCGACCCCTCGCTGATTCTGTGAGCTCCGATTTCGAGTGAGAGACGAGAAGTATCCGAAAATTGTCTATATTTGTTGCGTCGTTGTCGGCAGGAGACAACGAGGATTAGCAATTTGTCGGTTATTCTCTGAGAGTAGAGGATAAACCATATAGCGCGATACAAAATTCATCATTCGCGGCTCGACCTCTAGGCAGTCTACGACGACGTGTTCTCATGCGGCTCGAAGGGCGGCACGCGGCGAGTGAGATGCCAGAGCGCACACCCAAGACTATCCCTCTCGTCGTGGAACGAATCACTCATGCAACCGTATCCACCGACGCCTCATCTCGGAGACGCCGCCGACGAGTTACTGTCGAGCGGTCACCTGTGGCTCCGTGAGTACGTCGTTGGTCCCCGGTTGCGGTTTCAGATGGAACCGTCGGGGCGTCTACTGTTCGGCGACCGAGACCGAGTCTTCGACGACGTGCCTCCGCCGTACGAATCCGCCGTTCGGCACGTTCGAGAGCGGTTCGACCGCGACGCGTTCCACGACGCGGTCGACGAGCCGGGAGCGTACGTCTTCTTCGGCGTGGCACCGTGCAATGTCGGTATCGACTACGACTGGGAGCGAATCCCGGCATTTCTCGGCTGGACCATCTGGAGCGGGGCCAAGGAGCGACTGCTCCCCATCGACAAAGCCGAGCAGGTGTTCGAACGCCTGGGTCTGACGCCGCTGAACACCTTCCAGAAGGAACTGAACGTTCGGGATTTCCACCCGGAGCGACTCGACATCCCCGAATCAGCGTGGTACGCCGGACCCGCCGCGGGTGTCGTCATCGAGAACCGACGCGGTGGACGCGCACTCGTCGAAGACACCGCCGTCGACGAGAGACGCGACCACGAGCCGATACGAGGCGAGCCAGCGGAACTCGCCGACGCCCTCGTCACCGACGCCCGAGTCGGCCGCGCCGTCGAAGCCGTCGAAACGTCCCAATCGCCCACGACCGCCGAGGTTCACGCACGCGTGTTCGAGAGCATCGTCCGCGAGGAGTACCTTCGACTCGACAACGGCCGCGTCGACTGGGAGGCGTTGCGGTCCGCAGTCGGGTCGGTCGTCGCCGAGAAACGCGGTAAGTCGGCCGATTACTGAGTTGTCAGTCTCCTCTCCGAACCCGGTCTTCTCTTAATCGTCGGGGAAAGCGGCCTCACTCACAACGTGAAGCGCTGCTCACTAGTTCGACTGACTGGCTATGAGGCCGACCTCGTGGGCCGCGCCGAGCCGAGACTCGGCGCTTAGGAGTTGCGGTCGGCAAAACCATAGCGGGAGGTAGATTTGAACCCCGGTCGCTGACGCTCCCCGGTTCAAATCTACTGAGCTATGTGGCCGACCTCGTGGGTCGCGCCGAGCCGAGACTCGGCGCTTAGGAGTTGAGGTCGGCAAAACCATAGCGGGAGGTAGATTTGAACTACCGATCTCCGGGTTATGAGCCCGGCGGAATCTCCTGGCTATCCCATCCCGCTACTACATCGAACTCGATTGCTAGTGGTAAGGCTTCTGTTTCGGATACGGTGTGTCAATTCATTTTGATTTAGGTTCCGGTACCTGCGGGAGACTTCGGACTTCTCGTGAGTTCTTTTTGCGCCCGAACCAGAGGCGCGGCGGTCGCATCGCGACTCGTTGAAAGAGAGCTATATACCGGCTGATTTTGAAGTACACTAACGGTGACACATCCAGACGAGAGCGAGTCCGTCGTAGCGTGGACTGCGGGGATGGCTGGCCTTCGAGAACTCCCGTGGCGTGTCGCGTTCAACGGCATCGATTTCGGCCGCGTGTTGTGGTGGTCGGTATTTGGCGTCGTCCCGGCCGCTCTCCTGACTTTCGGCGCGCTCGCCGGTGACCGCGCCCCGTTCGTGTACAGTATGTACTGCGCGGTGGTACTGACGGCAGTCCTCCAGAGTTCGGAACGGTTCATCGGTATGAGCGTCGCGCTCGACGGTGACGCCGGCGAACTCGAAAGCACCTACCACATGGGTGACCCCTCGCTGTTTCGGAGCGACGAGGACGTGACGATCTCACTCGCGGACGTTGAAACTGCCCGGTTCGTGACCATCGGGAACCGGACTGCGGTCCGGCTGTACTACGAGAAATCGTTCGTCAACAAGCCCTCGATGTTTCTCGTCCCGGACGAGGTCGAATCCCAGTTCCGCGAGGCACTTCGACGATACGACGTTTCGATTTCCGCTGACTCGGCGCTGAAGTCGGCCGACCGGGTGTGGGGGCGGTTCGCCGTGACCACTCTCTTTCTGAGTGCGATTCCGCTCGGTACGGTCTTCGTCTGGCCCGCCGGTTCGGTGCCGTTTCTACTCGCCGTGTTCGGACACGCCGCGTTCGTACTGCGGCAAGGGTGGTGACGCCTTGGAGTCGTTCTGGCGCGGACGTACTCAAGGGAAAAGCGATAGTAAGTCGAGAAGAGCCTGTTTCACCCGCTCGTTCGAGACCACAAGTCCGACCGCGAACATGAGCCAGACGACGACACCGACCGCGACCGACGTTGCAACGCCCGAACCGGCAGGGCCGAACACGTAGACGATTCCCGCGGCTCCAAGACCACTCAGCGTGACGAACAACCAGTTTCGCCGTGGCGTCCATCGACTCGTCTCCATCAAACTACCCCTCGTGTCAGTAAGAACAAAATGTTTGCCACCGAACCGGTCGGCCCGAAACCAGAGTCGCCGTTTCGCGAGGTCCTTCCGAGTTGGTCGGCCGCTCGGTGCTTCTCCGGGACTCTCACCCGGTGACACCGACGTCACCTGCTTTCGGTCACGTCGCCGAGAAGGTATATAGATTCGACGCGTAGGTGCGTGCGTAATGAAAGTCGGCTCCGAGACGAAGCTCTACAAGGCGGAGCGAACCGACGTCTCCCAGAATCAGGGGAAGTTCCGGACCCACTTCAACTTCCCCGGGCGCGCCCTCCCGGACCACGCGGACCACGGCTACGGCCCGCTCGCGACCATCGTCGAGTCGTTCATGGACCCCGACACCCACATCGCGATGCATCCCCACCGCGACGAGGAAATCATCTCGTGGGTGCCCGCCGGCGTGATGCGCCACGGCGACCAAGACGGAAACGACCTCGTCACCGACGCCGACCACCTGATGGTGATGAACGCGGGCGAGACGTTCTGGCACGAGGAGTTCACCCGGGCGGACGACCCACCGCTGCGGATGCTCCAGATGTTCGTCCGGCCCCACAGCCTCGGGCTGGAGCCGAACATCCAACACGAGCCCATCGACGCCCCCGTCGAGGGCGAGTGGCGGCATCTGTTCGGTCCCGAGGGCTCCGACGCGCCGCTTTTCGTCCGCAACGAGGTCGACCTCTTCGACCTCCGCCTCGACGCCGGGTCGAGCGCCGACCTCCCCGACATCGAGGGCCGGGACGCGTATTTCTACGTGTTCGACGGCGCGGTCGAGGCCGCGGGCACGCGCTTCGGGAAGACCGAAAGCGGCCTGCTCGTCGACGACGACGGGCTGACGCTCACCGCCGACGAGGACGCCACCGTCGTCGCGTTCCTGATCGACCCCGACGCGCCCGTCACCCGACAGGGAACCATCGGCCGCTGACCGTCCTCTCGCGACTACTGTATCCACCGCCACCGTACCAACGCCAGCACCTTCACCCTCCATCCACCCATTCACCGAGACAAGCCACCCAATTCGATGCTCACAGACACCGCCGGAATCCACCACGTCACGGGAATCGTCCGCGACGCGCAGGCGAACGTCGACTTCTACGCGACGACGCTCGGTCTGCGCCTCGTCAAGCAGACGGTGAACTTCAACGAGAAGTTCACGCGCCACCTGTTCTACGGCGACGAGACCGGCTCGCCCGGAACGGCCCTGACGTTCTTCCCGTACCCGGCCGAGGAGCCGGGACGCCCCGGCACGCCCCAGATTCGAACCGCGTCGCTGGTGATTCCCCCCGACGCCGTCGACTACTGGCTCGACCGCCTCGCCGACCGCGGCGTCGAAGTCGACGGCCCGTTCGAGCGGTTCGGCGAGACCGTCCTCCGGTTTTCGGACCCCGACGGGACCGACCTCGAACTCGTCACCGGCGAGTCGTCGGTCGAACCGTGGTTCGACGGCCCGGTTCCCGCCGAGCGCGCGATTCGGGGCATCCACGGCGTCACGCTCCACTCGACGAACCCCTTCGTGACCGCCAGCGTGCTCGATACGCTTGGGTTCGACCTCGTCGAACAGGAGGGCGACCGCGTCCGCTACCGAGCGCCGGGCGACCGCGCGACCGTCGTGGACCTCCTCGATAGGGACGGCGAGTTCGGCCGCGAGGGCGCGGGGAGCATCCACCACGTCGCGGTCCGCGTCGAGGACGAAGCCCAGCTGTACGAGTGGCACGACCTGTTCCGCGAGCGCGGCTACGACGTGTCGCGGGTGAAAGACAGACACGTGTTCCACTCGCTGTACGTCCGCGAACCGGGCGGTATCCTGTTCGAACTCGCGACCGACGGCCCCGGTCTCACGTTCGACGCTGACCCGGAGACGCTCGGTCAGTCGCTGTACCTCCCGCCGTGGCTGGAGGAGGACCGCGAGATGATAGAAAGCCAACTGCGCCCGCTCGACCTCCCGGTTGGCGTCGGAGGCGACGAGGCCGCTGGAGGCGCTGAGGACAACGACGGCGTCGGATCCAGTCGCGACGACGGACTGAACTGATGTCCCGCCGCCCAACAGCGCCCCGGTCCGCGACCGACCCCCACGAGGGGCAGGAGATTGCGACCGCGGGAGCGCCCCCGCAGGTCGCCGACGCGGCGGTGGTCCTGCTCCACGGCCGCGGGTCGAAGGCGCGGCACGTCCTCACCCTCGTCGACGAGTTCCTCCACCGGGGCGTGATGTACCTCGCGCCGCAGGCCGCCGGGAGTTCGTGGTATCCGGCACCGGCCATCAGTCCCATCGAGCGAAACGAACCGTGGCTCACCTCCGCGCTCGGTCGGGTGTCGGCCGCGCTCGACATCGCCGCCGACGCCGGGATTCCGCCCGAACGAGTCGTCTTCTTCGGGTTCTCGCAGGGCGCGTGTCTCGCCGCCGAGTTCGCGGTTCGAAACCCACGTCGGTACGGCGGTCTCGTCGCGCTCTCGGGGAGTCTCCTCGGACCCGACCTCGGGAATCGGACCCACGACGGCTACGACGACGGCGACCAGAACGGTCACAGCAGCGATGACGACCTCGACGGCACGCCGGCCTTCTTCGGGAGCAGTCGCGACGACCCTCGCGTCGACCCCGAGCGAGTCGAGGCGTCGGCCCGAGTCCTCGCGGCACTCGGGGCCGACGCGACGAGCCGGCTGTACGAGGGGCTGGGACACGCCATCAACGACGACGAGATTCGGGTCATCGACTCGTTCATCGAGCGACTCGGCTAGCGAGACAGGCGAGTCTCCGGAGTCTCGGCGAAGAAAAAACGAGAACTCGAAGTCGCGAAGTCGCGAAGTCGCAGTCGGAAAGTACGACCGCGGGGTTGCGATTAGACGTCGTCGATGAGGGAGCCGTAGACGGACTCGGCGTCGGCGGGCACGTCGAAGTCGTGGTAGTGCTCGCCCTTCTCTTTCGAGAGGATGTTGAGGGCGGCGGCCGCGCCGTCGCCGGCGGAGATGACGGCCTGCCACTCCTCGGCGCGGACCATCGCGCCCGTGGCGTAGGCGTCCTCGACGCTCGTCTCCATCGTCACGCCCACGTCGACGAGGTCGTCGTCGAACGCACAGCCGAGGGACTCCGCGAGGTCGCGGTTCGCGCCCGTGGCGAGCACGACGTAGTCGGCCTCGTACTCGCCGTCGTCGGTCGTGACCACGAAGCCGTCGTCGCTCTCGCTCACGTCGGTGACTTCCTCACCCTGGTGGCGTTCGGCGTCGAAGTGGTCGACCTGCGTGCGGAGCGTCTCCATGTAGTCCGAACCGTCGATGGAGCCGATTCCGGGGTAGTTGAACAGATGCGCCTTGTGCATCCACGTCTTGTCGGTGTCGAAGACCGTCGTGGAGAGCCCGTTCTTCGCGGCGAAGAGGGAGGTTGTCAGACCAGCGGGACCGCCGCCGATGACGATTACGTCTGCCATGTTCCATGCACTAGCGTACTGGATAAAGAACCCCAGCAAAGCGGATATTTTGTAGTACTCTCGATTACGCGCTATCGCGGTTCATTCGTCTAACTGCGACTCGGCGAACGAGACGGCGAACTGGTCGCGCATCTCTCGGCGGAGCATCTCGCTCATCACCTCGTAGACGACCGGTTGCGGGTATTTCTCCAGCAACCCGGCGAGTTCGACGGCGCAGTCGGACTTCAGGGCGGCAAATTCGGCAGTCCACGGTGGATTACTATTACTCATTAACCGCACATTCTTTCCCGCGTAGTTATGAATTTTGCTTGAAACAAACGAGAACGGTCGATGGTGTTAGTCGCACCGCTCGCCGGAACACGTGCTGGACGGTCGGTAGAAGGGTGCCGGTCTGGCGGGACGAACTCGCCCCGCCGGATGCCCTGTGTTGGGCACCCTTTCACGGTAACCCGTGGTGGTCGCGCGGGAAACGGTGGGTTCGTTCTGTTACGCTACGTTACTCGAAGAGTTCGACGGCCTGGTCGTAGCGGGCGGCGGGCTCGTCCCAGTCGACGACCTCGAAGAACGCGGAGACGAAGTCGCCGCGGGCCGGGCCGTAGTCGTGGTAGTAGGAGTGTTCCCAGACGTCCAGCGCGAGGATGGGGTGGGAGCCCCAGAGCGCGCCCTGGTCGTGCTTGTCGACGACGACGTTCCGAAGCTGGTTCGAGAACGAGTCGTAGACGAGAAGCGCCCAGCCGCCGGCCGCGCCGGCCGCCGCTTCGAATTCGCCCTTCCAGGCTTCGTAGGAGCCGAAGTCCTCCGCGATGCGCTCTGCGAGCGCGCCCTCGGGCTCGTCGCCGCCTTCCGGCGACATGTTCTGCCAGAACAGGTCGTGCAGGATGTGTCCCGAGCCGTTGTGGGTGACGTTACGAAGCGCGCCGGCGGACGAGCCGAACTCGCCTGCTTCGCGGTTCTCGGCGAGGGTCTCCTCGGCCGCGTTCCAGCCGTTGACGTAGCCCTGGTGGTGGGTGTCGTGATGCCACGTCAGCACCTGCTCGGAGATGTGGGGCTCAAGCGCGTCGTACTCGTACGGGAGGGGGTCAAGTTCGTAGTCTGACATTGGTGTTCGCAGTTAGACCGAGGGACCGAACACACATGTACTTTCGCTGAACGCGATTTACGTAGTGGATGTGATAGTTCGCGCTCGCACCTCGACCCACGATTTACTAGCTCTTGGGGGAGTGTCTGCGGGCCGACGAGTAGGACGCTTTCAAACAGACGAATCCGAGTCGTTCGTCTGGTTCGAGATTTGGGAAGACGCACTCTGCGGGCGGAATAAAACCGTGGCTTCGCGGAGTTGTCGTTCGTGTTTGGTAGCCAACAATTTATTATAGTAGACCGCCGTCACGAACTGACGTGCTCGAAGAGTTCAACTATTCGTCATTACAATCTGATGGAGCGGTTCCTCCCTCTGAACCGGGCCCTATCGCACTCTCGGTGTCAGACCTCCACAAGCAGTACGAGGGTAGCGATGGCCGGGTCACGGCAGTCGAGCAAGTGGACTTCGACGTCGAGCGGGGCACCGCCGTCGGGTTGCTCGGACCCAATGGTGCCGGGAAGACGACCACGATTAAATCGTTGCTCGGCCTCATCGTCCCCACAAACGGAACGGTCCAGATTCACGGGACTGACGTACATGACGAACCGGAGCGCGCGTACCAACACATCGGGGCGATGCTGGAGGGCGCTCGGAACGTCTACTGGCGGTTGACGGTTCGGGAGAATATGCGGTTTTTCGCGGCACTCGCCGGAGAGTCGACGGGGCAAACAGAGCGACGTCAACAGGAACTGCTCGAGAAGTTTGGGCTCACAGACAAAGCTGACTCGACCGTCAGAGAACTCTCACGGGGCGAAAAGCAGAAAGTCTCGCTCGCCTGCACGCTCGCGAGGGACGCCGACGTCGTTCTGCTGGACGAGCCGACGCTCGGACTCGATGTCGAGAGTTCGCTCGAGCTGCGCAAGGAGCTTCGTCGTCTGGTCACGGACCAAGGAACGACGCTTCTCCTGTCGAGCCATGACATGGACGTCATCGAGGACATCTGCGATCGAGTTGTGGTGATGAATGACGGTGAGGTCGTCACTGACCAGAGCGTCTCGGACCTCCTCGATGTGTTCGACATACAGTCGTATCGTATCGTAGTCGATGGGACGCTCTCACAGCGGGTCCGTCAGTACCTCTCAGCTCAGTTCGACGCGGACTCGTTCGAGACGAGAGGTGATTCGACCCAGTTTTCGGTCCGCGTCAGCGGCGACGAGTTCTACCGACTCGTCGACGGACTGCGCGAGGTCGGGTGCGAAATCGAGTCGTTCACTTCGGTCGAACCAGACCTCGAGGAGATATTCATCCAACTGACAAACCAGTCTTCGGAGGGCTCACTCGGATCTGGCCGCCCACCACAAATGGACACGCAGACATGAGTTCGGAGCCAGCGCACTCGACTAGCCTCGGTGGGACGAGGACACTCGTCGGCCTTGGTCGCCTCCTCTGGGAGGTCATCAGAAAACAGTTCACCGTGATGTTCCGGTACCGCGTGAACTTCGCCATCAACGTGGCGACGATGTACGTGTTCTTCGCCATCGTCTTCTTCGGCGGACAAGCGGTGGTGGGCGGAATCGGTGGGTCGCCACAATCGCTCGATTCGACGCTCAACGGCGTCATCGTCGGTTGGTTCCTCTGGACGATGGCGCAAGGCGCGTACTCCGGTCTCTCGGGGAACATCACACAGGAGTCCCAGTGGGGAACCCTCGAACAGCTATACATGTCTCCGTTCGGATTCGGCCGCGTCATGCTCCTGAAAGCGGCCTCGAACGTGATTCAGAGTATGGCTATCGGCGGAGTTATCCTCGTGCTCATGCTGGTGACTACGGGACGGACGCTCTCGGTCGACCTGCTCACTATCGCCCCCGTGGTAATCGCTTCGCTACTTTCGGTCGTCGGAATCGGGTTTGTGTTCGCGGGCCTCGCGCTTATCTACAAGCGAATCGGAGCGGTTTCGAACCTCATGCAGTTCGCGATGGTCGGTCTCGTGGGAGCCCCAACGGCAGACGTACCGGCCCTTCGGCTACTGCCGCTCGTCCAGGGGTCCGCGCTCCTCCAGCAATCGATGCGCCGCGGGATTCGGCTGTGGGAGTTCTCGGCCGAAGAACTGTCCGTCCTCCTCGGGGTCGGTGTCGGTTATCTCGTCTGCGGATACGTCGTCTTCAAGTACTGCTCACGGGTCGCTCGTCGCCGCGGTGTCATGGGACACTACTGAGTGACCACCCACGGGGTATCGGCCAACTCTCCCCAGTGACGACACGAGCTGAATTTATAACTAATTGCCATTAGTTTTATAACATGTCGTTTAGATATACAATTTGATGTCAGTTGCATTGGACATCGACATTGCACGTACTGTTGACAAATCACACTACGACGGCCTCTTCGGGTCGATCATCTCCGATAAGTTCGAGATGTCCCACGACAGCACCGGGACGGCGTCGTGCTACCTCCCGTGCCACACGGCCTCGAAGCTCCCCTGCTGCGACACCACCAACTGAGGTGTTCCCGAAGCTTCTCCGCGTCGCTCGACCGCGGAGAAGCCCATCGGTTTTTCTGACGGCTCGCAGGCGCTTTCCGATTCACTCCGTAGCGTACCGATTCACATCCACTATGACGACATCGACAGCTGACGAGATGGTGTTCACACAACAACAACGTCGCGAAATCGCCGGTCGCGCCCGGACGCTCCACGAGCGTCTCGAAGGTCCCTCCAATGACTCCGGCCCCGACCCCGAGATATCTCCGACGACGATTCTGGACGAGTGGGAGGGACTTTTCGCCGACGAAGAACAGTTCACCGAGCGGTTGGCGGCCGACGGAATCCAGCGGGCAGATGCCGAAGCCCAGTTGGCGGCCACGAAGTGGCCAAGCGACGTGCCGCTCCCGGCGTGGATCGAGACGATCGAAGAACTAATCCAGTACCTCCGGGCTTCCGACCCGACGCGCTACTCGAGTACGCCGGACGACGTCCCGTTCCGGGAGCTTTTGACCGGGTTCAGCGAGTTCGCGCGCGGTCGGCTCGGTACGCTCTCCGTTCCGGACGAGTCGGTCGAGCCGCTGGTCGAAGGGCTGACCAGACGGTTCCACGCGCTCTGTGTCCGGCCGCTGTACGTCGAATTCAAGAGCTTCGTAGAGCACTTCGATCCCGAACTGGCTGCGGCCGCCCCCGACGAGTTCGACGATCCGCCGACCGAGTACTACGAGGAGTTCATCGACGCAATGTTCGCACACGGGATATCTAACCTCTGCGTCGAGTACCCTGTTCTCGCCCGACAAATTGCCGTCATTATCGACAACTGGGTCGACGCGATTTCCGAACTCTGCCAGCGGATTCGAGACGACGCTCCCTCGCTCAGGGAGCGGTTCGGCATCGACGGTTCGGTGACCTCGCTCGAACCGCTCTCGACGGACGCGCACGCCAAGGGCCGAATTCCGGTCCGCGTTTCGTTCGGTTCGACGGACGTCATCTACAAACCGAGAGGCGTCGACGGGGGTGTGGCCCTGTACGAAGTGCTCGAACGAGTAAGCGAACGCACGTCCGTCGCGACCTTTCGGTCGCCGGAATACCTTCCCAGAGACGGCTACGGGTGGATGGAGCCGATAGCGTACGACGACTTAGCCGATACCGACGCAGTACGGCGGTACTACGAGCAAGCGGGCGTCCTCACTTGCGTCGCGTACGCGCTCAACATGACCGACTGCCAGTACGAGAACCTGCTCGTCGACGGTGAGAGCCCGATGGTCGTCGACGGCGAGACGGTTTTCCACCCCTACGTTGATCCGTCGGCCATGCCGACGCCCACGGAAGTGTCCACGGTCGCCCACAGTACGATACTCTCTACGCTCTTGGCACCGTGGTCGGTCGGTGACCCGCGCACCCCGAGCGACGACGATGCAGGCGTTCCCCACGCCGGTTTCGGTAGTTCGAGTGAGCGGGCGTTCAAAGACGTCTCCAAACCCGGTATCGAAGCGGCGAACACGGACGTCATGACGGTAGAGGAGGTCCGGCCAGAGGTCAACCTGACCACGAACACCGCGAGTACTACAGACGGTGACCACCCGCCGGTTTCGTACACCGAGGCGCTTGGCGAGGGATTCACCGAAGCGTACGACGCCATCCGCTCGTTACACGAAAACGGCGCGTTCTTCGGCGAGGTGTTGCCTTCCAGCCTCGTCGACGGCATTGAGAACCGGTTGGTGTACCGGGCGACGGCTCGATACGGCTCGATTCTCCGGTCGGCGGCCGCCCGCGACCCGCTCCGAGACGGGGCCCGTCTCTCGGTCGAGTACGAGAAGCTCGCTGTTCCCTTCTTCGACGGTCGAATCGACGCCGACCAGTACTGGCCGCTGTACGCGGCCGAGCGGAGGGCGCTCCGCCGCCGCGACTTCCCGCGGTTCGCGTCGTCGCCGACGAGCAGCACAGTCGTTCACGATGGGAAGGAGTTACCCGTTGACGTCGATACGCCCGGCTTTCACCGATGTCGACAGCGGGTCGACTCGATGAACGACGACGACCGCGACCGGCAGGCGTGGCTGCTCCAGTACGCGTTCGGGCCGCAAGTACCGGGTCCCGCACCCGAGCCCGACGTCTCCGCCAATACGTTCGAGGCGACTGCGAGGACCCTGTTCGAGGAGGTTCTGGACGCCGGTATTGAGACGCCAGACGGCGACGCTTGGGTGTCGATCTCGCCGACGGAGACGGGAATCGACCTCTATCCGACGGACTTCTCGCTGTACCACGGGCGCGGTGGTATCGCGCTGGCGGCCGCAGCGCTCTTCGAGACTACGGGCGAGACGCGCTATCGAACCGTGGCGGAAGAGGTCTTATCGCCCATACTCGACGCCATCGAAGACGGTGGCCCGCCGCCGAACCTGGGTGGGATGCTCGGCGTCGGGTCGGTCGTATACACGCTTACGGTCATCTCGGAGCTTCTCGACGCCGACGAATACCGCCGCGCCGCGCGGTCCGCCGCGGACGTCGTCACGGAGTCCCACGTAATGAACGACGAAACGTTCGACGTACTGGAGGGGGTTGGTGGGACCGTTCTTGGCCTCCTCGCGTACTACGACCGGCACGGCGACGAGTCCGTTCTCGACCGGGCAGTCGCGTGTGGAGAGCGCCTCCTTGATGGCCGCGTGCTGGAAGACGGCTACCGAGTGTGGCGAACTGCCGAGGACGAGCCGCCACTCACGGGGTTCTCACACGGCGCGTGCGGAATCGGCTACGCGCTCGCCCGCCTCGCCGAGGCGACAGGGGACGAACGGTTCTTGGACGCAACGCGCGAGGCACTCGCCTTCGAATCGGCGCTGTACGACCCGAACCGGAACAACTGGGCGAAATCGCACGAGGACACGAGCTATGATGATAAGTGGTGCCACGGTCGGTCGGGGATGGCACTCGCTCGGCTCGGCATCGCAGACGCACTCGACGACAGCGACCTCCACAACGCCGCGATTGACGCGCTCTCGGAGACCGCGCGAGCCGAGCCGTCGAACATGGACCACGTCTGCTGCGGGAACTTCGGGCGGGTCGAAGCGCTTCTCGTCGGTGCGCGCCGCGGGACCCTCGACGGATCACACGCAATCGGACTGGCCCGCCGGTGTCTCACTCGGAGAGACGCCCACGGCGAGTTTTCGATGACTGGACACACGGCGACCTTTCCGAACCCGATGTTCTTCCACGGTCTCTCCGGCGTCGTCTACTCGCTATTGCGATTAGAGAACCCCGAACAACTTCCATCTGTTCTCCTCTTGGAGTGAGTGGGGGACCTCAACTCACCCGTCGTCGCCGACCCGAGCGTCGTCGAGTTCGGCCTGCACCGCGCCCCACGACACCGGCGGTTCGAACGCGGCGAGCGTCGCCTCGAACGACTCGATTCGCGCCCCGTACTCGTCGGTCCACGACGGCCGGGCGAGGTC
Source organism: Haloferax gibbonsii (assembly GCF_001190965.1). Classification (NCBI taxonomy): domain Archaea; kingdom Methanobacteriati; phylum Methanobacteriota; class Halobacteria; order Halobacteriales; family Haloferacaceae; genus Haloferax; species Haloferax gibbonsii. The sequence continues at coordinate 42,431 of NZ_CP011949.1, forward strand.
GTCGAGTCGCCCGCGGAGCCGTTCCACGCGGGCGTCGAGTTCGTCGAGGTCGGCGGCGGCGTCGCCGAGACCGTCGTCCTCCCCGGCCGACTCGGGAGCCAGTTCCCGCAGGTCGGCGAGTTCGGCTCGCACGTCCTCGACCAGCAGGTCCGAAACGCGGGTGCGGAGCGCGGCGTTGTACCATTCGGTCGCGCGGTCGTCGCCTCCCGCTTCGGGCGTGTCGGCGTCCTTCCCGTCGGCGACGAACGCCACTCGGTCGGCGAGCCCGTCGAGTGACTGTTCGAGCGCCGCCACGTCGCCGTCGAGCCCGCGCACGCGAACGTCGTGGGTCGACAGCCACCGCTCGAACTCCTCGATGTCGAGTTGTACGTTGTCCGCGTGCGCGGTGAGCGCCTGCGCTTCTGACGCGACCTCCCGGAGCCCGAGCACGGTGTCGTAGACGGACCGGGGGTCGTCGCGCCACCCGGAGAGCCCCTGTACCCTCTCGCCGAGCGATTCGACCCGCTCGGTCGCGTTCGAGACCTTCGCCTCGAACACGTCGAGACGGGAGCGAACGGCACCGACGGCCGCGTCGTCGCCGGCGGCCTCGCGGGCGTCGTCGAGGTCGATGGACGCGAGTTCGACGCGGGTCTCCGCGGTCGAGAGAATCATCGACGTGTCCGTGACCGCCGAGTCGACGCCGTCGGCCGTCACGATGCCGTCTTCGGTCACGTGGTCGAGCACCGCGCGAACGGTGTCGGGGTCTCGGGACTCGTCGGCGTCCACGACGCGCTCGACCGCCGCGGGTTTCGACAGACCGACGATACGTTCTGAGCCGGTGGTTCCGTCCTGCTGGGCCATCGTGCGTACGTATCTCGGGACCCGTTATATTTTCTGTCGTCTCGATTACGTTCGAGTATATAGGTCTCGGTACCGATGTGTGCGCTAATATCGGACTATTTCGACTCTTAGTGTTACGTTGAACTCTGATAGAACTAAAGTGGTATTATAAACGCATTTTATTTAAAACCGGGTCTGACCACGTGATGGCGCAAGATTCCAAGAAGTTGGCAGGCAGCGTATCACGTCGGCAGTTCCTCGTCGCATCGAGCGCGGCGGGCGTCGCGGGGCTCGCCGGTTGTTCGGGGCAGTCGAACCCCGAGACCGACGCGCCGGCGACCGAAGAAGAAGAGACGGACGCTCCGGAGACCACGACCTCGACCCCCGAGGAGACGACCGAATCGAGCGCGCCGCAGATGCTCACCGCCGAGGGCTCCTCGACGGTGTATCCCATCGCGAACAAGGGAAGCTCCTACTGGAACTCCAACGCGCCGCCGAGCGACGGCGAGTACTGGGGTTCGACCGACGAGGCGTCCGTCCCCGGGTGGGACGAGATTGAGACGGACCTCCGCCTCGCCGACTACTTCGCGAGCCTCTACGGCTTCGAGCCGACCGACACGCAGGCGAACCCGCCGTTCGCCACCAGCATCGGCCTGAGCCACTCCGGAACGGGCTGTAAGTCCGTCCGCGACGGCCTCGTCGACATCGGTAACTCGTCGGGTCCCATCACGGCGGAACTCGGCATCAGCGAAGAAGAGCGCGACGCGAACTACGTGGACCACGTCCTCGGCCGCGACGGCCAGCCCGTCGTCGTCTCGAAGGACGTCTCCGACGCAGGCGTGACGGAACTCACCGGCGAAGAAGTTCGCAAGATCTACCAGGACGAAATCACCAACTGGAGCGAAGTCGGCGGTCACGACCAGGAGATCTACGTGGTCGGCCGCGCGGAAGGCTCCGGGACGGACACCTCGTTCCGCCTCAACATGCTCGGCAGCGCCGACGCCTCGATGGAAGGCGTCGACACCCGGAAGGGTCAGAACCAGCAGGTCGCGACCGTCGTCCAGCAGAACGACGGTGCCATCGCGTACATGGCACTCGCGTTCACCGGCCCGCAGGTCCAGCCCATCGGCATCGAATTCGAGGGCACGCTCTACGCGCCGGACAAGAGCGCGGAGCACACCATCTTCGACAGCGACTACCCGCTCAACCGCGACCTCCACCAGTACACGACCATCACGGAGGACACCCCGAGCGGGACGGACATGCGCGAAGCCGCGTTCATGAACATGTTCCTGACCACGTTCGGTCAGAAGCTGTTCGTCGAGGACAACAACTACATCCCACTTCCCGACAAGGACCTTCAGTCCGAGAAGGACAAGCTTCCGAGCCAAGCGTAACGCGACTCGGACGCGGTAGCGGTTCCTGAACCTCGTTCTTTCCATTCATCGACGCTCCAATCATGAACGTACTTCCAGACTCCGACGGTGCCGGCCTCCGAGCGACGGCTCGGCGAGGGCTCCGGCGCGGTCGCGACTTCGTCGACGAGACGCCACCGGACGCGCTCGTCACGGTCACGGTCGCGGCGGTGTCGCTCCTCGCGGCGTTCGCGGGCTTTCTGGCCGTCTCCTCGCTGACAGCTATCCCGTTCGCGGTGTTCCTCGTCGCGACGGGCTACGGCTGGCTCAGACACCAAGAATTGACAGCGCGCGTGCTCACGCTGACGACGACGGTCTCGACCATCCTCGTCCTCGGGCTCATCCTCGTCTTCATCTTCGCGGAGGCGTGGCCGACCGTGCAGTACGCGACCGTGAACGTCTTCGGCGTGCCGATTCCGGGCCTGCGACTCTTCATCGAGACGCGCTGGAGTCCGGTGACGCCGCCGATTCAGTACTCGCTCGTCCCGATGATTCACGGGACGGTGCTCGTCACCATCATCGCGACGGCGGTCGCCGCCCCGCTGGGCGTGGCCGCGGCGCTCTTCCTCAGCGAAATCGCCCCGCGGACCGTCCGCGAACTCGTCAAACCGGGGGTCGAGATTCTGGCGGGCATCCCATCCATCGTCTACGGTTTCATCGGCTTTACCATCCTCAGCCCGTGGGCGGCCGACCAGTTCGACATCCTCGGGCAGGGCACGTACCTGTTCGTCGGCATCGTCGTCGGCCTGATGGCGCTCCCGACGGTCGTCTCGGTCGCCGAAGACGCGCTCAACAGCGTCCCCGAGTCGATGAAAAGCGGGTCGCTCGCTCTCGGCACGACCGACTGGCAGACGATGACCTCCATCACGTTGCCGGCGGCGTTCTCGGGCGTCTCGGCCGCGGTCCTCCTCGGCGTGGGCCGCGCCATTGGCGAGACGATGGCGGCGACCGTGATGCTCCGCGGCAGTCCGGGGCTCACGAAGCCGCTGTACAACGTCTTCTACGGTAACGACACGCTCACGTCGCTCATCGCGGCGAACTACGGCGACGCCGACGGCCTCCAGCTCTCGGCGCTGTTCGTCGCGGGCGTCATCCTGTTTGTCACGGTGCTGTTCCTCAGCATCGGCTCGCAGTACATCGAGGCGCGCATGCGCCGGAAGCTCGGAGGTGCCGAATAATGGCGAGTGCGACCGACACCGCGCTCGTCAGCGAGGACACCACCGAGACAGAAGCGGTCGCCGCCGGCGCGGTGGGACTGGCGGCGGTGCTGTTCGCCCTCTCGCTCGCGTCGGTGTTCGAACTCGTGACCATCACCGACCCCGTCGCGGGCGTGCCGATGGTCGCGCTCCTCGGCGGACTGTTGGTCGTTCTCGGCTTCGCCGTCGTCACCTTCGGCGTCGGCTCCCGCCTCGGCTACGTCGCCACCGACCCCAGACCGACCGCCGGGCTTCTCGCCTCCGGGACGTTCGGCCTCATCTGGTTCGTCGTCGGCGGGCTGGTCGCCTCGCAGACGCTCGGGCTCGGGACGGCCGGGTGGGTCGTCGCGTCGCTCGTCACCGGCGGGGCCGCGTTCGCGGTGAGCGCGGTCCCCCGCGAGGACATCGGCTCGACGCTCCCCGCCGGCGCGCTGGCCGTCTTCGCCGGCGTCGTCTTCCTCACCGGCGTCATCGGCCCGTCGTGGGTCTGGGACCTCGGGTGGGAACAGCAGGCGTCGTTCAACGCCGAGTTCACGATTCCGGTCCTGACGGCGTTCTGTTCCCTGCTCGTCGGCTGGGCCGCCGCGAAGGCCTACGGCGGGTTCGGCGCGCGCGGCCGCCACATCGGCGCGTACGTCCTCGTCTACCTGAACGCCATCTCCATCATCGCGCTGCTGTTCCTTCTCGTCGCGTTCACGGTCCTGAAGGGCCTGCCGGGGCTGTTCAAGGGCCTCGCGCTCGGCGCGGGTGCGGGCCCCGAAGTGACGCTGGTCGGCGTGACGTTCTCGCTTCCCGTCTCGTGGCCGTTCGTGATGAACGGCGTCGCGCTCCTCAACGACGTGAACGGCGTCCTCCCGGCCATCGTGGGCACGATTTGGCTCGTCGTCGGCGCGGTGCTGTTCGCCGTTCCGCTCGGTATCGGCGCGGCGGTCTTCATCACCGAGTACGCGGACCGCGGGCGCTTCACGCAGGTCGTCGAAATCGCAACCAACGGCCTGTGGAGCACGCCCAGCATCGTCTTCGGGCTGTTCGGACTGGCGTTCCTCGTCCCGCGGCTCGGCAACCGGAAGTCGCTGCTGGCGGGGATGCTCACGCTCGGCTTCATGCTCCTCCCGCTCGTCGTCATCACGAGTCGGGAGTCGATGCTGGCGGTCCCCGACGAGTACCGCGACGCGAGCGCGGCCCTCGGCGTCACGAAGTGGCAGACCGTTCGGAGCATCGTCCTCCCGGCGGCGCTTCCGGGCATCGTCACGGGTATCATCCTCGGGGTCGGCCGCATCGCCGGTGAGACCGCGCCGATTCTCCTGACCATGTCGGGGAGCGTCGCCCCGCCGGGCAGCCAGACGGTCGACGTGCTCGGCGGCTTCCAGCTCCAGTCTGCGCCGCCGTTCGTCACCAACCCCGAACTGATGCAGGCGACCTCGGCGCTCCCGTATCAGCTCTACTCGCTTATCACCGCGGGCGTCGGGGAGTCGTCGAACATCAGCGCCATCGACGAGTTCCGGTGGGCGACGGCGCTCATCCTGCTCGTGGTCGTCTTGGGCTTCTACGCGGTCGGCATCGCGACGCGGTACTACTTCCGGAGTAAACTTCAGCACGACTAACCATGAGTGAAACCAGACAGACGACGGACGACGCACAGGCGACGACGGACAGCGAACTTGCCGGCGGCGCGAGCCCCGGCACCGACCAGCCGCTCGAAGTCACGAGCGGCGAGACGCGCGAGCGGACCCGCGAGGAGTGGGTCGAACACGAGTTCGAGGGCGAGGCGAAGCTCTCGGTCTCCGACCTCGACGTGTACTACGGCGACGACCACGCGCTGAAGAGCGTCTCGATGGAGATTCCCGAAAACAGCGTCACGGCGCTCATTGGCCCCTCCGGCTGCGGGAAGTCGACGTTCCTCCGGTGTCTCAACCGGATGAACGACCGTATCAAGGCCGCGGACATCGACGGCTCGGTCCGACTCGAAGGAGAGGAGATCTACCAGGACGGCGTCAACCTCGTCGAACTCCGCAAGCGCGTCGGGATGGTGTTCCAGTCGCCGAACCCGTTCCCGAAGAGCATCGCGGACAACATCTCCTACGGCCCGCGGAAGCACGGCGACCTCGACACCGGCCTGCTCGCCAACTTACTCGGCCGGAGCGACGACGACGCGGTCGACGAACTCGTCGAGCGCTCCCTCCGACAGGCGGCGCTGTGGGACGAGGTGAACGACCGCCTCGACGACAACGCGCTCGGCCTCTCCGGCGGCCAGCAACAGCGGCTCTGCATCGCCCGCGCGCTGGCGACCGACCCCGAAGTGCTGCTCATGGACGAGCCCGCCTCGGCGCTCGACCCCATCGCGACCTCGAAAATCGAGGACCTCGTCCACGACCTCGCCGAGGAGTACACGGTCGTCATCGTCACCCACAACATGCAGCAGGCGGCGCGCATCTCGGACCAGACGGCGGTGTTCCTCACCGGCGGCGAACTCGTCGAGTACGGCGACACCGACCAGGTGTTCGAAGACCCCCAGAGCCAGCGCGTCGAGGACTACATCAGCGGGAAGTTCGGGTAGTCGACGCCAGACTCACACCCGCCGTCTCGACCCGGACAGACCGCCGACCCGCCCGCCCGTCCCCGCGGCCGGCAACGCTCGCTTCTCGCCAGTCGAGCTACCCGTCGAGGCGGGGTCGGCGTCACCGCGGAACTGGCATTCAGACAACACGAACTCAGACAGCCAACACAATGGAGACACGCAAGATTCAGCAGGTCAGCAACGGGACGTTCACCGTCTCGCTCCCCCGAGAGTGGGCGGACGGTGAGGGCATCACCGCCGGAACCGTCGTCAACCTCCACACGCACCTCGACGGGATGTTAGTCGTGCAGGCTCCCGAGTGCGAGGACGATTCGTCGATGCAGTTCACGGTGACTGTCGGTGGGAGCGACGCGGACGGCGCGGACGGCGCGGACGGCGGAGTCGACCCCGCAGGCGGCGACTTCCTCGAACAGACGCTCCGGGCGGCCTACGCCGCCGGGTCGAAACAGGTCGTCATCGAGGCCGACGGGACGTTCGACGCCGAACAGCGACAGGCCGTCAGGCGGGTCGCACGGAACCTCGTCGGCGTGACCATCACGGAGGAGTCGGACACCGCCGTCACGGTGCGGAACGTCCTCGACGCGAACGAGGTCTCTATCCGCCAGTCGGTCCGACAGCTCCAGTTCGTCGCCGTTTCGATGCACCGCGACGCGACCGCCGCGCTCACCGGTGCCGCCCCCCTCGACGGCTTCGCGGAGCGCGACGACCGCGCCGACCGCCTGTTCGCCATGGTCGACCGGCACTTCACCCGCGGGCTCGACCGCCTCGACGAGGTGGACGCCCTCGGAGAGACGCGCCCGGAGCTGTTCCGACTCCACACCGCGGCCCGCGAGTTAGAGCGCGTCGCCGACCAGGCCGAGCGAATCGCCGCCGTCGCGTCGGCGGTTCCCGACCCGCTTCCTCCCGCAGTCGCCGACGAGGTGTCCGAACTCGCCGAGTTGGTCCCGGCGTCGCTCGAATCAGCGGTGCAGGTCGCCCTCGAAGGCGACGACCCCGACGCGGCGCGGGAGGCGCTGGCGGCGCGCGACCGGGTCTGCGAGGGCGTCGCCGACGCGGAGCGACGGCTGTTCGAGGAGGTCGACGCTGACGCGAACTACCGGTTCGCGCACGCGCTCCACGCGCTCGAACGAACTGCCGAACACGCCGGTAACGTCGCCGAGGTCGGGCTCAGGACGGCGGTCCGGACCCGTAACATGGACGAAAAGCCCGCCCGCGAGGGCGGCACCGAGTCCGCGGAACACACCCAGCGCGCGTAGGGCGTCCGTTCGGGGGCCGTACTGATTTTCACCACTCGAGGAGCGTCCGAAGGCGAGGAACCGGTCTGTACGTCCGTCCGCGGTCGTCGAAGTAGGCCCGCGTCCGACGCTTACCGTCGACGATGAACCGAAGCCGGTCCCGCGGCGTTCGGTTCCGCAGGTGGAACGAACTCGCGGGGTCGAACACGAGTCCGCGCGCGTCCTTCCGACACCGACCGCGGATGAGTCGCTGTTCGAGCTTCGCGAGGTCCGCGTCGTGCCAGTGGACGAGGACGCACGCGGGCTGGCCGTCGACCGGCGTCACGTCGTCCGGCGGCGTCAGCCGGAGCCGACCGTCGCGGACGGTCGCGGACGAAACCGGCCAACTTCGGGGATACCCCGCGTCGTCGGTGACGGTCGCGACCACCCGGTCGTACGTCTCCGCCTCTCCGCCGTCGACGCCGGCCGCGCTCCACGTCGGGACCGTCGTCGTGCCGTCGGACGGGCGGGAATCGACCGCAGTCGGCCGAATCTCGATGAGAATCCGAAGCCCGTACCAGTCCAGAAGGAGCAGCCCGAGCCGCGTTCCGAGGAAGTCTGCCGCCTCGACCATCGCCTTCCGTTTCGGCGACGGCGGCTCGTCGCGGATGAGCCGCTCGACGACGGCGGTGTTCGCTTCCAGGTCGTCGTCTCGAACCGTCGCGCGTCCAGTGAGGTGCAATCGACCCTCGCCTTCGTGGAGCAGGAGCGACACCCGCGGGTTGGCCGCCGCTCGCTCGGCCTTCCCCGCGAACGCCGGCGCGGCCGTTACCACGACGACCTCCCGTTCGCGGTCGAAAAAGGGCGTGACCGGCACCACCGCCGGGCGGTCGTCGCGGGCCGTCGCGAACTCGGCCGTCAGCGAGTCGTACACGGCGTCTCGAATCCGGTCGGTCCCGGTGGACGCCGTCACGGACGACTCCGGGGGCGCGGCAATCGACCGGCCGCTTCCGGAGTAGCGGCAGGTGCCCAGCGTCGTCGCCAACGGTCAGTCATCTAACCCCCAGCCGCTCGTGCGCAGTCCCCGGAACGTCGACCGCAGTCCGCGCTCGGCCTCGCCGGGGTGTGGGAGTCCCAGCCGAAACGCGACCTCGTCCTGCCGCTTCGGCGGGTCGAACAGTTGCGGCTCAGACAGCCCCCAGACAGTCGGGGGCGGCGCTCCGGCCCCCGTGCGCTCGACGATGCCACCGACGGCTCGGCGGGCCGCCTCGTTCGCGCTCTCCATCGTCGCCAAGTCAGTGTCCGTACGGACGTAGTCGGCCGCCAACACGAGGTTCGGTGCGTCGGTCACCGCGGGGGGTCGGTCTCGGAGCGAGCCGACCGTGTTGATCAACAGCGGTTCGTGGTTCTCCATGCCGTCGCCGGTCTCGACGATTGCGGGGTCGAGCACCCAGTCGTACAGGTACTCGGTCGAGAGCCGCTCCGCATCCCGGTTGAGGTGAGCCGTCAGTTGGTGCCAGACCTCGGTTTTGATCTCCTCGCGGCTACACTCGCGGGCCGGCTTGTCGTACACCAGTCCGGGGGTCTCCCAGTCCGAGATAATCGCGGAGAGGACCCCTCGAATCGAGCCGTCGGCACACGTCTCGATGTCGAACGGGCCGTCGTCCCAGAACTGGCGCTGCGAAATCGCGGTCAGCGCCCACGGGGAGTCTGTGTACGCCTGATGGCCGCGCGCGAGCGGCAGGTCCTCGGTGAGGTAGAACTGAATCCCGTTCATCCAAGCGGTGTCGAGTCGCCCGATGGCTCCGAGCGACGGGGCCGCCAGCCGGAGTTCCGGCGTCACCAACGACGCCATTACCTCGACCGGAAGCGCCGCCACGTAGTAGTCCGCGGTCACTCGCTCCCCGCCGGCGAGTTCGACGCCGGTGACGCGACGGCCGTCGGAGTCGATTTTCGCGACCGGCGACTCCGTTCGGACGGACACGCCCAGCGATTCCAGATAGGACTCCCACGGCGTAATCCAGACCTCGCTCGTCGGGCCGTTGAGCACCGCCTCGGTCGGCCGGTTGGGGTCAATCTGGTCGAGCATCAACTGCGCGTAGATCTGTCCGATGGTACGGGCGCTCCCCCGCTGGGGCTTCAGCGCGACGAGCGCCTGCGTGCTCTCGGCGAGGTGCTTGCGGTAGGCCGGTGACTGCGCCTCCGCGTCGACGAACTCCCACCACGACACGCGGTCGAGTTCCTGCTCGCGGCGCGCTCGACAGCTCGTCAGCAGCACCAGCAGGCGTCGTAAGAAGTAGTTCGTCTCGGCGGGGGTGATTTCGCCGCCCCCGATCGTCGGTTTGAGCGCGGCGACCCACTCCGCAATCGTGTTCGGCGTCCGCGTCTCGGACCGCATCTCTTCGCCCGTCGTCGTCGCGATGAGCGTTTCGTCCGTCTCGACGAGGTTGTCCGCGACCGTGCCCCCGGACGGCCGCGGGATTCGGCCGAGCGTGTCGCGGAGATTCCGATAAAACCCCGGGAAGAACCGAAACCCGTGTTCTGCCGGCAGCGAGTGACCGTCGTCACCGGAGGGGACCGAGAAGCTCCGAGCTTTCCCGCCCAGTCGCGATTTGGCCTCGTACACGGTCACGTCGAAGCCGCGTTCCCCGAGTTCGTGCGCCGCGCTCAGCCCGCCGACCCCTCCCCCGAGAACGGCGACTCGAAAACTGCCTGCTGACATACGCTACTCGTGGCGCGAGACGGAATAATTATTTGCAATATCGAAGCATCTGCCGTCTCAGCCGGCGAGAACCGAGCGACCCCGTCCCGTAGCAGAGAACGAGTGGACGGAGGCGACGAGAGCGTCGCTACAACGTGGTGGTGTCCTCGGGAACCGACGTCCAACACCGATTCCGAGCGTTGTCAGCGGAGACGAGCGGAGTATCAGAACAGAGGGGTATGTTCGCGAGTCGATAGACGAGCTCGCCGTGGCTCACGTAGTACCCCGACGGAATCGACGCATCGCGCTCCGAACGGTCGTAGTACGGGAGGCCCTCCAGCGCGGTCGTGACAGTCGCGTACTCGTCTCTGGCCAGTCTGAAATCCATCACGCTGTAGGGGTCTCGTCGGGTCACTCGGTCGAGCGCCCGCTGTATCAACTCCGCCCCGTCGAGTCGGTCGTCCGAGGCGGGAACGACCGCCGCGGCCTCCGGTGACGAGATGTGCATCACCGTGAGCACGCCCCCGTTGACTCCTTCGACGTTGAGACAGCCGCTCAGCGCGGCGACCGAACCGAGCCCGAGCGTTGCGAGTAGCGACCGCCGGTTCACGACGCTGTAACTCCGACGGAGTCACATCACCGTTCCGGTGCCCGGCGCGTTCCGGCCGGGCCTCACGCGTCTTCGGGAACGAGATTCGTCAGGACGCGGTCGCCGAACAGGACGACGAGCGCCGCGCCGACGAGGTTAAAGACGAGGTCGAGCGCGGTGTCGACCCGGCCGTAGGAGACGAGGACGGGGTCGATACCGAGCGCGTCGGCCCCGCGGTGGATGGCGTACTCGGCGAGTTCCCAGAGCACGCCGGCGCAGACCACGACCGCGAGGACGCGAGTGGACGGGTCGCGGCCGCGGCGGCGCGAGAGGACGTGGACGACCCCGCCGAGAATCGTCGCCGAGTGGGCGTGGGTGAGGTGGTCCCACCACCACACGTCGTCGTAGGGGCCGAGCATCCCGACCGAGTGGGTCAGCATCGCCGATTCGACGTAGAGGCGCTGCCACGGACGGAACTCGACGCCGGCCAGTCGCTCGACGGCGACGGGGAGGAACGTGCCCGCGAGGGCGAACACGGCGTTCACCATCGCGGCCGGGTTGCGGCGGCGGAGCCCCGTCAGGAACACGGCGACGATGGCGGCCCTGATTCCGTCGTCTGGTCGCCGCCGTCCCGCTGAATCACTCGTCTCGGTCACGGTTGTTCTCACCGAGACTGTCGTCGGCTTCGGGTAAAAGCGTTGACAGCCGGCCGACGGCCGACCCGCGTCCTCAGACGACGGTCGCGAGCGCGTCCATCACGCGGTCGACCTTCTCCGCGTCGGCGTTGTAACCCATGTGGCCGACGCGGAGGATGTCGTCGGCGAGGTCGGCGAGGCCGGTCGCGAGGACGATGTCGTGTTCGGCCTCGAGTTCGTTCCGGACGCGCTTCGCCTCGCCGGGGAGGTGGAACGCCGTCACCGTCGGAGCGCTCCGCTCGGCGTCGGTGTAGAGGTCGAGTCCGAGGTCGGCCCCGCGCTCGCGGCAGTGCGCGGCGGCCTCCTCGTGGCGCTCGTAGACGGCGTCGAGCCCTTCTTCGAGAAGCATCGACAGCGACTCGTCGAGGGCGGCGACGTTCGCGCCGAGGTGGGTGTACGGGAAGCCCTCGCTCGTGTCGCGCCACGGGAGGAGGTTCGTGTAGAGGGAGTCGGGGTCGCGCGCCTCGATGACCTCCCACGCGCGGTCGCTGACGGCGGCCGTGGTGAGACCCGGCGGCGAGCTGAACGCCTTCTGCGACGCGCCGAGGTTGATGTCGATGTGCTCGCTCGGGACGGGCGTCCCGCCGAGCGAGGAGACGGCGTCGACGACGGTCAACACGCCGTGGTCGTGGAGGCGTTCGAGGACCGGCGCGATGTCGTTGAGCGTCCCCGTCGGCGTCTCGCAGTGGACCATAGTGGCGACCTCGAACTCGCCCTCGTCGAGCGCGGCTTCGACGCCCGCCACGTCGAGCGGGTCGGTGTAGTCGGCACCGACGACGGTCGGCTCGCCGCCGTAGCTCTCGACGAAGTCGGCGAAGCCGTCGCCGTAGAGGCCGTTCGAGACGCAGAGCACGTCGTCGCCGGGGGCGACCGTGGAGGCGATGGCGGCTTCGAGACCGAGGATACCCTCGCCGCCCATGACGACCACGTCGTCGTCGGTGTCGTAGACGCGCCGGAGTTTCTCGCAGACGCCGTCGTAGGTGTCGAAGAAGGACTGCTCGATATCGGGGTTCGGCATCGGCTCGCTCAGTCGGTCGCGGACCCGCGGCGGGACGGCCGTGGGACCGGGTGTCATCAGCATGGATTCCCGTTACGAACAGAGCGTCTTAGCAGTACGGCATCCGCGGCGGGTGCCCGACCACGGCCTGCTCGGCGGGGGTGGCGGACGCGGCCGGCGAGCGCGACCGTCAGCGTCGGCGGCGGACGGGAAGGCACAAAAGCGCCCTCGCCGTCACCCACGTGTATGGGCAAACTCTCACCTGCGGACCTCGACCGCTACGTCTTCTCGCGGACGGGGGCCCCCAACGACGACCTGCTCGTCGGGGCCGGCTACGGCGAGGACGCCGCCGCCGTCGCCACCGGCGAGGGGACGATGGTCGTCAGCACCGACCCCATCTCGCTCGCCGCCGAGCGCATCGGCACCCTCGGCGTCGCTATCGCCAGCAACGACGTGGCCGCCTGCGGGGGCGTCCCCGAGTGGCTCGTGAGCACCGTCCTCCTCCCCGAACCCGACGTGGACCTGCTCGACGACATCACCGCCCAACTCGACGCGGAGGCCAACCGACTCGGCATCAGTATCGTCGGCGGCCACACCGAGACGGTCGCCGGCCTCTCCCGCCCGCTCCTCTCGCTCACCTGCATGGGACCGACCGACCGCTACGTCCCGACCGGCGGCGCGGAACCCGGCGACGCGGTGATTCTCACCAAAGGTGCCGGCATCGAAGGCACCGCCGTCCTCGCCACCGACTTCCGAACCGACCTCGATGCCGCCGGCGTCGACGCCGAGACGGTCGAGCGCGCCGCGGGCTTCTTCGACGACATCAGCGTCCTCCCCGAATCCGCCGTGCTCGCGTCCGCCGCGACCGCGATGCACGACCCGACCGAGGGCGGCGTCCTCAACGGACTGGTCGAACTCGCCTGCGCTTCCGGCGTCCGAATCGAAGTCGACGGCGACGACGTACCCGTCCGCCCCGAGACCCGGGCGCTCTGCGACGCGATGGGCGTCGACCCGATGCGGATTCTCGGCTCCGGCGCGCTCCTCGCGGCGGTCCCCGGCAACGAGGCCGACGAGGTGCTCGCCGCGCTCGACGACGAGCGAATCGAGGCGACGGTCGTCGGAACCGTCGAGGCGGCGAGCGACGACACGAGCGCGGCCGCGGACACCGACGTTGATTCGGACGCGGGCGTCGTCTACGACGGGACCCACTACGCCGACGGCGTCGAAGACGACATGTACGAACTCTGGGACTGAGCCGAACGCGGGTCGCCGACCGACGCCGTCCCGGGCGACCCGACCCAACACAACTTTGACTACTGAAATTCCACTTGTTGATATGACTGCCGAACGTCCGTCTCGACTCGCGAGCGACCCGCCGGAAGCGCCGCCAGCGACCCGGACCGCGGTGACCAGATGAGAGGCGTCGTCGTCGCCGGCACGGCCTCCGGCGTCGGGAAGACGGTCACGACGCTCGCGGTGTGCCGCGCGCTCGAACGCGAGGGCTACGCGGTCCAACCGGCCAAGGCCGGTCCCGACTTCATCGACCCCTCGCACCACGCGGCAATCGTCGGCAAACCGTCGCGGACGCTCGACCCGTGGCTCGAAGGCGAAGACGGCATGCGCCGGACCTACGCCCGCGGCGAGGGCGACATCTGCGTCGTCGAAGGCATGATGGGCCTCTACGACGGCGACACCTCGACGGCTCGGGTCGCCGCCCTCCTCGACCTCCCCGTGGTCCTCGTCGCGGACGCGAGAGCCGGGATGCAGAGCGTCGCGGCGACGGCCTACGGCTTCCGGACCTACGCGGACCGGATGGGAATCGACGCCGACGTGGCCGGCGTCATCGCCTCTCGCGCTCACGGCGGCCGACACGCCGAGGGTATCCGCGACGCGCTCCCCGAGGAACTGCCGTACCTCGGCCGAATCCCGCCGAGCGACGACCTCGAAATCCCGGAGCGCCACCTCGGACTCCACCTCGGCGACGAGGCTCCGCTGTCCGACGAGGCGCTCGACGCCGCGGCCGACGGGATTCGCGCCGACGCGCTCGCCGAGGTGGCGCGAGAGCCGGAGTGGAACACCGAGGAGTTCGAAGCGGGCATTCGAGCCGCGTCGTCCCAAGCTACGGATTCGGACGGTCCGACGGTCGCCGTCGCCCGCGACGAGGCGTTCTGTTTCGTCTACCCCTCGACCCTCGACAGACTGGAATCCCTCGGCACCGTCTCGTACTTCTCGCCGGTCGCCGGCGACAGCCTCCCCGACTGCGACGGCGTCTATCTCCCCGGCGGCTACCCCGAGCGGTTCGCCGCGGAACTCGCGTCGTCGCCGACGCTCCCGGCGCTCGCCGACCGGGCCGCCGACGGCCTCCCGGTGTTCGGCGAGTGTGGCGGCCTGATGGCGCTCACCGAGTCGCTGACGACGACCGACGGCGAAACCCACGAGATGGCCGGTATCCTCCCCGCCGACGTGACGATGCAAGAGCGCTATCAGGCGCTCGACCACGTGGAGCTCCGGGCGACCGACGGGACGCTGACCGCCGACGCGGGCGAGACGCTCCGCGGCCACGAGTTCCACTACTCGTCGGCCGACCCCGCGACCGACGCCCGGTTCGCCTTCGACGTGGAGCGCGGCACCGGCATCGACGGCCGCGAGGGACTCACCGAGTACCGAACCCTCGGAACCTACGCGCACGTCCACCCCGAGAGCGGGGCGTTCGACCGCTTCGTCTCGCGGCTGACGGACTGACCGCGGTAAGAGCGTGAGAGCGCAAGGGCACAAGAGCGCGAGAGCGGCGAACCCCTATATACGAAGCCGCGACAAGCACCGACCGACGACCGACCCACGCGGGGCGGGACGGACCTGTCCGGTCCGCACCGACCCGACCCCGACGCGACACCGATTCACACTCAACGATGACCGACGCACCCGACGGAAATCCCGAGACAGACGACGAGACCGCCCCCGACTCGGTTCGGGCGAACACCCCCGGCCGCGGCGTCCGCCCCGAAGCGGCCGCCATCGAACCCGCCGCGCCCGACGACTTCGGCCTCGTGCAGGTGTGGTGGGGCGACGGCAAGGGCAAGACCACGGCCGCGATGGGCATGGGCTTTCGCGCCGCCGGCCACGGCTACCGCGTCCACATGCTCCAGTTCCTGAAGGGCGGCGCGGACTCCGTCGAGGCCGTCCGCGGCGAGTACAACGCCATCGCGGCGATGCCCGGCTTCTCCTTCGAGAACCTCGGCCACTACGGCTGGGCCGGCATGGCCGACGGCAGCGACGACGCCGACCACGAGGCGCAAGTCGCCGCCGGTCTCGACCGGGCGCGCGAACTCGTCGACGCCGCGGCCGACGCCGACCTCACCGAACCGCTCGCCCTCGACGGCCCGCCGGAGGACGGCGTCCACCTCCTCATCATCGACGAACTCCTCTACGCCGTCGCGATGGGACTGCTCGACGAGGGAGACGTGCTCGACCTCGTGGAGCGAAAGCCCGAGCATCTCGAACTCGTGTTGACCGGGAGCCACGAGGAGCCGACCTACGTCTACGACGCCGCGGACCTCGTGACCAACGTTCGAAAGGAGAAACACCCCATCGACGCCGGCCAGCGCGCGAGAAAGGGGACCGAGTACTGACGCCGAGTCGGTGCCGGCTCAGCGCCGACTGAGCGCCGACTGAGCGGTGAGACAGCGCCGATTCAGAGCCGTCGGGCGATATCCAGCGCCTCGTCGGTCGGCACCGGTTCGTCGAGCGACCGGAGCGTCTCGACGAGCGCCGCGACCTTCGTCTCGTCGGGGTCGTCGCCGACCCGCTCCAAGAGCCGCCGGGCCGCGCCGGTCCCGCTCTGCGGGCCGAAGTAGAGCGTCCGCGACCCGCCGAACGCGGCCGGGTCGAACGGCTCGAACGTCGCCGGGTCGTCGAGCATCGCCGCGGTGTGGAGCCCGGACTCGTGAGAGAACACGTCCGACCCGAGCACCGATTTCTCCGCCGGCACCGACTCGCCGAGCGCCGTCAGCACGTCGTTCGCCCGGGGGATGAGCGTCGAGGGGTCGAGCGCCGGGCGGTTCACGGCGCGGCTCGTCTCGGCCGCGACGACGAACTCCTCGACGGGGACGTTGCCGGCGCGCTCGCCGATGCCGCCGACCGACACGTCCACTTTCTGCACGTCGTGGGCGACCGCGGTGAGCGCGTTGGCCGTCGCGACGCCGAGGTCGTCGTGGAAGTGGACGCCGAGGCGGGTCGGGTCGGTGTCGAGGTCGTGGAGGAACGACGAGACTTCGAACGGCGTCTTCGAGCCCACGGTGTCCGCGATAGTGAGGTACGTCGCGTCTATCGAGTCGAACAGGTCGTCGAGGAACGCGGGGTCTGTCCGGAAGCCGTCCATCGCGGTGAAGTGGACCTCCAGCCCGGTCTCGGTCGCGGCGTCGACCGTCTCGCCGACGAGCGAGCGCAGTTCGTCCTCGTCCTTCCCGAGCAGTTCGGTCCGCTGTCGCTCGCTGGTCGGCGCGAACACGTCGATGACGTCGACGCCGGCGTCGACCGCGGCCTCGACGTCCTTCGGGACGGCCCGGGCGATGCCCGTGAGCCTCGTCTCCACGTCGACGGCGTCGCAGACCTCGCCGGTCTGTTCGCCCGCAATCGGGAACCCGACCTGCACGTAGTCGACGCCGAGGTCGTCGAGGGCGCGCACGGCCGCGACTTTCTGTCCCGTCGTGTAGGACGCGCCGGGTCGCTGTTCGCCCTCGCGGCAGGTCACGTCGAGGAGGACCGGCTCCGCGGCGGCCATTCAGACCCCTCCCGCGCGCCGGAGCGCGTCAATGTCGGCGGCGTCGTAGCCGAGCGACGAGAGGATGGCCTCGGTGTGCTCGCCGAGCTTCGGCGGGTCGGTCGAGTCGGGGCGGTCGAAGCCGCTGGCGACGACGGGGAACCTCGGGACGCTGACCGACCGCGACGTTCCCTCGGCGGTCTCGACCTCGGTGAAGAAGTCGGTCGCCCGCAGGTGCGGGTCCTCGGCGACCTCGTCCATCGAGTTCACCTTGGCGACGGGGACGCCGACCTCGCGCAGGCCGGCGACGAGGTCGGCCGCGTCGTGGGTCTCGCACTCGGCGCGGAGCAGGTCCATGAGTTCGTCGAGGTTCTCCCGGCGGCCGGGGAGCGTGTCGAACCGGTCGTCCTCGTGGAGGTCGAGGCCGAGCGCCTCGCAGAGCGCCGTCCACTGGCGCTCGCCCGAAGGACCGATGAACACCCACTCGTCGTCGGCCGTCTCGAACACGTCGTAGGGTGCCCAGTTGGGGTGCGACGCGCCCATCGGTCCCGGCACGTCGTCGTAGGCCTCGGTGTACGCGAGCCAGTAGCCCATCATCGAGACGGTGGACTCGAACAGCGGCGCGGTCACCTTCGACCCCTCGCCGGTCCGGTCGCGGCGGTAGAGCGCCCCGAGGACCGCTATCGCGCCGTAGAACGACGCGGCCATGTCGGCGATGCTCGTTCCCGACCGGACCGGGGGCATCCCCTCGTGACCGGTGACGCTCATCAGCCCCGACAGCGCCTCGGCGATGGGGTCGAGCGCGGGGTACGACTCGTAGGGACCGGGGTTGAACCCCTTGATGGAGCAGTAGACGAGGCCCGGATGCGTCTCTTTCAACTGCTCGTAGCCGATGCCGAGCCGTTCGGCGGTTCCCGGCGCGTAGTTCTCGACGACGACGTCGGTCTCGTCGAGCAGGTCGAAGAACGCGTCGAGCGCCGCGTCGGACTTGAGGTCGAGCGTGAGGCTCCGCTTGTCCCGGTTGACGTAGTTGAACGAGCTGTTTCCGACCGGCGACGACCCGCGGATGAGGTCGCCGCCCTTCGGGTGTTCGACCTTGATGACGTCCGCACCGAGGTCGGCGAGGAGCATCGAACAGAACGGTCCGGCGATGATGTGGCCGAGTTCGAGCACGCGCACGCCGTCGAGCGGGAGCCCGCGCGTCGCCGACGCGGTCGCAGAGCCGGTCGCGTCCGCGGCGGCCTCGCTACTCTCGGCGCGCTCGGCGCTGTCGCCGCTCATGGAGTGACGCCCCCCGCCCCCGCGGGCGACGACGAGCGCTCGCTGGCGCGTTCAGACCCGAAGAGTATCGTCTCGCCGTCCTCGCCGAAGACGAACGCGTCGGCGAGGTCGAACGACACGTCGAGTCGGTCGCCAGCGACCGCGTCGTCGACGGCGTCGCTGACCACGTCGAAGGGGGTGCCGTCTTCGAGGCGGCCGTGGACCACGGACTCGGTCCCGAGCGTCTCGACGACCTCCACGTCGACCGAGAGCCGACACGCCCCGGCGGAGCCCACGTCGAGGTACTGCGGCCTGATGCCGAGTCTGACGCGGCCGTCAGTTGGCACGTCGACGCCCGCCGGAAGCGAGAGCGTGAGCCCGGGGCCGACGAGCACGGTCTCGCCGTCGCGGTGCTCGACCGCGCAGTCGACGACGTTGGTCGAGGGCATGCCGATGAACTGCGCGACGTACTCCGAGTTCGGGTAGTCGAACAGCTGTTTCGGCGGGTCGACCTGCGCGAGTTCGCCGTCGCGCAGGAGGACCACCTGGTCGCTCATCGTCATCGCCTCGGTCTGGTCGTGGGTGACGTAGACGACGGTCGTGTCGAGCTCCTGGTGGAGCCGCTGGATCTCGACGCGGAGGTCGGATTTGAGCTTCGCGTCGAGGTCGGACATCGGCTCGTCCAACAGCAGCACGTCGGGGTCCTGCACGAACGCGCCGCCGAGGGCGACGCGCTGTTGTTGGCCGCCGGAGAGCTCGGCGGGCATCTTCTCCAACTGCGCCTCGATTTGGAGGACTTCGGCGGCCTCGTCGATGCGCTCGTCGCGTTCTGCCTTCGGAACGCCGTGAATCTTCAGCCCGTAGCCGATGTTCTCGCGGACGGACATGTGCGGGTAGAGCGCGATGGACTGGAACACCATCGAGACGTTGCGCTCCTGCGGCGGGAGGTCGGTCACGTCCTCGTCGCCGAACGAGACGGTACCCGAGGTGGGCGTCTCCAGCCCGGCCAACATGCGCAGGGTCGTCGTCTTCCCGCAGCCCGAGGGGCCGACGAAGGTCGTAAACGAGCCTTCGGGGATGTCGAGGCTGAGGTCGTCGACGGCGACGTGCGTGTTTCCGAGGGTGCGAAACTCCTTTCTGACGGTGTCGAGGTGGATGCTGGTTGCCATTATTCGAGGCCTCCAACGCTGAAGCCCTGGAGGAGGTATCGTTGCAGGAACAGTGCGATGAGGAACGGCGGAATCGAGATGAGAAGCGAGACGGCCATCGTCTCGCCCCAGCCGATGCTGACGCGGTCCAAGAACAGCGACGCGCCGACGGTGATGGTGTACATCTCGTCGCGGCTCATCACGACGCGCGCCATGGTGAAGTCGTTCCACGCGACGGCGAACGCGAAGATGGCCGCGGAGATGTAGCCGGGCCGGGCGACCGGCAGGACCACGTCTCTGACGGTGCGCCAGCGGCTCGCGCCCCGGACCCACGCGGACTCTTCGAGCGCGATGGGGACGGTCTGGAAGTACTGCCACATCAGCCAGATGCAGAACGGCGCGGAGATGGCCGTCAGCGCGAGGGTGAGCGCGAAGTGGCTGTTGAGCAGGCCGAGCGTCGAGAAGACGACGTACAGCGGGATTGCGAGGACGATGGGGCTGAACATGTACGAGAACAGCACCGCCCGCGCCGCCAGCGACTTCCCGGTGAAGTCGAAGCGCGTCAGGCCGTAGCCCGCCGCGACCGCGATGGTCGTCGAGAGGACGGTCGACCCGAGAGTGACCACGAGGCTGTTGATGAAGTACCGAACCGTGTCGGTCGACCCGAGGAGGACGAGGAAGTTCCGGAGCGACGGCTCGGTGGGCAGCAGGTTCACCCGCCCGCCGGCGAACGTCGTCGCCGGCGACTGGATGGCGATGACCACCATCACGTACACCGGGATGATGGTGAACACCGAGATGAGAAGCGCCGTCAGGTAGACGGCGATTCGCTGGAGGCGTTTCTGGGTGTCGTGGGAGACGAGGCCGCGACCGGCGGACGTCGCCATCTCACGCCACCTCCTTTTCGGGGGCGAACGCCCGGAAGTAGACCACCGCGACGCCGGCGAGGAGGAAGAACATGACGCCGGCGAGCGCCGTCGCCATACCGAAGTTCACCTCGCTGAACGCGAGTTGGTAGACGCGAATCGGGAGCGTCGTCGTCTGCTGGAGCGGGCCGCCCCGGGTCGAGAGGTAGATGATGTCGAACTTGTTGAACATCCAGATACCCCTGACGAGGAGGATGATGAGAATCGCCCCGCGGAGGTGCGGGAAGGTGATGTCGCGGAACGCCTGCCACGTCGTCGCACCCTCGACCCGCGCCCGCTCGTAGAGGTCGGGGTCGATGGCCTGCAGGCGCGCGAGCAGGATGAAGAAGGCGAAGCTGGCGAACTTCCAGACGCTCGTGACGACGACCGCCGGCATGGCGAACTCCAGGGTCGAGAAGAACGCTATCGGCTTGTCGATGAGCCCGGCATCGACGAGGAACTGGTTCAGAATCCCGATGTTGGGGTCGAGGATGAACTTCCACATGAAGATGACAACGAGCGTCGGCAGGAGGTACGGGAAAATCATCAGCGTCCGCAGGGCGTCGCCGCCGCGGATACGCTGGTTGATGACGAGCGCGAGCCCCAGCCCGATGACGAGGCTCAGCCCCGTCGTCGCCACCGCGTAGACGACGCTGTTCCAGAGGAAGCCCCAGAACGCACCGTTTCCGAGGAGTTCCGCGTAGTTGCCGAGGCCGACGAACTCGGGGTTCCGCACCGGCGACGCGAACAGGCTCATCCCGAGCGCGTAGACGATGGGGATGACCCAGACCACGACGAAGAACGCGAGCATCGGGACGAAACACGCCGCCAACAGGAGCGTCGTGCCGTCCACGTCGCGCTCTCGGAGGGCCGCCCCGGCGGCCGCCAACCGCGATTTGAGGGCCGTACTCATTGCAACCCGCGGAGCTCTTCGGCCAACCAGTCGACCGTCTCGTCGGGTGTGAGCCCGCCGACGAGAAGCTGGTCAGCCGCCTGTCCGAAGAGCTGTTCGCTGTAGGCGTCGGCCGCGACGATGTTCGGCGCGCCGCCGTCGCCCGTCGCGAGGACGCTCGTGAAGGCGTCCCAGTTGTCGCGGACGAGATTCATCACGTCGGGGTGCTGCTGGATGACCTCGTTTTCGGCCACCTCGGGCGCGTCGAGTTGCTCCCGCGTCGGCGGGAACTGGAACAGCGGCGCGGAGAGCACGAAGTCGAAGAAGCGCGACGAACTCGTGAAGAAGTCGACGAACGCCTGCGCGCCCTCGGTGTTCTGGCCGTCGTTGCGGACGAGGTGACCCTCCATGTACGCCCACCACCTGTCCTGTGCGGCCCCGCTCGGCACGGGGAAGGGCATCGGGCTGAGATTCTCGACGAGGTCGGGGCGGTTGGCCTGAATCGTGAGAATGGGGAGGCCGCCGACGCTGGCGATGGCCGCGGCGTTCTCCTGTTGGAGCGCGCCGATGGCGTCGCCCCACGCCCACCCCGAGCCGTTCGGCGAGTGTTCGGCCATCGACTGGACCCACTCGAACGTCTCGACGGCCGCCTGTCGGTTGTCGTCGTTGTCGAGTCTGACCTCGATGCCGTCGGAGGGGCCGCCGTAAATCTCCACGTCGTTCTGCCAGAGGTACTGCGTCATCTGGGTGTCGGCGTTGTTCGTCTGGCCCGACTGGATGACGTAGCCCTCCATCGACTCGTTGGCCGACACCTCGCCGGCCGCCTCGACCCACTCGCTCCACGACGCGGGCATCTCCGAGTACACGTCGTTTCGGTACCAGCCCATGAGCGGTTCGACCATCGCGGCCGCGAAGTACGACTCGCCGCCGACGCTGACCGGGTCGGGCAGGTCGTTGTCCTGAACCGCCCCCGTGACGGGCGCGAGGACGCCGTCGCGCTGGAGCCGGTACGCGTCCGTCGAGGTGTCGAAAAGCAGGTCCGGCGGGTTGCCCGCGGCGACCATCTTCTGCATCTCGGCGTCCGAGGAGGTCCCCTTCGCCGTGTAAATCATCTCGACCGTGTGGTCTGTCTCCTCCTCGAACTCGGCGATGATTTCGTCCATCACGTCCTTCGAGTCGCCCCGGTCCGAGAGGTATCGAATCGGCTCGTTGGAGCCGCCGCCACCGCCGCCGCCCAGACAGCCAGCCGTCGTTACCGCCGCCGCGCTCCCGACCGCCGCGAGGAACGTCCGGCGCGACGACCCGCGCGTTTTCCGCCCGTCACCACCACGAGAGTGATTCCCATTTATCATGGTAATTGCAAACAATACGTACACCGCTAGAGGGCACGGGAGTACCGCCTACCCCTGTTGGCTCTTTATATCGGAATCCGCGGATATGATGACGCGTTTCAGGTGTACTAGGTGCTTGAAATTCGGGATGCAACGTGCGCCGGGGCCGAACCGGTCCGGTCGTGGTCAGGTGCTGTCGGGGTTCGCGGGCGTCGTCGCGTCGGCGAGCGCGTCGCTGAGGAGTTTCTTTTCCGCCCGCCGGAGGTGTTCCAACACGGTCGGTCGGCTCACCTCGAACGCCGCCGCGATTTCCTCGACCGTGACGCCCCGCGGCCAGTCGTAGTAGCCGCGTTCGAGCGCGTAGCCGACGACCTCTGCCTGCCGCTTCGAGAGCCGCGTGGAGGGCCCGACGAAGGGCTTCAGCCGGCGGAGTTCGACGGTCCCGAGCGACCGGAGCCCCGAGATGATGGCCTTGAGGTCGGCCCGCCGGAACACGACCACGTCGAAGACGCGCGAGCGCCCGTAGAACTGGCTCATCCGCTGGAGCATCCCGTGGTTCTCGCGGATGACGGGGAGCGCCCCGGACGACCGCTTCGTGATGAGCAGTTGGTCGTCGCCGACGAGTTCGAGGTCGCGGACGACCTCGCTGGCGGCGAGCCGTTCGGCCATCTCGTCGCGGTGCTCCCCGGCGTCGACGACGAAGCGGATGTCCGTCTCGCCGAGCACCTCGCAGTTCGTCACGACGACCGGTCCGTCGACGAGGTCGCTCACGTGCGACAGCACGTAGTCCTCGTTCAGTTCGAGGAGGATGGTCGCGCGAAGCATCGGCTACCGGACCCTCCGGCTGTCGGGGCTGGGCGGGCGTCCGAGACGGTCCTGTTCGACCACGGCTACTGCGCCGATACGTCGCCCGCGGGTAATAGCTGTATCCCGAGTCGGGTGGCTGGCGGCGGGCCACCCGCTCGCGTTGGGCGGTTCGCGGCCGCCAGTTCGACCAAGTTACTCCTCGTCGGGCGACACCGTGATGACGGGGACGGGGGCGCTCCGAACCGTCTGCTCGGCGACGCTCCCGAGGAGGATTCGGTCCACGCCGCTCCGCCCGGTGGTCCCCATGACGACGGCGTGGATGTCGTTGCCTTCGACGTACTCCCGAATCGACTCGCTCGGCGAGCCGTGTTCGATGGTTTCGGCGAGCTTCGTGACGCCGCGCTCGTTCGCCTCCTCGACGACCTTCGAAATCGCCTCGTTCGCGCCGCGCTCGCTCTCTTCGCCGGAGAGCATCGACCGAACGTCGAAGCCGAGCGCGGAGTCGTCCACGACCGACAGCACGTGGACCGTCGCGTCGAGTTCGGCTGCGAGTGCGAGGCCGTGGCTCGTCGCTCGTTTCGCGGAGCGGCTTCCGTCGGTCGGGATGAGGATGCGCTCGTAGGGGAACGTCAGCTCCTCGTCGGGCTTCATGCGGGCGGTGAGCACCGGTCGGTCCGACAGGCGGACGACCTTCTCCGTGACGCTCCCGCGGAGCTGTCGGGAGATGCCTTTGCGCCCGCGGGTCGGCATCACGACGAGGTCGTAGTCGTACTCCTCGGCGTACTCGACGATGGTGGGCGCGGGGTTGCCCTGCACCACGTCCGTCGAGTAATCGACGCCGAGGTTCTGGAGCGTCTCCGCCGCCTCCTCG
The DNA here is from genome assembly GCF_001190965.1 of Haloferax gibbonsii. Taxonomy (NCBI): domain Archaea; kingdom Methanobacteriati; phylum Methanobacteriota; class Halobacteria; order Halobacteriales; family Haloferacaceae; genus Haloferax; species Haloferax gibbonsii. The sequence goes on from NZ_CP011949.1 coordinate 66,608, forward strand.
ACGACGCTCACGCCCTCGCGTTCGAGCGCGTCGACCACGTCGTTCCCGACCACGGTGACGCTGTCGCGGGTCGTGTCGGCGACGAAGAGCAGTCGTATCTCCGCGTCGTCCCAGTGGGCGAGTTCGCTGGCGTGGTGGAGAACCGCGCTCGACGACGTGCTCTCGTCGACGGGCAGGAGGATGCGCTCGTACATAGCCTGTCATACACCCGGTCGCCGGTAAGTCCTTTCGCCGGACGGCGACCGCGGACCGGCCATCGTCGGGGGCGCTAGCTCCACCCGCACCACACAGTTATCACTCGACAGTCACAATCGGACGGTCATGGCACCGACAGACGAGTCTCCGCACGGCGGCGCGCGGACGCGGCGCCACCGCCGACAGGGCGGCGACGACGACGAAACCGGCGTCGACGCGTGGCTCGACGCGACGGTTTACTTCGGGCTCGGACAGCACCTACTCCTCGCGCTTCCGATGCTCTGGGTCGCCTTCATGACCGTTTCGACGCCCGTGGCGGTCACGACCGCGGCCGTCGTCTCGCTGGCGGTCGCCTGCCTCGCCATCGGCGCGCTCCGCATGAACGCCGTCTCCGTCGGCGTGCCGTGGCACCGAATCGAGGACAACGAAATCGGTCTCGGCCCCGACGCGGGCTACGGCTTTCTCGTCCGGCGGGCGGCCTATCTGAACGCGACGCTCGGCCTCGGGACGTTCCTCGGCGCGCGCGCCGACCTCGCCGGAGCGGGGCTCCCCGGTTCGGTCGTCGTCGCCGGCGGCGTCGCGCTCTGTGCGATGCTCGCGCTCCCTCGGCTGCGCGCCGCGCCGGCCCGCACGTCGGCCGCGGTGGCCGGCGTCTACTACGCCGTTTCGCTCCTCGTCGTCGCCACGTTCCCCGGGATGGTCGACCTGTTCTCACTGTCGCCGTCGGTCGCGCTGTGCGTGCTCGCGGTCGCGCTCGCCGCCGCGTTCGACGTGGCGACCGGCCGAGACCGGCGCTGACTCGGCTTCCTCGACCCACCGCCGTCCCGTCTTCCTCGGTCACCAAGTTTTCAACCCTCGCGCACCGACTCGTCGGGCATGACACCGATTCCGCGCACGGGCCGCCCTCCCGAGGTGCCGCGGCGTGACTGACGCCGCGCTCGCCGACGACCCCGTAGCGGCGCTCCGCACGGCGGCCGACACCCTCAGCGACCGGCGCGAGACGGTCGACGAAATCGGCCGCGAGGAGCTTCGGACGCTCGCGTCGGCCGTCAGCGACGTGACGGGGATTCTCGACCGGTTCGAAGAGCGGGCGACCGACGACCTCGAAGGCTACGTCGCGTTCCGCGAGACGCTGTCGAACCGGCTGGAGGAGGTCCCCGCCGACGTGCGCCACAGCGACGCCTTCATCGCCGCCAACGACTCGCTCACGACCGGCATCACCTCGTCGCTGTCGGCGTCGGACTTCGAGCAGGCCAGACGCGAGTTGGAACCCGCCCGCGAGGAGGCGGCGCTGCTCGACGAACTGGACGAGGCGAGAGACGACTACCGGAGCGCCCGACGACGACTGCGCGAGCGCGCGGACGAACTCGACGCCCGAATCGAGCGCCTCGAACGCGTAGAGCGACTCGGGGAGGTCGACATCGACGCGCCGGTGGACGAACTCCGCGACCCCATCGAGCGGTACGACGACGCCGTGGCCGAGGCGTTCGGCCGGTTCCGCGCCGAGTCGCCCGCTCGCGGGGTGCTCGCGTGGTTGGCGGCCGCCGAGTCGTACCCGCTCGTCGAGACGCCCAGTCCCCCCGAGCGACTGCGCGAGTACCTCGAAACCGCCGCCATCGGCGACGAGCCGATTCCAACGCTCGTCGAGTACGCCGGCTACTCGCGGTCGAAACTCGACCACTACGTGGACGACCCCAAGCGGTTCTCCGCGGCCGTCGGGACGAACAAGCGGTTTCTGGAGACGCTCGACGCCGACCCGCTGACCGTGTCGTGGCCGCCGGAGCCCGCCTCGGAACTCCGCTGGCGGACGAAGGAACTCGTCTCCGTGGTGAGTCGGTTCGCCGGCGACGAGACGGTCTCGCGGGCCCGCGAGGTCCACGAACTGACGTACGAGGAGTCCTACGACCGCCTCCGCGACGCCGCGGTCGCCCGGGCCGAACTCACCGACGACCAGCGCGACCGCCTCCGGCGGGGCGTCGTGGCCGACGAGTTGGCTTCGGCCCGCGAGGAGCGCGAGAGGGTCGCCGACTGCCTCGACGCGCACCCGCGACTGGACGACTGAGCGTCGCCCGGCGACCGCGGCGATGAAACCGTGAGGCGAGCGAGACGGCGACAAAAAACACTTACCGCGCTCGGCGGAACTGCCGACGATGCGTCTCCGGAAACTCGCCCTCCTCCTCGCGGTGGTCGGCCTCGTCTGTCTCCCCGCGCCGGTGTACCTGCCCGCGCTCGCGGGGGCGACGTCGCCGCCGCCGCAAACCTCGCAGTCGTACCGAGCCGAGACCGTGTCGCTCGCGAACGAATCGGACATCGAGACTATCGTGAGTCGCCACGGGCGGACGGTCTCGATTTCGGTGCACCAGGTCAGCCACCGGTACTCGGCCGGCGAGTACCGCGCGCCGAACGAGACCCGCGAGACGCTGGCGGCGGCGATGCGGAACGGCACCGCCCGGACCGCGGCGGCGGGCGCGAGAGCCGACCTCCAAGCCATAGCGCGGAACAACACGTACGTCCACGACGCCTACGGCGAGCGCCAGCAGTACTACCGGTTCAGCGTGGAAGAAAACGGCTCGGTCGTCACCGCGCGAAACGCCACGCTCCAGCGCGTCGCAAACGCCACCGTCGAGCGAGGGGCGTATCGCTACGAGAACCTCTCGCCGGGGGCGAGAGAGACGGTCGATAGAATCCTTCGGAACTCCTCAGATGAGGACTTCGGCTACCGACCGCGGGTGAACGACGCCTTCGTGGACCGCCTCCCGGCGCTCGTCGAGAAGGATGGAACGCTCCACAGCATCACCGTCTACGGCCACGTCGACGACTTCGGCTTCGGAGTCTCGCTCGTCGTCGGACTCGGCGTCGCCGGCGTCGGCGCGGTCTTGATTCTCGTCGGTGGAGTGCTGTACGCCGTCGCGTGGTGGCGCGAGTAGCGGGAGAAGAACGGTCGAACCGCGAGACCGCGGCTCAGTTCAGTTCAGTTCAGTTGGCGTCGACGATTTCGACGTCGAAGACGAGCGTCTCGCCGGCGAGCTCGTGGTTGAAGTCGATGCGGACCACGTCGTCGTCGGCGTGGACGATTTCGCCGAGGCCGCCCTGCTGGGTCTGGACGTACAGTCCCTCCTCGGGCTCGTCGCCGAGCACCTCGCGGAGCTGTTCGGTCTCGTGCTCGCGGACGAGGTCTTCGTCGTGCTCGCCGTAGGCCTTCTCCGGCGGAATCTCGATGCTCTCTTCGTCGCCGACGGACATGCCGACGAGCGCCTCGTCGAGGCCCTCGATGACGGTTCCCGCGCCGACTTCGACCACGAGCGGCTCGTAGTCGCGGTCGCCCTGCGCCTCGGAGAGTCCTTCGGCGTCGGCCACGTCCTGACGCGACGTGTCGAAGACCGTGCCGTCGGGGAGCTTTCCAACGTATTCGAGCGAAACGGAGTCGCCGGTTTCTATCGTCATACCGCCTACTCTCTGCCGGAGACGGATAAGTGACCGTACTGCCGGCGAGAGTATAATTTATCTGTTACATCGAGGCGCGCGCTCATGCTCTCAGCACGCCACTAGATAGCATGGCGTTCGCTCGAACAAACGGTATCGACACCTACTACGAACGGCGGGGCGAGGGACCGCCGGTGGTCTTCGTTCACGGCGCGGTTCTCGACCACGGCCAGTGGGACCGCCAGACTGAGGCGCTGCGTGACGACTACACCACGGTCTCGTACGACGTTCGGGGACACGGCCGGACCGGCGGCTCGGAGCCGGCGACGTACTCGATGGAGCTGTTCGCCGACGACCTCGCGGCGCTCGTCTCGGAGTTGGACCTCGACCGGCCCGTGGTCTGCGGACTCTCGACCGGCAGCTGTGTCGCGCAGGCGTACGCGATGCGATACCCAGATAGGCTCTCGGGGCTCGTCCTCGCGGACACGTTCTCCCCGGTCGTCTTCGACCGTCTCGAACGGTTCCAGCGACTCGTCGTCCCCCGATTGACGATTCCGTTCGTTCGACTCGTCGGCTACGAGCGCGTCGAGAAGGTCATGGTCTGGTTCCAAGAACGGCTGTCGGGAACGCCCGCGGGCGGCGACTACGGAAACGTCGAGCGTCTTCGGGAGCGCGGCCCGCCGATGGCGACCGACGAGTTCGCAAAGGTGATTCGGGCGGTCAGTCGGTTCACCGACTCGTCGGTCGTCCTCGGCGACATCGACGTCCCGACGCTGGTCCTGTACGGCGAGAACGAACTCCCGTTCGTGCGCAGGCACGCCGCGGCGTTCGGCGACGGGATTCCGACCGTCACGGTCCGCTCGGTTCCCGGGGCAGGTCACGCGTCGAACCTCGACAACCCCGCGTTCTTCGAGGACGCTCTTCGGGAGTTCCTCGACGGCCTCAGAACAGTCGCCAGATGAGCGACCGGAGTTTGTAGCCCAGCGACCCCCGCTGGTAGCCGTTCCACCCGCTCATGCCGCCCGCGAGGGTCGACGCGTCGTATCCCTCCTCGCGGAGGAGCCCCGTCGCCCGCTTCGCGACGATGCCCATCTTACAGACGACGACCACGTCGCGGTCCCGCGGAATCTCGTCCAGCCGACCTCGAAGCGAGGCGTCGTCGCCCGACCGGAGGTCGTCGTAGACGGGGACGTTGCGGCTCCCCTCGATTGCGCCGCGCTGATAGTTCGACTCGGGGCGGATGTCGAGGACGAAAGGGTCGTCGCCGTCGGCGAGGCGGGCGTCGAGTTCGTCGGGGCGAATCGTGGTCACGGCTCTCCCCACGTCGCTGGCGCGGAAAGCGCTGGTGCTTCCGGCGGCCCGGTGCTCTACCGACGGCCCGCCGACCGTCGTCGGTCGCACGGGCGTTCGACGCCGTCCCGTCCGCCGGGAACGACGCCGTAGCTTGAACACGGCGGTCCGCGTAGCGCCCCTATGGAGTGGGACGAGCGCTACCGGACCGGAACGTACCCGACCGACCCCGAGCCGTCGCCGGTGTTACGGTCGTACCTCGACGAACTGCCCAAGGGTCGCGCCCTCGACGTGGCGGCCGGAAACGGCCGCAACGCGCTTTTTCTCGCCGCAAACGGCTACCGGGTGGACGCGCTCGACCAGTCGAGCGAGGGACTGAGTATCATCGACGAGCGCGCTCGGTCCCGCGGATTCGCCGACCGCGTGGAGACGATTCAGGCCGATGCGACGGCCTACGACTTCTCCGAGTCGACGTACGACCTCGTCACCATCAGCTACTTCCGGACGCTGGACCGCCTCGCGGACATCAAAGCGGCGCTGAAACCCGGCGGCGTCCTGTTCTACCAGCACCACCTGCGGGCCGACCCGCCGGCGACGGTCGGGCCGAGCACCGACAGATACCGTTTCGACTCCAACGAACTGCTCCGGGCCTGTCTCGACCTCACCGTACTCTACTACGACGAGTCGACCGAACTCCGCGACGACCGACGCTCCGCGACAGCGACAATTATCGCGCGGAACACGAGGGGTGGCGCGCAGTCGTATCCGCGGAGAGGAATAGAGCAATAACAAAACCGACACACCAAATCGGGAGTGGCATAGGATTCCTGATGCGCGTTATAACGACCGAAGTGAAATAAATCATAGAGAGTTTCTGAAACACTCGTCTTTTTATTCCAAGTGGCTCTGTTGAAATCCTATTCTTCAGATATATTCTCGCCTGAAACAGCCAGTCGATGAAAACTGCGAATGTTACAGTGCGTTTAGTGAGAATGGGAAACAAATATGATCGCACGGTTTCAATTCACCTTGTGAATTTGCCCTCTTCCGGAGCACACCCGTTGCTCGGGACTGACGGACAAGCGCGGACGCTCCGCTTGTTCTTTACTGCGCTTATTGGAACCCCATGGCTACTGTTTATTGAGCCAACCCGTCAGATCGTCTCGCCAGAGGCGACAATAGCGGCAGTCGGTCTGGGGATGGTTCTCGGTGTTGTGGCAGCGGTAGGACTGGCTGACGTTGATCCCAGAGAAGTAAACGACGTGACGGCAGTAATCATTACACTCGTTTGTATCTGTGTTGCAACTGTCGTTGTCTGGCTGATCGTGCCTCACCAACATCTCGGGACAATGCTTCAGTTCACATTGGCGTTTATGTGGACAATGCCCGTAATATCTCTACTCTATCACCGTTACCGAGCGCCCGCCACCAGCTAAGTACACGAACACCTCTCGGAACTTCCCTACTCTGTACTGAGCGGTTCGTGAGTCCCCTGTACTGACCGCGACTGGGTGAGAATATATCACTTGCTGAGGATTTCAACAGAGCCTTCCAAGTTGAATTGCGCTCACACCCGATGTTAGACCATTTTTCAGGGCACCGACAGTAGAGTCAGAAACATAAGATGGGTTTGAAAGGTAGTTTATCTAAATATCTGTTGCGAGACTGCCCGGCGACGCGCTGTCTTCTTTTGAGATAGTGTTCGAATAATACTGTTTTTCAACGCTCCCCCGGACCAGTCGGTCGGCGAGAAGATAGGGTCCGATCGATGTCCCGGACACGAAGTCGGACTACCGGCCCGCCCGGATTCGGTTCTCTAATCTGAGAAACACATATGTTCTTTCGGGTTCGAACCGATGGTATGTCAACGGACTGGTTCGCTGAATCGGGTTCGACGGGAGAGGTGACCGTCGAAGAGCGCGACGGTGCGTGGTTTCTACAATCAGCCGAGTCCGAATCTGACGTGAAATGTATCTTTGAGGACGACAGCTCGCTCTCGGCTTCGTCGGGCCCCCAACGAGTCAGTATCATCGTCTCGAATTACATGAGAGGGCGCGGCAACGAGGTGAACTACCTTTTCGCCTCAATCGGAGACGACCCATCGAGCTCGAGTTCCAAGGCCACGGAACCGTCGGCGAATCGGGACGGAGTTGCGGCCTCGAACACAGATTCAGGCGACACCGAGACTCGGAATCCGACCCGAACGCTCTCGGAACTCATCGGGAGCGGGGCGTACGTGACGGTGGAGGCGACCGTCGACGAGGTTTCGTGGGTCAACAAGAACGACCCCGAGACGCCGGACATCCTCGGCTACCTCACCGACGAGAGCGCACCCGAAGGCGTCGTGTTCGTCGTCCCCGAGGGCGTGAGCCACCCGTACCTCGGCGAGGGCGCGCGGTTCGAGTTCGCCGGTGCGAAGGACCACCACTACCGCGCGAAAGACCAAGTACAGCTGCTGATAACGGACGCGACGCAGTTCACTCAGCTCGCGTCGTCGGATGAAGGCGTCCACGGGTCGGGACGCGGCGACGGGCGGGCCCGAAGTCGGTCACCGGGCGACCGCGAGAAACTCGGAAGTCTTCGAGACATCGCAGAGAGCGCCATCGGCGACGAGACGTTCGTCGAGACGCAATCGGGCGACGACTCGCTCGTCGGGGCGGCGAAGCGTCGCGCTCGAAAACAGCAGCGCGACCCCGCCATCGACCCGCGAGCGCGCGCCCTCGCCGAGGACGAAAGGGAGGGTTCGAACCGAGACGACGACTGAGCGGCGAGCCTAACCGGATTGGCCGGTGACTGATTGGGCTGCGCGTCGAATCGCCTCCCGTGGCGGTACGCCAACGCCGCCGCGCCATCATTCGGTTGGCTCCGTCCGTTCGATTTTTATCGCTCCGCGACGGTCATACACGAATGACCGTGTTGGATTGGCTCGACGAGCCGCGCATCATCGACACGCACGCCCACCAGCCGACCGCGGAGTTCCTCGAAGACGCCGGCGGCGAGATGATGCGGGACGCGGCGAACAGGTTCGGCGCGGAGATGGAGACGTGGAGCTACGAGGAGATGATAGCCGAGTACCGCGAGCACAACATCGGGCGGGCGGTGCTCCTCGGGTGGGACGCCGAGACGAACACCGGAAATCCGCCGGTTCCGAACGACTACGTGGCCGAAGTGAGAGACGACCATCCCGACTTCTTCGTCGGCTTCGGGAGCGTTGACCCCCTGAAAGACGACTGCGTCGAGGAGGCGGTTCGGTGCGTCGAAGACCTCGGTCTCTCGGGGTTCAAGTTCCAGCAAATCGCACAGGGGTTCGACCCGAGCGACGACGAGCACGCGGAGTTGTTCGACACTATCGAGGACCTCGGCGTGCCGGTCGTCTTCCACGGCGGGAACTCCACCCTCGGCGCGTGCTCGCCCGGCGGTCGCGGCCTGAAAATCAAGTACGGAAACCCGATGCTCATCGACGACGTGGCCGCCGAGCATCCGGACCTCCAGATTCTCATCGCCCACCCGGCGTACCCGTGGGAGAGAGAGCAACTCGCCATCTGCCAGCAGAAGGGCAACGTCTACATGGACCTCTCGGGGTGGCTCCCGAAGTACATCGACGAGCAGGTGCTCCACTACGCCAAGACCGTCCTGCAGGACAAGGTGATGTTCGGCACCGACTACCCGATGATTCGGCCGGGCCGGTGGTTCGAGTCGTTCGAGGAGCACTTCGACGCCTCCGAGGAGGTGAAGCGAAAGCTCCTCTGGGAGAACGCGGAACGGTTCCTCGGCCTCGACTGAGGTGGGACAGAACGGGACGGCCGAGACGAGACGAAACAGGCCGGGACCGGCGTCCTCAGTCGAACTCCGGCCGCCGCTTTTCCAAGAACGCGGAAACGCCCTCCTCGTGGGCGTCGGTGTCGTAGGCGAGGGTCTGCGCGTGCGCCTCGCGTTCGAGGCCGTCGGTCCACGACCGGCCGAGATTCGCGTGTATCGCTTCCTTCGCCAGCGCGAGCGTCTCCGTCGGCTGTGCGGCGAGCGTCTCTACCGTCTCGTCCACGGTGGCGTCGAGGGCGGCGGCGGCGACCGCCTCGTTCACGAGGTCGAGTTCGGCGGCGCGCTCGGCCGAGATGAGTTTCCCGGTGAAGGCGAGTTCCTTCGCGGCCCGGAGGCCGACCAACCGGGGGAGCGTCACCGTCGCGCCCGCGTCGGGGACGAGACCGACGTTGACGAACGACGCGCCGAACCGAGCGTCGCGGGCGGCGTAGGCGAAGTCGCAGGCGGCGACGACGGAGGTCCCCGCACCCACGGCGTCGCCGTTGACGCGGGCGACGACCGGCACCGGAGCGGTGAGAATCGCCTCGGCGACGCGGCCGAGGGTGCCGCGGACGCGCTCGTAGGCCTCGCGGGCGGTCTCGTCGCGCTCGGCCATCGCCCGAATGTCGCCGCCGGCGCTGAAGGCGTCGCCGTCGCCGGTTATCACCGCGGCGTCGAACGCCTCGGGCGTCAGTTCTTCGAGCGCCGCCGAGAGCTCTCGGGCCACGTCGGCAGTGAACGCGTTTTTCGCCTCGGGTCTGTCGAACGTCACGGTCCGGACGCCGTCGGCGTCGTCGACTCGCATACCCGCGCTACGGGGACGCGGGGTAAATAGCCTCGCCGGCGGACCGCCGGGCGAGCCGAGCGAGTCGGCCGCGGTCCCGGCTCATGCGAGCAGCGCCCCGAACACCGACTGTTGCGCCCGGCGGAGCCGTTCGAGGAACGCCGACTTGCTGATTCCGAGTTCGTCCGCCACGTCCCGAGCCGTGATACTCCGGGGGAGGTCGAAGTACCCCATCTCGACGGCCGCCCGGAGGGCGGCTTCCTGCGCGGGCGTGAGGTCCCACGCCCGACCGATGGGCGATTCCTCGTCCGCCCGGAGGGGGTAGACGCGCTGGAGTTGGATACCGACGGTGCCGCCGGCCGTCTCCATCACGCCGCGGAGCACGTCGTAGCCGACGACCGCCCCGCGCATCGTCGCGCCGCCGTCGTCGTACCGCATCGACTCGACGAGGAAGCCGGCGTCGACGAGCTCGTGAACGACGCAGGGGTGTTTCGAGAGACAGCGGAAGGTGTACGTGTCGTCGCCGCGGGTGACGTGGAGGTAGCGGATGGCGTCGTCGGCGTCGAGGGCCTCGGGGAGTCGGTCGTCCGCGGGGGCCGAAAAGTGAAGCAGGACGTTGCCGTCGGCGCGGAGTTGCGGCGCGTTCGCGTCGACCGCGACTGGAACCGCGTCGGTCGCCCGCGCCAGGGGGCAGTCGTCGCCGTCGATTCGGAACTCGGCCACCAGGCACTCCGCTATCATCGGCGTGTGCGTACGCGGCACGGATATAAAAAGGCAGGCCATGGGCGGGTCAATTCGTAAGTAGTTATAGATGATAGTTCCTGATAGACCAATGGACCTCGAAACCGTCAAAGAACGAGCGGGCCCGCGGCAGTTCGCTCCGAAAGACGACATGCCCGAGGAGTACCGCAAGGCCGCGACGCGGATGATTCAGTTCCACGCGAACAGCGAGGTGATGGGCGGCTACCTCGAAAAGCCGTTCATCCGGCAAGCGCCGAGCATCGACCGAAAGCTGGCGTTCTCGGCGAAGGTACAGGACGAAATCGGCCACGCGCAACTGCTCTACCGCGCGGCCGAGTCCCTCGGCGTCAAGACGCGCGACGAGATGCTGGACGAACTCGCCCGCGGCGACGGCAAGTTCCTCAACTGCTTCCACTACCCGATGGAGTCGTGGCACGAGGTGCCGATGATAGCCTTCTTCGTCGACGGTGCGGCCATGCACCGGCAGGCGACGCTCAAGAACACGTCGTGGACGCCGTACGCCCACGCGATGGACAAAGTGTGCTTCGAGGAGGGCTTCCACGTCAAACACGGCGAGTCCATCCTCTCCGAGTTGATGAACGGGTCGAAGGCGACCCAAGAGAAGACGCAGGCCGCCTTCGAGACGTGGTGGCCGCGAATCATCCAGTTCTTCGGCCCGACCAACGACAAGTCCGTCCACAACGACTTCGCCCAGGAGGTCGGCCTGAAGACGAAGTCCAACGACGAACTGCGCGACACCTTCCTCGACACGTACGTCCCGAAGGCCGAGAAGTACGGCCTCGTCGTCCCCGAGTACCCGCGCATCGAGTACGACGAGGAACTCGACACCTACCACGTCAACGAGGACGACCTGAACTGGGACGAGTTCTGGACCATCGCCAAGAACGCCTCCGAGGGGAGCCACGAGCAGATCAACTCCCGGGCACAGGCACAGGAGGCGGTCGAGTGGGTGCGCGAATCGATGCACGGCTGGGAGGGCGCGTCGGGGGCCGGAACCCCGCAGGCGGCGGACTGAGAACCATGATTTGGGAAGTGTTCAGACAGGACAAACCGGGAGCGTACCACAAACACTGCGGCAACGTCCACGCGCCGGACCGCGAGCTGGCGCTCCAGTTCGCGGCCGTCCAGCACGGCCGGCGGATGAAGACCCACAGCCTGTGGGTCGTCCCGCACGACGAAATCGGCGAAATCGACGCCGACGAGACGAGCTTCGGCGGGACGACCGACAAGACCTACCGCTGGGCCACCTCGTACACGGACATCGAACCGGCCGCGCCGGAAGTCGCCGAAAGCGAGGCCGAGCAGGCCGACGTGGAGAAATCGCTCGAGGCGGACAGCTAACCATGACCGACGCACTCAACCCCGAAGACCTCGACGCCGAACAGCGCGCCGCGCTCGAAGAGCTGCTGTTCCGCCTCGCGGACGACGAGTACGTCCACGGCGAGCGCCTCATCGAGTGGCAGATTTACGCGCCGACGCTGGAATCCGACCTCGCGTTGGCGAACGTCGCACAGGACGAGTTCGGCCACGCTCGGCTGTGGTACGACCTGCTCGAAGAGCTCGGTCACACCGAGGTGGAACTCATCTGGGAGCGCCCCGCCGACGAGTTCAGGCACGCCACGCTGGTCGAACTCCCGTTCGCGGAGGGCGACTGGGCCGACGTCGTCCTGCGGAGCTATCTCTACGACGCCGCCGAGCGCCTGCGCCTCGACGCGCTCGTCGACACCAGCTACGCGCCGCTCGCCGACCGCGTCGGCAAGGTGCTGAGCGAGGAGCGCTACCACCTCGAAAACGCCCAGAGCTGGCTCGACCGCCTCGCCGAGGGCGACAGCCGCGACCGGGTGCAGGACGCGCTCGACCGGCTGTTCCCCCACGCGCTCTCGCTTTTCGCCGAGCCCGAACACGAGGCGGCAATCGTCGACAACGGCTTCCGGACGATGTCTACCGCCGACCTCCGCATCGAGTGGCTGGAGACGGTCATCCCGTACCTCGAATCGCTCGGGCTCGACGTGCCCGAACCCGACGAGGTCGAGCGCCCGAGCGCCCGCGGCCGCGACGGCACCCACACCGACCACTGGGACGAACTGGCCGCGGAGTTCCGGCGGACGTACGATGAGCTCGAAGCGCCCGAGCCGGCGAGAATCGGCAGGGAGCGTGTCTGACGTGAGCGCCGACGACGCGCCCGAGGCGACCGCCTGCGGCTACACGGAGTACGCCGACGGCGAGGTCCCCGAGGGCTTCCCGAAGACGGGCGTCGGAGCCGCGGGCATCGAAGCCGACATCTGGGACGCCCTCTACGAAATCGAGGACCCAGAGATGCCGGTGAGCATCGTCGACCTCGGCCTCATCTACGACGTTCGCGTCGTCGAGCGGGAGGGCGAAGACGGCGAGGCGAAGACGCTCGGCATCGTCGAGATGACGCTGACCTACACCGGCTGTCCGGCGCGCGACTACCTCGAAAACGACGTGCAGTGCGCGATTCTGTCGGCCGGCGTCGACGAGGCGTCCGTGCGACTCCGGTTCACGCCGGAGTGGACCGTCGACATGGTGACCGAGGCGGGCCGCGAGGCCCTCCGCGAGTTCGGACTGGGGGTGTGAGCGATGCGCCGCTTCGACCCCAGCACCGAGACGACGGGCGAAACGTCGGGCGCGGAGTGCCCGTACTGCGACGGCACGAACACCGTCCGCGAGCATCCGAAGGGGCCGGGACTGTGCCGGTCGATGCACTTCTGTAACGACTGTCAAGAGCCGTTCCAGCGGTTCGAATAGCGTCGGCGGAGAGACTGGAGAAGAGCGGTTTTTCGGGAACGACCACCGCGGAGAGCCGAGGCGGTCGGTCCGGGGACGACGGGTCGCGGTCCGGAGCGTTCAGTGGGAAGCGAGTTGAGGGCCGAAGCGTCCAGCGGATTACGGGCCGAATTGGCGGCCGAGTCAGCCGATGTTGAGATTCACGTTCTTCGCCTGCGTGAACTCGCGGACAGCCTCCGCGCCCTGCTCGCGGCCGTGGCCGCTCTGTTTCGTGCCGCCGAAGGGCGTCTGCGGGAACGTCACCGGGTACTCGTTGACGCTGACCATTCCGTAGTCGAGCGCGTCGGCGACGTGGTGGGCGCGAGAGAGCCCCTCGGTCCAGACGCCGGCGAGAAGCCCGTACGGCGAATCGTTAGCGAGTTCGATCGCCTCCGTTCGGTCCGAGAACTCGGTGACGACGAGGACCGGGCCGAATATCTCCTCGCGGGCCACGGTCATGTCGTTCGTCACGTCGGTGAGGACCGTCGGCTCCACGAAGTAGCCGGTCTCCTTGTCCTCGGGGACGCCCCCGCCGCAGGCGACGGTCGCGCCCTCCTCGACGCCGAGGGAGATGTACTCCAACACGTCCTCGCGGTGGGACTCGCTGACGACCGGCCCCATCCGACCGTCGTCGTCGATGCCGGAGCCGAGCGGGGTCGACTCGGCGCGCGCGACGATTCGCTCGACGAGGTCGTCGGCCACGTCCTCGTGGACGAGCAGGCGCGACCCGGCCCAGCACATCTGGCCGGCGTTCATGAAGATGCCGTAGTGGACGCCCTTGGCGGCGGCGTCGAGGTCGGCGTCGGGGAAGACGACGTTGGGGCCCTTCCCGCCGAGTTCGAGCGTGACGCCGGTCACGGTGGCCGCGGCATCGGCCATGACGCCCTTACCGACTTCGGTGCTGCCGGTGAAGGTGACGTGCGCCACGTCGGGGTGCGAGGCGAGCGCCGACCCCGCCTCGGACCCGCTCCCGGGAACCACGTTCACCACGCCGTCGGGGAGGCCGGCTTCCTCGGCCGCGAGGCCGTAGTAGAGCGCCGAAAGCGGCGTCTGGCTGGAGGGCTTTACCACCGCCGTGTTGCCGCAGGCGAGCGCCGGCGCGAGGCTGCGCCCCGCGAGTTGGAAGGGGTAGTTCCACGGGACGATGTGTCCGGTGACGCCGAGCGGTTCGCGGGTCGTGTAGTTGACGCGCCCGCCGGGGACGGGGTTGTACTCGCCGGTCACCTTGTCGGTCCACCCGGCGTAGTAGCGGAAGGTGTCGACGACCATCTGGACCTCCATACCGGCCTCGAACGGCGTCTTGCCGTTATCGTGGGACTCGACGAGCGCTATCTCGTCTTTCCGCGCCTCGATGAAGTCGGCCATCGCGCGCAGTTTCTCGCCGCGCTCGGCCGCGCTCGTGGTCTCCCACTCGCCGCCGCGAGCGCCCGCCGAGTTCGCCGCCCGCACCGCGGCGTCGACGTCCGCCTCGCCCGCGCGGGCAACCTCGGCGTACGGCGCTTCGGTCGCCGGGTCGCGCGTCTCGATGGTCTCGTCCGATGCCGCGGCTACCCAGTCCCCGTCGATGTAGAGACTGGTCGGGCCACTGTATTCCATTACGAAATACCCTTTTCGCGCATAATATTAACTATTGTTGATTACTAACTGTGCGACGGGCGGGGAACTCAACCGGTCTTGTAGACTCCCCTCGCAGTCGCCACGTGATTCCCGTCCGTCGCGTACACGTCCACGTCCACGGTTCCCACGTCGCCGCCGAGTCGGACCACGTCGGCCTCGGCGCGGAGGTCACCGGTCCCCGCGTTGAGATAGTCGATTCGCATGTCGATAGTCGGGACGGGCTGGTTGACCTCGCTGACGAGCGCCGCGCCGCCGACCGTGTCCGCGAGAGTGAACGTCACGCCGCCGTGGGCCATCACCCGGTCGGCGTTCCACGACAGTTCCTCGCGCATCTCGATGCGGCCCTCCGCGTGCCCGTCTGCGGCCTCGGTGACTTCGACGCCCAAGAGCCGCGCGAACGGCATGCTCTCGAAGAACTCCTCGATGTCCATGCCACCAGTTCGCACAGGTGCGTTAAGTTCGTTTCGTCGGTCGGCCCCGACCGAGCGACCGGCGAGACGCCGGTCGCAGTCAGTCGGCCATCGAGACGCCGAGGTACCG
Source organism: Haloferax gibbonsii (assembly GCF_001190965.1). NCBI lineage: Archaea > Methanobacteriati > Methanobacteriota > Halobacteria > Halobacteriales > Haloferacaceae > Haloferax > Haloferax gibbonsii. The sequence continues at coordinate 81,804 of NZ_CP011949.1, forward strand.
GTCGAGGACCTCGTCGGCGGCCGCGACCTCGTCGGCGGGGCCCTCGTGGACGACCCGGCCCTTGTCGAGGATGTAGACGTAGTCCGCGGCGTCGAGGGCGACCTGTACGTTCTGTTCGACCAGAAGGATGGTCGCGCCGTCGTCGTTCAGTTCCTCGATTTTTCGCTGGACCTGTTTAACGATAGCGGGCGCGAGCCCTTCGGTCGGTTCGTCGAGCAACAGGAGGTCCGGCGCGGAGACGAGCGCGCGGGCGATAGCGAGCATCTGCTGTTCGCCGCCCGAGAGGTTCGCCCCCCGGCTGTTCCGGTGGCGCGCGAGGTTCTCGAACTCGTCGATGACGGCGTCGACGCTCGGCTTCTCGACGTCTCGCCGACCGCCGATGCGGCCGATTTCGACGTTCTCGGTGACGGTCAGGCCGGGGAAGACGCGGCGCTCCTCGGGGACGAGCGCGATGCCCTCGCGGGCGGTCTTCTCCGGCGACAGCGTCGTGATGTCCGTCCCGTCGAAGGTGATGGTCCCCGCTGACGGCGGGACGTTCCCGAGGATGCTCCGGAGCGTCGTCGTCTTGCCGACGCCGTTGCGCCCGATGAGCGTGACGACAGACCCCCGCGGCACGTCGAGGTCGATGCCCTGCAGAACGCGGGTCGACCCGTACCCCGAGACGAGTCCGCGGACGGACAAGAGCGGTTCGTCGCTCACGCCTCGACACCCCCGAAGTAGGCCTCGCGGACCTCCGGGTCCTCCGAGACGGCCTCGGGCGTCCCCTCGGCCAGCACCTCGCCGCGGTGGAGGACCGTGATGCGGTCGGACACCCGCATCACGAGGTCGATGTCGTGTTCGATGAGCAGGAGCGTCCGGTCCGACAGCACCTCGTCGATGAGGTCCATCGTGGCCCGCGTCTCCTCGGCGCTCATGCCGGCGGTCGGTTCGTCCAGAAGCACCATGTCCGGGTCGGTGGCGAGCACGATGGCGATTTCGAGCCGGCGCTTGTCGCCGTAGGCGAGCACGTCCGCGGGTTCGTCGCCGCGGCCCAGGAGGCCGGACCGGTCGAGCACGCGGTCGGTGTGCTCGTTCACGTCGTCGAAAGCGTCGCTTCGCCGAAGGTACTCTTCGACCGGCGTGAAACCGCCCTCGCGGGCCGCCTGCGCGGCGAGGCGGACGTTCTCGCGGACCGTGAGCCCCGAGAAGACGTTCGTGATTTGGAACGACCGGCCGAGGCCGCGGCGCACGCGCTCGTGCGGCGGGAGCGCGGTCACGTTCTCGCCGTTGAACGTCACGGTGCCGCGGGTCGGCCGGAGCGCGCCGGTCAGGAGGTTGAACGTCGTCGTCTTGCCGGCCCCGTTGGGGCCGATGAGACTCCGGAACTCGCCGCGTTCCACGTCGAGGGTCACGTCGTCGACGGCGACGAGCTTTCCGAACTCCTTCGTCAGGTTCTCCGTCCGCAGTATGGGGTCACTCATGGCGGTCTACCTCCGGGTCGGTGACACCGGCCTGTTCGCCGACGCGGTCGCGGAACCGGTCGCCGACGGCCGATTCGAAAAGCGGGTGGTCGGCCACCGTCCGCGGGAGCGACACGAGCCCCCGCGGCACGAAGATGACGAACAGGACGAACAGCACGCCGATGACGAGCTGCCACTGGTCGATGTACGACGAGAGCACGTCCTCCGCGGCGACGAAGACGCCCGCGCCGAGCATCGGTCCGTAGAGCGTCCCCATGCCGCCGAGGACGGTCATCACGATGACCTCGCCCGAGTTTATCCAGTGGAGGAACGACGGCGCGACGTAGCCGTTGTTGGCGGCGAACAGTCCGCCGGCGAGCCCCGCGAGGCCGCCGGAGACGACGAAGGCGCGGCGCTTGTAGGCGGTCACGTCGTAGCCGATAAAGGAGGCGCGCTCTTCGCTCTCGCGGATGGACTGCAGCACCGAGCCGAACGGCGCGCGGATGAGGCGGCGGGCCAGCAGGTACGACCCGACCACGACGGCGAGGAGGAAGTAGTACTGGACGACGCCGCCGTCGAGGACGACCGGTCCCAGCGAGACCGCGAACTCGCCGGGGTCGATGCCGAGGCCGGCGAGGCCGTAGAACGCGTCGACGCCGAACAGGCCGTCGGAGCCGCCGGTGAAGTCGAACTTGAACACGGCGTTGTAGAACAGCTCCGCGAACCCGAGAGTTATCATGGCGAAGAACACCCCGGACACGCGTATCGAGAGGTAGCCGACGCCCCACGCGATGGCCGCGCAGACGGCGACGGCGACGACGAGCGCGACGAACACCGACGGCGAGACGTGCATGAGCGTGAGGACCGAGGCGTACGCGCCGACCCCGTAAAACAGCGTGTGACCGAGCGAGACGAGACCCGCGTAGCCGAGCACGAGGTCGAGGCTGAGCGCGAACAGCGCCCAGATGAGGATGTCTTCGAGGAGCGTCACGGAGTAGGTGACGCCGGTCACCTCCGCGAGAAGCGGGACGACGAGGAGCGCGCCGACGCCGGCGTAGCCGAGTTTCGCGCGCGTCTCCGCGGACAGCACGCCGCCGCCGGAGCCGTGGAGGAGCGCGCCGTCGTGGTGGTCGCCCGCGCCGACGCTCGTGCCGAACAGCCCCGTCGGCTTGACGACGAGCACGGCGATCATGAGCAGGAAGACGATGAGTCCCTCCAGGAACGGCGCGTACGTCCGGGCGAACGTCTGGACGAGGCCGACGAACAGCCCGCCGACCACGGCCCCGCGGAACGACCCGAGGCCGCCGAGAACGACGATGACGAACGCCGGGATGATGACCGAACTCCCCATCGTCGGGCTGACGTTCTGGTACGCGCCGAGGACGATGCCGGCGACGCCGGCCAGCGCCGCGCCGAATCCGAACGTCAGGGTGTAGTAGCGGTCGATGTCGATGCCGAGGGTGCGGACCATCTCGCGGTCCTCGGAGCCGGCGCGGATTATCATCCCGAAGCGGGTGCGGTTCAACAGGAGCCACGTGCCGAGCGCCAGCGCCGACCCGAAGACGATGATGCCGTAGTTGTACAGCGAGTAGTTGAACCCGAACAGCGCGACCGGCTGGTCGAGGACCGAGGGAACCGGAAACGGCTGGGCGGACTTGCCCCACACCGACGTGATGAGGTCGTTGATGATGAGGACGAGTCCGAACGTCAGGAGGATGTGGTACAGCGGGTCGCGGCCGTACAGCCGCTTGACGGTGAGCCGCTCGATTCCCATCCCGACGACGCCGACGAGGAGGGGCGCGACGACGAGCGCGACCCAGAAGCCCGCGCCGCCGAGGGGGCCGGCGATGGCGAACGCGAAGTACGCGCCGAGGGCGAACAGCTCTCCGTGGGCGAAGTTGATGACGTCCATGACGCCGAAGATGATGGAGAGCCCGGCCGCGAGCAGGACGTACACCATCCCGACGACGAGCCCGTTGAGGACCTGCTCGGCGACGGCACTAGCGACCGACATGCTAGAGCGAGCAGCCGAGTTCGCCGCAGTCGGGGAGCGCGTCCGCCCCGGCTATCATCTCGCCGAGTTCCACGGTCGCGGGACCGCTCCCGCCGTCCGGCGCGACGAGTTCGCCCGGCCACACCGGGTTCATCGCCTGGTGGTCGCAGTCGCGGAACTGGTTCGGCCCGAGAATCGTGTCCATTTCGAGGCCCGGAAGCACCTCCTTGACCTCCGCGGGGTCGGTCGAGCCGGCCTCCGCGATGCCCCGCGCCGTCATCCGAATGGACATGTACGCGGCCCGCGCGAAGTTGTCCGGCAGGGAGTCGTACTCGCTTTGGTAGGCCTCGACGAACGACTGGTTGTCGCCCGTTTCGAGCGTCGGCAGGTAGCGGACCCCGCCGTAGGTTCCGTAGGCGGCCTCGCCGAGCGCGCCGCGGACGACCGAGAACGTCATCGTCGGCGACATGAGGTTCACGCTCTCTTTGAGCCCCTGGCTCGCCGCCTGCTTGACGAAGTTGATGAGGTCGCCGCCGGTCATGCCGAGAACCGCCACCTCGGCGTCGGAGTTGGCGATTTGGCTGACGTAGGAGTTGTAGTTGGTCGAGCCGAGCTGCGAGCGGCTCCGGCCGACGACTTCGATGTCGTGGCCGTCGCGCATGCGGCGCTCGACGCGCTGCATCACCGACTCGCCGTAGGCGTAGTCGGCGATGTGGAACCACACCTTGGTCCCGAGGTTCTCGGCGGTGTAGTCGGAGACGGCCTCGGCCATCTGCGCCGTGTTCGTCTCGGCGCGGAACACCCACTCGTTGCAGTTCGACCCCGTGATGGGAACCGCGGCCCCGCCGGGGTTGTAGATGAGCTCCTCTTCGGCCGCGAACTCGTTGAGCGCGAGCGCGACGCTGGACGATATCGCGCCCATGAGATACGACGCGCCGTCCTGCTCGACGACGGACTGCGCCTTCCGCCGGCCGGTCGAGGGGTCCGCCTCGGTGTCCTCGTAGACGCCCGTTATCTCCACGTCGATGTCCTCGTTCTCGTTGACGTGTCGTATCGCCAACTCGGCCCCGTTTCGCTGGCCGACCGCGAGACCGCCGTACGGGCCGGTCATCGGGCTAATCACTCCATAGGTGATGGCGTTCGACCCGCCGCCCCCACCGCCGCCGAGACAGCCGGCGACGCCCGTCAGCCCGGTCACGCCCGCCAACCCAGCCGCCTGTACGAACCGTCGCCGCGACGGACGCGGCTGTGCGCCGCTGTCCGCTGAACAATCGTCTCTCATGGTATGTATGTTCACATGTAACATGAAAAACTTCACGTTTAAATGTTTGCGTTTCGCTGGCGACAAGAACGTCGCGTTCGGCCTTGAACCGCCGATTCGGCCCCTTCAGACGAGTCGCGGACGGACCTCGTCGCCGAGTCGGCGGACGCACTCGACCATCCGGTCGGTGCCGATTCCGGGGTGGTAGGTGCGGAAGATGAAGTGGATATCGTCGCCGAGGGCGTCGCGGTAGCGGTCGAGTTCCGCGACCACGTCGTCGGGCGTGCCGAAGACGGCCTGTGCTTTGAGTTCCGCCCGGCGCTCGTCGGACAGTTCGGGGACCTCGTCGCCGGAGAATATCTCGGCGTACCGGCGCTGGAGGTAGAGGTAACCGTCTCTCATCGCGTCCCACGCCTCGGCCTTCGAGTCGCCGACGAAACCGTGTTGGAGGACGTATATCGTGAACTCACCGTCGAGTCCTTCGGCCTCCCGGACGCTCCGGATGTCCTCGACGCGCTTGCGCAGGCCCCCGAGGGAGAGCGACGACGGTGCACACCACGCGTCCGCCGTCCGGGCCGCCCGGCGAACCGCGGGCTTGGCCGCGCCGCCGAGCATGAGGGGCACGTCGTGTGCCGGTTTGGGCGTCACGTCGACGCCGGTCGAACCCTCGTGAAACGGCGACTCGTGCGCTATCGGACCGTCCGACCACGCGTCGCGGAGGAGGGAGACCGTGTCGGCGAGGCGGTCGACGCGCTCGTCTCGCGGGACGCCGAAGGCGTCGAACTCGCGGGGGTTGGAGCCGATCGCGAGGCCGAGCGTCGTTCGGCCGCCCGAGAGGAGGTCGACCGTCGCCGCGTCCTCGGCGAGCCGAATCGGGTCGTACAGCGGCGCGAGCGCGATACACGTGCCGAGTTCGACCGACTCGGTCGCCGCCGCGAGCGCCCCGAGGGAGGGCATCGTCCCCGAGAGGTAGCCGTCCGCCATGAAGTGGTGTTCGGACACCCACGCGCTGTCGAGGCCCGCGTCGTCTATCGCGCGCCCGAGCGTCAGCATCTCGTCGTACAGGTCGGCCATCGGCCGGTCGTCGTCCGGCCGCCGCTGGCAGGTGAACAGTCCCGTCCCGAGTTTCATGACTCGGAGTTCGCACCTTAGCTATTAATAGTTAGGAACACCGAGTTCGTCGGAGATGGTTCCCGACGACTCGGTACCCCCGGATTCGACGACCGCGACCGCGACGGAGCCGGCGCCGCCGGCCGCGCGCGTCGACCACGTGGGCATCGCCGTCGAAGACGTCGAGGCCGCCGAGCCGACGCTGCTCGCGCTCGGCTGCGAGCGCGTCCACCGCGAGACGGTCGCGGACGGCTCGTTCGAGTGGGCGACCTACGTCCTCGGCGACGCCTCCAGAATCGAACTCGTCGCGCCCGTCGAAGGGGAGTCGTTTCTGACGACCTTCCTCGACGAGCACGGCCCCGGCCTCCACCACGTCACGCTGGAGGTGTCGGACGTCGACGCGATGGTCGCCGCCCTCGAAGCCGCGGGCGAGCGCGTCGTGGGGCGCGCGGTGGAAGACGGCTGGACCGAGGCGTTCGTCTCGCCGCGAAACCCGACCGGCGCGCTCTTTCAGTTGATGGAGTACCACGACGACTACGGCGAGAAGGGAGCCGACGACGCGTTGTTCGTCCGCGGCGAGCGGGTGGATTCGTGAGTCTCCTGTCGGGGAGCCGGCTTACTCCTCGGCCGACTTCGTCTTGATGAGGAACTTCATGTCGCCTTCGAGGACGACGGTGCCGTCCTGCTTCGTCATCTCGATTTCGAGGACGACCAGTCCGGCGTCGTCGCGGCTCCCGAGGTCCTTTCGCTCCGAGACGACCATCGTCTGCGAGAGCGTGTCGCCGATGAACACCGGGTTCGGCAGGTCCATGTAGTTCATCCCGAGGAAGGCGATGGCGGTGCGCTCGACGATGCCCGAGCGATACACGAAGCCGGTCGACTGGACGAACGTCATCGGCCCGTGGGCGATTCGCTGGCCGAACTGGGTGTCTTCCGCGTACTCGCTGTTCGTGTGGAGTTCGGTCCAGTCGCCCGAGAGCGCGGAGTGCATCATGAAGTCCGCCTCGGTGACGGTGCGGCCGACGCTCTGGAACTCTTTGCCCTCCTCGAAGTCCTCGAAGTAGTGCGGTTCGTAGCTGTATGCCATACCTCACCGTCACCGTCATCAGATAAAGTAGTTTACATACCTATCTTTCCTGACAGTCGATGCCTACTTGGGGAGCGCAGGACGACGTGTGGTCGCATGTCGGAGCAAGACGACTACGCGGAGATACGGGAGCGCGCCTCGAACGACCCCTACTGCGGGCACGTCGGTATCGACCTCGCCGAGGTCGGCGACGGGTACGCGGAGACGACGCTGACCGTGGCCGAAGACCACCTGAACTTCCACGGGACGCCCCACGGGGGCGCGGTGTACAGCCTCGCCGACGCGGCCTTCGCGGCCGCCTCGAACAGCCACGGCGACGCCGCGTTCGCGCTGGAGACGAACATCTCGTACCTCGCGGCCGCCGAGGTGGGCGAGACGCTCCGCGCGGTCGCCGAGGAGACGCATCTCGGGGGGCGAACCGCTGAGTACGAGGTCGTCGTCTCCGACGGGGATGGCGAGCGAATCGCGACGTTTCGAGGCCGCGTCTACAAACCCGGCGGTCGCTGACGGCGCGCGTTACTGGCCGCGGTGGTCGTAGACGCGCTGGACCTTTCCGACCTCGGTGCGCGCGATGTCGCCGTACTCGACGAGGTTCAGTTCGTCGGGCGTGAACGAGAGCACGTTCGAGAGCCGCTTTTGAATCCGACCTTCGAGGTCCGACAGCGACCCGCCGAACTCCTCGACCAGTTCGACCGTGATTTCCACCCGGTCGAGGTTCCCCTCGCGGCGGAGGTCGATGCGGTAGTGCGGCGCGATTTGGTCGAACTCGAGGACGACCGACTCGACCTCGCTCGGATAGAAGTTCACGCCGCGGACGATTATCAGGTCGTCCGACCGGCCCGTGATGTTGTCCATGCGGACGCAGGTTCGGCCGCACTCGCAGGTGCCGTAGTCCAGCGTGGTCAGGTCGCCCGTCCGATACCGGAGGACCGGCAGCGCGTCCTTCGCGAGGGTCGTCAACACGAGTTCGCCCTCCTCGCCCTCCTCGACGGGGTCGCCGGTGTTCGGGTCGACCACCTCGGGGTAGAAGTAATCCTCCCAGACGTGCAGGCCGTCCTGCGCCTCGCACTCGACAGAGACGCCTGGGCCGACGATTTCCGAGAGGCCGTAGATGTCGATGCCGGTCACGCCGAGTCGCGCTTCGATTTCGTTCCGCATCGGCTCGGTGCAGGGCTCCGCGCCGAAGATGACGGTCCGAAGCGGCAGGTCGCGGATGTCGATTCCCATGTCGTCTGCGACCTCGGCGAGGTAGAGCGCGTACGACGGGGTGCACGCGATGACGTCGCTTCCGAGGTCGGAGAGCAGTTCCACCTGTCGCTGGGTGTTGCCGCCGCCGATGGGAATGACCGTCGCGCCGAGCTCCTCGACGCCCTGGTGGAGGCCGAGACCGCCGGTGAACAGGCCGTATCCGTAGGCGTTCTGAACCACGTCGTCGGGACCGACGCCGGCCGCCACGAGACACCGCGCGACGGCCTTGCTCCACACGTCGAGGTCCTCGCGGGTGTAGCCGACGATTTTGGGCTTGCCGGTCGTGCCCGACGACGCGTGGACGCGAATCACGTCGTCCATGTCGACCGCGAACATCCCCGTGGGGTAGTGGTCGCGGAAGTCCTCTTTCGTCGTGAACGGCAGTTTCGACAGGTCTTCGACGCTCTCGATGTCCGCGGGCGAGAGTCCGGCCTCGTCGAACGTCTCGCGGTAGAACTCGACGTTCTCGTACGCGTTCCGAACCGTCTCCCGCAGGCGACCGTCCTGGACCTCGCGGAGTTCCTCCCGCGAGGCGGTCTCCGTGCTATCGAATACCATGTACGTTTGAAGTCGATGATAGAATATGATAAAAATGATGCGGTCGGCCGACCGCGCCGCGGGGCGAACCTATTTCGCGGGGGATACGCAATCGACTACCATGCGAGACGCATACATCGTCGGAGCGGGCCAATCGAAGTACGGCGCGTTTCCGGACGAGAGCTATCGGTCGCTGTTCGCGACCGCGTTCGAGGAGGCGCTGGGGAGCGCCGGCGGCGTCGAGGCGGCCGATATCGACGAGGCCGTCGTCGGGTCGCTCGGCGTCGGCGGGCGGCAACTCGGCTTATCGGGGCCGGCCGTGACGGAGCACGTCGGCCTCCACGGCGTCCCCTGTTCCCGAATCGAAAACGCCTGCGCAGCGAGCGGCTACGCGGTCAGACAGGCGGTGCAGGCGGTCAAAAGCGGGATGGCGGACGTGGCCCTCGCGGGCGGCTACGAGGTCATGACCGACATGAGCGGCGACGTGGCGAAGTACTGGCTCGGCGTCAGCGGCGAGACGGAGTGGGAGCGGCTCACCGGGACGACGTTCGCGGGCGTCTACGCCCAGATGGCCTCGGCGTACCTCGACGCCTACGACGCCTCGCCGGACCACTTCTCGAAGGTCGCCGTCAAGAACCACGCGAACGGCGCGAAGAACCCGAAGGCGCACCTCGGCTTCGAGTGCTCGCTCGACGACGCCCGGAGCGCGCCCGTCGTGGCCGACCCGCTGAACCTCTATCACTGCTGTCCGACCTCCGACGGCGCGGCCGCGGTCCTCGTCGCCAGCGAGGACGTCGCCAGCGCGTGCGACGACGCCGTCCGCGTCGCGGGCGTGGGTGCCGCCTCCGAGCGCGTCGGCCTCTTCCAGCGCGACAGCTACACCGCCGTCGAATCGTCCGAGCGGGCCGCCGCGGCCGCCTACGAGATGGCCGGTCTCGGCCCCGACGACGTGGACTTCGCGGAGGTCCACGACTGCTTCGCCATCGCCGAACTGCTGGCGTACGAGGACCTCGGCTTCTGCGAGCGCGGACACGCGCCCGAACTGGTCGATTCGGGCGCGACAGAACTCGGCGGCGACCTGCCCGTCAACCCCTCCGGCGGCCTGAAATCTAAGGGCCATCCCATCGGCGCGACGGGCGCCGGACAGGTCGTCGAAGCGTTCAAACAGCTCGGCGGCCGGGCGGGGAACCGACAGGTCTCTGGCGCGAACGTCGGCCTCACCCACAACGTCGGCGGGTCGGGCGGTGCCGCCGTCGTCCACGTTCTCGAAGGGGGGGCGCTATGAGCGCCGACGACTCGGCGCGAGCGACCCCCGGAATCGCCGGCGTCGGCGCGTACGTCCCCAGACTCTCCCTCCCCGCGTCGGCCTACCGCGAGGCGTGGGGCAAAGGCGGCGCGCCGGGCGTCGAGCGGGTCGCCGTCGCCGACGCGGACGAAGACACGCTGACGATGGCGACCGAAGCGGGCCGGCGCGCGCTCGACGCGGCCGGCGTGGACGCGAGCGATATCGGACACCTCGCGTTCGCCACCACGACGCCGCCGAACGACGAGGAGGAAAGCGCGGTCCGACTGGTCTCGCTCCTCGGCGTCGACCCGTCGGTTCCGACCCGGCAGTTCGGCGGAAGCACCCGCGCCGGCGCGGTGGCGCTGGCGGCGACGGTCGAGGCGACCCGAGGCTCGGACGCAGGTGCGGGGACGGGGAGCGGCGGTCCGGCGCTCGTCGTCGTCGCCGACAGCCCGCGCGGAGCGCCCGAAAGCGACGAGGCGGCCGGTGCCGGGGCGGGGGCGGCCGCGCTCGTCCTCACCGACGACGCTCCGCTCGCCGTCGACGCCGTCGGCGAGTTCGGCGACCCCGTGCCCGGCACCCGGTTCCGAGGGTTCGGGAGCGCCGATACGGAGTCCATCGGCGTCACGCAGTACGAGCGCGACGCCTACACGCGGGCGGTCGGCGGGGCGGTCGAGGCCCTCGGTATCGACGTCGCCGAACTGGACCCCGACGCCGTGGCGCTCACCGCGCCGGACGGGAAACTCCCGTACCGCGCGGCCGCCGCGCTCGGCGTCGAACCGGCGCGAATCGCGGCCGGGACCGTCGTCTCGCGAACCGGCGACACCGGGGCCGCCGGGCCGTTTCTCGGACTCGCGTCGGCGCTCGCCGACTCGGAGGACGACGCGGCAGGCGACGAGTCGAACGGCCGGTCCCCCGCGACCTCGGTGCTCCTCGTCGGCTACGGCGGCGGCGCGGGGGCGACCGCGCTCGCGCTCAGTACGAGGGCGTCAGATGCCGCCTCCGACGCCTCCGCCACCTCCGCCACCTCTGCCGTCCCGGTCGAGGCCGCCCTCGACGGCGACGTGGAACTCACCTACGCGGAGGCGCTCCGGCGGCGCGGGACCATCACCGGCGGGGAGCCGGCCGGCGGGGGCGCGTACGTCAGCGTGCCGACGTGGAAGCGGACGATTCCGCAGCGCCACCGCCTCGTCGCCGGCGAGTGTACCGAGTGCGGTGCGCTCTCGTTCCCGCCGGAGGGCGCGTGTCCCGACTGCGGGTCGCTCGCGGGCTACGACGACGCGACGCTCCCCGGGACGGGGACCGTCGAGGCCGCAACTGCCATTGGACAGGGTGGCGCGCCGCCGGAGTTCGTCGAGCAGCAGCAGCGCGCCGGGTCGTTCCCGGTCGCCGTCGTCGCCTTCGACGGCCCGGACGGCGAGGCCGACGACCGAGCCGTGAGCGCGCCCGCGCAGGTCGTCCACTCGCCCGCCGGAACGCCCGCAATCGGCGACCGCGTCGAGGCCGTCCCGCGCCGCATCTACGAGCAGGAGGGCGTCGTGAGATACGGCTTCAAGGTCGTCCCGACCGAGGCGCGGCGGGAGTAACCGTCCGGGGGCGCGGGAGCAGGACGGGGTCACCGATGCCGAAACGAGGGCAAACGATTATGATGGTTCCCGAACCCCTTCCGGTGATGCAAGTGAGTGTACTCGGCGCGGGAACCATGGGCCACGGCATCGCGCAGGTGGCCGCGATGGCCGGTCACGAGGTGACGATGCGCGACATCGAAGCGGCGTACGTCGAAGACGGGCTTGACGCCATCGAGTCAAACCTCCGGGGCGGCGTCGACCGCGACAAGGTGACGCCCGACGAGATGGCGGCGACGCTCGACCGGCTCTCGGGGACGACCTCGCTGGAGGCGGCGGTCGCCGACGCCGACCTCGTCGTCGAGGCGGTTCCCGAGGACATGGGGCTCAAGCGCGAGACGGTCGCAGAGGTCGAATCCCTCGTCGACGACGACGCCGTCATCGCGTCGAACACGTCGTCGCTCTCCGTGACCGAGATACTGAGCGCCCTCGAGCGTCCCGAGCGCGGCCTCGGGCTCCACTTCTTCAACCCGGTCCACATCATGGGGCTCGTGGAGGTCGTCGTCGCGGAACAGACCAGCGAGTCGACGCTGGCGTTCGCCACCGAGTTCGTCGAGGGCATCGACAAGACGGCCGTCGAGGTCGGTGATTCGCCCGGCTTCGCCTCCTCGCGGCTCGGCGTCGCCCTCGGCGTCGAGGCCATGCGCATGGTGCAGGAGGGCGTCGCCTCGCCCGCGGACATCGACACCGCGATGGAACTCGGCTACAACCACCCGATGGGCCCGCTCGAACTCGGCGACGTGGTCGGCCTCGACGTTCGACTCGATATCCTCGAGTACCTGCGCGAGGAACTCGGCGAGCGCTTCCGCCCGCCGCAGATTCTCAAGCGAAAGGTCCGCGCCGGCAAGCTCGGCAAGAAGACCGGCGAGGGGTTCTACGTCTGGGAGGACGGCGAAATCGTCGGCGCGAGCGAGGACGTGATGGACCGATGAGCGGTGACGACCCGAGCGCCGACGACCGAGAGACGGGCGGTCCCCGAGCCGACGGCGGAACGTCGGCCGTCGAGTCCGTCGCCGCCGAGTGCGAGACGGTCGACGCCGTCGTCGGCGACCGCGTCGAGGGCGTCGTCACCGTGACGCTGAACCGCCCCGACGCGCGGAACGCGCTCAACGCGACGCTCCGGGCAGAACTCAAGCGCGTCCTCGACGCCATCGAAGAGAGCAGCGCGCGCGTCGTCGTCCTCACCGGGTCCGACGAGGCGAAGGCGTTTGTCGCCGGCGCGGACGTGAAGGAGCTCCGCGAGCGCGACATGCTCGAACAGCGCGAGGCGAGCAAACGACCGCGGGTGTACGAGCGCGTCGACGACCTCAGACAGCCGGTCATCGCCCGGGTCAACGGCCACGCGCTCGGCGGCGGCTGCGAGCTGATGCAGGCCTGCGACGTGCGCATCGCCCACGAGCGGGCGAAGCTCGGCCAACCCGAGATCAACCTCGGCATCATGCCCGGCGGGGGCGGCACCCAGCGACTCGCGCGACTCGTCGGCGAGGGACACGCCATGCGGCTCATCCTGACGGGCGAGCTCATCTCCGCCGAGGAGGCCGCGGACATCGGCCTCGTAGAGGAGGTCCACGGCGACGAAACCTTCGACGACCGGGTGTACGAACTCGCCGAGATGATGGCGACGAAGAGCCCCGTGGCCCTGGAGTTCGCCAAGAAGGCCGTCAAGGCCGCCTCGCGGACGGACCTCGAACAGGGCATCGAGTACGAGGCGGAACTGTTCGCCCAACTGTTCGGCTCGCCCGACAAGGACGAGGGTATCGACGCGTTCTTCGAGGACCGAGAGCCCGAGTGGCACGAGCGCGAACGATAGACCCCCGCTCGAACCGTTCGAACTGCTCGAACGGCTTCGAAACCGCCGTCGCCGCCCGGCGAGAACTCACAGCGCAGGTGCGAGCACTAGTTTCACGACGCGAACACGTCTTCGAGAGCGACCCGCCCGCGAGCGAGGCCGAATCGGGGGCGCGCCGGTGGAGGACCGAGCGTTCCGTCCTTTCGAACGCGAGTCCGTGATCGAGCGACGCCGCCGTATCGGCAGTCGCTATCGATGACCGTCTCGCGCGCGAACCGAACACCGAGTCTCGAATGACGGGGATACGGCGGTTTCGGGGCGAACGAGACCCAGCGACGACGCGTCCGGTCCACAGGACGGCAGACGGGCGGTTCGTCCGCTGGCCGCGGTCCGTGACAGGTTTAATTCTGTAATTGTTTGCGTTCCCGCCGCGTCAGTCTACGATAGTATAATAAGTATATAATCACAATCTGTTCGAGGGATTCGAACAGCGATTGTCGAAGTCGAGTCGTCGTCTCGACCCCTCGAAAGCGGAACTACCGGACTTCGTGCGAGAGAACGTCCGCTGAGCGGGTTCGAATCATTCGAACGAACGGCCCGCATACTCGGCTCGCCGGCGGGGCGAGCGACCGGGTCAGGAGAAGTTGAGGTTAATTTCGACCTCGTTGGCCGCGCCGAGGAGGAGGTCGGCGAGGTCGCCGGTCAGTCGGTCGCCCCGAAGCCGGTTCGAGGGCCCCGAGATGCTTATCGCCCCGACGGGGTGGCCCTCGTTGTCGGTGACCGCGACGCCGACGGCGTGGAGTTTCGGGACGATTTCCTCGCGGTTGAGCGCGAACCCGCGCTCGCGAATCGTCGCCAGTTCCTCGAAGAGCGCGTCGGGATCGGTTATCGTCTGCGGCGTCTTCGCCGGGAGGCCGTGTCGGTCGACGATGTCGCGGACGCGTTCGTCCGGGAACGCCGACAGGATGGCCTTGCCGGCGGCGAGTTGGTGGAGGTACGAGCGCGTCCCCTCCCGGGCCGGCGTCCGAACCGAGTGCGCGCCGGCCGCGCCGTAGAGGTGGAACCCGCGGCCCTGCTCTTCCGTGACGCACCACACCTTCTCGCCGGTCTGCTCGGCGAGTTCGTCTAGTTTCGGCTTCGCCACCTCGTAGAGCTGGTGCTGGTCTCGCGCGTAGATACCGAAGTCGAGGAGCCGAAGCCCGACCCGATAACCGTCGTCGTCGGGGACGACGAACCCCTCGCGTTCGAGCGTCTTCAGGTGCCGGTGGACCGTGCTCTTGGCCAACCCGAGTTCCGAGGCGAGTCCCGTCGGCCCCATCGGGCCCCCCGACTTGAGCCGTTCGAGGATGCCGAGCGACGTGGCGGCCGTCGTCACCGGTCGGCGCTGTTCGTCGTCTGTCATCACCTAACTTCGGTGTTCGTTCGTGATAAATCTTGTTCGAACAGTTCGAACGGAGGTTCCACTCGCTCGAACGACCGCGGCGGACGCTCGAACCGCGAGTCGGCGATAGAGCAAAGTAGCGTCCGATTGGATAGCAGACGTGCATGATTAAATTGGTGAATATGCTCGTCCGGGACGACGACCACACGCACGAGGAGTTCGTCGAGCGGTGGCGGGGGAGCCACGCGGAACTCGCCGCGGAGCTACCGGGGCTCGTGAAGTACGCGACGAGCGTCCCGACCGACCCCGAGCGGTCCGAGTACGACGGCATCGTCGAACTCTACTTCGAGGACATGGCCGCTCTGAAGGCGGCGTTCGACTCCGAGGTCGGCCAGCGCGTGAACGCCGACGCGGCCGAGTTCAGCGACATGGAGCAGGGGCCGACGCTCTACGTCGAGGAGACGGTCCACCTCGACAGGTCCTGAATCCATGAACACGAGCGAACGACTCGTCGAGAGCCTCGAACGGCTCGGCGTCGAGCGAATCTTCGGCTATCCCGGCGGCCGCGTCATCGAGCTGTTCGACCTGCTGCCCGAGTCGGACATCGACCTCGTGCGCCCCCGCGACGAGCGCGAGGCGAGCGTCATGGCCGAGATGCACGGCCGGCTGACGGGCGAACCGGGCGTCCTCGCCGGACAGGGGCCGTGGATAGGGAGCCTCGGCCTCATCGGACAGATGGAAGCGCGCCTCGCCTCGTCGCCGATGGTCGCCATCACCGAGGCCTCCGAGCGCGGGAACTACTCGACGCTCGCGCCCTACCAGCAGTCCCGCGGCGACTACGGCGGCCTCGAACTCCCGAAGCTTCTCGACGCCGTGACGAAGGAACACTGGTTCCCGCGGACCCCGACCGAGACGGTTCGGAGCCTCCAACTCGCGTTCAAACACGCCGTCGCCGGGCGACCCGGTCCGACGGCGGTCGTGCTCGACGGCGACGCCGTCACCGAGGAGTTCCCCGCCGAGTCCGTGCCGCCGGTCTGGGACGACGAGACGCAGACCAGAACGTGGACCGCCGCGCCGACGGCCCGCGACGTCGCGGCCGCCGCCGAAGCGCTCGAAGCGGCCGAGCGACCGGTCATCGTCTCGGGCAACGGCGTCCACGCGTCGGGCGCGTACGAGGAGTTGGCCGCGGTCGCCGAGACCTACGAGGCGGCCGTCGTCACCTCCTACCTCGGGAAATCGACGGTCCCCGAGACGCACCGCCTCGCCGGCGGCGTCATCGGCTCGTTCGGTCACGAGGGCGCGAACCGGCTCGTCAGCGAGGCCGACGCGCTCCTCGTCGTCGGCTGTCGCATGAACCCGATGGACACCAACTGGCAGGCCCCCGACTTCATCCGCCCCGACGAGCAGACGATTATCCACGCCGATATCGACCCGCGGAACGCCGGGTGGGTCTACCCCGCCGACGTGGGGCTCATCGGCGACGCGTCCGAATCGCTGCGCGAACTCGCGGCCGCCGGCGGCTCCGAAAACGACTGGGCCGAGGACCGAGCTCGGGAGGCCCGCGAGTCGTTCCACGCGCCCGAGTGCGAGTCGGACGCCGCCCCCATCCTCCCCCAGCGGGCCGTCAAGGAAATCGAGCGCGTCGTCGACGAGGACACCATCGTCACCGCCGACTCCGGCAACAACCGCTTTTGGCTGCTCAACTACCTCCAGACGCCGGCGGTTCGGACCTACTTCGGCTCCGGCGGCGTCGGCGGCATGGGCTGGGCGACGCCCGCCGCGGTGTCGGCCGCGCTGGCGACAGACAAGCGCGTCGTCGGCGTCGCGGGCGACGGCGGCTTCGCCATGACGATGACGAGCGTCGAGACGGCGGTCGAACACGGCGTCGCGCCGACGTTCGTCGTCCTCAACGACACCAGCCTCGGGATGGTCAGACAGATGCAGCACGCGCCCGACGACATCGCGGGCGTCGAGTTCCACGACACGGACTTCGCGCGGGTCGCGGAGGCGTTCGGCGCGACGGGCGTCCGCGTCGAGACGCCGGGCGAACTCGGCGATGCACTCGCCGACGCGAAGACGCACGGCCTCCCGACGGTCATCGACGCCCGCATCGACCGTAGTCAGGACATGGCCGCGACGCTCCAGTCGTCGTTCTACGCGTCGGTCGGCGGACTCCACGAGTAGCGCCGGCCGCGGTGAGTGGCCGTCGCCGGCCCTCCCGGTGGTCCGCTCCCCGGGAAACACTTTTCTCGCACGCAGGGAGAACTACGATAGCATGTCATCATCGACCGTGATGGTCACGGGCGGGACCGGGTTCATCGGCTCGTACGTCGCGTCGGACCTCGTCGCGGCCGGCCACGACGTGGTCGCCTACGACCGCTCGACCGACCCGCGCATCCTCGACAGACTCGGCGTCGCCGACGACGTGACGATACGCCGCGGCGACGTGACCGACCCGACCGACGTGTTCCGGGCGGTTCGAGAGACCGGCGCGACGCACATCGTCCACCTCGCGGCGCTCCTGACGACGACGGCGCGGGAGAACCCGCGGGCCGCGCTCGACGTGAACGTCCAGGGGACGAACAACGTCTTCGAGGCCGCACGCGCCCTCCCCGAGCAGGTCGAGCGCGTCGCGTGGGCGTCGTCGGCGGCGGTGTACGCCCCGCCCGCGAACTACGGCGGCGACTTCGTGACCGAGTCCGACCTCGTCTACCCCGACACGCTCTACGGGGCGACCAAGGAGTACAACGAGCACCAGGCCCGGGTCTATTACGAGGACTTCGGCGTCTCGCACGTCGCGCTCCGGCCGACGGTCGCCTACGGTCCGTACCGTGAGACCGGCGGGTCCGCGTTCCTCGCGAACATCGTCGAGAAACCGGCGCTCGGCGAGCCCTTCAGCGTCGACTACGGCGACCAAGTTATCGACTGGCAACACGTCCGCGACATCGCGCAGGCGTTCCGCAAGGCGACGTTCGCCCCCGAAGACGACCTCACCCAACGCGTCTACAACGTCCGCGGGGAGTTGGCGACGATTCGCGAGGCCGCGGAGACGGTGCGGCGACTCCTCCCCGACGCCGACCTCACGGTCTCCGACGAGGGCGAACTCCCGTGGACCCAGGAACTCGACATGACGAAGGCGCGAGCCGACCTCGGCTACGACCCCGAGTACGACCTCGAAACGGGGTTCCGCGACTACCTCAACGTGCTTCGGAAGGAACACGGACTGGAGCCGGTCTGAGCCGAGACCCGACGGGCCAAGGTCCGACCGGCCGAAACGCCGCCGCGGAGTCGGTCACGGCCGCCGAGCGTCGTCGGCACCCTCGGTCTCGGGACCGTCCAGCAGGTCGCGGATATCGTCGGGCGACAGCAGGTCGACGAGGCTCTCGCCCGAGTCGTAGCGCTCGCGCTCGTCGGGCGTGAGATAGTCCGCGAGGTCGCGTTCTGTGAGCAGTTCCTCGAGTCTGTCGTCGAGGTCGTCCGGGTCGTAACCGGGGATGACCATATCACCGAATCGTCGCGAGCGCCCTTATAATCCGGCACTCGTCGGAAACGCGACGAGTGCGGAGGGTGAGCCGCCCGCTCACTCCACGACGACGCCGTCGTCCTTCGCGTTCGGCGCGCCGACGACGAACACCTCGCCGTCCTCGACGCAGCGCAGTTGCCGAACCTCGTCGGGCGAGACGACCACGAAGTCGCCCGGTTCGAGGTCGAGCGCGTCGGTCTCCTCGCCGTCGTCGGCGGCGAAGGCGAGTTCGAACGCGCCGGAGAGCACGTGGTACAGTTCCTCCTGTTCGCGCTGGTAGTGCATCGGTCCCGACCCGCCCGCGTCGAACGACCAGACCGACGGGCGCATCTTCCGCGGGCGAAGCTCGTAGCCGACGGCCTTGACTCGGGCGTCGGCGTTCTCCACGTCGTGCGGTTCGAGGTCGGCGAGGTTGACGCGCTCGTACATCGGCGCGAGCTACGAAGCGCGGGGTAATAGGTATGCTGACGAGTGTCGCGGCGGTTCGCGTCGGACTACTGGGTCTGGGAGTACCGTTCGACCCACTCCTGGAGGCTGATTCCCATCGCGGCCTGCGTGATGGCGTTCGAGGACGCCGAGTTCGCGCTCTTGACGAGTTCGGCTTCGAGCGTCCGGGTCGGAATCTCGCCGATGAAGTGGGGGATGGCGCGCTGGACCGCGAGCGGGCAGCCGACCTCGTGGGCGAGGGCGTAGCCCGAAAGCGAGTGCGGAATCTCCCCGCTGGCGTACTCCGGGTCGGGGGCGTCGAGCACGTCGTCGTCGACGAAATCGACGTACTCGTAGCACTTGCCCACGTCGTGGAGGAGGCAGGCCGCGCGGACCACGTCGAACTCCGGGTCCGCGCCGTGGAAATCCCGCTGTTCCTCGGCGGCGCGGACGGCGATTCGCGTCACGCCGCGGACGTGCTCGACGTTCGTCACCTCGTGGATGTTCCACGCGTAGGGGATGTCGTCGATGTCGCGCCAGCCGCCGCGGGCGAGACCGAGACACCACGCCTCGACGACTCGCTCGCGGAGGTCGGCGTCCTCGATGTCGGCGAGTTCGGGGAAGGCGGCCTCGACCTGCGCGCGGTAGTCGCGCGACATCGCTCAGCGGCCTCCGGTCACGTCTTTCTGGACCGTCTCGCGGCCGACGAACCGCGGGCGGTCGCCGATGGAGAGGAAGTTATCAACGTCTTCGCGGGGCGCTTTCGCCTTCGGGTGGTCGGGGTCGTAGTCGCGCGAGGACTCGTGGCCGAGGCCCGCCCGGAGCGCGTCGAGGCTCTCGAAGTAGAGTTCGGCGACGCCGTCGAACTCGGCGCGTTCGGGGTCGGTCGGGACGACGCGGGCGTACCGGACCACGCCGGGAATCTCGCGGGCGAGGGGGACGTGGGTGTTCGCCCAGTGGTCGAGGAACTCGTCGTGGCTCATTCCGTCTTTGCGGACGAGAAACGCCGAGTGCTTGTAGAGGCCCGTCGTGTCGCCGCCGGTCTCGTCTTTCTCGACGACCTCCTCGCCGATGATTCGGGGGCGTCGCTCGACGTCGAGGAAGTTGTCCACGTCGGCTCTCGCCGCTTTCGCCGTCCCCTTCGCGGGGTCGTAGTCGCGCGAGCCCTCGCCGCCGAGCGCGTCGTGGAGCGCGCCGAGGTCGTCGAAGTACAACTCCGCGAGACCGTCGAACTCGGAGGCCTCGGGGTCGACCGGAACCACCGTCTGGTAGCGGACGACGCCCTCGATGTCGCGGGCGATGGGCGTGTGATTGTCCTGCCAGTACGTGACGAACTCGTCGTGACTCATCCCCGCCTTGCGGACAAGCAGGGCTACGTGCTTGTACATGCGTACACCTGCCGATTCACGTATGAGACAATAAATCATGAGGCATGTTCGCAACGCTCGTCTACAACAAATTAATGTGACAGTCACGAGTGGTGGGCGTATGCCTTTCCACGAGCGGGGGTTCATGAGCGGGACCCGCGGGACGATGGCCGTCGACTGGGAACAGCGCATCGACGTGAAGCGGATGCGCGAGGAGCGGAAGGACCGCGCCCTCTCGCGGATGCGCGAGGCGGGCCTCGGGAGCATGCTCCTCATCGACGACCCGAACATCCGGTACGTGACCGGGTTGGCGATGACCGGCGGGTCGGGTGCGGACCACTACTCGCTGCTTCTGGAAGACGGCACGGTCGTCCACTGGGACACCGCCGACCACGCGAGCAACCAGCGATACAACTGTCCGTGGCTGACCGACGTTCGCTACGCCTGTCCCGGACTGGGGAACGTCCCGCGGGCCTCCGGCCGCGACTCGGCCCGGTCGTTCCTCCTCGACAAGATGGCCCAGACCGTCGTCGACGCCCTCGACGAGTACGGCCTCGCGAACGAGGCGATGGGCATCGACACCGGCCACGCGGGACTGCTCGACGCCTTCGAATCGAAGGGCATCGACGCCCGACCGGCCGAGTGCGCGGCGGTGATGGAGGACGCCCGAAAGACCAAGACCGAAGACGAAATCGAGTGTCTGCGGCAGGTCGCGGCCGTCTGCGAGGCGGGCTTTCAGGCCATCGCGGAGAACGCGAAGCCGGGCGCGCGGGAGTCGGAGGTGTGGGGCGACGCCGTCCGCGAACTCTGGCGACACGGCGCGATGGCGCAGGGCGGCTACCTCACGTCGGGGCCGAACACGTGGCCGAAGCATCAGGCGAACACCACGGACCGACTGATTCGCCCCGGCGACCTCGTCTACGCCGACTTCTACAACGTCGGCTACCTCGGCTACCGGTCGTGTTACTACCGGACCTTCTCGATGGGCGAACCGACCGACGAACAGCGCGACGCCTACGAGACGGCCCGCGACAACCTCTACGCCGTCCTCGACGAAATCGAGCCGGGGAAGACCACCGACGAAATCGCGGCGGCGTTCCCGGACATGGCGGGCGAACACGCCGACTGGTACGGCGCGGACGACCACTGGCAGTTGACGACCAATCACTGGGCCCACGGCCTCGGCCTTCAACTGTACGAGGTACCGCTCATCTGGCGCGGCCTCTCGCCGGACCATCCCATCGAAATCGAGGCGGGAATGACGATGGCCGTCGAGACCCAAGAGCCGGCGGGGAGACAGGGCGTCCGCGTCGAGGAGATGGTCGTCGTCCGCGACGACGGCGTCGAACTGCTCAGCCAGTGGCCCGTCGAGGAGATAACGGTTATCGAGTACTGAACTCTGATATGAGTTCGTGAAATTTCTGCAAATTTTACAAATTGTGAAATTCGTCTCATAGTTGCCCTCATCTTCTCGTGCTGTATTCAGATAGTACCCAAAAGCACTCCAAAATCAGCGTTTCGACAACATTAAACACCAGACCAATCAGTTGTCTATAATATTATCTGGCTCTGTTAACCACACCAGAATCTAACAGAATACGGGTGACACAGAGAGGACGCGTTCAGCATCACCAAAGGACGTCAATCCAACCCGACGGACGCGTCCGCGTAGCATTGCAAACGACGGCCGGCGAAATCAGAATCGGCGTATGACAGAGATGGCGGCACTAACGGCGATGATACCACCAACAATTCCAACTGTGGCAAACAGGAAGAAGTGTTCGTTACCATCGGAAACGAAGTACCCAATATCAGCAAGTACAATCAGTGCGAGGGCATGAATCAACGTCTGGAGGTCCGTCTGGGTACGGATTGACTGGAGTTTTTCGGCCGTTTCGGAGGGCATACTCAAAAAGAGGGGCGGACGTGTTTAGAAATTGTCCTTTTCACGTTTCATCTCGTACGCTGGATGCTGCGCGCTCTATTCAGCATGAACTCGACAAACACTCAGCGACTGCAGGCGTCAACAGTGCCAGAATAACTAATTCCCGCGTGTAAAGGCGGTCAGAGACCGTCACAGCCACCTTCGGTTGCTACTCCGCCTTGCCGTCCTCGCGGTCCCGGCGGCGTGCGTCGGCATCGCGGTCGTCGGGGTCGCCGTAGCCGCCGCCGCCCGGCGTCCGAACTGTAACGGTCGTGCCGGCGGGCACGTCGCGGGTCGTCTTCGACGGGACCGCCTCGCCGTCGACGAGGTTCTGTCCCGTCGCCCCGTCCTCGCCGCCTGCGATACCCCGAGGCGCGACCCGCCGGCGCTCGGTGAGAAGCGAGACGGTCGCGTCGGCCTCGACGGTGACCGACCGGACGATGCCGAGGCCGCCGCGGAACTCGCCGCGGCCGCCGCTTCCCTCGCGGAGGCCGTACGCCTCGACGAAAAGCGGGTACTCGGCTTCCAGCGCCTCGACCGGCGTGTTGAGCGTGTTCGTCATCCCGACCTGCACGCCGTCCATGCCGTCTCCGCCCGCGCGGCCGCCGAAGCCGCCGCCGATAGTCTCGTAGTAGGTGAAGCCGTCCGAACCGCCGGCGCGACTGCCGATGGTCAGGTTGTTCATCGTCCCCTGTCCCTGCGCGGGGACGCGCTCGGGGGCCGCGTCGGCGAGCGCCGAGAAGACCACGTCGGTCACGCGCTGGCTGGTCTCGACGTTGCCGCCGACGACCGCCGCCGGGGCGTCGGGGTTGAGGAGCGAGCCGTCGGGGACCTCGACCGAGATGGGGTCGTAACAGCCCTGGTTCGGCGGAATCTCCGGGTCGGTGACGCAGCGAACGACGAAGTACACCGCGCTTTTCGCGACCGCCAGCGGGGCGTTGACGTTGCCGGCGACCTGGTCGGCCGTCCCCGCGAAGTCGAACTCGACGGTGTCGCCGTCGACCGTCGCGGTCACCTCGATGGGGATGTCGTCGTCGGTCACGCCGTCGCCTTCGAGCACGTCGCGGGCGCGGTACTCGCCGTCGGGCAGGTCGCGCAGTTCCGCGGTGACGCGGTTCCGGGAGTAGTCCATCACGGCGTCGAACGCCGCGAGAACGCGGGACCGGCCGTGTTCCCCGACGAGGTCGGCCAGTCGCTCCTCGGCGCGCTCGTTCGCCGCGATTTGGGCGCGGATGTCGGCGCGGCGCTCGCCGGGGTTGCGGACGTTGGCGAGGAGCAGCGACAGCACGTCGTCGTTGGTCTCGCCGCCGGCGACGAGTCTGACCGGCGGGAGTCGAAGCCCCTCCTGATAGATTTCGCGCGCGCCGGCGGGCATGCTGCCGGGCGTCATCCCGCCCACGTCGGCGTGGTGCGCCCGCGAGACGGCGTAGCCGAGCACCTCGCCGTCGACCGAAAGCGGCGACACCATCGTCACGTCGGGGAGGTGCGTCCCGCCCTCGAAGGGGTCGTTGAGGACGAACACGTCGCCGGGTTCCGGGTCGTAGTCGAGGACCGTGTCGACGGCCTCGGGCATCGCGCCGAGGTGGACCGGGATGTGTTCGGCCTGCGCGACGAGGCGGCCGTCGGCGTCGAACAGCGCCGTCGAGCAGTCGCGGCGCTCCTTGATGTTCGGCGAGTACGACGAGGTGATGAGCACCTGTCCCATCTCCTCGGCGACGCTCTCGAACTGGTTGCGCATGATTTCGAGCGTCACGGGGTCGACCTCGCGGTCGCTCATTCGCCGTCACCCCCGCTCGTCAGGACGAGCGTCCCGTCGGCCCCGACCGTCCCACCCCACGCCGGAGGTACGACGACGGTGCTCTCGTGCTGTTCGAGGATGGCCGGCCCCTCGACGGTCGTCCCCGCGCCGAGGCCGTCGCGGTCGTAGACGGGCGTCTCGCGGAACTCGCCGTCGAAGAAGGCCTCGCGGGTGTCCTTGCGGGCGTCGCCGCCGCCGCGGTAGGTCACGTCGAGCGGGTCGCGCTCGACCACGGCGGTCGCCCGGACGTTGACGAGTTCGACCGGGTCGTCGAGGCGGTAGCCGTAGGCGCTCTCGTGGGCCTCGTGGAACCGCGCTTCGACCGCCTCGGCGTCGAACGTCTCGCCGACGGGGACGGTCAGTTCGAAGCTCTGGCCGACGTACCGGAGGTCGGCGGCGCGCCGGACCGCCGCGTCGGCGGGGTCGGCCACGTCTTCGAGGGTGTCGGCTTCGAGGTCGGCGTAGGCGGCGTCGACCGCCTCCGCGTCGAGGCCGGACAGGGGTCGGCGGAGCGTCCGCACCGAGTCGTGTTTCTGGTCAGCCGCGAGCAGGCCGTACGCCGAGAGGACGCCGCAGGCCCGCGGGACCACCACGGTCTCGATGTCGAGGCTCTCGGCGAGGGCGGCGGCGTGCATCGGGCCGGCACCGCCGAAAGCGACGAGGCCGAACTGCCGCGGGTCGCGGCCGCGCTCGACCGTCACGGCGCGAATCGCCCGCGTCATGTTGGCGTTGGCGACGCGGTAGACGCCGCGGGCGGCCGCGAGCGCGTCGTCCAGTCCGGCCTCGTCGGCGAGTCCCGCGAGCGCGTCGCGGGCGGCGTCCACGTCCAGGGAGAGTTCGCCGCCGAGGGCGGAACTGCCGCCGATGTAGCCGAGGACGACGTTCGCGTCCGTCACGGTCGGCTCGGTGCCGCCGCGACCGTAGCAGGCCGGGCCGGGGTTCGCGCCCGACGACCGCGGCCCGACCCGGAGCGCGTTGCCCGAGTCGACCCACGCGATGGAACCGCCGCCCGCGCCGACGGTGTTCACGTCCACCATCGGCGTCTTGATTGGCCGGCCGTTGATTTCGGCGTCGGTGGTCCGCTCGACTTCACCGTCGCGGACGAGGCTCACGTCGCTGGAGGTGCCGCCCATGTCGAAGGTGACGAGCCCCGCGAGGTCGTCGCCGGAGTCGGTCGCGGTCTCCGCCGCGCCGACGACGCCCGCGGCCGGGCCGGACATCGTGGTCGTCACGGCGTGCTCGCGCACGGTCGAGGCCGGGGCGATGCCGCCGTTGGCCTGCATGATTTTGGGAACCGGGACGCCGAGGTCCGCGGCCCGCGATTCGAGGCGGCCGAGGTAGCTGTCGATGGCGGGCGTCACGTAGGCGTCGACCGCGGTGGTCGAGGTACGCTCGAACTCGCGGAACTCGGCGAGCACCTCGTGGGACGCGGAGACCGGCGCGTCGAGTTCCTCGCGGAGCACGTCGGCGACGACGCGCTCGTTTTCGGGGTGCTGGTAGGCGTGTAAGAGCGAGACGGCGACGCTCTCAGCGCCGCAGTCGCGAATGTCGTCGGCCAGCGCGCGGACCTCGCGCTCGTCGACTTCGGTCTGAACGCCCTCGACCGTCGCGCGCTCCGTCACCTCGAACCGGCGGCGGCGCGGGACGAGCGGGTCGGGCTTGTCGGCGGTCACGTCGTAGAGGTCGGGACGGGCCTGTCGGCCGATTTCGAGCACGTCGCGGAAGCCCTCGGTGGTGACGAGCGCGGTCTTCGCGCCGTCGTCTTCGAGGAGCGCGTTCACGGAGACGGTCATCGCGTGGGTGAACGCGTCGACCTCGGCCGGGTCGACGCCGGCGTCGTCGCAGGCCTTCTCGATGCCGCGGACGACGCCCACGCTCTGGTCGTCCGTGCTCGGAACCTTCGCGGTGACGAGGCGGCCCTCTGGGGTCAAAAGCGCCACGTCGGTGAAGGTGCCGCCGACGTCGACGCCGATTCGGGTTTCTGCGTCCATCAGAACACCCCCATATCGGCGGCGACCGTATAGAGGGTTCGGAGGCCGAGCCAGACGACGACGAGCGTCACCAGCCCGCCGACGACGTTCTGGAGCGTGGTGTTGGCGTACGACCCGAGGATGTCGCGGTCGTTCATCACGTAGATGAGGAAGACGGCGACGATGGGCAGGAGGACGCCGTTCGCGACCTGCGCGAAGACGATAGCCTGCACGGGGCTGTAGCCGACCGCGGAGAAGACGATACCGACGAGCAGGATGGAGCCCCAGACGGCGCGGAACTTCGTGGACTTGAGGTCCGTGTCCCAGCCGAGCGCCCCCGCCGTCGCGTAGGCACCGGCCAGCGGGGCGGTCGTCGCGCTGGTGAAGCCCGCGGCGAACAGCCCGATGCCGAAGAACACCTTGGCCTGCGTGCCGACGAGCGGTTCGAGCTGTTCGGCCATCGTGCTGACGTTCTGGATGTTCGTTCCGACGGGGAACGCCGCCGCGGCGGTGACGAGAATCGAGATAGTGATGAAGCCGCCGAGGACGATAGAGAGAATCGTGTCGGCCCGCGACTCGTTTAGCTCCTCGGGGCCGGCCCACCGCTCTTGGACGCTCCCGGCGTGGAGAAAGAGGTTGTAGCCGACGACGGTCGTCCCGATGAGGCCGGTGATGAGGAACGCCGACCCCTCCGGGACGCTCGGGACGAACCCGCGGGCGAGCGCGCCGAGGTCGGGACCGATGAGAATGGCGTCGATGAGGAAGGAGACGGCCATGATGGAGACGAGACCGACGAGGGCCTTCTCGATGAGTTTGTACTTGCCGGACCACAGGAGGGCTCCGGCGACGAGGCCCATCGCGGGCCCCCAGAGATTGGCGCTGATACCGGTCAGGCCCTCCAGTCCGGCCGCGCCGCCGAGGATGTTCCCGGTCTCGTAGGCGGCCGTGCCGATGCCGATAGCGCTGACGACGAGCACGATACTCACCCCGGACAGCACGGGGTTGTCGAACTGGCTGCGGAGCGCCTCGCCGAGCCCCTCGCGGGAGACGAGGCCGAGTCGGGCGCTCATCTCCTGAAGGACGATGGTGGCGACGATGGAGAAGGCGATCGTCCAGACGAGCGCGTAGCCGAATCGCGCGCCCGTCACGCTCGCGGTCGTGACCGTGCCGGGACCGATGAACGCGGCGGCGACCATCGCGCCCGGGCCGATAGATTTCAAGCGTTCGATGATGTTCATGGTTCTACCTGTGGGGTGGATTGACGTATCAAACTCTGATTGATAAATCCCCGTTGAGAAGGCCGTGTACCGCCGAGATAGCGCGTATGAAGGAGTATGAACGAGTGTGAAATCGGCGGCGAGTGTGGACCTCACCGAACCTCGGTGAGAAGCACCTTCGAGACGCCCTCTTCGACCTCGATGTCGAACGGGGACTGCTCGGTGCTGAGCGCGATGAACCGCGACATGAACCACTTGACCGACTCGGTGGGGAAGACGACGTGGAAGGTGTCGCCCTCGGAGGCGCGGACCGTGAGAAAGCCGCAGAACGACAGCCAGTCGAGGAGTTCGCCCAGCGATTCGAACCGGTCGCGGTACTCGTGGGCGTGGAACGACGCCACCCGGTCGACGGCGTCGAGGAACGCGGGGTCGGGGTCGCCGTCGTCGTCCTCGACGTAGTCGAGAAACGTGTGCAGGAAATCCACGTCGAGGAGGACGTGCTCGCCGCTCGACAGCATCTGGTGGTAGGCTTCGAGGTTCGGCCCGGCGTCGGTCGTCGCCGCCTCGAAGTTGGCCGCGTAGAAGACGAGCGCCTCCCGGACGAGTTCGCTCTGCGCCTTGTCGGTCCGGCCGGCGAGGCCGTCGAGCGCCGACTGGGCGTCCTCGTCGAGCGACACCGTGATGCGATTCGTGACCATGGGTGTCTAACTCTCCGAGGGGTTCTTAAGGATGTGCGGACGGCCGCCGCGAGCCCCGAACGAGTGACGAACCGGGACTAGTCGGCCAAAAAGTGTGAAAATTTTAGAAATTGTAATCGGCGGCGCGGGCGTCAGCCGTCGCCCCGCTATCGCTGGGCGGGCGGTCTCGCGACCGTCGTCGACTCGGTGAAGACGAACCGCGCGCCCCCGTTCGAACCGTACTCGGCGGCGGGCGTCCAGTCGTGGGCGGCCGCGATTTGCTTGACGATGGCGAGGCCGAGACCGCCGCTGCGGCGCTCGCTCACCCCGGCTTCGAAGCACTCGTGAGGGGGCGTGCCGTCGGGGAAGCCCTCGCCGTCGTCCTCGACGAAGAACCCGCTTCGGGTCCGGCCGGCCGTCACGACCACGTCCTCGCCGCCGTGGACGACGGCGTTCTCGAACAGGTTTTCGAGGAGCTGTCGGAGCCTGCTCTCGTCGGCCGCTATCGTCCGCGACGCGCCGCCGTCGGTCCGGTCGAACCGCAGTTCGGCGTCGGCGGTCGGGACCGTCTCCCACGCGCGTTCGGCCACGCGCCGGAAGTCGAGGGGCTCCGGCTCGGCGACCGCATCACCCTGCGCAGCGAGCGCAGTCAGGTCCGAGAGCAACTCTTCGACCCGGTCGAGGCTCTGTCCGAGCTTTCGAAGGTCCTCGGCGTCCGCGTCGCCGGGCGACTCGGCGACGATGTCGAAGTACCCCCGCGCGGTCGTCAGCGGGGTCCGGAGGTCGTGGGAGACGACGCGCGTGAACTCGCTGAAGCGCTCGTTCTGGCGTTCGAGCAGGCGCTGGCGGGCGTTGCGCTCTGTCACCTCGCGCTGGAAGCCGATGTAGTTCGTGACGCTCCCGTCGTCGCCGTGGACCGGCGTTATCTCGGACTGATTCCAAAACGGCGTCCCGTCGCGGCGGTAGTTGAGGAGTTCGACGCTGCACGGCTCTTCGTCGGCGATGGCCTCGCGGAACCGCTCGCAGTCCTCTTCGGCGGTGTCCGGTCCCTGCAGGACGCGGTGGTTCTCGCCGAGAACCTCCTCGGCGTCGTAGCCGGTGAGGTCCTCGAAGGCGCCGTTGGCGTAGACGATGGGACAGTCGTCCTCGCTCGGGCCCGTGATGGTGATGCCGACCGAGGCCTCGTCGATGGCGCGGCGCATCAGCGACAGTTCGGCCTCCTGGGCCAGTCGCTCGGAGATGTCCCGGAGGATGCCCGTCGTGCCGACGACCTCGCAGCCGTCGTCGTGTAAGAGCGTGAGGTGACACTCCATGGGCACGCGGTCGCGGCCGTCGCCGTCGGCCGCGAGGAGTTGCGTCTCGAAGGTGAGCCGGTCGGTCTCCGCGCCGTCGCCGAGCGACGCCCGGAGCGACTCGTAGGTCTCGTAGTCCGCGTCGGGGAGGTACGACGAGAGGTGCGAGCCGAGGACGCGTTCGCGGTCGTGGCCGACGAGGTCGACGAAGGCGTCGTTGACGTACTCGAAGCGGTCGTCGGAGTCGAGCGAGTAAACCGGGTCGCCCGCGGCGCGGATGATGTGCTCGTCGCGGGCGAGTTCGTCCCGGCGCGCCCGCTCACCGGAGATGTCCCGGAGGATACCGACCGAGCCACGAAACGCCTCGCCCTCGTAGGGGAGATACCCCATGTGGTCGCGGCACGGGACTACCTCGCCGTCGGCCGTCCGTATCTCGATTTCGAACTGGGTCGTGTCGGGGCCGCGCGACGAGAGAATCCCCCCGAGTTCGTCGGCGGCCTTCCGCACGTCTCCGTCGTCTTTCACGAGTTCCGGGCCGCGCCCGAGAATCTCGTCGACGGCGTGGCCCGAGAGGTCGGCGAAGGCGTCGTTGACGTAGGTGAAGCGGCCGCGCTCGTCGACGACGTAGACGGGGTAGCCGAGGGCTTCGAGGACGGTCTCGTAGCGCTCCGCGCGGCGGGTCGCCCGGTGTTCCGAGACGCTGTTTTCGATGCGGTTGACGAGCAGTTCGTACTGCTCGGAGGAGGGCTGTTTCTGCAGGTAGTCGGTGACGCCCGCGGAGATGGCGTCGCTCGCGACCTCCTCGCTCCCCTTGCCGGTAAAGAGGATGAAAGGGAGCGAGCCGTGTTCCTCGCGGACCGTTTCGAGGAGTTCGACGCCGGTCATCGCCGGCATGTCGTAGTCGCTGACCACGCAGTCGATATCAGAATCACGAACGATATCGAGCGCGACTTCGGGGTCCGCACAGGTCGTCACCTCGAACGAAGAGAGCTTTCGGAGGTACGTCTCGCCGAGGTCCAAGAGCGCCGAATCGTCGTCAACGTAGACGATGTGCGGAGATTTCGAGGTCGTCATCGGTAGTTATCAAATGATAACTCCCGAGGCGACACATAGGTTCGACCTCTATAGTTAGGGACCGAGCGAGACGGCGCTCGGTTTCGAATCTAATAATTGCGGTTCGAGGTGCGGCGTCGCCGACCGAGATTTCCCGGCCGTCGCTCGGCCGACGGTCAGAACTCGCCGGTGACGATATCGGTGACGCGGTCGCGGTCGAACAGCCGCCCGTCCTCGGGTATCTCGGGGTACGCTTCGCCATCGCCGTAGCCGGGCCACTCCCCGAACCGGTCGGGGAACAGCTGTTTCGCAGTCATCTCCAGCTGGAACAGGTTCATAATCGGCCCCTGCATCCCGTTTCCGGACGGGAAGTACCGCCCGTCGCGGAACGCGGGCACCTCGTCCGCGAGGGGGTCAGAAAGCACCGCCTCGCGGTTCGAACTGAACGAGTCGCCGAGCGCGGTCCCCCAGTACCGGAAGACCACGTCGGGCGCGGTTTCGACCATCGCTTCGTAGTCGTACGACCCGCCCGACCCGGTCTCGGCGTCGGTGGCCGCGAAGGCGTTCGGCATCCCGAACGGTCGAAGGTGCGCCCAGAGGAAGCCGTCCTGCGTGAAGTCGTACGGCCAGAACGTCCCGCCGGTGTAGGCGACGACCGCGAGCGACGGCCGCTCGGACGCCGGCGGGAGGTCGGCCTGTATCCGGGCGACGAGCTCGTCGCGAAGCGACTTGAACGCTCGGTAGCGCTCTTCTTCCCGGAACACCGCCGCGATGTGGCCGAGGTACTCCCACAGCGTGTAGTACTCGTAGCGGTCGCGGTAGGGCTCCGGCGGTTCGGCGTTCGTCCGGCTGTAGTAGTTGCCGAACCACGGACCCACGTCGGACGCGATCGACGCGACCTCGTCTTCGGACCAATCGAACGAGCTACTCCGGAGGAGAGCCGGGTCGAGGAAGTGAACGTCGCTGTCCAGTTCGTAGAACAGCTCTCTGTCGAGGGCGTTCGGGTTCGACGCCGGCGTGACGCGGCCGAGCTCTTCCCACTCGAACTCCACGCCGTCGAGCGCGTCGTAGTAGTAGTCGACCGTGTTGCCGAACAGTTCCTTGTCGTAGCCGATGCCGGTGATGGCGTCGCCGTGGCCGAAGGCGACCGCCGCGTCGGCCGACACCGGGTAGTAGGTCAGGGCGCTCGTCGGCACGGCGTCGAACTCGACCTCGCCGACCGGTGCCATCGACACCGAGTACGAACCGCTGTCCCCCTCACCGTCGGTCGTCGTCTCCGTCTCGGTGGGGGACGTCGTCGTGGTCGCGGTCGCGTCCGCGGTTTCGGTCGCCGTCGAGTCTGTCGACCCCGACGGGTCGCTCGTACACCCGGCGAGCAATCCGCCCGCGGCGGCCGCACCGCCACGTTTGAGGCACCGTCGCCGCGTCAGCCCGATTCGAGAGGCGTCGTCTTCTCCCATATTTTTAGGCCAACCTAAAATCATAAAGTACCTTCGGTCGCAGCCGACCGGAACCGCTCGCCCGCGGTCGGGGAACCTCGGGTATTTTTAGCAATGAATTGAAATGTTTGCGCATGGCTCCCGTTACGGACACCCTCCCCCGCGTCTCGACGGACAGCGTCGAACGATTCCTCGCGGCCTTCCTCGCCGGGCTCCTCGGAACGTATGCCCTCGGGGCGGCCACTAGTGGCATCGTCCCACCACTCGAAATCGCCGGCGTCGTGGCGATTCACCTCGGCGTCGTCGTCGCGGGCGTCTTCCCGCTCGTCGTGCTCGGACGCTCTGTGGTCGGACGACTCGGCGACGGCCCGGCGGCCGTCAGACCCCTCGAAACAGCTGCTGCCGCCGGTGCGCTGGCCTGTCTCGTCAGCGGGCTCTGGCTCAGCATGGACGCGTCGTCGGACCTCTCGGGCGTACTGCTCGGGGGCGCGCTGGTCGCGCTGGTCGCCCTCATCGGCCTCGTCGCGAGGCGGTGACGACCCGACACAGTCCGCACACCCATGCGAACCACCCACGTCGCCGCCCTCGCCATCACCGCGTTCGCGCTCATCACCCTCGGCCTCGCCGCGGGGTCGCTCGACGCCGCGAGACCGGACGGACCGGCCGTCGCGGAGTCGGCCGATGGGTCGGTAGCGCCCCGCGAGCAGTCGGGGCCGAGCAGGCAACCCGACCGTCCGGACCGACCCTCAGTCGGTCGGCTGGTGCTTCCGGACGACGGCGTACTCGGCAGTCTCGGGGAGCAGTCGTCGCCGGCCGGCGGACTGCGCTCGCGCCTCGCCGTCGGGGGCGCACTCGTCGTCGGTGCGGTGGTGCTCGTCTTCCGCCGACTCACCGACGACGACGCGCGGGCGGCCGAGACGACGGAGGAGCGGGGAGGCGCGGACCACAAACCGTCGGAACGGAACGCGCCGGCGCCGTCCGACTGGGGCGGCCCGCCGGCGAACGGCATCTCCCGCGCTTGGTTCGCGATGGTGTCCGCGCTCGGCGCGGCGGCCACCCCGCGACAGACGCCGGCCGAACTCGCCCGCACGGCCGCCGACGCCGGCTTGCCCGCGGGCACAGTCGAGTCACTCACCGAGCTGTTCCGCGCAGTTCGGTACGGCGGGAAACGGCCGACCGACGAGCGCGAGCGACGGGCCGAAGACGCGCTCGACGCGCTGCGGCGAGACGAGAACTGGCCGGACGGGCGCGAACCGTGAGCCGCGCTCGCCGCGGGTTGTTGCTCGTCGGCCTCGCGTCGGGCCTCGTCGGCGTACTGCTCGTCGCTTCTCCGGGCGTCGCCCGCGGCGTCTCACTTACAGGGGCCGCCCGAACGGCACCCGTCGCCGTCGTCGGCGTCGCCGCCGCCGCCCTCGCCGCCCGCTCGCTGTTGAACGCTCTCAGCGGGGACGCCGCGAGCGACAGTGGGGGAAAGGCGGCCACCGCAGACGCGTTCCCCTCGCCGGAGCGTCGTCCGCAGTACGACCCGTCGGGGGCGGAGTTCGCCCGGCGAGTGAACGCAATCGAGTGGACCGACCGGCGCGACGCGGAGCCGGCGAACCGCCGGGAGCTCCGCGACGACCTCCGGGGCGCGGCGACGAGCGTGCTCTCTCGGGGTGACGGGCCGAGCCCGAGTGAGGTCGAAACGCGGCTCCGCGACGGGAGTTGGACGGACGACCCGCTCGCATCGGCGTTCTTCGCCGGCGACCTCGTCCCGTCGCTGTCGCCCTCGGGATACGCCCGCGCGCTGGTCCGCGGCGAGCCGCCGTTCGCTCGTCGGGCGCGTCGCGCCGCTGCCGCGCTGTCGAAGCGGTCCGGCGCGGGCGACGTGACACCGGCCCCGTCGGCCGACGTTCGGGCGGCGTTCGGGGACGAACCCGCCGTGCGGACGAGCCGATATCTCCCGGACGGCGAAGAGAGCCTCGAACGCGAGTCGGCGACTGACCGGGTCCACGGCGTGACCGCCGCAGCGCTCGCAGTCGGCGGGCTCGGAATCGTCACGCTGCGACCGGGACTGCTCCTCCTCGCGCTGTTCGGAATCACCGTCTCGGGGTACGCCCGCGCGGTTCCGACCCCATCGCAGGCGGTGGCGGTCGAAAGAGCGGTCAGCGACGCCGAACCCGCGGTCGGCGACGAGGTCGAGGTGACCCTCTCGGTTCGGAACGTCGGCGACGCGACGCTCGCGGACCTCCGACTCGTCGACGGGGTTCCGCCGGGGCTCGCCGTGGTCGACGGGTCGCCGAAGTTCGCGACCGCGCTCCGACCGGGGAAGCGTGCGAGCGTCACGTACACGGTCGAAGCCGTCCGCGGCGACCACGCGTTCGACCCTGCGCTCGTCGTCACGCGCGACGCCCTCGGGGTACGCAAGCGGGAAACGCTCGTCGACACCGAGACGACGGTTTCGTGCCGCCCGCCGGCAAAACCGCTTTCCGGTCGCGCCCCCGCGAGAACGACGACGCGAGCGGGTCGGTCGCGGTCGGACGCCCCGGGGCCGGGCGTCGAGTTCCACTCCGTCAGAGAGTATCGACCGGGTGACCCCCCATCGCGAATCGACTGGAGACGGAAGGCCAAGACGGGGGAGTTCTCGACGGTGGCGTTTCACGAACACCGACGCCAGCGAGTGCTCGTCGTCGTCGACGCGCGGACCGAGGCCTACGTCGCATGGGGTGGCGGGGGCGATGGCGACGGCGACGGCGACGGCAACGGTGAGCCGGTCGTCCAGCAGGGCGTCGCCGCCGCTGACGCCCTCGCCTCTCGCTTCCGCTCCGCGGGCGTGCCGGTCGGTCTCGCGGCGCTCTCACCGCGGTCCTGTCGGCTCCCGCCCGGCCGCGGAGGCGACCACCACCGCCGGCTTCGGGAGGCGCTGGTGGCCAACCCCGCGTTCGGATGGGAGCCTCCGGACGGCGAGGTGGACGCGTCCGCGGCAGTTCACGAGATTCACCGGCGAGTTCGGGCGGACACGCGGGTCGTCTTCGTCTCGCCGCTCTCCGACGACGCGAGCGTGACCGCCGCGCGGCGGTTCGACGCGCACGGGCACCCCGTTTCGGTTCTCAGTCCGGACCCGACGGCTCGGACGCACGCTCGCGGCTACGAGTCCGGATACGCGTCGCTCGCGAGGGAGCGACGGCTGCGGCGGCTTCGAGCGGCCGGTATCCCCGCGAGCGATTGGGACCCGACCGAACCGCTACGGGAGGTGACGCGCGGTGGTCAAAGCCGTGCCACGACGTCCAGATAGCGCCCCGCCGCTCCGGAGCAGCGGCGGTGCGCTCGCGGCCGCGACCGGTGCGGCCGTCATTACCGCGGTCTCGGTCCCCGCGCTCGCGATGGGCGCGCTGGGAGTGCTCTCGCTCGCTGGTGCACTCACGTTCGGCGTCGAGTCGGCCTACGCGCCGGGCATCGCGCTCCTCGCGGGGTCAGTCGTGCTCGCCGGCGTCTTGGGTCTGACACCGCCGTTCCTGCTCGCGGCCGCGTTCCTCGTACTCCTCGCGTGGGACGTGGGGAAACACGGGTTCAGCATCGCGCGCGAGGTCGGGCGGGAGCCCTCGACGTTCCGAATCGAGGCCGTCCACGGGCTGAGCAGCACCCTCGTGTATGCGGCCGGGGCGACGCTCGGCTACGGAATATACGCCGGCGTCACCGGCGGACGGTCGGTCGTCGCGCTCCTCGCGCTTCTCGTCGGGTCGGTGGCGCTCCTGTTCGCGTTGCAGGCACGGAAGTGAGATGTGGGACCCAAGCGCCCGCCCGCGACGACCCGAAAGCGACACGTCCGTCGAACGCGAACTCCCGGAACATGACGCGGGACGGGCGTGCCGAGGAGTTGGAGCCGGCGAAGCGGCGCATCATGGAGGCGACGTACAGGGCGCTACAGAGACACGGCTACGGCAACCTGACGATGCAGGACATCGCCGACGAGTTCGAGAACAGCAAGGCACTCCTGTACTACCACTACGACGGGAAAGACGAGCTACTGGTCGACTTCCTCGACTACGTCCTCGCGGAGTTCCTGGACGGCCTCCCCCGAGGGGACCGCACGCCCAGAGAGGAACTCGAAACGGTAGTCGAGACGCTCCTCCCGGAGACGCTCTCCGAGGAGGCCTACCGGCTCCAACTGTCCATGTTCGAACTGCGGATGAACGCTCGGCACGACGAGGACTACCGCGAGGAGTATCGCCACATCGACGACGAACTCACGGAGCTGCTGCGGGACATCCTCGTCCGCGGAATCGAGGCCGGCGAGTTCGAGGCAATCGACCCCGAGGCCGAGGCCGATCTGTTTCTCTCGATTCTGACCGGGACGCGCGCCCGCCGGCTGACGGTGTTCGAGCCCGACGAGTCCATCGAGTCGCTCCGGGCGGCTATCGAGTCGCACATCGACCGCATCTCGGCGTAGTCGCCGCCGAGGCGTGCGGCCACCGAGCCGGCCGCGCCGGCCGCGGGGCGACCCGACCTCCCCCAACGGTTCCGCCGGGACGTGAACCCTTATTCGCCCGGCGTCCGTCGGTTCCGACCATGACACCGCGACCGTCGACCTTCTCAATCGTCGCCCGCGACCCGGAACAGGACGCCGTCGGCGTGGCCGTCCAGTCGAAGTTCGTGAGCGTCGGTTCCGTCGTCCCGTTCGTCAGCGCGGACGCCGGCGCAATCGCCACCCAGAGCTTCGCGAACGTCGCTTACGGTCCCGACGGATTGGACCTCCTGCGCGAGGGGCATTCGGCCGAGGAGGTCGTCGCCGAACTGACCGACGCCGACGGCGAGGCCCCGAGCAGGCAGGTCGGCGTCGTGGGGGCGGACGGGAGCATCGCGGCCTTCACCGGCGAGGAGTGCTTCGACGTGGCCGGCGACATCCAAGGAGAGCACTACACCGTCCAGGGGAACATCCTCGAAAACGAGGCGACGCTCGACGCGATGGCCGAGGCGTTCGAGACGACCGACGGCGGCCTCCCCGAGCGCCTGCTCGCGGCGCTCCACGCCGGCAACGACGCCGGCGGCGACAAGCGCGGCGAACAGTCGGCGGCGATGTACATCGCCAAGCCCGAGGGCGGCTACGACGGCGGCAACGACCGCTGGGTCGACGTTCGCGTCGACGACCACGACCACCCGATAGACGAGCTCGAACGCGTGTTCAAGCTGTACGACATCACGCTCTTGGAGCGCGAAGCGCCCGAGGAGACCCGGTCGCTATCCGGCGAGACGGCCGAATCGGTGCTCGAAACGTTAGCCGACCTCGGCTTCTACGACGGGACGCCGAGCGGCGAGTTCGACGACGAGGCCGTCGCGGCGCTCGAATCGTTCCGGGGCATGAACAACTTCGAGAACCACTCGCTTTCCGTCCTCGAAGACGCCATCGCCCGCGGCTGGGACGACGTCGACGGTGCGGAAGCGGCAAAACAGGACAGTTCTGCGAATGGGGACGGCGAGGCGGGCGAGTTCGACGGAGAAGCGCGGCTCATCGAGGCGATTTGGCAGGGCCTCAGCAGGCTCGACAGGAAGTAGTGGAAACCGACGCCTACCGCCCTGTTGCGATACGGAGCGAGTAGGCGATACAGCCCAATCCGGCGAGTTGCGTCAGTCTGACGAGCAGCCGGAAGACCCCTTGGAAGTGGATGGGAACGAGGCGGAACGCGACGAGGCCCTGCCCCGCGACCGCGAGCGTGTAGGTGACGCCGAACAGGAGAATCATGCCGACCGAGAGCCACCGCATCGACCGCTCGTCGTTCCGTCGGAGGCCGCGGTAGGCCTGATAGCCGATGTAGAGGCCGACGAGCGCGGAGAGCGTCGCCGCGCCGCCGGCGAGGAGTCCGATAGGAGTGCCGAAGCCGGGGAGCGCCATCAGAACTGCCCCCACATGCGCGTCAGTTGGTCGGCCACGTCGTCGCTCCGGCGGTCGAGTTCCCACGAGAGGTT
Source organism: Haloferax gibbonsii (assembly GCF_001190965.1). NCBI lineage: Archaea > Methanobacteriati > Methanobacteriota > Halobacteria > Halobacteriales > Haloferacaceae > Haloferax > Haloferax gibbonsii. The sequence continues at coordinate 119,188 of NZ_CP011949.1, forward strand.
GCCGTCGCGGACTGTCACCTCGAACCGGTCGATTCGGGAGACGTACGCCGTCTCGTGGTGACCGTCGGCCCGAGGTCGCGTCCGCTCGGCGACGAGGTCCGCGTCGACGAGCCGGTCGAGACGGCGGTAGATAGACGACGTGGAGAGACCGCAGTGCTCGCTGAGCTCCTTCGCCGACCGCGGCGATTCGCTCGTCGCCGTCAGAATCGACCGCACGTGCTCGTCGTCGAGGAGCGCGACGACGGTCGCCAGGTCGACGTCTGCCATCTCGTCTCTACGGGTCATCCGACTCGTCCATAGGTGCTGTGTCTCATCGTCCGTGTGGGAATCGAAGCTAGTCGTACTGCCGCCCGGTGAGAACGGTGGTCGCGGCGGGAGGTGAGGCCGGTGCGAGGGAACGGAAGGCTGGCACGGGGGAGAACAGCGGTGTCGAAAGCGGCCGACTCGGGCGCACGAGCCAGCGTCACGCATCGGTCTCACCGCCGAGTTCGCGGCCGAAGAGGACGGCGAAGTGCGTGCCGCCTATCGAGTACACGACGCTCGCTCGGTCGGCACCGGGAGAGTCGCCGAGGTCGATGGTCGCCTCCGCGCCGGGCGCGACCGTCTCGGCTCCCGGCCAGAGCGGTTTTTTCTCGACGCGGCCGGGGGCTTCGGGAAGGGAGAGGTCGTAGAAGAGCCGGTCTGCGGGGACGGTCTCGCCTGCCTCGTGGCGTACCGTAACGCGGTCGGACGCCTCGTCGTAGGCCAACCCCCACGTCACCTGCGGAAGCCGGTACCGCGGGTCGATTTCGCCGTCGGGCCGGAGCGGCACGCGCGTCTCGACCGTGGCGAGTCGGCCGTCGACGTACACGTCGAAGGTCTCGGCGGCGTCGGCGAAGCGATAGTGCTCTCGCCTGAACGCCGATTCGATCGCCTCTTTCGTGGGAACGCGGTCGGTCGTGTACTGGTAGTTGACGACCTGATAGGCGTTGTTGCGGTCGAACCGGAAGCCGTCGGCGAGCATCGCCGGCCGTCCCGTAGGGTCGTGAATCGTCGTGTTGACGCCGACGTGAGATGGCCCGCCGGCCGCCGCGGTCAACTGCTCGAAGTCGGAGTCGACCTCGTGGTACCGGGGTCGCTCGCCCGCGCCGGTATCGACGAGCGCTTCCAGATTCGGTTCGTCGTGGTGGTTCGCGCTCGTGAACACGATGGCATCGTCGCCGACGGCGACCCGACGGGGACCGTCGTTGCGGACGAACACGTCGTAGCCGCGGTACGCGCCGGACCGAGCGTACCCGCTTTCCGTGAGCGTCCGACCGACGGACGAGCGCTCGAACGACGCCTCGATTACGCTCCCGAAGACCGAGTCCACGAAATGGTCGTATCGCTCGAAGCCGATGCCGAAGTAGTCCAGCGCCGCCTTGTCGTACGCCTGCCGGGCGGCGAAGAGTGGCGGAGCTTCGGGCCGCATCCTCGGCTTCCGAGACGAACTGAAGTAGTACCGGTCTGGCGGGCGCTCGACGCTCGACGGGGCTGGGAGCCAGCGCCGATACGCCGGGGCGGGCGTCGAGGGGATCTCAAGGCGACCGTAACGCTGGGCACCGCCGAGCGGGGGAAGGTCCGAGAGGCAACCGGCAGTCAGCGCGGAGAGCGACGCGGCCGCCGCGGCGGTTCCCGTGGCGAGGAACTGTCGTCGCGTCGAGCCTGTGGAGGGCCGAGAGTCGTCAGGGGACATGCGGCAACGTGGCGGTCACCCGACGGGAGCATATAACCGAACTATCGAGTGCGGACGGGCGCAACTCGGCGACAGTTATAAGTGGGAGTTCGGGCGCTCGTTCCGGTACGCGCCGTCGGCTCAGAGGAAAGCAGTAACGCCACGAAAATCAGTCTCGTCGTTCACCGTGTTCTTTCGTTCGCCGAAGCGCGCCGGGTGCGGTGGCGTTGGTTGGTCACCGCGGCGCACCGACAGGGCCGCGCGGGGGGAAGGATATCCCGCTCAGCCGAGGAGGTACTTGAGCGCGGGGCGCTGTTGGACGAACTCCGTCTTCTCGATGATGGCGTCGAGGCCGAGGATGCGGCCCGCCGCGAGGGTCCCGACGATGGCGAACATCATCAGCCCGAACAGGTCACCGTTGACCACGCCGTGGGCCCAGTCGGCGTTCCCGAGGTAGAAGAACACCATCAGGACGCCGCCGAAGAAGGCGGCGAGCCGGACGAGTGCACCCACGATGAGTCCGAGGCCGATGAGCGTCTCACCGACGGGAATCATGAAGTTCGTGAACTCGAGGAGCCACGGAGTCGCGGCGGCCCACGCGAAGAAGCCCTGCAGCGGCGAGGCGGCGGGGGCGTTCGCGAGGTAGCCCGCGGCGCTGAAGCCGCCGAGCTTCGTCACACCGGCGTGGAAGAACCAGTAACCGGTGATGAGGCGGGTCAGCACGAGCACGTAGCCCGTGACGCCCTGCGAGTAGTCGAAGTCCATCCTGTTCCCCAGCATCTCGATTTGTGAGTTAGCGGCCATTGTCTTTCACCTAACAAGTGAACGAACGACCCCCCATAGCATATAAAGAGAGCGTGATTTCCGAATCTAAGGAATCGAGAACGACCGAAAAGCGGGGTGTACGACGCGATACCGTGCGATTCGGTCGCTCGGTGAGAGGTCGAAGCTCAGTCGAGGACCGGGTCGAGCACAGCGGGGCGCGAGGCCGACACGGGGGCCGTCCTCTCGGCGAGAGCTCCATCGAGGTGGTTCCCGTCCTCGGCGACGAGAATCGTGTGCGTCATTCGTCGAGGGCTCCCGAATCAGTCGCCGTCGATCGCTCCGACGGCGTCACGAACTCGAACCGCGCACCACCCTCGGCCGACTCGGCGAGCGAGACGGACCAGCCGTGGGCGTCGGCGATGTCGCGGACGATGGCGAGGCCGTAGCCGGTGCCCCGCGGCGTCGTGGTGTAGCCGTGGTCGAAAACGCGTTCGCGTATCTCCTCGGGAATGCCGACGCCGTTGTCGGCGACGTAGAACCCGGACCGGTCGTCGAGCGCGCCGACGCGGACGGCGAGCGGGTCGTCGGGGGGACGGGCGTGTTCGACGGAATTCCGAAACAGGTTCTCGAAGAGCCTGAGCAGGCGGCCGTCGTCGCCCTCGACGACGAACAGTTCCCCGCGGACGAGCGTCGCGTCGCCGGTGTCGACGAAGCGCCACGCGTGGTCGACGACGCGGGCGAGGTCGACGGATTTGGCGTCGACCACGGGCGTCCGCTGGCGAGCGAGGTCGAGCACCTCCTCGACCAGTTCGGACATCCGCTCGACCGCGTTGGCGGCGCGTTCGAGGTGCGCCCGCTCGCCCGACTCAATCCCGAGGTCGAGGTAGCCGGTGGCGACCGCGAGCGGGTTTCGGAGGTCGTGGGCGACGATAGAGACGAAATCGTCGAGTCGCTCGTTGGCGGCGGCGAGGTCCGCCTCGCGGTTGCGGAGTTCCTGTTCGCGGACGGTTCCCGAGAGCGCGGTGGCGACCGTCGAGCCGAAGAGCTCGAACAGGTCAACGTCCACGTCGAGGAACGCGTCGGCGTCGGTCGCGACGACGAGGAGACCGTGGCTCCCGAGCGGGACGCGGAGGACAGACGCCGCGTCCGACTCGGGGGGAAGGAGCCGGTCATCCACGGCCGCGGAGTCGACTCGGGTGACCGCGTCCGACTCGGGGCCGCCCGGGACGGTCTCGATTCGAACCGTCGACTCGAACCCGTCGCCTGTCGAGGCGGCCGGCGACAGTCCCCCGCCGTCGTCGGCGAGCCAGATGGCTGCCTCGGCGCCGGGGACGAGTTCGGGGACGGCCTCGACCGCCAGCGCCGCGACCTCCTCGACGCTCTCGGTGAGAATGAGGTCCCTCGTGACCGCCTGTAGCGACCGGAGACCGTCCTCCAACCGCGCGCGGTCGGTGACGTCGATGGCGACGCCGAGGAGCTTCGACACCTCGCCGTCGTCGTCGAAGACAGGGCGGTACCACACGTCGTAGACCGCGCCGTGGTACTCGACTCGGGTGTCGACCGCCTCGCCAGACAGCCCGCGAGCGATGGCGTCGGTGGCCGCGGGCGTGTCGTCGTACAGTTCGAAGGCGGACCGGCCGACCACCTCGCCGGGGTCGCGGCCGAGCGACTCCAGACCGGCCCCTTCGGACATGGTGAACACGCCCTCTGAGTCGAACGCCGAGAGGATGATCGGCAGGTTCTGCAACACGGTTTCGAGGCGCTGGTTGGTCGATTCGAGGGCGTGGAGGTAGCGCTTCCGCGTCGTCACGTCGCGGAAGTAGACCGACAGGCCCGACGGCGAGGGATACGCCCGGACCTCGAACCAGCCGTCGTAGACCTCGGAGAAGGTCTCGAACGTCACCGGCTCTTGGGTCCGCATCGCCTCGTGGTAGTTGTCGAACAGTTCGGTGTCGACGACCGACGGGTACAGGTCCCAGATGCGCTCGCCGAGTTCGGGCTCGCGAACCTCGCTGAAGATGGTCTTCGCGCGGTCGTTGAAGTAGACGAAGCGCCAGTCGGTGTCGAGGGCGAAGAAGGCGTCCGTCATGCGTTCGAGGAGTTCGCCGCGCTGGTTGGTGGCGACCTCGCGGTCGGTCACGTCCCGCGGGATGCCGACGACGCCGATGGCCTTCTCGCCGTCGACGGCCGGAGAGAGCTGGAGTTCGAACAGCCGCGGGTCGCCCTCGGCGTCGACGAACCGAACGTCGAGGCGTTCGGTGACGCCCTCCGAGAGAACCCGCGAGACGGCGTCGCGGTACCGCTCGTACTCGCCCGCGGGGAACAGGCCGGCGTCGACGAGCGACTCGAACTGCTCGCCGCGGAGCGTCTCGGAGGCGCGCCCGGTTATCTCCTCGATTCTGGGGTTCACGTACTCGACGCGACTTCGGTCGTCGAGGACGAACGCGCCGTCTTCCATCGCCTCGACGATGACGCGGTGACTCCGAGTGACGGGGCGGGAGTCGCCGGTGTCCGGGTCCACGAGCGACCGAACCGACGCGACGAGTGCCGCGTGGGAGTCGTCGGCGTCGTCGCGGATCAGGTAGTCGTCGACGCCGAGCGAGACGGCGCGAGCGGCGAACGCCTCGTCGCCCGCGGCGGCGTAGACGACGACCGGAAACTCGGCGCGGGAGCCGTCGCGGGAGACGAGCGCGTCCAGTTCGAGTCCGTCGGGGAGGTCGGCGGCGGCGACGAGACAGGAGACGGTGCGGTCGTCGAGCGCCGACCGCACGGCGTCGACGCTCTCGGCGCGCGTGACCGGGCGCTCGAAGGCGTCCCGAAGCGCCGAGACGACCGCATCGGAGGCAGCGCCGTCGGCCGCGACGTAGAGAATCGCGCCGGCGGAGGTGCCTCCTGAACTCGGAGAAAACATGTTAGATACGAGATACTCGGTGAGCCAATAATATCTTGCGGGCGAAGCGGCCGACTCACCGGGAGACGAGCGTCGAAACGGGTCGGGGGAGCCGCTGAGTCAGGGGTCGCCGGGGGGTCGGGTCGCCGCCTACCCCTGTCCGACCATCCGCTCCTCGTCGTCCCACTCGCGCTTGCGGAGTTCGTACTTCTGAATCTTACCGGTCGCCGTCTTGGGAATCTCCTCGACGAACTCGAACTCGCGGATGGCCTTGTAGCCGGCGAGGCGGTCGCGGGTGTACTCGCTCAGTTCCTCGGCGGTGACGCCGGGGTTCTCCACGTCGCCGTTCGCGGGGACGACGAACGCCTTCGGCGTCTCACCCCACTTCTCGGACGGCGCGGGGATGACCGCCACGTCGCCGACGGCGTCGTGGTCGAACAGCGTGTCCTCCAGTTCGACCGAGGAGATGTTCTCGCCGCCGGAGATGATGATGTCCTTCTTGCGGTCCTGAATCGCTATCATGCCGTCCTCGTTGACGACCGCGAGGTCGCCGGTGTGATACCAGCCTTCGAGGCGGTCGTTGAAGGCGTCGTGGGTCTCGTCGGGCTTGTTCCAGTACTTCTCCATCACCTGATTGCCGCGGACGACCACCTCGCCGATGGTGGCGTCGTCGCGCGGGACCCGTTCGCCGTCCTCGTCGACGACGCGCAGGTCGGTCCCGAGCGGGGCGACGCCCTGCCGCTGTTTGAGCGAGAACCGAAGCCCCCCCTCGTCGGGGATGAGTCGGTTCGCGTCCGAGGTGGCGATGAGCGGGCCGGTCTCGGTCGCGCCGTAGAGCTGGGTGAACTCCCAGCCGAACTCGGATTCGGTGTGGCGAATCGTCGCGCTCGGCGCGGCGCTGCCGGCGGCGGTCACGCGAACCGGGTTGTCGCCGGCGTACGCGGGGTCGTGTTCCTCGGCGTACTCCCGCAGAATCGACAGCACCGTCGGCGCACAACAGAAAAAGGACACGTCCTCGGTGGCGATGGCGTCGAACACCTGCTCGGCGTCGACCCCGCGGGTGCAGACGTGTTTCGCGCCGCGGCCGGTGACGGCGTAGATGTGGCCCCAGCCGTTGACGTGGAACATCGGGAGCGTCCAGAGGTAGACGTCGTCGTCGGCGATGTGGTGGTGAATCGTCACCAGTTGGGCGTGGAGCGACTCGGTGCGGTGGGTGCGGCAGACGCCCTTCGGGTCGCCGGTCGTCCCCGAGGTGTAGTTGATGGTGATGAGTTCGTCCTCGGACATCTCGGGGCGCTCGTAGTCGTCGGCGTCGGCCTCGTCGAGGAACGCCTCGAAGTCGAGCCAGTCGCCGTCGACGGCGGCGGGGTCGTTCGTCACGAACACCTCGGCGGGCACGTCGTCGCGGACGGCCTCGATTTTGCCCGCGTACTGGTAGTCGGCGTAGACCACGCTCGCGCCGGAGTCCGAAAGCAGGTACTCGTAGTCCTCGGTCGTGAGCCGGTAGTTCAGCGGGACGTGGAGCGCGCCGCACTGCATCGCGCCGAAGGCCGCTTCGAGGTGGCAGTGCGTGTTGGGGTCGAGCACCGCGACCCGGTCGCCCTTCTCGACGCCGCGGGATTGGAGCGCCGCCGAAAACCTGTCCACCCGCTCGCCGAACTCCGCGTAGGTGAAGCGCTCCCCGTCGACGCCGACGACAGCCTCGTAATCGCCGTAGTACGTCCGGGCCCGGTCGAGGAAGTCCGTCACGAGTAACTGTTTCTTCATTCATGATAGACCGAGCGGGCGAGCGAACTAAACGCACCACTTCCGGCAACATTTCACAGAATCGACGTGACCACCACAGTATGGCGGGGAACGTCGTCGGGGCGTTCGAAGACGCCGTCGGTCGCGGTATGGGGCCGCCCTCCCGCGCCCGAAACGAACACCTTTGAACCGCGCGGCCCTGACTCCCGGCAGATGACGACGCCGACCCTCCTCGTCGCGGGGACCGCGAGCCACGTGGGCAAGAGCACCGTCGCGGCCGGGCTCTGTCGCCTGTTCGCCGACCGCGGCCTCTCTGTCGCGCCGTTCAAGGCGCAGAACATGAGCAACAACGCCCGGGCGGTCGCCACCGCCGACGGCGACGACTTCGGCGAAATCGGCGTCTCGCAGTACGTGCAGGCCCGCGCCGCGCGGGTCGCGCCGACGACCGACCACAATCCGGTCCTGCTCAAGCCCCACGGCGACGGCACGTCGCAACTGGTCGTCCACGGTCGGGCGGTCGGCCTCAACTCCGCGGGCGACTACTACGCGACCCACTGGGAGGACGCCCGCAACGCGGCGGTCGAATCGCACCGTCGGCTGGCGGCCGAGGCGGACGTGGTCGTCGCCGAGGGGGCCGGCTCCATCGCCGAGATAAACCTCCACGACCGCGACTTGGCGAACATCGAGACCGCCCGCTTCGCCGACGCCGACATCCTCATCGCGGCTGACATCGAGCGCGGCGGGGTCTTCGCCAGCCTGCTGGGGACGCTCGAACTCCTGCCCGAAGACGTGCGCGAGCGGGTCGTCGGCGCGGTCATCACGAAGTTCCGCGGCGACCCGAGCCTCCTCGAACCGGGGCTCGACGAAATCGAGGAGCGGACCGGCGTGCCCGTCCTCGGCGTGCTTCCCTACGACGACCCCGGTCTCCCGGAAGAAGACAGCCTCGCGCTCCCCGCGGAAGGCGAGCGCGCCACCGTCGGCGACGACGACGGCGTCGCGGCCGAGCGCGCCGTCACAATCGGCGTGCCGCGACTCCCGCGCATCTCGAACGCCACGGACTTCGGCCCGCTGGCCGAGACGCCGGGCGTCCGGGTCGCCTACCTCCCGCTCGACGCGACGCTCGACGGCATCGACGGGGTAGTCCTCCCCGGCAGCAAGAACACGGTCGACGACCTGCTCGCGCTCCGCGACGCCGGCTTCGGCGACGAACTCGCCGCCTTCGACGGCCCGGTCGTCGGCATCTGCGGCGGCTACCAACTGCTCGGCGAGACCATCGAGAACGCCGACATCGAGGGGGCGGCGGCCGACGAGACGGTCGAAGGGTTCGGCCTGCTGCCGATAGTCACGCGCTTTTCCCGCGACAAGCGGGTCGAACCCGTCTCCGTCGAGTTCGACGGCGCGGGACCCTTGGCCGGCGCGACGGGAGCTATCGACGGCTACGAGATACACATGGGCGACAGCCGAATCGTCGGCGACGCGACCCCGGTTTCGGGCGACGGCGCGGCGCTCGGACGGGTCGCGGGGACGTACATTCACGACCTGTTCGCCAACGACTCGCCGCGGAACGCGTTCGTGGACGCCGTGTACGAGTCCGCCGGGCGCGACCGTCCGGCGACGCGAGCGGCGGGCGCGACAGGGGGAAAACGAGCGGAGACAGCGGGAACGCCCGAGGCCGACGCGGACGCCGGCGCGTCGGGCGACCCCTACGACCGCGCCGCCGCGCTCGTCGCCGACAACCTGGACGTGGCGGCGCTCTGCGACGCGCTCGGACTGGAGTAGCGGAGTGACCAAACCGCGACCCGTCGCGGCGGGGGCGGTAACACGACCGTAACCACCTGACACCGCCGTCAGCGAGCGTTTAACACCCGTTAGCCGCTACACTCGGGCGTCGGAGTACCCACCGGCTCCACCACCACACTCACACATGTCTCAGCAGAAATCCGACTACGCAGACGACGCCGATATCGACGCCGAACTCGACCAGCTCCCCGACGACGAGGTCGTCGAAGCGACCGTCGAGAACCTCGAAGCGAGCGGGTTCGACGTCGTCGTCGTCGACACGGCCGACGAGGCGCTCGAAACCCTGCAGTCGCACATCCCCGCGGGCGTCTCCGTGATGAACGGTCACTCGACCACTCTCGAAGAGATCGGGTTCGACGACTACCTGAGCGAGGGCGACCACGAGTGGGAGAGCCTGCCGGACCAGATTTGGAGCATCGACGACGACGCGGAGCGACAGGCCGCCCGCCGCGACTCCCAGACCGCCGACTACTTCCTCGGCGGCATCAACGCCATCGCCCAGACGGGCGAACTCGTCGCCGCGGACCTCTCGGGCAGTCGCATCGGCGCGTACCCCTTCGCCGCCAGCAACGTCGTCATCGTCAGCGGCGTCAACAAAATCGTGCCGACGCTCGACGACGCGCTCGACCGCCTCGAATCCGTCGCGTACCCCCTCGAAAACGAGCGCGCGAAGGAGGCCTACGGCGTCGAGTCGATGATTGCGAAGCAGCTCATCTTCCGACAGGAAGTCGAAGAGGGCCGCACCACCGTCGTCCTCATCCGCGAGCAACTGGGCTACTAAGTCCGACTCGCCTCCCCCCTCGACGCGTTCCCACGCTCCTCCGGGGAGCTTCCTGCGCCCGGACAATCCATCACCACCACCACCTCACCGGGCATCCCACCACCGTTCCCCCGGAACCCACGTTTTGCGGTCCCACGCCCCGAGTCGCGACTGTCGCCGACAAAACGACGGTTCGAACCGAACAGTTCTCGGGAGTGTCACGGACCGCGATATATCGAACCGGAGAAATGTTCTTACGACTGGAGCCGAATCGTCGGATATGCCCGAATCCGCGTACCTGCTCGATTCGTTCGACGAAGAGGACTGCACCTACTGCGACGGCGACCTCGTGACTGGGAGCTACAAAGACAACGACGCCATCGTCTGCGACGACTGCGGGACGCCGGCCGTCCAGCTCTGGTAGGCGGACGAGCCACCGTGGAGGCGAGCGGGCCGAGCGGGTCGAACGAGCCACCCGCCAGCGCCGAGTGGCGAGAGAAACGGCCGGGGAAAACCGGCCGGCTCAGTTACCGGTGACGATGTCGGCGACGCGCTGCCTGTCGAATAGCCGCTCTTCTTCGGGAATCTCGGGGTACGCACCGCCGGTGTACTCCGGCCACGCGCCGAAGCGGTCGGGATAGAGCTGTTTCGCGGTCATCTCCAACTGGAACAAGTTCATAATCGGCCCCTGTACCGGCGTGCCCGAGGGGAAGACGCGGTCGTTCCGGACCGCGCTGAGTTCGCTCCCGACGGGGTGGTCTTCGAGAGTCTCGCGAGTCGACGCCACGTCGTAGTACGAGTCGATACCGTAGCTGTGGAGCAACACGTCGGGGTCGATTTCCAGCATCGTCTCGAAGTCGTAGGAGGTCTCGAACGTCACGTCTCCGGCCGCGAAGGCGTCGGTGACGCCGAGCGGACGGATGTGCGAGGTGGCGAAGCCGGGAACGTTGATTTTCGAGGGGTAGAACGTCTCGTCCATGTAGATGACGACGCCGACCGTCGGGCGCTCCGACTCGGGCGGGAGGTCCGATTGAATCGTGTCGAGGAGGTCGCTGTGGACCGACTCGAGCGCCGCGTAGCGGTCTTCCTCTCGGAACACCTGCCCGACGTTCTCCACGATTTCCCAGAGCGTGTAGTACTGGTAGTCGGCGGCGTACGGCTCGGGCGGTTGGGCGTGCGTGCGGCTGTAGGCGTTGCCGAACCACGGGCCGACCTGCTCGCGAATCTCCTCGACGTCCGACTGGTCCCAGCCGTCGAAGCTGGCCACGAGCGCCGGGTCGACGAGGTGGAGGTCGGAGTCCAGTTCGTAGACGAGTTCCTTGTCGATGTTGACGCTCCCGGACCCGGAGTTGAGTTGCGCGAGCTCGCTCCGGTCGAACGAGACGCCGTCGAGGCGCTCGTAGTAGGCGTCGAGCGTCCGGCCGCCGGCGTCGCTGTCGAAGCCGAGAGAGTTCACCGCGTCGCCGTGGCCGAAGGCGACCGCCGCGTCGGCGTAAACGAGGTTGTACACCATCACGTCCGCCGGAACCGACTCGAACGTCACGTCGCCCGCCGGCGACATCGACACCGTGTACCCGGCCTGTTCGGCCTCGGTCTCTGCCTCGGGAGACGCTTCGGTCGTGGCCTCCGTCGCCGCGGCCGTCTCGGTCGCGTCCGTCGCTGATTCCGCGTCGTTCTGCCCGGCACAGCCGGCCAGCAAGCCGCCCGCGAGAAGCGCGCCGCCGCCCTTGAGGTACGCTCGGCGCGTGCGCGCCGCCCGGTCGACGAGGTCTTGGTCCATGGTTTTAGCCACTCCCAAACGGATAAATCCGTTTCGGAATTTCGGCCGGCCTAAATCGGTACGCCTATATGTATTAGGCAGGCCTAAAAGTACGATGGCAGACAGCGACGGACCAACGCGCAGGAAGTTCTTGACCTACGGCGGTTCGGTCGCCGCCGGCGGACTGCTCGCCGGCTGTACCGGTTCGTCCGAGTCGGACGCGACCACGACCGGCGCGACCGCGACGGAGACCGCCGCGACCGAATCGACGGCGACCGAGTCGACCGCGGAATCGACGGCCGAGGCGGACTCGTACACGGTGTCGATGGCCCCGATGGGCGAGGTGACGTTCGAATCGGTCCCCGAGAGCATCTTCACGCGGCTGACCCACCACGCGGGGATGGCGTTCGCCCTCGGCCACGGCGACGCCGTCAACTCGATGCACGCCCCGGACTACTACGACGCGCTGTGGAACCAGTTCACGCCGCGGCTCCCCGGCGTCGAACTCGACTGGACCGGCCTGTACTCGTCGTGGGAGCCGTCGAAAGAGCGGCTCTACGAACTCGACAGCGACGTGCACCTCGCGGACCCCGCCAGCGTCTCGGCGCTCGGCAGTTGGAGCCAAGACGACCTCGACGAAATCGAGGAGAACGTCAGTCCGTGGTTCGGCAACAGCTTCAGCGCGCGGCATCAAGCGCCGCCGACCGAGTGGACCGACGCCTACGAGTACTACGGCCTCTGGGAGATATTCGCCAAGGTCGCGCAGGTGCTGCAGGAGGAAGCGAAGTACGAGGCGCTCACTACGGTCCGCGAGGAACTGCTCGCGGGGATTGCGGCGGACCTCCCCGCGGAAGAGGACCGCCCGACCGCCGTGCTCCTCGGCCCGAGCGACCTGGAGTCCATCTACGCCTACAACCTGAGCACGCCGGGCTTCCTGACCGCCCACACCCGCCCGCTGAGGCCGGTCAGCGCGTTCGGCGACGACGTTGAATCCGGCTCGACCGTCGACTTCGAGACGCTCCTCGAAGCCGACCCCGACGTGATTCTCACGCTCGGCGGGATGCACCCGAACACGAGCATGCCCGACATCCGGACGGGCTTCCAGGACGACCCCGTCGGAGCCGAGATTTCGGCCGTGAAGAACGACCGCATCTACGCGCAGGGCGGCCGCTACCAGGGACCGATACTCAATCTGTTCCAGTTGGAGATGACCGCGAAACAGCTCTACCCCGACCAGTTCGGCGCGTGGCCCCAGTACAGCGAGGGGCCGTACCCCGAGATTCCCGAGGAGGAACAGCTGTTCGACCGGCAGCGCGTCGCCGACATCGTCAACGGGAACCTCTGAGTCGGCAACCGCGGCGAGCGCCGGGCGTGTCACCGGCGACGCGATGGCTGTTTTTTGCAGTCGGGGGCGACGGTCACTCACCGCCTCCCGATGGTGGGTTCGGACGAATCAGCCGGAGAGCCCGGCGTCCTCGATGGCCGCGCGAATCGCGCCGAACCGGACGAGGTCGGCCGCCGTCTCCAGTTCGCCGTCGAGTCGGCGGTCCTCGTCGAGCGGCGGAACCACGGACCGAATCGCGTCGCGGACGGCCCCCGTTCCGGTCCCGAGTTCGAGGCCCTCGTCGAGGAACTCCGCGGCCTGGGAGCCACAGAGGAGTTCGACGCCGACGATGGTCGCGACGTTCTCGGCGACCGTGCGGGCGTTGAGGGCGCTCTGGCCGCTCATGCTCACGTGGTCTTCCTGCCCGCCGCTGACGGGCGTCGAGTCGATGGAGGGGCGACCGAGCGACCGACACTCGTTGAGCAGCGCCGCGGCGGTGTACTGCGCAATCATGTAACCCGACCGGAGCCCGCTGCGCTCGGTCAGGAACGGCGGGAGGTACGACTCCTGTACGTCCGGGTTGAGCATCCGGTCGGTCCGGCGCTCGGAGATGGCCGCGAGTTCCGTCAGCGCGCCGGCGGCGTAGTCGAGGCGGAGCGCCAGCGGTTCGCCGTGGAAGTTGCCGGCGGAGACGACGGCGGCCACGTCGGTGCCGGGCGCGCGCTCGTCCACCGCGCCCGCCGGGAAGACGAGCGGGTTGTCGGTGACGCTGTTGAGTTCGACTTCGACGGCCTCGCGGAGGTGCGAGACGGCGTCTCTGACCGCGCCGTGGACCTGCGGGAGACAGCGAATCGAGTAGGCGTCCTGCACGCGCTCGCAGTCCTTGTGCGATTCGAGGACGGTCGAACCGGCGGTGAGGCGGCGAATCGCCGCCGCGCTCTCCTGCTGACCGGGATGGGGACGAACGTCGTGGATGGCGGGGTCGCAGTTCGCCGTCGTCCCCATCGTCACCTCGGTCGCGAGCGCGCCCGCGGCGTCGGCGGCCTCGACGGTTCGCTCGGCGTCGACCACGAACAGCGCGGCGAGGCCGACCGTCAGTTGCGTCCCGTTGATGAGCGCGAGGCCCTCCTTCGAGGCGAGCGTCACCGGCTCCAGACCGACCGCTTGCAGGGCTTCGTCGCCCGGGAGTCGCTCGCCGTCGACGCGGGCTTCGCCCTCCCCGATGAGGACGAGCGCCATGTGCGCGAGGGGCGCGAGGTCGCCGCTCGCGCCGAGGCTCCCGCGGGAGCGGACGACCGGCTGGACGCCCTCGTTGAGCATCGAGACGAGCAGGTCGACGACCGAGGGTCGGATGCCCGAAAAGCCCTTGGCGAGCGTGTTGGCCCGGCTGACCATCATCGACCGGACCTCCTCGCGGGAGAGTTCGCGGCCCGCGCCGGCGGCGTGGCTGCGGACGAGGTTCGTCTGGAGGCGCTCGATGTCCTCGCGGTCGATGTGGGTCTCCACGAGGTGGCCGAAACCGGTGTTGACGCCGTAGACCGGTTCGCCGGAGTCGAGGACGGACTCGACGCGCTCGCGCGACTCGCGCATCCGCTCTCGCGACTCGGCGGCGAGTTCGACGGGTGCGTCGTGGCGTGAAACGGCGGCCACGTCCTCCGGCGTCAGCGACTCGCCGTCGAGGACGACCGAATCGGGGAGGCCTGTGCGGTCACCCACGGACGACCACCCCCGATTTCAGCACGGTCGAAACGGGGTTCGTGTCGAACCGGTACGAGAGGTGCGACGCGGTCGGCACGTCGAGCACGACGGCGTCGGCGGGAGCCCCGGCGCGGAGCGTGCCCGTGCCGTCGTCGCGGTCGAGCGCGCCCGCGGCGGCGCTCGTGACGCCGCGGATGGCCTCGTGTGGAGTCATTCGCATTCCGACGCTGGCGAGCGTGGCGACGAATCCCATGCTTCGAGAGAAGCAGTTCGGGTTGAAATCGGTGGCGAGCGCGACCTCGTGGCCCGCGTCGAGGAAGGCGCGGGCGTCGGCGTAGTCGGCACCGAGGCCGAACGCCGTGCCCGGGAGCATCACGGGCGCGACGCCGGCTTCGACCAGCGTCTCGCGGCCCCCGCCGTCGGTGTGAAGCAGGTGGTCCGCGCTGGCCGCGCCGACCGCGGCCGCCACGTCGGTGCCGCCGATGGCGGCGAACTCGTCGGCGTGAATCTTCGGCGTGAGGCCGTGGTCGCGGCCCGCCTCCAGAATCCGACGGGACTGCTCGGCGGTGAACACGCCGCGCTCGCAGAACACGTCGCAGAACTCCGCGATGCCCTGTTCGGCGACCGCGGGGAGTTGGTCGGCGACGACCGACTTGGTGTACTCCTCGGTGTCCACGCCGCGCTGGACGGCGTGCGCGCCCATGAACGTCGGAACCACGTCCACCGGGTGGTCCGAACCGGCCGCGTCGATAGCCGAAAGCATCCGCAGTTCGGTCTCGGTGTCGAGGCCGTAGCCGCTCTTGACCTCGACCGTGGTCGTCCCGTGGGCGAGCATCGCGTCGAGGTGTTCCGTGAGGTTCGCCGCCAACTCCTCGTCGGAGGCTTCTCGGACCGCGTCGACGGTGCGGAGGATGCCGCCGCCGTCGGCGAGAATCTCCTCGTAGGTCGCGCCGCGTAGCTTCGCCACGAACTCGTCGGAGCGGTCGCCGGCGAACAGCGCGTGGGTGTGGGGGTCGACGAAGCCCGGCAGGACCGTCTTGCCGGTCGCGTCGACGGCGGTGTCGGCGTCGGCGAGCGGGTAGTCCGCGAGCACTTCGTCTGTCGCCCCGACGGCGACTACCTCGCCGTCGAGCGCGGCGAACGCGGCGTCTTCGAGGACGACGACGCCGGTTCCCTCGTCGGGGCCGACGACCAGTTCGGCCGCGTCGTGGACGACCGTGAGGCCGGCCGTGGAACCCGCGTCAGTCACGCGACGTCACCCCCGCGAGGAAGTGGGCGACCGCACGGGCGGCCGCGCCGACGGTTCGACCGTCCTCGTCGTCCAGCGGCGGCGCGCACTCCACGACCTCGAAGCCGACGACGCGGGGGTCGGCCGCGACGCGGCGGAGCATCGAGAACAGTTCGCGGGTGGTGACGCCGCCGGGGGTCGGCGCGCTCGCGCCCGGCGCGGCCGTCTGGTCCAGCACGTCCACGTCGAGGCTGACGAAGACGCGGTCGCAAGCGGCGACGGCGTCGAGGGCGAAGTCGGCCGTCTCGACGGGGCCGCGACCGACCTCGTCGGCGGTGAGGATGGTGCCGCCCGAGTCGCGCAGAAAGTCGGCGTAGGCGGTCGAAGTCTCGAAGTGGCGCGCGCCGACCACGGCGAGGCGGTCGAGACCGGCGTCGAACAGCTGGCGGTAGGGCGTCCCGCTCGTCGGGCCGTCGGCGGGGTCGCGGCAGTCGAGGTGGGCGTCGAAGCTCACGACCCCGACCGAGTCGTCGCCGCCGAGAAGCGGCGTGACGTTCCCGACCGTCAGGGAGTTGTCGCCGCCGAGGAAGACCGGGAGCGCGCCGCGCTCGTAGACGGCCGCGGCCTCGTCGGCGACGACGGCCTGCACGTCCGCGACGTGGTTCTCGGGGTCGTCCGCGTCGTTGTACGCCTCGACCGGGAGGTCGCCGAGGTCGGCGACGCCGGCGACCGGCCCCTCGTCGAAGTGGTGGGTCTTGACGCCGGCGAGGGCGCGCCGAATCGCGGCGGGGCCCTCGCGGGCACCGCGCCGGCCGATGACGGCCCCGTCGTAGGGTTCGCCCACGAGGACGGCGCGGAAGTCGCCCACGTCCTCGATTTCGGTCGGACGGACGACGTGGCCGAACTGCTCGTCGTTCGGGTCCGACGACGTCCCCTCCCACGCGGGTGGGTCGGTTCGGCTCATTCGTCACCTCGGTCGGTGGATTCGCCGGTCTCGGTCACGTGGCCGCCGTCTTCGGCCGCGCGGTCGGCTGCGTCGTGGTCCCGCATCGGGATTCGGACGTTCGACCGGGTCGCCTCGTCCAGCGCGTCCTCGTAGCCGGCGTCGGCGTGGCGGATGACGCCCATGCCGGGGTCGGTCGTGAAGACGGCGCGGGCCTTCTTCGCCGCGAGGTCCGAGCCGTCGAGGACGACGTGGTTGTTCGTGTGCAGCGAGTTGCCGATGCCGACGCCGCCGCCGTCGTGGACGCTCACGATGTCCGCGCCCGCGGCGGTGTTGAGAAGCGCGTTCAGGATGGGCCAGTCGGCGACCGCGTCGGTGCCGTCGCGCATCGCCTCGGTCTCGCGGTACGGGCTGGCGACCGACCCGGCGTCGAGGTGGTCTCGGGTGACGACGACTGGCGCGGAAACCTCGCCCGAGGCGACGAGGTCGTTGATTTTCAGGGCGAAGCGGGCGCGCTCCGTGAGCCCCTCGTCGTCGGTGGTGTAACCGAGCCAGCAGACGCGCGAGGGGAGCCCCTGGAACGACACCTGCTCCTGTGCGAGGTCTATCCAGCGCATGAGCGACTCGTGTTCGGGGAACAGCTCTCGAATCGCCTCGTCGGTGCGGTGGATGTCGGCGGGGTCGCCGGAGAGCGCGGCCCACCGGAACGGCCCGCGCCCGCGGCAGAACATCGGGCGGATGTACGCCGGGACGAAGCCCGGGAAGTCGAACGCGTGTTCCATCCCGCGGTGGTTCTGGACCTGCCCGCGGATGTTGTTGCCGTACTCGAAGGCGATTGCGCCCGCGTCCTGTAAATCGAGGATCGCCTGCACGTGGCGCTCCATCGTGTCGAGGCTCTCTTCGACGTACTTCTCGGGGTCGTCCTCGCGGAGTCGGTCGGCCTCCGCTGCGGTGTAGCCGCTCGGGTAGTAGCCTTCGAGTTCGTCGTGGGCGCTCGTCTGGTCCGTGACCACGTCCGGAATCTCGTCGCGCGCGAGCAGTTCTTCGAGCATGTCGGCGGCGTTCATCTCGACGCCCACGCTGTAGGGCTCGCCCGCCTCAATCGCGTCCTTGGCGTTTTCGAGCGCCTCGTCCAGCGAGTCGGCGGACTCCATCAGGTAGTCCGTCTCGACCCGGCGCTCGATGCGGTCGGCCTGCACCTCGGCGGCGATGCAGACCCCGTGGTTCATCGTCACCGCGAGGGGCTGTGCGCCGCTCATGCCGCCGAGACCGCCGGTGACGACGAGTTTGCCCCGCAGGTCGGCGTCGTAGTGCTGGCGGGCGAGCTCGGCCAGCGTCTCGTAGGTGCCCTGGATGATGCCCTGCGTGCCGATGTACGCCCACGACCCGGCGGTCATCTGGCCGTACATGATTTTCCCCTCGGCCTCCAGTTCGTGGAAGTGCTCCCAGTCGTCCCAGCGGCCGACGAGGTTGGAGTTGGCGATGAGGACGCGCGGGGCGCGCTCGTGGGTCGGGAACCGTCCGACCGGCTTGCCCGACTGGACGAGGAGCGTCTCGTCGTCGTCGAGGTCGCGGAGTTCGGCGAGGATGGCGTCGTAGGCGTCCCACGAGCGGGCGGCGCGGCCGGTCCCGCCGTAGACGACGAGGTCCTCGGGGCGCTCGGCCACCTCGGGGTCGAGGTTGTTGTTGAGCATCCGGAGCGCCGCCTCCTGTCGCCACCCCTTGCACTCGATGTCCGTCCCGGTGGGCGCGCCCCGATACGCGCGCCACTCGTCGCTCGGGTCGCCGAGCCGGTCCCGCCGTGCCGACGATTGCTGGTCGTGCATACCACAGACTTCGGGCGCGAGACGGGTAGCGATTCCCCCACCATGCGGTGCGTAGTTTATATGTACGCGCCGAACCACAGTCCGCGCATGTACGAGGCGAGCCTCCGAATCAGGGACGACAGCGCCTACGCGGCGGCGACGGCGGGCAACGCCGCGAGCGTCGAACTGTGGTGCAACGAGCACTGCGACATGCTCCACGTGAGCGGCGGGGTCGGAAGCGACGTGCTCGACCGCGTCGACGACACCGTCGGCGTGGCGGCGTCGGTCGAGCGCGGCGACGAACTCGTCGTCGTCACCGCCGACTGCCTCCGGGACCACGAGATAGACCACATCGAGGGCTACGTTCGGAAACACGGGCTACTGCTCGTCCCGCCGCTTCGATACCGCGACGGCGCGAAGGTCTGTCGCCTGCTCGCCGTCTCGGCCGACGACCTGACGGCGTGCTTCCGCGACCTCGTGGACAGCGGCTTCGACGTGAGCGTCGAGTCCAAGCGCGCGGTGTCGTTCGCCAGCGGGAGCGGGCCGCTTTTGGCACCCGCCGACGCGATGCCCGCGCTCACCGGCCGCCAGCGCGAGGCGCTGCGACTGGCCCACGCCGGCGGCTACTACGACCTCCCGCGCGGCATCGAGACCGCGACCATCGCCGACGAGATGGGCGTCTCGCGGCGCACCGCCGAGGAGCACCTGCGCCGGGCGGAGCGGAAAGTGATGGACTCGGTCGCGCAGTACGTGCTGTAGAGTCGGCTCAGTCGTCGTCGGGCGCGGCTTTCAGTTCCAGCGTGTAGCCGAACGGGTCGGTGACGTACACCGCGGGCGCGACGCCCGTCGCCCCGAGGGGTTCGAGTTGCCGGTCGATTTCGACGCCCGCGGCGTCGAGGTGGCCGCGGAGTTCGTCGATGTCGTGGGCGAACTCGATGGCGACGTGGTCGAAGGCGGTCTCCGTCGGCGGTTCGAAGTTCTCGGCCGGTCGGAGGTGGATGACGCTCTCCGGGGTGAGTCGCACGGAGAAGAAGGGTTTTTCGCCCGATTCGAACAACTCGCGGTTCTCGATTTCGAAGCCGAGCGCGTCGCGGTAGAACTCGACCGCGGCGTCGAGGCCGTCGGCGGGGATGCGGAGATTCACGTGGTCGATTGCCGTCGCGTCCATGCCCGACCCGTCGCGGCCGCGGGTGGTAAAAATTTGTGCGGCGGCCATCGGGGACGGGGGGCGCTGAACCGGATAGAGATAAACTCAGTAGAGTTTAAAACTGTGCAATTTCTAAAAATTGTAGAATTTGTAAAAATTGTGTCGTTCGAGAAGCGAATATAGTGCTTCTACTTTCGATGTATCTTCTTTAGACTAGTCAATATAAACTTATATTTGTTTACTAGTCGCTCAGCGCCGCGGGGAACCGCGCCGCCGACAAGCGGAACCGGCGTTCCGCAATCGTAACCCATTGGTAGCAGGTCGGTGTACGGAGGGTGTGAACCAACAGCCGACATCCGACGAGCGCTTGCTTGCGGGCTACCCGGGTCGGATGTTAGTCACCGTGTCGCTGGCGTGGGCGGTCCTCCAGACGGGTCGGTTTCTGTTGTCGCCGCTGCTGCCGACTATCATCGAGGAGCTACAGATAACGGAGGCGACCGCCGGCATCGCGCTGGCGCTGTTTCAGGGCGTCTACGCCATCACCCAGTACCCCGGCGGCGAGTACTCGGACCGCTGGACCCGGACGACGCTCATCGTCCCCGGACTCGGCATCCTCGTCCTCGGGTTCGCCACGTTCGGCCTCGCCGGCGGTCTCGCGGGCTTCGTCGCCGCCGCGGTCGTCACGGGACTCGGGAAGGGGCTGTTCGCCATCCCCTCGCGGGCGCTCCTGTCGGACCTGTTCGTCGAACGCCGCGGCCGGGCGCTCGGTCTCTACGCCGCCGGGACCGACCTCGGCGGCCTCGTCTCGTCGGGGCTCGCCATCCTCGCGCTGACCTACGCCACGTGGCGGACGCCGTTCCTCCCGGTCGCCGTCGCCCTCGCGGGGCTCACCCTCCTCTACGCGCTCTGGTCCAGAGACGGGTACGCCGTGGGGTCGCCCGAACTCCACGTCTCGGGCACGCTCCGACGACTCTTCGCCAGCGCGGAACAGCGCCGGACGCTCCTCGCGTTCGGGCTGTTTTACTTCATGGTCGGCGGCTTCATCAACTTCTTTCCGACCTATCTCATCGAGGCGAAAGGCTTCGACCAGCAGTTGGCGAGCGCGACGTTCGCCATCGTCTTCGCCGTCGGCATCACCATCAAGCCCGTCGCCGGCGGCCTGAGCGACCGGTTCCGCCGCGAGTCAATCGCCGTCGTCGGGATGCTCGTCGCCGCGGGGGCGCTCGCCGTCCTCTCGGCCGTGGAGGCGCGCCCGCTCATCTACGTCTCCGTCGTCGCGCTCGCGGCCGGCTACAAGACGGAGTTCCCCCTCGCGGACGCCATCATCATGGACAACGCGCCCGACGCCGACCGCGGGGCCGACCTCGGGGCCGCGCGGGCGCTGTTCCTCGGCGCGAACGCGATTGGACCGGCCTACGTCGGCATCGTCGCTACCTACGCGAGCTACGTCGCCGCGTTCGCGGGGCTCGCGGTCTGTCTCGTCGTCGCCGCCGGACTCCTCTACTGGGACGCGCGGAAGCGGTGAAACGCAGAAAGCGATAACCGCATCGGAGCGGCGTTCGCGGGTGCCTCTGTTCGGTCGGCGGACGGTGCGGCGGCGGTGTGACGTGAGCCGAGTGCCCGCTCAGCCGTCGAGTTTCGCCTTCGTGTAGGCTTTCAGCCCTCCCTGTTCGACGAGCGACTGGAGGAACTCGGGGAGCGCCTCCGCCTCGTACGTTTCGTCTCGCGTGTGGTTCGTCACGACGCCCGCGTCGAGGTCGACGTGAATCTCGTCGCCGTCCTCGATGGCGTCCGCGCCGGGGCAGATGAGCACCGGCAGGCCGAGGTTGATGGCGTTGCGGAAGAAGATGCGCGCGAACGACTGCGCGACGACCGCCGAGACGCCCGCGCCGACGAGCGACAGCGGCGAGTGCTCCCGCGACGACCCGCTGCCGAAGTTCTCGCCGGCGACGACGAAGTCACCGGGTTCGACCGACTCGGAGAACTCGGGTCTGAGGTCCTCGAAGGCGTGGGTGGCGAGTTCGTCGGGGTCCGACGAGACGATGAAGCGCGACGGGGTTATCTGGTCGGTGTCGATGTTGTCGCCGAAGACCCACGCGCGACCGGGTTCAGCGGGGTCCGGGCGGCCGCCGTCGCCGGCGAACGCGTCCGTCATGGCAGCACCTCCGCGAACACCGTGTCGTCGTAGCGTTTCGTCTCGACCTCGCGGGGGTCCGTGATTTCGCCGTACAGCGCGCTCGCGCCGACGGTCGCCGGACTCGACAGGTAGACCGACGACTCCATCGACCCCTCGCGGCCGGGGAAGTTCCGGTTCGCGGTGGCGAGACAGACGTCGCCGTCACCGAGGACGCCCTGGTGGTAGCCCGCACAGGGGCCGCACCCAGCGCTCTGGATGACCGCGCCGGCGTCGGTGAGCGTCTGGAAGACGCCCGTCCCGAGCATGTGCTGGTAGACGGACTTCGAGGCGGGGACGACGACCATCCGGACGTTCGGGGCGATGGTCTCGCCCGCGAGGATGTCCGCGACGATTTTGATGTCCTCGTACCGGCCGTTCGTGCAGGTGCCGACGAACAGCTGGTCGATTTCGGTGCCCGCGACCTCGGTCACGTCGACCGCGTTCTCGGGGTTCGACGGCTTCGAGACCTGCGGGGCGAGGGCGGCCGCGTCGTAGCTGTGGACCGCCTGGTAGTCGGCGTCGTCGTCGGAGACGAACGCGTCGTCGAGGTCGACTTCGTTGCCGGTCTGGCGTTCGAGGTACGACTCGGTCCGCTCGTCGGGCGCGACGAGGCCCGTCTTGCCGCCCATCTCGATTGCCATGTTCGACAGGACGAGGCGCTCGTGAATCGGGAGCGACTCGATGGTGCTCCCGGCGTACTCGGCGGCCATGTAGGTACAGCCGTCGAAGCCCACGTCGCCGATGAAACGCAGGATGAGGTCCTTCGCGTAGACGCCGTCTTGGAGGTCGCCCTCGACCTCGAAGCGCAGCGTCTTCGGGACGCGGAACCAGAGTTCGCCCGTCGCGAGCGCGGTCCCGAGGTCGGTCGAGCCGACGCCGGTCCCGAACGCGCCGATGCCGCCGTAGGTCGTCGAGTGGGAGTCCGCGCCGATGACGAGGTCACCGGGACCGACGAAGCCCTCCTCGACGAGGACGGCGTGGCAGATGCCGTCGCCCACGTCGAACTGGTGCGCGCCGTGTTTCGCCGCGAACTCGCGGACCGCGTTGTGGTTGTTCGCGGCCTGCACCCCGTCCGCGGGGGCGTGGTGGTCGATGGTGAAGACGGTCCGGTCGGGCGCGAACAGCTCGCCGTCGTCGCCCGTCACCTCGTCGAACGTCCGGAACGCGAGCGGCCCGGTGATGTCGTGGGCCATCGCCACGTCCACGTCGGCTTCGACGTAGTCGCCGGCGCGGGCGTCGGTGCCGGACTTCGCCGAGAGCAGTTTCTCCGCGAGGGTCTTGCCGGACATCTCAGTCCACCTCCTGGTCGGCCGCGACGGTGTCGAGGACGCCCTCGACCGTGCCGCCGGCGAGGACGTGACTCGTCAGACCGAGGCCCAGTCGGTCGGACACGTCGTGGGCGGCCGCCTCGATGCGGCCGAAGTCGACGCCGTGGCCGACGCCCATTCGTTCGAGCATCTGGACGAGGTCCTCGGTCGGCGTGTTGCCGACGCCGGACATGTCGCCGGGGAGGACGACGCCGCCGCCGAGGCCGCAGACCGAGGCGTCGAAGCGGTCGACGCCGACGGCCATCGCGGCCAGCGTGTTGGCGAGGCTCATCCCGTTCGTGTCGTGGAGGTGCAGGCCCATGTCGAGGCCGGGGTGCGCCTCGAACGCGGCGGTGAAGCGCTCCGTGATTTCGACCGGGTTGGCGAGGCCCATCGTCGTCGCCAGCGTCACCTCGTCGACGCCGGAGTCGACGACGCTGTCGACGACCGCGAGCGTCTCCGCCGGGTCGATTGCGCCCTCGTAGGGGCAATAAAAGCTCGTCCCCATCCCGGCTTCGACCTCGATGCCGTGGTCGTGGGCGAGGTCGACGATGTCGTCCATCTCCGCGAGCACCTCCTCGCGGGTACGGTTCTGGTTTTTCCTCGTGTAGGTCTCGCTCACCGTGACGAGCGCGTTCACCTTGTCAACCTCGGCCTCGACGGCGCGTTCCATGCCCCGGAGGTTGGGGACGAGCGCCCGGTAGGTCACGCCGTCGCGGCGGGTAATTCTCTTGGCCACCTCGTCGGCGTCCCGCAAGGTCGGGACGGCCTTCGGGTGGGTGAACGACGAAATCTCGATTTCGTCCACGCCCGTCTCCGAGAGGGCGTCGATTATCTCGACTTTCTCGTCGGTCGGGACGAACTCGTCGAGGCGCTGGAACCCGTCGCGGGGCAGCATCTCGACGACGTGGACGCGCTCGGGAAGCGAGTCGAGGAGGCTCATATCACGTCCTCCGCTTCGAGGTCCGAAAGCACCGACTCGTCGTAGCCGAGTCGGTCGCGGTAGACCGCGTCGTTGTGTTCGCCGAGCGACGGGCCGAGGTGGTCGACCCGCCCCGGCGTCTCCGAGAACTTCGGGAAGGCGTTCTGCACGACCGCCTCGCCGAGGTCCGGGTCGTCGACCGTCAGGAACGCCTCGCGCGCCGCGTAGTGCTCGTCGTTGAGAATGTCCTCGACGTTGTACACCGGCGCGAGCGTCGCGTCGGCCTCCTCGAACGCCGCGAGCACCTCCTCGCGGCTGTGGTCGTCCATCCAGCCTTGGATGATGGCGTCGAGTTCGTCGACGTGTTCCAGTCGGTCCTCGTTGGTCTCGAACCGCGGGTCGTCCTTCAGGTCGGGCCGGTCGATGGCGTCGAAGGTCCGTTCCGCGAGCGGTTGCGCGCTCGCGGAGATGGCGACCCAGCGGTCGTCGCCCGTCCGGTAGACGTTCCGCGGGGCCGACGAGGTCGAGCGGTTGCCCGACCGCGACTCGATTTCGCCGAGTTGGTCGTAGCGGAGCGGTTGCGGGCCGAGCAGGCCGAAGATGGGTTCGATGAGGCTCGTGTCGATGTACTGGCCGCCGCCGCCGTGGACGTCGCGGTGGTAGAGCGCGAACATCACCGCGAACGTCGAAAACAGCGCCGCGATGTTGTCGGCGAGACCGGTCGGCGGGAGCAGCGGGGGCGAGTCGGGGAAGCCGTTGAGGTAGGCGAAGCCGGACATGGCCTCCGCGAGCGTCCCGAAGCCGGGGCGCTCGGAATACGGGCCGGTCTGGCCGAAGCCGGACATCCGGAGCATCACGAGGTCGTCGTTGACATCTGAGAGTCGCTCCCAGCCGACGCCCCAGCGTTCGAGCGTGCCGGGTCGGAAGTTCTCGATGAGGAGGTCGGCCTCGCTCACGAGGTCCTCGAACACCGCCGCGCCCTCCTCGGTGGAGATGTTCAGGGTGATAGACTGCTTGTTCCGCGAGAGGTACTTGTGCCAGAGGCCGACGCCGTCTTTCTGTGGACCGAACCGGCGGATGTGGTCGCCGAACGCCGGGTGTTCGATTTTGATGACCGTCGCCCCGAAGTCGGCCAGGAAGCGGCCGACGGTCGGGCCGGATATCATCGACCCGGCTTCGAGGACGACGAGGCCGTCGAGTGGTCCGTTCGTGTCGTTCGTCATGTCGTGTGTGTCTTCTCGTTCTGTGTCGCGTGTGGTGGTCGTCAGGTGGTGCGTGTGCGTGTCCGCGCGCCCGGTCGTCTGTGCGGCGGGTCGGGCCGCGCCCCCGGGCTCCCGCGTGGCCGGTCAGTCAGCGTCGTCGACTCCCTTTTCGGTCGCCGCGGCGGGTGGCCGGTTCACACCGGCCGGTCGATGTGCGTGCCGTGGCCCTTCGTGCCGACAATCTCGCCGTCGTCGTAGGCGAGTTCGCCCTTCACGACGGTCTGGGTCGGCCAGCCGGTGACGTCTCGACCCTCGTAGGGGGAGTAGCCGCTGACGCTGTGTAACAGTTCCGGCGTGACCGTCTTCGTCTCGTCGAGGTCGACGACGGCGAGGTCGGCGTCGCTGCCGACTCTGACCGTCCCCTTCTTGGGGTAGAGATTGAACGCCTTCGCCGCGTTGGTGCTCGTGACCTCGACGGCGCGTTCGAGCGAGATGCGGCCCTCGTTGACGCCCTCCGAGAGGATGAGGGGGAGCATCACCGGCGTCGAGGGGAAGCCGAGCAGGCTGTCGCGGATGCCCTCACCGAACTTGTTCTCCGCGAGGTTGGCGCAGTGGTCGGTCCCGATAGTGGAGATAGTGCCGTCGGCGAGGCGCTTCCAGAGCGTCTCTTGGTCGGCTTTCGACCGAACCGGCGGGTTGACTTTCATGCGCTCGTCGCACTCCTCGGTGGTGAGCGCGAGGTAGTGGATACACGTCTCGCCCCACGCCCGGTAGCCCGCGTCGTGGAGCGCGGCGAGTTCGTCGGCCGTCCCCCCGGCGGAGATGTGGACCGCGTAAAAGCGGTCGTCGTAGCCGTGGACCTTGGCGAGCGCGGCCCCGGCGACCATGCTCTGAGTCTCGGCATAGCCGGGGAACTCCTCGACCATCACCTCGTAGCCCTCGTCGGCGTCGGCGTCGGTGTCGTCGGACTCGGAGGTGACGTAGACGTTGCCGCCGGCGAGCGCGTTCGTGATTTCGACGTTCTCGGAGTGGTAGCCGAGCGTCGTCGGCACGTCCTGTTCGGCGAGTTTCTGGACGAACGCGTCGCCGAAGTCGTCGTGCATGTCGCAGTCGACGCCGAACTTCTCGCGGGCGGCGTCCTTGTAGTTCATGTACCACTTGAACGTCGTGATGCCGAACTCCTCGATGATGGTTGGTATCTCCTCGACGTGCTCCATCGAGAGCAGGCCGAGCGAGAAGAAGTAATCGTGGTAGTAGTTCGGCTCCGCCTCGTCGAAGTAGCCCGGCATGATGTCCTCGTAGGCCCCGGCCCGGCGGAAGTAGTTCCCGATGGTGGTCACGCCGCCGACGAGGTCGGACTTGGACTCGGACTCGGCGTCCGCCTCCAGCCCGCGGTAGATGCCGTGGTGGGTGTGCGGGTCGATCGCGCCCGGGAGCACGTGCTTGCCCGTCGCGTCGATTTCCGTCTCGCCCGAGAGCGTGCCGGGCGCGGCGATGGCGGAGATGGTCTCGCCGTCGGCCGCGACGTCGGCCTCGAAGGTGCCGTGTTCGGGGGTGACGACGGTGCCGTTCGAGATGACGAGGTCGTGGGTCATAGCGTCTCGACCCACTCCTCGACCGCCTCGGTCTCGAGCACCTCGGCGTACTTCATCCACAGGTCGAGGAGGCCGATCTTGTGCGACGCCTCGATGCGGTCGAAGATGCACTCCTGCGGCAGGACGACGCTGAGGCCGTTCTGCTTGGCGTCGACCGCGGTGGCCCGGACGCACCCGCTCGTGGAGTTGCCGACGATGATGACCGAGTCGTGGCCGCCGCGGACGAGCCGCGAGAGCAGGTCGGTCCCGTAGAACGCCGACGCGTAGGACTTGTCGACGACGGTGTCGCCCTCCTCGGGCGCGACCGGGTCGACGATGTCGAGGTCGGGGTGGTCGGCGTCGTCGTAGCTCGACGGGACGACCCGGGTGTACGTCACCGGAAGCCCCTGCTCACGCGCGAAATCGAGGAACGGGTCGATGTGCTCGATGGCGTCCCACGCGATGTCGCCCATCGCGGTGCGATACTCCTCGATAGCGTCGAGGATGGGGACGTTCTCGCCGACGATGAGCCGCTGCATGTCGATGACGAGAACCATCGGGTTCTCGCCCATGCCGCGGGACTCCCACGACGAGGCGCCCTCCTTGTCGTAACCAGCCTTCGTGATGACCTGTTTATCCTGTTCAGATAGCAGGTCCTCCCAGATACGGTCTGTCATGACTCGCTTCGCCTGAGATGCGGTGGCATCCAGCATAAAAGTACGGCACGGTTCGCCGGGGTCATGTTACGGGGCGAACACCTCCAGCGTCCGCGCCACCCACTCGCGGTCGACGCCGGCGGGCGCGCGGACGACCGGGAGGTCGACGCCCATCTCGCGGAGTTCGGCGAGTCGCCCCCGCACGTCGTCGGGCGTGCCGACGAGCGCCACGAGGTCGAGGAAGTCGGCCGAGAGTTCGCGCGCCCCCGCCTCGGTCGTCGGCGCGGCGCGGACCGCCTCGACCTCGTCGCCGAAGCCGGCCTGCTCGGCCGCGCGGTCGTAGTAGCCCGGCACGTCCCGCAGGTAGTACGCGACGTGTTCGGCCGCCGCCCGGCGCGCCTCGTCGGGGTCGTCGTGGACGGCCGTGAGGACGTACATCGCCACGTCCACGTCGCTCCGGTCGCGGCCGGTTCGGGCGGCCCCGGTGTCGAGCCACTCCAGCGCCTCCTCGAACTGCGGGCGGGGGTAGAGGTTCGGGAGCCAGCCGTCGGCGACCTGCCCGGTGAGTCGGACGTTCGCCGGCCCGAGCGCGCCGTTATAGATTGGTATCTCTTCCCGGACGGGTTCGAAGGCGTCCCAGAAACTCGTGCGCTCGGGCGAGAAGAACTCCCCGTCGAAGGAGTCGGCGTCGCCGCGGAGGTAGCGCCGCACGAGTTCGACGTACTCGTGGAGGCGCGACAGCGGGCGGTCGAAGGGGACGCCGTGGAACGTCTCGACGACGCCGGGGTGGGCGACGCCGAGGCCGAGAATCGCGCGGCCGTCCGAGTGGTCGTCGAGGGTCGCCGCGGCCGCCGCGAGCGCCGCCGGCGTCCGCGAGAACACGTTGACGATGCCCGTCGCGAGGCCGATTTCGTCGGTGTGGACGGCCCAGCGTTCGAGCTTTCCGAAGGCGGTCTTTCCCTGCCCCTCGGCGGCCCACGCCGACTCGTAGCCGAGTTCCTCGGCGCGGACGACGAGCGAGGGGTCGTCGCGGAGCGCGAACAGAACCGCGGTTCGGTCGCTCATTCCTCCGCCGGGACTGCGGCCGCGTCCTCGACCGGGACGACGCCGTCGACGGCGAGGTCGTTCCAGATGTCGAGGCGCTCGATGAGGCCCCGGCGGACGACGTAGATATCGACGTAGCGAACGTCCGAAAACTCCGCGCCGTCGTTGTCGACGCCGTAGAGCGACCCCGTGCTCACGACGGTGTCGCCCGCCTCTATCCAGCGGTCGAACTCCTTGGCCGCCCACTCGTACCGCGGTTCGAGATGCGCGAGGAAGTCGTAGGCCGCGGTCGGTCCCTCGAAGGTCGCACCCGGCAGGGAGATGACGGCGTCCTCGGCGAACAGGTCTCCGACGGTGTCCCTGCGGTCGTCTTCCATCCGGTCGAAGAACTCCTCGACGATGTCTCGTGGCGAGTCCATGCGCTATGCGTGTTCTCAACCCACATAATTTTTCACTCCGGTATTCCTGACTATCTGTTATTCCTGAACGTCCGAGACGGAGCGACAGCGGACGACGCAACGGCGAACGATGATGCAACAGCGAACGAGTCTACACACGCACGCACCGCCGAGACCGGCGGAATCGAGAGGTTCGTGGGGAACCGTCACCGCCGGAGGCGGTAGTTTTACGATAGAGTCTACCTAGCAGAGTGCATGGACGAACTAGCCCGGCGGACGCCGAGCGACGGCGTCGCCGAAGTCGTCTCGGTCGACGACATCGAGTGGGACATCGACACGGACGTGCTCGTCGCGGGCGGCGGGGGGACCGGCCTCGTCGCCGCGCTCGCGGCCAGCGAGAACCCCGACGTTCGCGTGACGGTGCTGGAGAAAGCGCCCGAATGCGGCGGGAACACCTCGCTTTCGACGGGGATGATTCCCGCGGCGGGGACGCGACTCCAGCGCGAGGCCGGCATCGAGGAGACGCCCGCCGACATGGCCCGCGACATCTTGGAGAAAAACGACTACGAGGCCGACGAGGAGCGCGTGCGGTACCTCTGCGAGGAGAGCACGAACCTCATCCACTGGCTCGTCGACGACTGGGACGTCACGCTCCACATCGTGGACGACTTCAAGTATCCCAAGCACTCCGAGTACCGGATGCACGCGCCGGAGGGTCGAAACGGCGAGAACCTCGTCGCCGAACTGGTCGAGCGCGTCGAGTCGACGCCGAACATCGAACTCCTGACGAACGCGCCCGTGAAGCAACTCGTCGCCGACGACGGCGCGGTCCGGGGCGTCGTCGCCGGCCTCGGCCACGACGAGGCCATCGAGGCCGAGAAGGTCATCCTCGCCACCGACGGCTTCGCCGGCAACCGCGAGATGGTCACCGACTACTGCGAGGAGGACATCGAACGGGCGCTGTACTTCGGCGCTGACGGCAACACCGGCGACGGCGTCCGCTTCGGCGCGGAACTCGGCGGCGAACTCGCCTGCATGGACGCCTATCAGGGCCACGCGACGGTGGCGAGCCAGACGGGCATGCTCTCGACCTACGCGGTCACGATGAACGGGGGCATCCTCGTGAATCAGGACGGCGAGCGGTTCGGCGACGAGTCCGCGGGGTACAGCGAGTTCGCCATCTCGGTGCTCAAACAGCCCGGCGGGCAGGCGATTCAACTGTTCGACGAGCGCATCTTCGAACGACTCCGCGGGCAGTTCGAGGACTTCGACGAGGCCATCGAACAGGGGACCTACCACAGCGACGACTCGGTCGCCGACCTCGCCGAGCGGCTCGGTGCCGACGGCGAGCGCGCCGCGGAGACGGTCGCCGACTACAACGAGGCCGCCGCGGCGGGCGAACCGGACGAGGTGGGCCGCGTCGACGGCGCGAACCCGCTGGAAGCGCCCTTCTACGGGACCAAAGTCACCGGCGCGCTCTTCCACACGCAGGGCGGCCTCGTCGTCGACGGAGACGGGCGCGTCCTCCGGACCGACGGGAGCATCGTCGAGAACCTCTACGCCGGCGGCGGCACGGCCTGCGGTATCAGCGGCCACGGCGCGGGCGGCTACCTCTCCGGTAACGGGCTGACGACCGCGCTCGGCTACGGCCGCCTCGCCGGCATCCACGCACGCGAGTCGCTCGACTGACGCGCGGACTCGGCCGACTCGACCGGCTCAACCGACTCGACGCGGGAATATCTTCGGAACGTGACAACACGAGTACGATAGCATTTATTACAATTGGCACCAACCTCGTGATTGATTGCCATGGGTAAGACTCTCAAGTCTTCGACGAGCAACAGGCGGCGCTTCCTCAAAGCAACGGGCGCGAGCGTCGCGGCATTGACATTAGCCGGCTGTGCGAGCGACGACGCCGGAAACGGCGGCGGCGATTCGGGCGGCGACTCCGGCGGCGACTCGGGCGGGTCCGGCGGCGACACGGGCACCACGACGGGGACGCCCGAGCAGTCCGTCGACGAGGTCATCATCGGCTCGAACCACCCGCTTTCGGGCAGTCTCGCCGCGACGGGCGTCGGGATGAGCAACGCCATCAAACTCGCCGCGATGCGGAAAAACGAGGAGGGCGGCATCGAGTCGCTCGACGGCGCGGAAGTGACCGTCATCGAGGGCGACAACCAGGGCGCACAGGAACTCGGCGGACAGGTCAGCGAGGAACTGCTCAGCGAGGGCGCGCACGTCCTCACCGGCTGTTACTCCTCGCCGGTGACGACGGCGGCGACGCAGGTCGCAGAACGGCAGGGCGTCCCGTTCGTCATCTCCATCGCGGCGGCGGACAACATCCTGCAGGGCCGCGACTTCAACTACGTCTACCGGCCCCAGCCCCCGGCGCGCCGGCTGGCGAGCGACTACGCGGACCTCGTGCCGTCGGTCATCCGCGACGGCGGCGGCACCATCGACACGGCGGGGCTGTTCTACATCAACAACAGCTACGGACAGGCGATTCGCGACAGCCTCCGCGAGTTCCTCCCCGAGCAGAACGTCGAAATCGTCGAGGAGACGGCCATCGAGTTCGGCGCGTCGAACGCCAACACGCAGGTGTCGCGGCTCCGGAGCGCCGACCCCGACACCATCATCGCAACGACCTACGTCGCCGGCGGCGTCCTGCTCGCGCAGGCGCTGCAGGACCAGGACTACCGGCCGCCGTACCTGACCGCGTCCGCGTCCGCGACGTTCACCGACGACGACGCCGTCAGCGACATCGGCGAGTTCGCAAACGGCGTGCTGGACAACAACTACGCGCTGAACCCGACGGTCGACAAGACCGCCGAGGTCCGCTCGCAGTTCCTCGACAACTACGACCAGGAGTTCTCGGCGTCGGTCGGGATGGCCTACACCGCGGCCGAGGTCATCATCCAGGCGGTCGAGGAGGCCGGCAGCGTCGAACCCGACGACATCAACGAGGCGCTCAAGGGCCTCAGCTACGAGGACCACATCTCCGCGATGGGCGCTATCGAGTTCGACGACCAGGGCGAGAACGTCAACGCGCTCGGCCCGGTGAACCAGGTTCAGGACCTCTCGGTCAAGGTCGTCTACCCCGAGGAGTACGCGGAGGCCGACCCGCAGGTCTGACCGCGGCCCTCGCGCCCGTCACGTCAACGAACCGTCCCGAAAGATAGCCACCTTTTATGGGGGTTGCCAACAATTCCCGAGCGTAGAAACCGCATGGGACACCTAGTCACATCGGTCGCGCCGCTGCCGCTGCAGGGCGGTGGCCTCGGCCGATTCATCGACCCGTTCGTACAGTTCCTGACCGACATCACCAACCTGGAGCCCGTCCTCCTGCAGTTGCTCGCGTTCGGCCTCCTGCTCGGGGGCGTCTACGCGCTGACGGCGCTCGGGCTGACCATGATATTCGGCGTGATGGACGTCATCAACTTCGCCCACGGCGTCTTCCTCGTCGTCGGGATGTACTCGGTGTGGTTGGTCTCCGAGATGGCGGGTATCAGCCCGTTCCTCGGCATCCCCATCGCCGCCGCAGTGCTGTTCGTCCTCGGGGTGGTCGTCCACGTACTCACGGTCGAACCCATCATCGAGGCCCCCCAGCAGAACCAGCTCATCGCCACGCTGGGCGTCCTCTTTATCATCCAGTCGGCCATCGAAATCGTGTTCACGCCCGACCCCCAGCAGGTCGAACTCTCGCTCGGGTCGATACAGGTCGGCGGCGTCTTCATCCCGCTCGGGCAGTTCTACGCGCTCGTCATCGCGCTCGGGACGATGCTCGCCGTGCGGGCGTTCCTGAACCGGACCGACCTCGGCCGGAAGATTCGCGGCACGGCCGACAACCGCGACGGCGCGCGCTACGTCGGCATCAACGTCCGCCGCATCAACTACCTCACCTTCGGCATCGGCGCGGCGCTGGCCGGCGTGGCCGGCGGCTCCATCGCGCTGTTCCAGCGGTTCGACCCCTTCACGGGCGAGACGTACCTCATCAACGCCTTCGTCATCGTCATCCTCGGCGGCCTCGGCTCGTTCCCCGGCGCGTTCGTCGGCGGCCTCATCGTCGGGATGATTCAGGTGTTCGGCGGCTACTACCTCCCCGGGACCACCGCGCAGGTGCTCATCTTCCTGCTTTTCATCGGGACGCTCCTCGTCAAGCCCGAGGGCCTCTTCGGAGGTGCTGAGGCGTGAGCGCAATCGAGTCCGTCCGCGACCGCTACCGGACGTTCGACGACCAGCGGTACGCCCCGCTGGTGAAGGGCGTCGCGCTGTTCGGCCTGCTCGCGGCGCTCCCGACGATTATCGAAATCGACGTCGCCGGGATGGAACTCGCGGCGCTGTTGAGCCTGAAAGTGCTCATCCTCACGGTCATCTACGCCTACACGGCCCAGGCGTGGAACATCATGTCCGGCTACACCGGGCAGTTCTCCTTCGGGCACGCGGCGTTCTTCGGCATCGGCGCGTACGCCACGCAGGCGCTCGTCGTCGACGCCGCGGTGAACCCCTGGATCGGAATGCTCGTCGGCGGCGTGCTGGCCGGGGGGTACGGGCTCATCATCGGCGCGCTCTCGTTCCGCTTCAAACTGCAGGGCCACTACTTCGCGCTGGCGACGCTCGCGTTCGCGGAACTGCTCCGCTTCGTCGTCACCAACATGTCGGAGCTCCGCGGGGCCAACGGCTACTTCAAGGCGTTCCCGCGGGACTACGGCGCGGAGTACGGCCTCGTCGCCTTCCAGTTCCAGAACGACCTGCCGTACTACTACCTCATCGTCGGCTTCCTGCTCGTCGTGACGCTCGTCTCGTGGCTCATCAAGAACTCGTGGGTCGGGCTGTACTTCTTCGCCATCCGCGAGGACGAGCGGGCCGCCGCCAGCGTCGGCGTGCCGAGCTTCCGGTACAAGCTCATCGGCGTCGCCGTCAGCGCCTTCTTCACCGCCCTCGGCGGTGCCTACTGGTCGATGTACTTCAACACCATCCGCCCCGACACCGTGTTCGCGCTGTTCAAGAACGTCGAACTGCTCCTCCCCGCCGTCGTCGGCGGGCCGGGGACGCTTCTGGGCCCCATCGTCGGCTCGTTCATCGTCACGCCGGTCAGCGAGATCGCGCGGACGACGTTCTCCGACATCAACGGCCTCGACCGCATCATCTACGGCGCGTTCCTCGTGGCCATCGTCATCTACTCGCCGCGCGGCGTCGTCAGTTGGCCGAGCCAGGCGCGCGCGCTCTGGGAGCGCGTCCGCGGTGACGAGGAGGTGAACGAGTGATGTCGGCAGACGAGACGAACGCGCAGAGCGTCGACGACGCGGACGCCGACATCGACCGCGACGGCGAGCAGATTCTGTCGGTCGAGGGCGTCGGCAAGCGCTTCTCCGGCCTGCAGGCGCTCGACGACGTGGACATGACCGTCAACCGCGGCGAGATTATCGGCCTCATCGGGCCGAACGGCGCGGGCAAGACCACGCTGTTCAACTGCATCAGCGGGGCGTTCCCGCCGACGAGCG
Organism: Haloferax gibbonsii; assembly: GCF_001190965.1. NCBI lineage: Archaea > Methanobacteriati > Methanobacteriota > Halobacteria > Halobacteriales > Haloferacaceae > Haloferax > Haloferax gibbonsii. Next base: position 153,526 of record NZ_CP011949.1, read on the forward strand.
GGACCGTCAGGCTCGACGGCGAGGTCATCTCCGGCCTCCCGGCGCACAAAATCGCGCGGGCGGGGCTGGCGCGGACGTTCCAAATCACGCGCCCGCTGGAGGAACTGACCGTCGTCGAGAACGCGATGGTCGGCGCGCACATCCACACCCGCCGCCGGGGCGAGGCGCGCGAAATCGCCATGGAGACCCTCGAATTCGTCGGGCTCGCGGACAAGGCCGAAGAGGAGGCGGGCGAACTCACCGTGGGCGCACAGAAGCGCCTCGAACTCGCCCGCGCCGTCTCGACGCGGCCGGAAATCCTGCTCCTCGACGAGATTATGGCGGGGCTCACCCCGTCGGAGTCGAACCAGATGCTCGACCTGTTCCGCCAACTCCGCGAGCGCGGGACGAGCCTCCTCATCATCGAACACGACATGAAAGCCATCATGAACATCTCGGACTACGTGAAAGTGCTGGACCAAGGGAAGGGCATCGCCTTCGGCGCGCCCGAGACGGTGGTCGAAGACGACCGCGTCATCGAGGCCTACATCGGGGGGTTCGACGTCGATGCTTGAACTGAGCGGCGTCCGCGCCGGCTACGACGACATCGAGGTGCTCCACGGCGTCGACATGCACGTCGACGAGGGCGAAATCGTCGCGCTCATCGGCTCGAACGGCGCGGGCAAGACGACGACGATGCGCACCATCTGCGGCATCCTCTCGCCGAGCCGCGGCGAGATAACCTACCGCGGCGAGGCGATTCACTCGAAGGCGTCCCACGAAATCGTCGAGCGCGGCATCGTGCAGGTCCCCGAGAACCGCGACCTGTTCACCAACATGACCGTCATCGACAACCTGCTTCTCGGCGCGCAGACCGAGGAGGCGAAGGCGGACCGCAGGGAGAACCTCGACGAGATGCTGGAGCTGTTCCCCCGGCTCGCGGAGCGCAAGAACCAGCGCGCCGGCACCATGTCCGGCGGGGAACAGCAGATGCTGACCCTCGCCCGCGCGCTCATGGGCGAACCCGACCTACTCATCCTCGACGAGCCCTCCATCGGGCTCGCGCCGCACCTCGTTCAGGAGGTGTTCGACGTCATCGAGGACATCCACGCGCAGGGCATGACGGTCCTCATGGTCGAACAGAACGTCCAGCAGACGCTCAAGCTGGCCGACCGGGGCTACGTCATGGAGAACGGCCGCATCAGCATGACCGCCGACGGCGACGAACTCCTCGAAGACGAGGGCGTCGTCGAGGCGTACCTCGGGGTGTGAGATGACCGACGAAGCGCTCGCGTCGTTCGTGTCCGACCTCGACCGGGGCGACCTCCCCGCGTCGGTCGCCGACCGCGCGTCCCTCGTCGTCGCCGACACCATCGGCGCGGTGCTGGGCGGCGCGTCGGACCCCGCGGTCGCCGCGCTGGCGCGCCGGTGGGCCGACGAGAACGGCGGCGAATCGACCATCATGGGGACCGCGGGCGAGCGGACCTCGGCGTACCGCGCCGCGTTCGTCAACGCGGCCGCCGGGAGCGTCCTCGAACTCGACGAGGGCCACCGCTTCGCGGCCGGCCACCCCGCGATTCACGTCCTCCCCGCGCTCCTCGCGGACGGCGAGTCGGCCTACCGCAGCGGCGACGAGTTCCTGACGGCGTTCGTCGCCGGCTACGAGGCGGCGGTCCGCGCCGCCGAGACGGTCGTCCCGCTCGCCGACGGCCTGCACCCCCACGGCGTCTGGGGCGGCGTCGGCACCGCCGCGGCCGTCTCCCGGCTCCGCGGCCTCGACGCCGAGACGACGCTCGACGCGATGCGCATGGCGGCGAACTACGCCCAGCACACCCGGTTCGAGGCGGCCACGGAGGGCGCGACAGTCAGGAACGGCTACGTCGGGATGAGCAACCTCTCGGGCCTCCTCGCGGTCGACCAGGCCGAATCGGGGTTCACCGGTCTCGACGACGGCGTGGCGCGACACCTCGAACCCGTGGCCGCGGACGGTCCCGACCGGAGCGCCCTCGCCGACGGACTCGGCGAGCGCTGGGAACTCGAGCGCGGCTACTTCAAGGTCCACGCGGCCTGCCGCTACACCCACGCCGCCCTCGACGCCGTGGCGCTCCTCGTCGACGAGACGGGCGTCGACGCGTCCGACATCGAGTCGGTCAGCGTCGAGACGTACCCCGCGGCGGCGGCGCTGTCGGACCCCGCGCCCGAGAACGCGTTGCAGGCGAAGTTCTCTCTCCCCTTCGCCGTCGCCTCGGCGCTGACGGCCGGCGAGACCGGCAAGGAGGCGTTCACCGACGAGGCGCTCACGAAGGCCGCGCTCGGGTTCGCCCGCCGCGTCGACGTGGTCGCCACCGAGGAGTTCGCGGCCCGCGCCCCCGACGAGCGCGGCGCGCGCGTCACCGTCGAGACGAGCGACGGCGAGCGGTACGCCCGCGAGGTGCGCGCCGCCCGCGGCGGCGAGCGTGACCCCTTCACCGAATCGGAACTCCGAGCGAAGTTCGACCGGCTCGTCGCGCCCGTCATCGGCGACGGCGGCGTCGACGACCTCTGGACCGCGGCGACCGAACCCGCCGCCCCCCGCGTGCTCTGCGCCCTCACACGGGCCTGAGCACCCTTTCGACCACGCATTCAGACCATGATTTCACAGGAGCCAGTCCGAGACTGGGAACGACAGGTGTACCGCTTTCTGACCGGCGAGATACCCGACGGCGTGCGCGCCGACGGGGCGCGAATCGTCGCGGACGTGCTCGCGGCGACCGTCGCGGGGGCGGCCGCCCCGCAGCACGCGGGCGTCTTCCGCGACGCGGCGCTGGCCGACGGCCCGGCGTCCGTCCTCGGGACCGACCGCCGCGTCGACCCGTCGCAGGCGGCGCTGTTGAACGCGACGGCGGCGATAACACAGGAGATAGAGGAGGGCCACAACCGGGGCGGCCACGTGGGCGCGAGCATCGTCGCGGGCGCGGTGGGCGTCGCCGAGGCCCGCGACGTCGACGGCGAGACGTTCGTGGACGCCTGCGTCCGCTCCTACGAGCTGTGCGCGCGCTTCGAGTACGCCATCTTCGCGATGAAGGCCCGGATGAACGAGGCGATTCCGTGGCTCGTCCGCGACCCGCACTCGACGTGGACGACGCTCGGACCGGCGCTGACCGCCGCCGTCTGCGCGGGGCAGTCGCCCGACGAAGTGCGCGAGACGGTCCGCACCGCGCTGAATCTCGCGGTCGTCTCCATGCACGACCCCTTCGCCGAGGGCGCGCCGTCGCGGAACGTCACCGCCGGCTTCTCCGCGCAGGCCGGCGTGAGCGCCGCGACGCTGACCGCCGCCGGACTCCGCGGGTCGCCCGCAGCGATGGAGGCCGTCTACGACCCGTTCGAGACGCTCCTCGGTGACGGCGAGTTCGCCGCCCTCTTCGACTCGCTCGGCGACGACTGGTGGATTACCGAGGCCTACCAGAAGCCGTACCCGTCGTGTCGCTACACCCACGCCCCGCTCGACGCCCTGCGGGACGCCGGTGCGGACGACCTCACGCCCGCCGACGTGGACCGAATCGACGTGTACACCTACCGCAACGGCGTCGATATGAGCCACGCGCGACCCGAGACGCTCACCGCGGCGAAGTTCTCGACGCCGTACGTTCTCGCCCGCTGGGTCGCGGACGGACGCGTCGAACTCGACCACTTCCTCGAAGACGCGCTCGGCGACGAGGCCGTACAGGCGCTCTCGGAGCGCGTCCACCTGCACGCGGACGAGGCGTTCGAGCGGGCGTTCCCCGACGACTGGGGCGCGCGCGTCGAAGTGACCGCCCGCGACGGGAGCCGCTACGTCGGCGAGCGCGAGTACCCCCGCGGCGACTACCGCGACCCGCTCTCGGGGGCCGACCTCGCCTCGCGCAACCGCGACCTGCTCGCGTTCGGTCTCGGCGACGACGCCGCAGACGAGGCGCTCGACGCGCTCTCGGCGGTGGATTCGAGTCCGGTCCGCGAGACCGTCGCCGCGCTGACGCGGGACTAGTCCGAACGCTCGTTCGGGTTCCCCGAACGAAACGCCAACAATTATTACCGCACTCAGTCATTGATAACTATGAACACGGACGGGCGCGAGACGGCCGGGACAATCGGCGCTACGAAAACGTCGTTCGGCATCGTCGAACACATCAGAGACCACGACGCGAGCGGGGTGTCGGAGATAGCGAACGACCTCGGCATCTCGAAGAGCACGGCCCACAACCACCTCAAGACGCTCGCGGAGCTCGGCTACGTCGTCAGGCAGGGCGACGAGTACGCGCTGGGTCTGAAGTTCCTCGACCTCGGCGACCACGCACGGACGCGACACGCGCTGTATCACGCTTCCATCGGCGAGATGGACGACCTCGTCGAGGCCGTCGGCGAGCGCGGACAGGTGATGGTCGAGGAGAACGGCCGCGGCGTCTACATCTATCAGGTGAAGTCCGAACAGGGCCTCCAGACCGACTCGCACATCGGCACGACGGTCGACCTCCACACCACGTCGGTCGGCAAGTCCTACCTGGCCTTCTGCGACGAGGAGCGCCGAAACGAGATTCTCGACGGCGAACTGACGCGGCTGACGACGAAGACGATAGACGACCGCGACGCCCTCGAAGCCGAGTTGGCGACGATTCGCGAGCGCGGCTACGCCTTCAACGACGAAGAGCGCATCACCGGCATGCGGGCGGTCGGCGCGCCGATTCTCTCCGACGACGGGACCATTCTCGGCTCTATCAGCGTCTCCGGTCCCACCACCCGGATGAAAGGCGAGTGGTACCACACGGAAGTGCCGGAGATGGTGACGCAGGCCGCCCGCGTCATCGGCATCCGCGCGACGTACTCGTAATCGCCTCGCAGTGACGAACGTCCGTTCGGCTGTGCTGTATTTCGTGCGATATTTGACGGTTGACGTGCGCGACATCCGGTGTCCGGAGACCGAGTCGACCGAGCGCGGAATCAGATTACACACTTATGCTTGTAACGCATCTCCGAGAGAGTCGGCCCCGACATTCGTAACACGGGGCGACTGGCTCGCGAGTCGGTAGCTTCGAGGCGATTCACTCCTGACGAATATATAAGAAAATCAGATACAGCCTACAATTTGATAGTTCTTTTCGAAACGGGAATCAAAACGCGAGAAAGGTGGCCAGTCAACCGTAGCGACACGACTGTGACCGGCCGAGGGAATACGTTCGTCAGCCTGAGCTAATCACCTCAAATCACCATCTGACGGCGTTATTGTGGCATCGAGCCCACAACAGCATCACTGATTCATCCCCGTATATTAGACGCTGAACGTCCGTTCGATTCGCTTCGTCACGCGGTCAGTCATGGATAGACAGACAGATAACTAAACCGATACATGTGCAAATATATCGGATAAATGCTGTTGTGTCCGGTTCGGCTCCGGCGACTGCCGAGAGGGGATGCGGCGGCGGTCGAGAGCGGCGGCAGTCGAGAGCGCCGCCGCTCGAAGCGGTCGGCTGGGCGGGGACCGCGCGTGTCCCGGTCGCCGGCCGCGGAGCGAGTCAGTCGGCCATCGGGGCCTGTAACTCGCGTTCGACCTCGTCGTCGACCTCGACGGGACCCTCGGCGAAGACGACGCCGTGGGCACCCTCTCGCTCCTTGGCGCTCGCCGCGACGCGGACGAACGACGCCTTCTCGCGGGCGTCCGGGATAGTGTGACCGCCGCAGTAGCTCACACCCGAGCGAACCCCGCCGAGGAACTCCTCGACGAGCGGTTCGACCGGCCCCTTGTGGGGCGTGAGCGCCTCGACGCCCTCGCCCGCGTCGACGTCGCTCTGTTTGTCGTCGCGGTCGTCGGCGGCCTCTGTCGAGGCCATCCCGCGGGAGCGCTTGTACGTCTCGCCGTCGACCTCGACGACGCGGCCCGGTGCCTCGTCGGTGCCGGCGAAGAAGCTCCCCATCATGACGGTGTCCGCGCCGGCCATGAGCGCCTTCGCGGCGTCGCCGGAGGTCCGAATCCCCCCGTCGGCCATGACGTGGATGCCGAGGTCGTGCGCCCGCTCGGCGCACTCCGAGACGGCCGTGAGCTGCGGATAGCCCGCGCCCGCGACCTCGCGGGTCGTGCAGTGCGAACCCGGCCCGACACCGACTTTCACACAGCCCGCGCCGGCCTCCCAGAGGTCTTCGACGGCCGCCGGCGTGACGACGTTACCCGCGACGATTTCGGGGTCGAACTCGTCGCGAATCCGTTCGACGGCGTCCAGACACCGCTCCATGTGCCCGTGAGCGATGTCCATGACGACGGCGTCGGCGCCGGCGTCGAGGAGCGCCTCGGTCCGGTCGAGGTAGTCCTCGTTGATGCCGACCGCGCCCGAGACGGTCCCGCCCGCCTCGGCGACGCGGCGGACCTGTTCGGCCTGCTCGTCCACGTCGAGGAAGCGGTGGACGACGCCGAGGCCGCCGAGGCCGGAGAGCGCCGCCGCGAGGTCCGCTTCGGTCACGGTGTCCATGGCCGCGCTGACGAGCGGCGTGTCGAGGCGCAAGTCCGGCGTCACGTTGGTCGAGAGGTCCACGTCGCTCCGGCTGTCGACCGGGGAGCGCTGTGGGACCAGCAATACGTCTCCGTAAGAGAGTCCTGTGCGAATCTCCATCGTAACCCTCCACAGCCGAAGGGTGGGACGGTAATAACGCCCACGAACGCGGTTCGCGTCGCCGCGGAACGAAACTATTACGCGCTGGCGCTCGTCTGTTAACTAACACACGGCGCCGCGTGTCGTGCGAATCTCCAACCCATCGTAACCCCAAGACGTTCGCCGTTCGCGGGCCGTGTGGTTCGAACCGTTCGCGAGCGACGGCGTCGCGCGGGAGCGAAGTATCGAACTCGAATCCGGGGCAGGGTTCGCAAGCGTTTTGTTAGACTGATATTGACAGAGACGTGCCGTACCGACCGTACCACCTCGAGTCGGTCACGGTAGGTGGACCAGAGGCAACCCACAGCGTCGCGATTGGTCCCTGTCTCGTACTTCCCGGACCGAAGGAATTTCTTCCGGGGAGTTCCTTACGCAGGTATGCAGACTGTCATTCTCGCCGCCGGCCGCGGCACCCGGATGCGTCCGCTCACGGACCGCCGACCCAAGCCGATGCTCCCCGTGGCCGACCGGCCGCTCGTCGCACACACCGCCGACGCCGCCGTCGAGGCGGGCGCGACGGACATCACGCTCGTCGTCGGTTACGAGGCCGATGACGTGCGCGACTACTTCGGCGACGAGCGCGCCGGCGTCCCGGTCGAGTTCGCCGTGCAGTCGGAACAGCGCGGGACGGCCGACGCGGTCCGCGCCGCGGCCCCCCATCTCGACCCCGACGAACCGTTCGTCGTCCTCAACGGCGACGCGCTGTACGACGTGCCGTCGCTTTCGACGCTGTACGAGGGGACGCCCGCGGTCGGGTCGTTCCGCGTCGACGACCCGAGTTCCTACGGCGTCCTCGACACCGACGACGAGGGCTTCGTCACCGGCGTCGTGGAAAAACCCGAACACCCGCCGTCTGACCTCGTTAACGCCGGCGCGTACGTCTTCCCGGCCGAGGCCCACGGCTGGCTCGACGTGGACGAGAGCGACCGCGGCGAACTCGAACTGACCGACGTACTCGCGGCGACCTGCGAGGCCTACGACGTGCGCGGCGTCGCCTTCGACCGCTGGCTCGACGTGGGGCGACCGTGGGAGCTTCTCGAAGCCAACGAGTGGAAGCTCGGCGAACTCGAGCCGCGAATCGACGGCGACGTGTCCGAGCGCGCCGAGCTCGACGGGCCGGTCGTCGTCGAGGAGGGCGCGACGGTTCGCTCCGGCGTGGTCATCGAGGGGCCGGTGCTCGTCCGCAGCGGGGCCACCGTCGGACCGAACGCCTACGTCCGCGGGCACACGCTCGTCGGCGAGAACGCCAAGGTCGGCCACGCGGTCGAGGTGAAAAACAGCGTCCTGATGGAGGGCGCGACGGTCGGTCACCTCTCGTACGTCGGCGACAGCCTCCTCGGCCGCGACGTGAACTTCGGCGCGGGGACCAAGGTCGCGAACCTCCGCCACGACGGCGAGCCCGTCCGACAGATGCTCAAGGGCGAACTCGTCTCCTCGGGCCGCCGGAAGTACGGCGTCGTCCTCGGCGACGGGGTGAAAACCGGCATCAACGCCTCGCTGAACGCGGGTGTCAGAATCCCGACCGGCGGGACGGTCAAACCCGGTGAGTCCGTGCTCTACGACCGCATCGACGGCGACGGCGACGGCGCGAGCGTCGAGACGGACGGCGACTCGCCGACCGCCGACGACGACTGACCGAGACGCCGCGAGAGCGCCCGTCTCGCCGGTTCGTGACACTATGAAAACATTTAATCCACCAAACAGTTATCAGACACAATAGCGAAGAATCACGACAGTACATGGACGGGACCGAGGGGGAGTCACCGACGATACGCGTGCTCTACGTCGACGACGACGAGGGGCTGTTGGCGCTGACGAAGCGGTTTCTCGAATCGACGGACGACGGTATCGAGGTCGAGACGACCGACTCGCCGCAGCGGGCGCTGGCGCTCCTCGAAAGGGAGTCGTTCGACGCGGTCGTCTCCGACTACCAGATGCCCGAGATGTCGGGTCTCGAACTCCTGTCGGTGCTCCGCGACGAGCGCGGCTCCGACATTCCCTTCGTCATCTTCACCGGGCGGAGCCGCGAGGAGGTCGCCATCGAGGCGCTGAATCTCGGCGCGGACAGCTACCTCCAGAAGGGCGGCGACCCGACGGCGCAGTACGGCGTCCTCCGGCAGACGCTCGTCAGAATCACGGAACACAGGCGCGCGGAGCAGCGCCTCCGGGAGCGCGAGGCGCATCTCCGCGTCACCCTCGACTCCATCGCCGAGGGCGTCGTCGCCACCGACGCCGGCGGGACGGTCACCCAGCTGAACCGAACGGCCGAGGAGATAACCGGCTACGACGCCGACGCCGCCGTCGGCAAGCCGCTTTCTGACGCGTTCCACCTCGTCAACGCGGAGACCGGCGAACGCATCGACCCGATGCAGCGCGTCGCCGAGGCGGGCGGGCCGGTCGAACTCGGCGCGGGAACGAAACTCGTCACGAGCGACGGCGACGAGCGGTACATCGAAGACAGCATGTCGCCCATCAGGACCGACGACGGGGAAGTCGAAGGGGTCGTCGTCGTGTTCCGCGACGTGACCGAGGCGTACCGCGAGCGGGAACGAAGAGAGCGCCAACGGCGGGCGCTCATCGACCTCGCGACCGACGAGACGGTCATCGCGGGGTCGTTCGAAGACGCCCTCCCGCGCATCACCGAGACGATGGCGACGGTGCTGAGCGTCGAGCGGGCGAGCGTCTGGCTGTTCGACGACGCCGAGACGCTCCGCTGTGTCGACCAGTACGACCAGGTGTCGGGCGAGCACACGGCCGGGGGGACGCTAACTGCGTCAAACTACCCGTCGTACTTCGAGGCGCTGGAGGCGAATCGGTCGCTCGGCGTCGACGACGTTCAGACCGACCCCGCGACCGCCGAACTACGGAACGGCTACCTCGAACCGAAGGGCATCACGTCGATGCTCGACGCGACAGTCAGGTCGGGCGGCGAGGTCGTCGGCGTCGTCTGTCACGAACACGTCGGCGAGCCGCGGCAGTGGCGGACCGACGAACTGCGGTTCGCCGCGGAGGTCGCCGACAACGTGGTCATCGCGCTCATGCGGGCGACCGACGTCGACGCGCTCCCGCCGAACGACGAGGGGGACGGGGCGGGGGAGGCGAACGCAGACGAGAGCGCTGACGAAAACGGAGAGTGAACCGACCGCCGCACGGGTCGACCCGCCCGAGTCGGCCGACTCCGGGTCTACTTTTCGTCCGTTCGGAACCCCATCCGGTCAGTTCTCGTGACCGAATTCGAATATCGAACCCCCGATTCGGTTCGGGGGTTGAAAAACGTCGATTCCGCGGAGAATCCGGCGAAATCGGCGCATCACCGTGAAATCTAAAATGCCCGTAGCTCCAAAGAACGTGTATGTCGAACAGCAGCCGATTCGTCGTCGCGACGCACGTGCTGACTAACTTGGCGGTGCGGAGCGACGAGCGGCTGTCTTCCGACCGTCTCGCGTGGAGCGTCAACACGAACCCGGTGGTCATCCGTCAGCTTCTGTGTTCGCTCCGGGAGGCGGACCTCGTCGATTCCAAGCGCGGTCCGACCGGCGGTTTCACGCTGGCCCGCGAGCCGGACGCCATCACGCTTCGCGACATCTACGAGGCGGTGGAGGACGCCGAGCCGTTCTGTTTCCACACGAACGAACCGAACGACGAGTGCACCGTCGGCGAACACATCCAGCCGGTCCTCGGCGAACTGCTCGAGCCGGCGATTCAGGCGATGCTCGACGAACTCGACTCGGTCACCGTCGCGGAGGTCCACGAGGCGATTTTCGAGACGGCGGACGGCGACCCGCTCGAAGTGTAGTGTAGCGCCGCTCAGACCGTCGACTGGACCGTCTCGGCTTCGGCCGACTCTTCGTGCTCGGCGTCGAGCCACTCGGTGGCCCACTCCTGTATCTCGTCGAACACCGGGCACAGCGAGACGCCCTTGTCGGTCAGCGAGTAGTACGTCGCGACCGGCGCGTCCTCTTCCATCCGGCGGTCGACGAAGCCGTGTTCCTGCAGGTCGTCGAGGACGCGAGAGAGCGTCCGCGAACTCGCGCCGGTCGAGCGCTTCAGTTCGTTGAACCGCTTTTCACCGTCTTGGAGGTCGTGGAGGACGATGAGACGCCACTGCGACCCGATCTGCTTCAGCGAGTCGATGATGGGACAGGGGGCGTCGTCGAGGTTCATATCCGTGGCCATACACTCACCTCGGTTCCGACCCTCTTTAGCGGTTCGGTTAGTTTACCTGCTTTCGAAACGTTACCTGATTCGCCACCGGGCCGGTTGACCAGTTGGCCGGTCGACCGGCCGACTAGCCGACCGGTCCGCTCAGGCGAGCAACCGCGAGAGAAGGAGAAATACGCGCTTGAGATTCTTCGAGAGGCTCGACTGGTTCTCCGAGAAGAGTATCACCTCATCGTCCAACGCGTGAATCTGCAGGCACCGACCTCGGTCGGACAGGTCTTTGAGTTCGATTCCTCGGACCGAGTCGAGCGGGACGATGAGGTAGCGGTACTCTTCGTCTTGGATGTCGGCGTTACAGTGGTCGCCGTAGACGTGGATGCTCCGCTCCGTGACCGCGAGTTCGTAGCCGATGTAGCTCATCCCGGCGATTTCGGCCCCGGCGCGGCCGCCTTTGACCTTGCCTTTCAGGTTCGAGGCGTCGAGGAGGATTCCGTCAACCATACCGCCCGGTTCCGGGCGGGCGTTGGTAAGTATTCGCGCCCAGTTCTCCGAATTGATTCTGTGGGCAAGTACAAAGAATCGAACCCGAGTCAGTGGCTAAAATTCGGTCGAACGGTCATCTGACGACGGGGACCGACGTCGCCCGAGCCATCGGATTCGATAATCGAGTACGACGAGACGAGGTGGTTGACGATGTAGTCGACCGTCGAGGGGTCGTACGTCCAGAAGCCGGTGAAGCCGAACCCCGGTTCGGGCTCCTCGGCGACGAGCGCGCACTTGTAGTCGCCGACGCCGTTGCCGTCGTAGGCGACGAACCAGGAGCGCCGAATCTCGTCGGAGCGCGCGAGGTGGAGTTGGAACTGGTCGGCCTGCGGGACCTCGCCGTTCGGGTAGATGTACGCGTGGACCGAGAGGTCGTCGCGGTCGCCGAGACGGCGGTACGTTTCGAGTTGCGGCCGGAGGTTTCCGCCGGACTGGAAGCCCGAGTGGAGTTCGCCCGCGCCGACGCGCCACGCGCGGTCCTCGATTTCGCGGGTGGCGTTGAGCATCTTCCGACGGTCGTAGGAGGTAAACAGCGTCTCGTCGAGGTGGTCGAGAATCGGCGCGTACGAGTCGCGTTCGAACCCCGGTTCGACGTCCTCGGGGCGCGTGAGGAGGTCGTCGACCGAGACCGCCGTGTGGAACTTGTCGCCGGTACCCAGCACCGCGTAGTTCGAAGGGCCCTCGTCGGAACTCGCAGACTCCACCGAGACGTTTCGATCCGCAAAGTGCTCGGCGAGTCGCTCGACGACGCCGGGGGTCGGATTGAACACCGTCAGTGTTCGCTCCGAGGCGGCGACGCCGGAGATGAGTTCGCTGAGAGACATTATCGGGGAAACGCTACACCGGGTTATTATTCTTTGCAATAATGTGGTATGCGAATCGGAGCGATTCCGGAGCCGAACGCGGCCGGCACCCCGGTGAGTAAGGAGTCGCTACCGGGGGCCCGCGGATTCCTAACTAACCAGTTTCGGGGTGTATATTCGGTATGATTTCCGACGCCCCTCACACCCGCCCGTCCGCGGAAGTCGACGACGAACCCGGGACGGACGCCAGTTCGTGGTTCACCGCCGAGGTGCCCGATATCGTCGCCGGGCTCGAATCCTCGCAGTCCATCGGACCGCTCACCGCCGCGGCCGCCCGCGAACTCATCGCGGTCGGACGCGCGAGAGACGCGCTCGCGCTCGTCCTCGGCGAAGTCGACGGGTCGTGGCGGCGGTAGGACGGCGAGAGCCCGCGAGAAAGCGACGCGGCGAACGAACCGACATCGGCGGTCGGCGGACTACTCCTCACGCGAATTCGTGTCTCTGACGTACAGTTCCACCAGCGAATCGAGCAGGTGCGGCGCCAGTCGGAACCGAACGTCCACGCTGTTCTGCTCGCGGTCGTACGCGAGCTGTTGGACGTCTATCGCGGCCAGAAGCGTGCGCATCGCGTCGACGACGTAGTTGCTCGACCCCGCCTCGACGCGGAGGCTGTCGCCGAGGTGAATCGAGAGGCCGTCGACGACCGTCTCGTAACACGTCTTGCTCGGCGCGTCGATTCGCTGCGTTCGCTCGACGAGCCCGAGGCTCGAAAGCGTCTCGAGGCGGCGGTAGATGGTCGATTCGGAGACGTCGCAGTTCTCCGCGAGCTCCTCCGCGGTCATCGGCGCGCGGTTGCACGCCAACAGCACGTCCCGCGAGACCTCGTCACCGAGCGCGTCGAGGAGGTCGTCGTCCGACGACTCGGGAGGAATGTCGGTCTCGTCCGTCGCCGGGTGAGCGTCGCTCTCGTCGGTCAGCGGGCCCGGAGGGTCGTCTGCGGCCGAAAGAACGTCGTCCACGAGGTCGCGTCGGGTCATCGCGTGTTACCTGACGCGGGCAGGTAATATGTAATCGGTGCCTACAGTCGAGATAATATTCACTTATCGCCGAACGTTCGCGAACACCTGAAAATGGCGGGTCGGACGCCGGAATCGAGCGTCGACGGCGGATTAATGGGCGCAAAATACGGAGGGCAGGCGGGGTTACCCGCCGCGTCACGTCGCCGCGCTTCTCACTCGACGGTGACGCACTTGGCGAGGTTACGCGGCTTGTCGATGGGCCGTTCGAGCAGGTCCGCCGCGTGGTACGCGACGAGCTGGAGCTGGACGTTGGCGAGGACGCCGGCGATGTCGGGGTGCGTGTCCGGAATCCGGAGCACGTGGTCGGCGAACTCGGTCACCTCGCCCGAGCGGTCGCTCGTGATGGCGATGACGGGCGCGCCGCGAGCCTGGACCTCCTTGACGTTGCTCAGCGTCGCCTCGTCGTCGTGGCCGGTGAAGATGGCGAACACCGGCGACAGCGGCGTGACGAGCGCCAGCGGCCCGTGTTTGAGTTCCGAGGCGGCGAACCCCTCGGCGTGTTCGTAGGATATCTCCTTGAACTTCAGCGCGCCTTCGAGGGCGACGGGGTGGGCGACCCCGCGGCCGATGAAGAAGTACGCGTCGCTGCCCTCGTACTCGATGGCAATCTCGCGGGCCATCGAGGTGTCGAGCACCTCCTGCACGTCGCCCGGGAGCCGCGACAGGGCCTCCATCAGGTCGCGCGCGGCGGGCGACTTCGCACCGGTCACGTCCTCGACGATGCGCTCCGTGAGGAGCGTCAGCGCCGTCACCTGCGACGAGAACGTCTTGGTGGCCGCGACGCCGATTTCGGGACCCGCGCGGATGAGCAGTTCGTCGTCGCACTCGCGGGTTATCGACGAGCCGACGACGTTCGTGACCGCGAGGGTCCGCGCGCCGGCGGCGCGGGCGCGGCGCACGGCGTCGAGGGTGTCGGCGGTCTCACCGGACTGGCTGACCGCGACGACGAGCGTGTCGGGCGTCACCGGCGGCTTGATGACCGAGTACTCGCCCGCCATGAACGCGTAGGCGGGGATGCCCCGGGAGTTGAGCAGCGACGCCGCGTACATTCCGGCGTGGTGCGAGGTGCCCATCGCGAGGAGGTGGACCTGCTTCACGTCGGCGAACGACTCCGGCGGGAACTCCTCGAGTTCGACGCCGCCGGCGTGGGTGTTCAGGCGGCCCTGCGTGGTCCGCCGGAGCGCGCCGGGCTGCTCGTGAATCTCCTTGTACATGTAGTGCTCGTAGCCGCCCTTCGTCGCCGTCTCGGGGTCCCACTCGACGTGTTCGACGGGGCGGTCGACCGCGCGGCCGGCCGAGTCGGTGATTTCGTAGCCGTCCGAACGGGTGACGACGAAGTCGCCGTCGTGGAGGTAGACGACGCGCGCCGTGTGCTGGATGAACGCGGGCACGTCGCTGGCGAGGAAGTACTCGCCGTCGCCGACGCCGAGGACCAGCGGCGACCCGGAGCGGGTCGCGAAGATGGCCTCCTCGTCGCCGATGATGGCCGCGATGGCGTAGCTCCCCGAGAGGCTGCCGACCGCGGCGCGGAACGCCTCCTCGGGGGTCGCGCCGTCGCGGAGGTTCTCCTCGATGAGGTGCGGGACGACTTCGGTGTCGGTCTCGCTGCTGAAGACGTGGCCGCGGGACTCGAGGTCGCTGCGGAGCGACTGGAAGTTCGAGATGATACCGTTGTGGACGACGGCGATGCGGCCCGACTCGTCCGTGTGCGGGTGAGCGTTACCGTCGGTGACGCCGCCGTGGGTCGCCCAGCGGGTGTGGCCGATGCCGTAGTCGCCGGCGATGGGGTTCTGCTCGACGGCCGCGACGAGCTCGGAGACCTCGCCGACGCGCTTCGTCAGCGAGATGCCCGAGCCGTTCTTCACGGCGATGCCGGCCGAGTCGTAGCCGCGGTACTCCAGCCGCTGGAGTCCGTCGACGAGCGAGTCCACGGAGTTGTCCGCGCCGATGCAGGCGGTGATTCCGCACATCAGTGAGTCACCTCCACGCGCTCGCGAACGTCGCCGTGTAAGACCGTGCCAGGGCCGACGACGGCCTCCGCGCCGACGCGACTACCCGCCGTGAGCGTCACGTTCGCGCCGACCTCGGCGCGGTCGCCGATGATGCTGCCGAGCCGGCGGTCGGTGTAGAGCCGGCCTTCGAGGATGACGTCCGCCCGGCCGCCGGGCGAGACGACGCCGTCGCCGACGGTCGCGCCGGGGCCGACGACGGAGTCGCGGAGGACGACGCCCGCGCCGATCCGCGCGTCGGTCGAGAGGATGGAGCGCTCGATGACGCTGTTCGCGCCGACCGAGACGTTGTCTTGGAGGCACGAGCCGGCGCTGATGACCGCGCCCGGCCCCACGTCGCAGTCCTCGCCGACGACGACGTGGTCGCCGACGAGCGCGCGCTCGTGAATCCGCGCCGACTCGGCGACTGCGGAGTCGTGTCTGCGCGCGAGGAGCGTCTCCGTCACGGAGAGGAGCCCCCACGGGTGCGAGGGGTCGAGCCAGCCGCCGTTGACGAGGACGGACGTGACGTGCCCGTCGAGGTAGTGAATCACGTCGGGGAGTCGCGTCTCGCCGTCGTGCGGCGGGATGCGCCGGAGCGCCTCGAAGACGGCGTCGTCGAAGACGTAGACGCCCGCGTTGACGAGGTAGCCCTCGCTGTCGACGGCGTGTTCGTCGATGTCGGCGATGCGGCCGTTGTCCTCGACGACGACGCCGTACTCCTCGGGCGTGTCGGACTCGGCGACCGCGACCGTCGCCACCGAGTCGGTCGTCGAGAAGCGTTCGAGCACCGACGAGACGATGTCGGCGTCGACGACGTTGTCGCCGTTGCAGACGACGAAGGGGCCGGAGACGAGCCCCTCGGCGAGGAGGAGCGCGTGGCCGCTGCCGAGACGCGAGTCCTGGTGGACGAACTCGATGTCCGCGTCGGAGTAGGTCGCAGAGAGGTGCGACTGGATGCGGTCGGCCCGGTGGCCGACGACGACGACGACGCGCTCGATACCCGATTCGAACAGCGCGTCGAGGACGTACTCGACGACCGGCCGGTTGGCGACGGGGAGCATCGGCTTCGGTTGGAAGGTGGTGAGCGGGCGGAGCCGTCGCCCCTCGCCGGCCGCGAGGACGACCGCCTCGGTGATGCGGTCGTTCATTCGCGCCCTCCCGCGAGCGACGGACGTTCGGAACGTGGCCGTGACGGTGAGTGAGTCATAGAGGGAACAGGGACGGCGACGGGGATTGTTATACAGAGGGTTCCCCGAACCGGTCGCGCGTTAGGGTCGCGTGTGAGACTGTTGCAAGCGGCGAAAGCCGGCCTAAATCGGGAGGCAGGCGGGTTCGGCCGCTCCTAATCGGTGGGCATTCATCCGATGGTGTCGCCGAGCGGCCGAAGCCGCCACGTCGGTTGCGCGGTCTGCGAATCACACCCGCGAGTCGAGAACGGGAGCGCGAGAGCCAGAAGCGGAGTGGGAACGAGAGAGTCTGAGAGAACGGACGTCGACGTGCGAGCGGCGACCAAGGCCGCCGCTGTTCGAACGCAGGTCGAAGTAAAATCCGAGTTGTTCGTTGATCCGAGTTGTCCGTTGTATCGTTCGCGACGCGGGCGCGCGAGACCGGCTCAGAGGTTGAGGCGGCCCTTGTACGACTCCATCGCGGTGATGGCCATGAGCGTCGCGGTGCTCAGCACGGCCCAGCCGGCGGCCGGAATCTGTTCGAGACCGGGGACGCCGAGCAGGCCGCCGGAGACGGTCGCGGCCACGCCGGCGGCGATGGCGAGGTTCCGTTTCGGCGACGCGGCGAGCGGCGCCGCCTGCTCGTCGTCGGTCTCGGTGCTGACGACGTCGCCGTCGAGGTACTGGTCGAGCTGCTTCGCGGTGTCGAGAAGCGTGATGTCACCGCGGTTCTTCTCGAAGTCGACGATGCCCGCCGAGTCCATCTTCGGGAGGTGACACTGGTACAGACCGATGTACACCCGCTTTCGCTGACTCGACGACAGCGCCTTTATCTCGATGCCGTTTTCCTTCGCGGCGATGAACTCGGCCATGTCGCCGAGCTTCGCCTCGCCGTCGTTCTCCTTGAGGTACCGGAGCGCGTCGCGCCGGCGTTGGTTCTTCAGAATCTCGAAGACGACGTCCTTCGAGAGCGCTTCGATTTCGGGTTGTTGTTGCTGTTCGGAAACCGCGTGAGACCCACCAGTCGTCTCCGCGAGTTGTTCGTTCGTCGTCTGGTCAACAACATCGGTGTCAGCTTGTAATGAATCGGTAACCATTGTTCCTTCCTCCCCCACTGTGTAGTCGGGTGCTACCGAGTGACGTGGTCAGTCGAGAGGGGAGACCACGTGACGTTTAGCACAGACCACAACCTTTGGATGCGCCCCACCAAGCGCGCCCCAGATTCAGAGGGTCAATCAACTAATAGGTTAAACGAGGATATATACTTGTCTGAGAATCCCACACTCTGATTTGTCCGACTGTTAGGGACGCAAAATCTGCGAGTAAACTGGTTGTAACAATCTATACTAACTCAGACTTTCAATGTATCCGATAGTAGCGTAGTCCTACCGCGAAGTGGCAGGGTGTCCCGGTTTTCCGTCTAAGGAAGCCGTTATCGAGAGGGACATCAAACTCGACTGGCAGTTAAACTCACGGATTCGACGATTCGGCAGTAGCACCGACTGAGAATACGCGAGCGCGCCGGAGCGGGTGCCCACGGCGGTCGCGAGATGACGGTTTATCGGGCGGTTATTCCACGAGCGCTTCGAAGGCGTCGGCCGAGGTGCCCTCGCGTCGCTCGGAGAGGTACTGCGCGAACACCAGCGCGAGGAGCGCCGCGGAGACGAACACCGCGATTGCGCTCCACGAGACGAGCGCGAATCCCGGGAGCCCCGCCCACACCCCGAGGATGAGCACCCAACTGAGCGCGCCGAGAAGCGCGTAGTACCGGCTCCACGACTCGCGTGCGTCGGGTTGCATCCAGAAGAACCCCCGCTTGGCGACGTTCGGGACGAGTTCGACGGAGCGCTCCTCGTCGTCGTAATCGACCAGCCCGGCGCTCTCGAGTTTCGGGAGGTGCGTCTGGTACAGCGAGATATACACGCGCTGTCGCTCTTCGTCGGTCACGTCGTCGACCGCCGTGCCGTTCTCTCGAGCCGCGACCATCGCCGCGAGTTGCTTCAACGAGATTGCTTCGCCCGCGCGGTGGAGGAAGTAGAGAATCTGCCTCCGGCGCGAGTTACTGAGGATGCGAAAGAGCTCGTCTTTTGATAGGGTTGTCATCGTCGTGTTCGGGGGCGGTCCTCGCACGCGATGCGAAAGGGGGAGCCGACCCGGTTGAGTCGTAGTACACCACAACCGACCTTTGTTATCGTGACGTTTCCGGGAGGCACCGGACCGGTTTCTAACGGGGATTAAGCTCATCTTCACGCGATATTTACTCGGAGACGGACCGTCAGCGGGAGGGAGTTATCTCGGTCTCGGAGATGATTACGTATCTCGTCGATTTCGAGAAAAGTCCTCGCGCCGGAATGGGAGCAAACTCGCGACAGCGGCGGTAAGGAACCCAATTGTCCAGTATAGAGGTGGCTAACAATACCCGATGGCGGCGATACTTAGATTCGAGACTACAATGTTCGAATTGACTGGCTTCCAGCGAGACCTGCTGTACGTGATTGCCGGCGCAGAGCGCCCGTCCGGGCAGGAGATTAAAGAGATGATCAGCAAGGACGTCGGGGAGGTGAACCACGGTCGGCTCTACCCGAACCTCGACGCCCTCGTCGAACAGGGGTACGTGAACAAGGGACAGCACGACCGCCGAACGAACTTCTACGAGATGTCCGAGAAAGGTCGCGAGTCCATCGTCGAGCGCCGAGACTGGGAAGACCGCCACGTCGGGTTCCTCGGATAGCACGCCGCCGTCCCCACAGCGGAGCGACGAACCGTCCGTTCGAACACCCGAGGGCGCGAGTGGGACGCTCGCCCCGGAAGAAACGAAGACGAGAACAGCTCGTCGCTGGTGGCCGCATCGGTCCCCGCGGTCTCGTCCGGTCCTCTCCCCTTTTTGACGCCGATTCGAGTCGAGCGACCGCAGCGGCGCTGGGCCGACCGCGTTCGACGAGGCCGAGCGCGACGCCCGACGCGACTCCCGACTCGTCCGCCGCGGTTTCGAGGTTCATAGACGCTCGGACGACCGAGAGAGCGGTCGCTGCGCACGCCACTGAGATATTTATCAGAAGTTAGTACATTCGGTCGCCGTCAAAAATATCACAAAAAAGACAATCAAATCGACACCGCAAATCAGCCATTAATGCAGCCATAAGAAACGGATTAATTCGAGAATAAGTGGTCGCTGTCGGTCGTTTTTTCGGTCGAAGTGAATCGTCGGAACTCGTCGTCGATTCGAACAGTAACGATCTCAATAGTATCGTCGATAGATATTCATGTATTCCAACTAATGTAATTATCGCAACATTTATGGGTGTAATCCGCAACCCCTGAGACATGGTAAGTGAACGGTCCACCGGGCAGGACCCAGAAACGACGACGACTGACGACGACGTCGGTAGACGCAAGTACCTCGCGCTGTGCGGGTCGGTATCGGCCGCCGGTGCACTCGCGGGATTCTCTGGGCTCGGCTCGGCGACGGAACAGGCCGACGAACCGGTCGACGATGACGGGCACACGCTCGTCGTCGCGGGCACCGGTCCCGTCTCTTCGTTCGAAGTGACGGTCAGCGGCTCGATCTCACCGCTCCAATCGAACGGCGCGCTCAGCACGACCGGGACGGTCGGTCCCGCCGCCGAGGGAACCGTCGACGACGACTCGCGGCGCTACCAGTTCGCGGGCGACATCACCAACTTCCAGTCGACCGACGCGGTGTCGGTCTACGTCGACGGCGTCCGCATCCCCAACGACTCGTTCTGAGGCCGTCGGAAACTCCGTTGTTTTCGAAGCGACCGACAGCGGCGGCGCTACGAGCGCATGTAGCCGCTGAGCCACTCGGGTGTCACGTCGTCGAACGATACGGTTTCTCCGCCGTGTTCGGCGACGAACCCGTCGGCGTCGGAGTCCGACGAAAAGGGAATCAGGTCTTTACCCATGCCTCCGAGCACGTCGCTTTCGACGACGTACGTCATCTCGGTGGCGTCGCCGAAGGTCTCGGCGTCGGTGTGGGTCGAGATGAACGTGTCGCCACCCTCGGTCGAGAGCTCGTAGTCGACCGTCGAGTAGTCCGTGACGTACACCGCCGTCGCCTCCCAGCCCTGCTCTCGGTGTTCGAAGTAGTACGGGAACAGCCCCATGCTGAGGGTGTGGAACCACGCCGGGTTGTCGTGGCCCTCCGGCGCGTTCTCGCGGTAGAAAATCTGTCCGTTCGGGCCGGCGTGGAGGCCGATGACCATCCCGCCTTGGTCGTCTTCCTTCCCGCCCGAGAGATCGACGGGGTCGGGCCGCTGTTCCGCGTTCGAACCGCCGCCGAGACAGCCCGCGAGGGCCGCGAGCGCGCCGAGTGAAACGGCTTTCGTCGCGGCTCGGCGCGTGAGCGAACCGTTCGAGCGGTCGCGCGGCGGAGAGTCGTCGTGCATCGTCGCTCTGTGCGGAGGTCGGGCGCCATGGTACATAAACCGTGAGAACGGTCGCTCGCGTGCGCGAACTGAACTACCCCGGCGGAGGAGGCGGGCGGGTCACAAAAGGGAGTGCTTCAGGCGACGACGCGCGCGCCCTCGACGAGCGAGCGAACGTCCTCGAACAGGCGGTCGGCGTCGGCCTCGTCGCGGGCCTCGGCGGTGATGCGGACCAGCGGTTCGGTCCCGCTGGCGCGGACGAGGAACCAGCCGTCGTCGGTGTCGACGCGGATGCCGTCGATGGTGTCGACCTCGTCGTACGTCGCGTGGATGTCGCGGGCGATTCGGTCCATCGCCTGGTGTTTGTCGTCGAACGAGAGGCTCGCGCGGCGGGTGGCGTACGCCGCCCCGCCGAGGTCGGCGACCTGTTCGGACAGCGGTTCGCCGCGGGCCACGAGGTCGGCGAGTTTGAGCGCCGCGTAGTGGCCGTCGGGCGCGAGCGTCTCGTCGGGCCAAATCCACGCGCCGGAGGGCTCGCCGCCGAAGACGTAGCCGGGTTCGGCGACCGCCTCGGCGACGTGGACGTCGCCGACCGGCGTGTAGGTGACGCGCCCGCCGGCGGATTCGACCACGTCCTGTACGAGGAGGCTCGTGTCCACGGGGACGGCGACAGCGTCGCCCGGGGAGACGGCGTCCCGCGCGAACAGCGCGAGGAGCGCGTCGCCGGCGACGTACGCGCCGGTCTCGTCGACCGCTACGAGTCGGTCCGCGTCGCCGTCGTGGGCGAGCCCCACGTCCACGTCGAGCGCGGGGACGGTCCGCCGGAGCGCCGTGAGCGTCTCCGCGTTCGGCTCGCTCTTTCGGGCGGGGAACCGGCCGTCCTGCTGGCCGTCGATGGTGTTGACCGTCGCGCCGAGTTCGTAGAGCGCGTCGACGGAGACGCGACCCGTACCGTTGCCGAGGTCGAACGCGACGGACACGTCGTCGAGGTCGTCGAACGACGAGACGAGGTGGTTCACGTGGCGGGCCGCGGCGTCGGGCCACTCGCGCTCCTCACCGAGTTCGTCCCACGGGGCGAGCGACACCTCGTCGCGGTTGAGTCGGTGGACGATGTCGCGCGTCTGGGCCTTGTCGAAGGCGCGGCCGCTCGGCGTCCAGAGCTTCAGCCCGTTGTCCGACGCGGGGTTGTGAGACGCCGTGATACCGATACCGGCGTCAGCGCCGGCCCAGCCGACCGCGCGGGCGACCGTCGGGGTCGAGGCGACGCCGAGTCGGACCACGTTCGCGCCGCACTCGCGGACGCCTGCGCTCACGGCGTCGGCGAGGACGTCTCCGCTGAGGCGGGCGTCCTGCCCGACGACGACGGTACAGGCGTCGCAGCCGACCGCGCGGCCGATTCGAAGGGCGAGTTCGGCGGTCACGGTTCGGCCAACCGGACCTCTGATTCCACTCGTTCCGAACATACCGTGGGAGACGGTGACAGGACGTTTTGGTATGTTTCGCCTACTGTCACGAGCGGGCGGTCAGGCGGCACCTACTGGACCGCGGCGAACCGCGAGGCCGGCGTAACGAATCGCGGGACCGTGTCGCCACTCGCCGGGGGAGATGAGCGGTAAGTGGTCGGCGATTAGGCGGTGAGTCGCCTCACTGGAGGGGCTGGGCGTCGCCGATGGGGACCACTTCGATAGAACCGAGCGCGTCGAGCGTCACGCGGTAGCCCGCGTAGGAAAACGAGAGGAGCGCGTCCTCAGAACGGCCGAAGACCGTTTCGAGGGCGTCGGGGTCGATAGTCTGTGCGAGCGGCGGGAGCTGCGTCGGTCGGACGCCCTCGATTGCCGCAATACTCAATACAACGTTCGTACTTAGTAGCTCGGAAGAATCGCGATCGACGCGGTACGACCCGGTCGCCTCGTCGTACGTCACGCGCGAGTCCTTCCAGTCGTTCGTCTGTGCCATCATGGGTGCCTTA
This sequence comes from Haloferax gibbonsii, assembly GCF_001190965.1. Taxonomy (NCBI): domain Archaea; kingdom Methanobacteriati; phylum Methanobacteriota; class Halobacteria; order Halobacteriales; family Haloferacaceae; genus Haloferax; species Haloferax gibbonsii. The sequence goes on from NZ_CP011949.1 coordinate 176,255, forward strand.
ACAGGCGTCTGTGTGAGATGATGGCCCTTAAATCCATGCTATTTGTGAACAGTTGTAATTCGTGAACGTCACGGAAACGGACGGGTACGGCCGTGGTACTCCGCGAGCGCAATCTGGTGCTCACCATACACAATCAAAAATCGTGATAGTTCCGCGGGTACGACGGTCAGCCCTGCCGAGCACGAAGCGTTCGGACGGTCTCACGCGCCTCTTCGACCGTGATTTCGCGCTTGTAGAGCGCTGAACCGGGTTCCAGTAGTTCGCCGCCCGGAACGAGGTCGCCGACGTCGACCGGGCCGAAGCCGATGTCGCGGATGAGGTCGGCGACGTGCGCCTTGGCGTCCGAGTCGTCGCCGGCGAGGAAGACCGCGAGGCGTTCCGATTCGGGGAGGTCGGGATGCCCGAAGTCGCGGAGCGTCTCCCAGTGGATGGTGTTGAACGACTTGACTAGTTTCGCGTCCGGGAGCTGAGCCGCGACGAGTTCCGAGGAGGTGTCGTCGCCGAGGTCGATGACGTGGAAGTTCTCGGTGTAGGGGTTCATCGCGTCGACGACTATCTTCTCCGCGAAGTGGTCCGCGTCGGGCAGCGACTCGCGCTCTCGGAACGGAACGGCGAGGAAGACCACGTCGCCGAACCGAATCGCCCGCGTCGGTTCAACCGCGCGAAGTTGCGGGCCGAGCGTCTCGGAGAGGTCCGCGAGCGACTCGACCCCGCTTTCGTTGGCTATCGCAACCTCGTGGTCCGACTCCACGAGGAGCTGGGCCAACGTCCCGCCGAGTCGGCCAGCGCCGAGTATTCCGATGTCCATGAACAAAGATGTATGTTAACAAAGTTGAATCTTTGCGTGGTCGGCGACGTGGGACGGACCCCCCTTTCACTCGTGGGTCACTAATCGTAATGACCCCTATAACCGCCACAGACCTTCTCTATCCCGGAATCTTCAGCCATTCAGTACAATCATAATTTAGTATATATGTGTCGTTGGAAGCGACATGAACAGACGAACATTCCTCGGCGGCGTCGGAGCGGGCGTGGTGCTCCTCTCCGGCTGCCTCGGTGCGGAGGGTAACGCGCTCGACCCGGCGGCCGACCAGAACGACGACCCCGCGGGCGACGAACAGCCCGCGAAACCGGCGACCGACTCGCCCGAGTCGACTCCCGAACCGACGACCGAACAGCCCGCCGAACCGACACCCGAACCCACGCCGGAGCCGACGACCGACGCTCCCGAGGACCGCATCGACTTCGAGCGCGAGGACGACGACCCGGACGTCGTGGGCACGCTCCTGACGAAGGGACCCGTGCCGGGCGTCGTCGTCTCCTCGGACCTCCCGTACGCGAAGGCGTGGCAGAACTACGCCGAGACCGACGAGGAGGCTGGAACCTACCGCGTCGGTCTCTCCGTGGACACCTCCTCGCGCATCGGGCGACTGAGCGTCGTCGGTCGGGTGTACGACGCCGAGGGCGACCTCGTGGCCGAGGACACCGACGTGAGCAACAACGTCCCGGCGGACAAGAACGCGCTCATCCACCTCGTCTTCGAGGGCGACCTCGAGGCGATGTACTACTTCGAGGTCGACCTCGTCGTCCCGAACTGAGCGTCAGGCCCCGCCGGCGTACGCCTCGAACTCTTTTCCGCGCAGTGCGAAGTAAACCACGCCGACCACGCCGACGAGCGACGCGGCCGAGAACGCGAGCGTCGGGTCCCGCGCGTAGAGCCAGCCGCCGAGCGCCGCGCTCGGGATGACGATGGTGTTCCGCACGAGGTAGTACGCGCCCGTCACTCGCCCGCCGGCGTTTCGCTCCGCCGGGCCGACGATGAGCGCCTTGTGCGCGGGGAGACCGGCGAACCGGAGCCCCGAGAAGGCAAAGAGGGCGACGACGACCCACTGGTCCGCCGGCGCGAAGATGAGGAGGACCGGAAAGACGGCGTACACCGCGAACCCGAGCCCGACGACCGGCTTGAGCCCGGTCCGCTCGGCGAGCTTCGAGACGGGGAGTTTCGTCAGGAGCGCGACGACCATCTCGACGCCGAGGAGGACGCCGAAGAAGGCGGCCGGCCGAAGCGAGACGCCGAACCCGGTGAAGCCGACTTCGAGGAACTCCGTGACGACGATGACGAAAAAGACGTACACCATCCCGTTGGCGAACCGGATGAGCGTGTCCGCGACGAGGAGCGGGCGGAGCGTCTCCGGGAGCGACCGGAGGTCGTCGCGGAGCTGTGCGAGCCCCTCGAACGACTTGCCCAGCGAGTCTTCGCCCGCGTCGTAGAGAACGTGCTGAGCGACGGTGGCGACGACGCCGAAGACCGCGGCCACGATGAGGACGTACCGGAAGCCCTCGACGAACGTCGCCGTCGCCGCCAGCAGCGCGGCCGCGATGAGCGGCCCGAGGAGGAAGCCGACGCGGCGGAAAATCTCGGTGCTGGCGAAGCCCATCGCCAGTCGCTCCGGCGGGACGCTCTGTTTGACGATGGCGAACGTCGCGCCGAGGCCGAACGACTTCCACGCCTGCGTGAGAAAGAGCCCGACGAAAATCCAGAGCCACGGTTCGAGCGAGACGCCCGCGAGGGTCACTTCGGGGACCTGCGGGGCGACGAACCAGAAGAGAAAGCCCGCCGACGAGACGGTCCCGAACAGCGTGAGCGAGAGGCGCGACCCGAGGCGGTCGGAGAGCGCGCCGCCCGGATACGGGTACAGCGCCCCGATGAGGTTGCCGACGCTCCCGTAGAGGCCGACGACGGTCGCGCCGGCCCCGAGCACCCGGAGGTACTCCGGGACGTACCGGCCGGTCATCTGAAACGAGAGGCTGAACGCGAACATCGCCACCGAGAGGACGAACACGTCGCGTTCGAGCCCGACGAACTGCCGGAAGGAATCGAAGCTATCGACGGCGTCCCGACGTGTTTTCATCGTCCGAGTGGTTCGCGGGAGCGTTCAAGAAAGTACGGTGCGGTCGGCCTATTCGTCGACCGGCGGGTCGACCCAGACGACGAGGCCGTCGTCGCCCCTGACGACGCCGCGGGTCAGGTCGTCGCCGAACGGCGCGTCGTCGACGGTCTCGGGGTCGACCGTCGTCACGCGGTCGACCTCGTCGACCAGCCAGCCGAACACGGTCGCGTCCTCGGTGGCGGCGTCGAAGACGACGACGCGGGAGGCGTCGGGGTTCGAACCCACGCCGAGGAGCGAGGCCGTGTCGACGAGCATCGTCGTCGCGCCCCGGTAGTCCATCGCGCCGACGACGTGCGGCGGCGAGTCCGGGAGCGAGCGGGCCGGCTTGCGGTCGATAATCTCGGTGACGACGTCGAGGGCCACGCAGTAGCGCTCCGCGCCGATGTCGAATTCGAGAACCTGCGTCGGCTCGTCGAGCGCCGCGTCGGGCGCGTCCGTGAGCGACATCTACGCGCTCCGGGCGGAGAGCCCGTCTTCGGCCGCGTCGAGTTCGTCTTCGAGGTCGTCCACCTCGTCCTCAAGCTCGTCCACCTCGTCGTCGATGTGGCCGACGAGGAGCGCGACCTCGGAAATATTCGCCGTCTGCTCTTCGGTGGCCGCGGCGACCTGGTCTATCTCGCCGGCGACCTCTTCTGCGCCCCGGGCGGTCTGGTCGACGAGGCTCGCCACCTCCTCGGTGCTCGCGGCCTGCTGGTCGGTCGCGCGGGCGACCTCCTCCGCGCCGGCGGCGGCCTCGCCGACCGCGGCGTCGATGTTCCGGAGCGCGGAGACGGCCGCGTCGACCTCCGAGATGCCGTCGTTGACCTCCTCGTTCGCCTCCTCGATGTTGCCGACGGTCGTCTCGGTCGTCTCCTGGATGTCGCCGACGACCGCCTCGATTTCGGAGACGCTGTCGCGGGACTGCTCCGCGAGGCTCTTGACCTCGTCGGCGACGACGGCGAACCCGGCCCCCGCCTCGCCGGCGCGGGCGGCCTCGATGGAGGCGTTGAGCGCGAGCAGGTTCGTCTGGTCGGCGATGTCGTTGATGACTTCGACGACGCTGTCTATCTGGTCGACTTTCGCGCGGAGGTCGGTGATTTCGTCGTACACGTCGGTGGTCACGTCGTCGACGGTTTCCATCGCGTCCGCGGCGTTGTCCGCGGAGCTTCGTCCCTCGGCGGCGAGGTCGCGCGCCTGGTCGCTCATCGCCTTCGTCTGGTCGGCGCTGGAGGCGATCTGCTCGACGCTGGCGCTCAGGTTCGACACCTCGCCGGCGACCTCGTGCATGTTGGTCGACTGGTCGCCCGCGAGGTCGCTTATCTCCTGTGCGCTGACGGCCACGCTCTCGGAGGCGCGGGAGAGTTCGGCGACGGCTGTGCCGATTTCGTCGGTCGCGTCGTCCACGTCGTCCACGTCGTCGAGAACCTCGTCGGTCGCCGCGCCGGCGGCACCGCGACCGGAATACGCGTCGTGCTGTCGGGAGGCGGCCCCGTCACCGGCGGCCGGTTCGCGTTTGTTTCGCTCGATTGCCATACGAAAACGTGTGGGAGTGATGTGATAAGTATTCGCGAACAGTATCAAATCGGATAACCCCACATTGCCGCTAACCGGCTCGAAACTGCCAAAAATAACAGATTCGGGAAGTATATTGCAGGATAGATACCACACTACCAGCGGCTGATAGAACCAGAAATCGTCGGCCGGTTTAAAAATCACTTGTCCGGACAAGGTCGGAGACAGGCGCGGGGGTGCCGAACCACTACGGCCGAAGCGGGGAAGCCGGGCGGAAACGCGAACCGCTCAGGACAGTCGGTGTCCGGCGGCGACGGCGACGAAGCCCGCGAGCGCGACGAGGACGATGGAGCCGCCGGCGGCGAGCCCGTAGAGGTACGCGACCGTGACGCCGGCGACGCCCGCGAGTTCGCCCGCGAGAACGCCGTAGAGGAGCGACTGCTTGAAGCTCCGCCCGAGTCGCGAGGCGGTGACGACGGGGATGACGAGCAGCGCCGCGACGAGGATGACGCCCATGATTCGCATCGCGCTGACGACGACGAACGCGGTGAGAATCGACAGGAGCGTGTTGACGGCGCGGACGTGGAGCCGCGACGCGCGGGCGGCGGTCTCGTCGAACGTGACGTACACGAGCGGCCGGTAGGCGACCGCGACCGAGCCGACGACGACGAGTCCCATCGAGACGAGAAGTCCCACGTCGGCCCGCGAGACGGTCGCAAGCGAGCCGAACAGGTACTGGTTGATACCGACCGAGATGCCGCCGCCGGTGAGCGAGATGAGCACGCTCCCGAGGGCGAAGCCGCCGGTCAGGACCATCGCCAGCGCGGCGTCGCTCCGGGCGTCGGTGTACTCGATGAGCGCCTGCACGACGAGCGCCGCGACGACCGCGACGACGAGCGCGCCGAGGAGCGGCGGGACCGCGAGGCCGAGCGTCGCGTCGAGGAAGAGCGCGAGCGCGACCCCCGCGAAGGCGGTGTGGGCGAGCGTGTCCCCGACCATCGAGAGGTCGCGGTAGACGAGGAACGACCCGACCAGCGGGCCGACGACGCCGATGCAGAGCACCGAGAGGTACGCCCGCTGCATGTAGGGGTAGCCGAGGAAGTCGAGACCGGTGACGCCGGCGAGCCACGAGAACGCCCCGCCGACGACCGCCGTCAAGAACCAGTCGAAAACGCCCGTGAACGCGTCGGCCACGAGGAGCGGCGCGAGGGAGTCGGCCGCGAAGAAATCGACCGCGAGGAGGTCGGTCGCCGCGAGTGCGACGAGGCCGCTCACTGCTCGTCCTCCGGTTCGGCGCGGGCGTCGCCGTGGGAGTGACCCCGCTGGTGGTCGTGAGAGTTGCCGTGGTGATGGCCGTGGTCGTGGTCGAGCACGCGCTGGTTCGCGCCGTAGGCCGCGGCGAGCGCGTCGCTCTCGGCGAAGTCGTCGGTGTCGCCGTGGAAGTACAGCCGCTTGTTGAGACAGGCGATTCGGGACGCGCGGGCCGTGACGACGCCGATGTCGTGTTCGACGAGGACGACCGTCATCCCCTGTTGGTTCAGTTCGCCGAGGAGGTCGTAGAACGCCTCGCGGGACTCGGCGTCGAGGGCGACCGTCGGCTCGTCGAGGGCGAGCAGGTCGGCCTCCGCGGCGAGCGCGCGGGCGACGAACACTCGCTGGCGCTGGCCGCCGGAGAGCGCCCCGACCCGGCGGTCGGCGAGGTCCGCGATACCGACGCGGTCGAGCGCCGAGGCCACCGCCTCGCGGTCGTCGGCCGAGAAGCGGCCGAACAGGTTCCGCGGGTAACGACCCATCCGGACGACCTCGCGGACGGTGACCGGCATGTCCCGGGCCGCGTCCGTCGCGTCCTGTGCGACGTAGGCGACGCGCTCGCCGTCGGCGAAGTCGTGGGCGGGGCGGTCGAACAGTCGCACCTCGCCGCGGGTCGGACGGCGGAGCCCGAGCATCAGCGTCAGGAGCGTGCTCTTGCCCGAGCCGTTCGGGCCGACGAGGCCGAGGAACTCGCCTTCGGCCACGTCGAGCGAAACCCCGTCGACGACCGGGACGTCGCCGTACGAAAAGGACACGTCGCTGAGCGAGACGGCCGTCATTGCGCGCCGAGCGCCGTCCGAAGCGACGGGAGGTTCACCTCTCGCATGATATCCACGTACCCCCAGTCGTTTTCCTCCCACTCAGTCATTACGCCGGGAAGCGGCGTGAGCGGGAGCACGTCCTCGGCGTCCGTCTCGGAGACGAGTTGCTGTGCGGCGCGGTCGGACTCCAGCGGGTCGGCGAGGACGTGTCGGATGCCGTGTTCCTCGATGGTCGCCTGCGCCCGCTCGATGTCCCGCGGCGACGGCTCCTCGTCCGGCGAGATACCGGTGAGCGCGACGATTTCGAGGTCGTAGCGGTCGGCGAGATAGCCGTAGGCGTCGTGGCCGGCGACGAGAATCACGTCGCGGTCGCGGGCGGCGAGGCCGTCCTCGAACGCCGCGTCGAGTTCCGAGAGCGTCTCGCGGTAGGACTCGGCGTTCGCGGCGTAGGCGTCGGCGTTCGCGGAATCGACCGACTGGAAGGCGTCGCGGAGCGTCTCGGTCGCGGTGGCGACCCGCGTCGGGTCCAGCCAGAAGTGCGGGTCGAGCTCGCCGTGGTCGTGGCTCTCCGACTCCTCGGCGTGCTCGTCGTCGTGGTGTTCGGTCTCTTCGCTGTGTGTCTCGTTTGCGTGCGTCTCCTCGTGCGTCTCGTTCGCGTGCGCCTCTTCGTCGTGCTGTTCCGCCTCGTCGTGGGACTCGTCGTCGTGGACGTGGCCGTCGGGTCCGATTTCGTGGAGTTCCACGTCGGCGGAGGCGTCGACCGCGGTGACATCCGACCCGTCGGCTTCGAGCGACGACCGAATGTCGTCGGCCCACGGCTGAAAGCCGGGCATTCCGTGGACGAACAGGTCGGACTCGAGTACCCGGCCCTGCACGTCCGGGCCGGGCTCCCAGCCGTGGCCGTGCTGACCGATGGGGACGAGCGTGTCGACGGACGCGACGTCGCCAGCGACGCGTCGGGCCACGTCGCCGAAGACGAAGAACGAGGCCGCGGCCGTCGTCTCCGATTCGGCTGACGAGTCGGTCGAATCGGACGAGCCGTCACCGAGACAGCCCGCGAGGCCGACGGCGGCGCTTCCGGCGACTGTCGCGAGGAACCTGCGTCGGGTTTTCGTTCGCATGTTATTAGAAAACTCATTCGATATAATAAGTGCTGTTATTCTATCGTTCACCGTTGTTATTCAATGTCGGCCCGGAATTCGTCGAGCGCCGTCACACTCCGCGGCGAGAGGCCGTCGAGATAGCGGTCGGAAGGTGGGGAAAAGAGCGGTCGCCCGCGGTTCCTAATCAGTCGGCGGTCGAGGCGGCCGCGCCGGGCGACCCGCGTTTGTACTTCCGGATGGCGAGGAAGATGAGCGGCGTGCCGACGACGGTGGGCCAGAGCCACGCGGCGACGGTCGGGAGGAAGTCGAAGTTGACAGACGAGAAGGCGGTGACGGTGGCGATGTAGCCGCCGCCCATGCGGCCGATGTGTTCGAAGAACCACTCCCGAGACTCCGCGCGCTCCCGACGGAAGGCGGCGAGGTCGCGGACGCCGAGGCCGGCGCCGGCAGCGCCGAAGACGAGCATCACGGTGGCGAAACTGTCGCCGGCGAGGAACCGGAGCGCGCCCATGGCGAGGAGACCGACCCCGGCGGTGGCGAGCAGACCGACCGCGACCCAGTCGACGAGTTCCGGCCTGTCGGTCGGGCGCTTCCGCGAGAGGACGCGGTCGCCCGAGAAGACGAAGTAGTAGCTGAACACCGCGACGAGCGCGAGGAACGTCCGCCCGCGGGTCGGCGCGAGGGCGAACAGCACGAGCGACGTGACCGCGACGACGGTCATCCCCGCGACGTAGACCCGGCCCGCCCGACGGTGGCGACGGCCGCCTTTCTTCGTGGCTATCGCGCCGAAGCCGGCGAACAGCGCCGCGAACCCGGCGAGGATGTGGACGCCGAGCGTCGCGTCCTCGACGAGTGTCATCGCGAGACCTCGATTGAGGCGGTTGGCAGGCGTGGACGCTCGGCGTGATTCGGCGGGGCGTGGACGCTGTGTAGGCTCGGCATGGAATCGAGTCGTTCGAGGAGCGATATAAATCTACTGAGTGAGTACTTACTTAGAAACGGGAGGAGCGAACCACGGCCGAGAGGCTCGGTTCCGTCGAGAGCCTCGGCTCGCCGTGTAATCGTCTGAAAAGTCGAGGTGTCGTCTGCCGCTACAAACAGCAGTCGCGTCTCGGTGTTACTGCCGAACGACGTTCGCCGCGCGGGGGCCCTTGGGCGAGGACTCGATGTCGAACTCGACTTCGGTACCTTCCGTGAGGTCTTCGCCGCCGACGTCTTCCATGTGGAAGAACACGTCTTCGTCGTCGTCGAGGTCGCCGTCGTCAGTAGAGATGAAACCGTAGCCGCCAGTGTCGTTGAAGAAATCAACTTTGCCGTGTGCCATTACGAACAAATCGAAGGTCGGGCGACGGATAACCCTTCCGAGGGTCAAGGTACCACGACCCTTCGAAAGACATTCGTCCACCCGCTTACGGCCGTTTCGGTAGATAAGTGCCGGACCGAGCGGGGACGACGGAAACAGACGGGCGGGCCTCACTCGACCAACAACGAGTCGATGTACGCCGACAGCGACTCCCGGAGGTCGTCGCCGACGCCCTCCATCCCGAGCGCGAGGGCAAAGCCGGTGTAGCCGTCGGTCGCCGAGAGGACGAACGCGGCCGTTCCCTCGGGGTCGACCTCGCGGAAGACGCCCCGCTCGACGCCGTCGCGGACGATGTCGGCGATAACGTCGAGGGTGTGGCGCTCCATCCGGAGCAGCGGTTCGCGGAGCGTCTCGTTGTGCGGCGCGTGCGAGAGGAGTTCCATGACGGCGATGTTGACGCCAGCGGCGGCCGCGTCGTCCTCGTCGACGATGAGGATGTCGCAGACCGCCCGAAGCCGTTCTTCGGGGCCCTCGGCGTCGATCTCGTCGAGGCTCCGCGCGAGGTAGTCCTCCGACGTTTCGAGGAACGCGACGATCATCTCGTCTTTCGAGTCGTAGTAGTAGTACAGCCCCGCCTCGCTCTTTTCGCTCTCCGCGGCCACCTTCTTCGTCGTCAGCCGAGCGTAGCCGTGCGTGGCGAGCGCCGCGCGGACCGCGTTCGCAATCTGTGCTTTCTGCTCGGGCGGCACGGAGTCGGCGGGCATGGTGAGTGAGTGTTCGCTCGCTCGACTACTTGTGTCCGTTGCTCCGCGGGCGAAACGCGGGACTCGACGACGGTCACTCCGCAGACCGACCGCGCGCTCCCACGACCAACTCGCCGAGCGCCCGGCGCTTGATGAGCGCGAAGCCGGCGAAGATGGAGAGGAAGCCGAGCGCGGTCACGGAGTCGATGAGTTGACCGAGGAAGGCCCAACTGAGGAGCGTCGCGGAGACCGGTTCGACGTAGCCGATGAGGTTTATCTGCGTCGGGCCGAACCGGCCGAGCAGTTCGAAGTAGATGAGGAACGCGCCCGCACCGCTGACGACGGCGAGATAGAGCAGCGAGCCGACGGCGACGCCGGACCACTCGATAGCCGCGAGCGACTCGCCGGTGGCGACGCCCGCGACGGACAGGAGCGCGGCCCCGAACAGCATCGCCCACGCCTGGAGCGTCCGCGCCGGGATGTCCGACGAGAAGGGGCGCGTCAGGACGGCACCGAGGGCGAAGCACGCCGAGGCGACGAAGACGATGGCGACGCCGACCACGTCGCTGGAGAGGAGCGCGTTCGGGTCCGGTTGGGCGACGAGGCCGACGCCGAGAAAGCCGAAACCGAACCCGATGACCCCGAGCGGCGAGATGCGGTCGCCGAGGATGCCCGTCGCGAACAGCGCGGTCAGGACCGGGCCGAGACTGATGACGATGGCCGCCACCGCGCCGGGGACGTGCTCCTGTCCGAGGTAGAGAAACGCGTGGTGCGCGCCGATGAGGAGGCCGCCGGAGACGCCGACGAGCGTCCAGTCGGTCCGGCTGTGCGGCCGCCAGTAGTCGGTCGAGACGGCGGCGTAGCCGAGGACGATGAGCCCCGCGAGGAAGAACCGAAGCGCCGCGAAGTGCAGCGGCGGGAAGTACGCGAGACCGACTTCGATGGCGACGAACGAACTCCCCCAGAGGAGTCCCAGAAGGACGAACAGTCCGGCGGCGACCCGGCCGTTCACCGACACCACGCTCCGCTCGGCGGACGCCGATGCGACTCCGCCGGACTCGTCGGCCGCGTCGGTTTCGTTTCGACACACCCGCGCTCTGTTGGAGTTATATCCAGCACGTGAGCGTATCGTTACCACACAATCGATAATAGTCGTTTTGTTCGGTTCGAATTTCGAACCGCTCGCGGCTTACAGCGAGCCGCGGAGCACCTTCGCCGCGGTCAAAATCGGGTCCCAGACGGGGCTAAAGGGCGGCGCGTAGCCGAGGTCGAGACGCTCCACCTCGGCGACGGTCAACTCGGAGGCGAGCGCGGTCGCCACGGTGTCGATTCTGACGGCGGCGCGGTCGGCTCCGACGATGGTGCCGCCGAGCAGTCGCCCCGTGTCGCGGTCGGCGACGAGCGTGACGGTCGTCTCGGCGGACCCGGGGTAGTAGCCCGACCGCGAGCCGGCGGTGATGGTCTCCGAGACGGGGTCGAAGCCGGCGTCGCGCGCCTCGTCGAGGTCGGTCACGCCGGCGCGGCCGCACTCGAGGTCGAACGCCTTCACGACCGAGGTGTTCGCGACGGTCCCAATGGGTTCGGGGTCGCCGGCGACGGTCTGGCCGATGGCTCGCCCGGCGCGGTTCGCGGGCAGGCCGAGCGTGTTCCACGTCGGCTCGCCGGTGACGACGTGGTCGATTTCGGCGCAGTCGCCCGCGGCGTAGACGCGCTCCGCGCTCGTCCGCCCGTAGTCGTCGACCGCGATAGCGCCCGTCTCGCCGAGGTCGACCGCGTCGGCGACGAGGTCCGAGTTGGGGCGGAGGCCGATACCGACCATCGCCGCATCGACCGCGAGTTCGTCGCCCTCGCAGACGACGGCCTCGACCCGGCCCGCGTCGTCGCCGCGGAGTCGCTCCACCGACGCGCCGAGGTGGAGCGTGACGCCGTTATCTTCGAGGTGTTCTTCGACTCGCTCGCCGACGGCGTCGCCGAAGGAGCTGAGGACGTGCCCGGAGCGCTGGAACAGGTGGACGTCGAGGTCGTGGGCGGTGAAGGCCTCAGCCATCTCGACGCCGACGAACCCGCCGCCGACGATGGCGACCGACTCGGGCGGTTCCATCGCGCCGAAACGGGCCGCTCGCGCCTCGTCGACGAAGCCGCCGCCGCCGAGGTCGGCGACCGAGGCCTCGTCCGGGTCGGTGAGGAACGACCGAATCGCCGCCGCGTCGTCCAGCCCGTGGAGCGTGAACGCGCCGTCGAGGTCGATGCCGTCTATCGGGTCGCGGAGCGCCCGCGCGCCGGTGGCGACGAGGAGGTCGCCGTAGGGCTGTTCGAACGCCCCGTCGGGGCCGTCGACCGTGACGACCCGCTCGTCGGTGTCGACGGCGACGACCTCGTGTTCGCGCCGGAGGTCGATGCCGCGGTCGGCGGCCGCCTCGGGCGACAGCGAGAGCATGTCGGTGAGCTTGTCGACCTCGCCTTTGACGAAATAGGGCGTGCCGCAGTGGGCGTAGGAGACCCAGCGGCCCTTCTCGAAGACGACGACCTCGCGGTCGGCGTCGGCGCGGGCGAACTTGCTCGCGGCGGAAAGTCCGGCGGCGTCGCCGCCGACGACGACGAATGGTTCGTCAGACATTATGTGAGAGTGGTACGCCCGCCGACACCTAACTTCCTCGGCCGAACGAGACGGCGGTGTTCAGATAGGGAGGAACGGAGAAGTGTAGCATTTTCCGAACATCTGCCCGAAAACGCTAGTCTCGACGGTATTCTCGGCCAGACGGAATTGGGGGTTGTGGAACGAAAAGCGGCACCGAAGTTGTTGGTGAGGCTTCGGTTTTCAGCTCCGTCTCGCTGGGTTATCGCGTTCAGACACCGTTTCTCCGGATAAGCAAGCGAGTGCCTCGGGGGTAAGCCCCGAGGCGGTGCGCTCTCGAGGGCTTCGCAAACGGACTCGTTTCGTCGTTCACAACGGGGACACAATCTTCAGAACGCCAAGGCAGAAGCGACAGCGACTGGCTCAAGTCGTCCGTATTCGCGTGCTACGACAACCCAACGCGACTGTATTCCGCCTAGTCGTAGACCTCATCGGGGTCGTAGACCTTTTCACCAACTTCCTCGCCATCAATCGTTCGCGAAAAGCACGAACGATAGCCAGTGTGACAGGCACCGCCCTCCTGCTCGACGCGGTAGAGGAGCGCATCTCTGTCGCAATCGACCCGAATCTCCCGTACCTCTTGGGTGTGCCCGCTCGTCCCGCCCTTCTTCCAAAGCTCATCTCGACTCCGAGAGTAGTAGTGGGCCAATCCCGTCTCCCGCGTCGCAGCCACCGCATCCGGCGAGGCGTACGCGAGCATCAGAACCTCGTCAGTTTCCGCGTCCTGTGCAACTGCTGGAACCAGTCCGTCGTCCCCGAAATCGAGTTCGATGTCTACCGATTCGTCAGCCATACCGGACTGTACGAGTGCCGAAAGATACCAATTTTCATTCTTGTACTCTCAGGAGACCCGACAGCCAGGCCGACCATCGCTCCCGTCGTGTCGTCTTCGGGGGCTCAAGCTCCCAGCCAGCGGCAGTGGCGGCGGCTTCGAGGCTGAGATACTCCCAATGCTGGGAAGGGAGGTACGCCGGCCGATTCGAAGCGGTGCCGACCAGCACGTGTCTCTCCGTTTCGACCCGTGAAGAGAGCTCTCGAAAGCTCGATGTGGTCGGCCGCAGTTGGAAATCTCGGCGGACGAGGTGCGTCGCGCTGAACGCGTGAGCGGCCTCGAGATTCGTCGAGAGAAGCCCGACGTATTGCGCCCATCGACGAGCGTCGGCGACCACCGCCTGCGGGTCGCGAGTCCGCCGAAGCGCGGCCAGTTCGAACGCGAGCGTCATGTGTTCGTCGGCCATCGGCTAGAAGAGGGCCGCACCACCCCACCCGATGAGGAGCGAGAAGCCCGCAGCAGCGGCGGCCTGACGGAGCAGCATTCGACCGGCGTATCTCGGTGAGAGCTCCCTCGCAACCGTAATCGCCGTGACCAGACAGGGGAGCAACACCCCCGCGAGGTAGACGGCCGTTAACACCTGCACGGGAGTCATCGCGGAGAGCGTCGCGCCGAGTCCGTCCGACTGCAGCAACAGCAGACCGTCCTTGCGAATCGACCCCAGCACGACGACGAGTGCCGTCTCACCGGGGAGGTTGAACAGCGCCATCACCGGCGAGAGAGTCGTGCCCATCACGTCCAAGACGCCGAGGTAGTCGAGGAGCGATGCGAGAAAGACGATTCCGACGAAGACGGGAAGCGCCTTCAGGAAGAAGCTTCGAACCACGGTGCTGGCCTCTCGCCACACCGAACGCGGAGTCGGCCACTGGAGGAACGTGCGGTCTTCGGCGGCGAGAGACGCCGTCCGCGCCCGTTCGGGCGCAATCAAACGAGCGTAAACGAGCGTCGTAGTGGCGAGAACGCCGACGTAGGGGAGGACGAGCCACGGCATGTCGACCGCCGCGAACACGGCGAGCGTCGCCGGGAACTGGTAGGAACAGGCCGACCCGAATCCGATGGCCGAAACGGTCGTCCGGCGCGTGCAGTCTGAACACCCTCGGGTGCTGGTGACCGCCGGAACGTTGCATCCGAATCCCATGACCACGCGAACGAGGTCGCGACCGGTGAGGCCGACGTGTCGAAGGGAGGGGTGGAGCGACGTGGTAATCCGCGTGACGAGTCCGCTGTTCTTGTAGACCGCCATGAACAGCGCGAAGAGGAGAATCGTCGGGCCGGCCCAGACGAACAGGAACGGTCCCATCGACAGCAGGCCGTAGTCGCCGCCCAACACCGCCGCGAGTGGACCCGGGAGGTCGCTCGTCCACCGGACCGCGGGGGCCAGCAGTGAGCGTACCTCAGGGGAGAGTTCCGAGGCGACGGCGTTCGCGAAGTGGACCGCGGCCGCGGCCGGCAACAGGAGCAACGCGATGCCGACGAGTGGCCCGGCGAGCGGGCGTTCGAGAATCGTCGCCGGCGGGTCGAGATGAATGCCCGTCCGCCGGGTGACCTGCCCGGGGAACTCGTCGGCATCGAGGAGCGCGCTGACGAGGTGCGTCCGCTCGCGTCCGTCGACCGCCGACCCGCCGCCGTCGGTCGCGACGCGGGAGACGTTTCGCGCGTCCACCGGAACGAGCGGCACCCCGAGGTCGTCGGCGAGCGCGTCCAGTTCGTCGCGGGCCTCGGCCTGGTTCTCGACTTTGTCCCAGAACGTCACGGCAATCGCGCCGACTTTTCCCTGCACCAGCGGCAGCAGGTCCTCGAGGTCGTCGTCGATGTTCGTCGCGCGAACGACGAGGAGCACCGTCTCGGTGTCTTCGACCGCGCTGATCGCCGTTCGAGTCGTTTGGGTGTCGGTCCCGAGCAGGATTCCGGGCGTGTCGACGAAGACGAACTCGTCCGACTCGTATCGCTCGACGTCGACGGTCGTTCCGCGGAAGTTGCCGGTCGTCGGCGTCGTTCCGGTCAGGCCGGCGACGAGTTCCGACTTGCCGACGCTCTCTTTGCCGACGACGACGACGGTTTCTCTCCGGTCCCTTCCCGTCCCGTCGCGCCCCGCCGCGGGGCGACTGTTCGACCGAGGCTGCGTGTCAGTCATACTTTTTGAACCCTATCTTCGGCGCGAGTTCACGGAACGACTGCCGACAGAGCCAGATGTCGTACTTACTGACGAGGCCCTGTTCTCGGCCGGTCATCCGACACACGTGTCGGTCGTCGTCTCGCGCGTCGTTCGAGCGCTCGATTCCGCTGTCGGGCTGTGATGATTGTCGTGTCACGATTAGCAGTCGCACATGTCGGGTTCGCAGCAGGACGCGTCCTCGAGGAACATGTTCTTCTCGCGGTACTCGTCGAGGGGAGCGCGGTCGATACCGAGTCTCGCGGCAATTTCGTCGGCGACGACCGCGAACCGCTGTCTGAACTTATAGATGAAGCAGAACTGTTGACCGTTGTGCGCGACCTGGGGGCCGACGAGGAACAGGCCCGGCGTGTCCGTCGATTCGTCTCGGTCGGTCAGTCGGGGGTGGCCGTCTTCCGACTCGAAGTAGTCGTCCGCCGGGCCGAGACCCGACTGAAACCCCGTCGCGAGCACGGGCCGGTTCCGCGTCGCGAGCGTCTCGCCGTTCGTACAGACGACGTCGAACGAGCCACCGTCTCTGTCGACGCGTTCGACGCGGGCACCGTCGTTGAGGGTGATCGGTCGGTCCCGTTCGAGCGCCTCTCGGAGGCGCTGGCTGGTGTACGGGGACAGGACTTCGCTCGGGTCTGGCCCGCGATACTGCCACGGGCCCTCCTCGTCGAGGACGACTACCTCGCGGCCCAGTTCGGTGAGCGTGAGCGCCGCGTCGATTCCGCTTTCGTATCCGCCGACGACCGCGACCGGGTCGTCCACGCACTCGTCGGCGAACGCGTGCCACGAGTCGACTCGGGAGTTGTGGACGCAGTGAGCCGCGCCGGGGAACGGCTCGTCGTTCGGTCGGTCGAACTGTCCGGCCGCCCAGATGACGAACCGGCTCCGGACGACGCCGGCGGACGTGTCCAGAACGAACCCGTCGTCGTGGCGTTGGAGGGATTCGACATCCACGCCGGTCCGGACGGGGAGGTCGTGAAATTCGACGACTCCGCGGAGGTACTGCGCGTACTGCTCGCCGGTCGGGTGTTCGCAGTCGAGCGCGAACGCGGGCGACGTGTCCGTCGTGACGGCGTTCAGGTCCCGACAGCCGAAGCTGTTTCCGGGAAACGAGGGAGTGATGAACCGCATCTCCTCGGGCCACTGTCGAAACGACGCGCCGACGTCGTCTCGCTCCAGAATCGCGTAGGCGTCGAGGTCGAGGGCCTCGAGAACGACGCCGATACCGACGCCAGCGGCTCCTGCGCCGACGATAACCGCGTCGAGCGACTCGTCAGTTCGTGGGGTAGTTGGGGCCTCCATTAACAATAGAACAGTCTATTTAGCTAATTATAAATAAGATGTGGTCTAGAGTTAATAACACATGAGTCGAGAGACGATTCCCGTTACCGTGCTGAGCGGCAACCTCGGCGCGGGGAAAACGACCGTGCTGAACAACCTCCTGAACACGCGGACGGACCTCGATATCGCGGTCCTCGTCAACGATATGGGCGAGGTGAACGTCGACGCCGACCGCGTCGCCGAGCACTCCGACATCTCGGAGGACGACGAGGAGTTAATCGAGCTGTCGAACGGCTGTATCTGTTGTGAGCTCCGGGGCGACCTGCTCGACGCGCTCGCGAAGCTCGCGCGGGCTCGCGAGTTCGATTACCTCGTCATCGAATCGACCGGCGTCGCCGAACCGCTCCCCGTCGCCCAGACGCTCACCATGGGGTTCGACCAGTCGGACCTCGACCCCACCGAGTTCTACGAGGAGACCGGCATCGAGCCGATGGACTACTACGAACTCGACACGACGGTCACCGTCGTCGACGCCCACCAGTTCTGGACGACGTTCGACTCGACGGAGTCGCTCATGGACGGCGACACGGAGAAGGACCTCGGAAGCCTCCTGGTCGAACAGATCGAGTTCTGCGACGTCCTGCTGTTGAACAAGTGCGACCTCGTCGACGAGGCGACGCTCGACGAGATCGAAGCGATGCTCGAAGTGCTGCAGCCCCGCGCCGAAATCGTCCGGACCGAACACGGCGCGGTCGACCCGGACGCAATCCTCGACACTGGTCGGTTCGACTTCGAGGCGGCGAGTCAGTCCGCCGGGTGGATGCAGGAACTCGAAGAGCCCCACGCCTCCGCGGAGGAAGAACACGGGGTCACCTCGTTCGTCTTCGAGTCCAGTCGGCCGTTCCACCCGGAGCGGTTCGCCGACCTGCTGAACGAACTGCCGACGAGCGTGGTCCGCTCGAAGGGACACTTCTGGCTGGCGGGCCGCGAGGACATCGCGCTGGGTATCGACGTCGCGGGCCAGTCGATTCGACTCACGCCCGCGGGCAGGTGGCTTGCGACGCTCCCGGCGGACGAGCAGGCACAGTACTTCGAGGCGTACCCCGAACTGGAGGAGACTTGGCATCCCGAGTACGGCGACCGAGGCTCCCAACTCGTCCTCATCGGCACCGACATCGACCACGACGACCTCCGCGCGGACCTCGAGACGGCCACGCTGACCGACGAAGAGATGGACGCCGACTGGAGCGCCTTCGAGGACCGCTTCCCGACGTTCGACCGTCCCGAAGACGCCGAAGAGGCTGCGGACGGGGACGCACAGTCCGCCGAGAGCGCCGAGGAGGTCGGCCTCGCCGATTGACGATGTCTTCGCCACGCTCGCTCTTTCGAACGGTCGTCGACAAGAACGCGCCGCGCGGAACGCGCGAAGACGCCATCGATGAGCTCGCCGATGAACGGGCGACCACGCAGCTTCGACTCGTCGTGGTCACGAGCGGGCTCGACGGGCGGTACCGTCGCCAAGCCCTGAACGCCCTGAGTCGGTGTCGAGCGACGGACGCGCTCGACGAACTCGCGAACGACACGAGCCTCGGACCCCCGCTTCGGGAACGGGCCCAAGAAGCGCTCTAGGTCCGGGAGGGGAGCCGACCGCAGCTCACTCGAAGCGGGTTTTTTCGCGATAGGGCCACTCCTCGTCGGCGTCGATAGTCGACGTAAGCCGCCAATCCGCGGCTGCTGCGGCGTCCGTCACCGACTGGTAGGTCCAGTCCGGAACCCGCGTGACGACCTCGCTGGTTTCGTCCGTGCCGACGAAGACGTACCGCGCCGTGTCGAAATGCGCTCGCACGCTCGTCAGCGCCTCCTCTATCGTGCGCGGCCCCGACAGAAACTCCTGTTCGTACCCGGCTTCCCGGACGCGCCGCCGTTCGATGAACGACGGTTCCGAGGAGACGATACCGAGGTGGCTCGTCCACCGCGCGGCGTCTTCGAGCGCGCGGCTCGGTCGCGCGAGTTCGTCGAGCGCCCGCAACGAAACCGCGAGCGTGAGGTCGTTCGACGGCATCTCAGGACCTCCCCCGTGACGGCGGTGCGACGGCCTTCGAATCCACACTGTCGCGCGAGTCGAGCAGGCGCTCCGCGGCTCGGCGAGCGCCGACGACGTTTCGGGCGAACGGGCCGACGCTCATCTCCGCGAGCGCGCCCGAGACGTACAGCGCCGAATCGGTGCCGTCGCTCCGCTGCCACGCGAGCGTCCGGTCGTCGAGGACGGGAAAGCCGTTCGCACCGCGTTCGAGCGACAGCGACTCGGCGAGCGCTCCGACGAGCGGGTGTTTCGGGGCGGAGTCGTGCCCCGTCGCGAGCACGACCTGCGCGTCCGTCGCGGTCGTACCGTCGTCGAACCGGAGGTGCAACCCGTCGCCCGACGCGCGTGCGCACTCGATTTCGCCGTGTCGAACGTCGAGGTCGCCGCAGTCGCGGGCGTCTACCAGTCGGTGTTCGATGTACGGCGGGATTGTCGCGTCGTGACGCGCGGCGCGAATCCGGTCGCAGCGGGCCGCGGACCCCGGCGGAAGCGAGTGAATCTCCTGTTCGATGTGCCGCCAGTTGATCCAGCGGGAGTCGGCTTCGGTCAGTTCGACTTCGAAGTCGTGACGCGAGAGGAGCGTCACGTCCGCGTCTTCCGACAGCCGACAGGCGAGTTGCGCCGCCGTGATACCGCCCCCGACGACGAACGTTCGGCCGTCGAACGCCGCGGCCGTCGTGGGGTCGAAATCGTCGTCCCAGACGTGCGCGAGTCGCGCGTTGTCGGAGAGCGATGTCGCCCACGAGGGGACCGTCAGCTGACCGCCGAGGCCAACAGCCAAAACCACACGGCGAGCGACAAGTGAGCCAACGGGCGTATCCACACGAAGCAATCCATGCCGGGTCCTCGTGACATCCGTTACCGTCGACTGGTGGTGACAAGCGTCGATGTCACGCCGGTCGATGACGTACCTGGCGTGGTCGAGGAACAGGTCGAGCGTCGGTCGGTTCGGGTAGTCCTCGGTCGGGACGAGTTCGTGCTCCCGGTGTGCACCCTCCGCGAACGAGTCGAGCGAGAACGGCTCGGTGTCGATGTGGTGGACGAACGTCGACCGAAGGGTCCGCATCCCGCACTTGCGGGCTTTCGTCTCGAACGACCCCAGTAACCGCTCGTGAGGGTCGACCAGGCACAGTTCCTCGTGGTCGTACCCGCCCTCGTCGAGGAGGTAGTTCGCCACGCAGGTCCCGTGAACGCCGCCGCCGACGATTACGTACTCGTACGACTGGTTGGCGGGAGAGATGTAGTCACCGTCAGGCTCGCCGTCGCTCATTCCCGTTTGCCTCCACCTGCGCCGATGGACGATGCCATCATCGGAAGTCACCGAGATCGACGAACGAATCGCCGTACGCCGTTATCCACGTCGTCGTCCGGTACGGGACTGCCACGTCTGGAGGATAGAGCGTACAGACCGGCTGCTCGGTTGAACCGACGACGAGTGACATCAACCCCGTACGGGGCTGCACAGACGGTCCGGGTTCAGCATCCCCGGCCCACGCGGGTTCGGAGTCGCTCGAACTTCGGTCAGTCATGGTTCGGGGGCCTTCTGTCGCGACTCGGCGATTGCAGTCTCGTCTGCAACCCCGCTCACGACGTTCCCGGTTACGGAGGACGGAGTCCACGTCTTCAGACCGTCCACACGCCCAGTACGAGAGTCGGAATCATCCGACGGACACCTGACGAGAGAATCGACCGGAGCGCCGTCGGATCCAGCGGCGTCGAATCGTGGTCGCGTGTGCTGAGTCACGTTATGTTAAAATCCTTCTTTCAGATAATAAATGTTGTGATTAGATATTGTTGTTTTAATAACCTCTCGCGGAAGACGCTCAGTCACGTCTGCGACCATCAGACGAAGATGTCTGTACGACTTCCACGTCGTCGGCTTCCGTCAGAACGACACGATTACGCGAGTTCGAAGAAGACACCGAGCCCCCCGGATCAAAACGTGTCAGACTCACTAACCCCGGTACTCACTACGTCGACAGGGACGACGGTGTATTCGACGGAGACTGGCTCGTCCGCCCCCCGGACAGTCCCAATGAACCGCAAGACATCGTCGTAGGCGGCTTCGACGACGAACGTCTCAACACAGCCCGTGTTGCCGTCGAGGCAGTTGTGCGAGTTCGACCGAATCGACGCTTCGAATTCGTGGCGGATGTCCATCATCCGACGCTCTGTCTTCGGTTTATCGTACCCGAAGACGGCAGTCACCGTCGCTAAGACCTGTTGACCCTCGTAGTCAGTCTCTTGGTACTCCGCGAGTAGCGACTGGCACGCTTCGCGAATAACCTCGCTTCGCCCACTATAGCCGTGTTCCACCGCAAACGCATCGAGTTCGTCACGGAGTTGCTCGGCCATCGAGGTGCTTACAATTGGCATATATTAAATCACCCCCTATGAATAATATACATGGCGGTTGTTGGTCTGGTATTTTAATATCGTGTCCGTTTCAGGTGTTGTCAGAGTCGTCGAATAGCGAGAGGCACACGCCGACGGAACGCGACGGGACACCCACCGACGTTTAACGACGCAGCAGCAACCACCGAGCTATTCGTGGCTGCTGTCTACCGGACTGCCGAGTTCGTCTCTGATTTCCGCGACGTACTCGACGAACTCGTGGGCCGTCCGTTGACGCGGGCGTTCTAAATCGATAGGGATGGTCGATTGGACGGTCCCCGGGTCGGCGTCCATCACGACGACGCGGTCGGCCAGCGTCACCGCCTCGTCGATGTCGTGGGTGACGAACACGACGGTCTGTTCGGTCTGCGCCCAGATACCGAGCAGTTCAGCGTGTAGGCGGTCGCGCGTCCGCGCGTCGACGCTCCCGAACGGTTCGTCCATCAGCAGTATCTCCGGGTCGACAGCGAGGGCACGAGCGATGCCGACGCGCTGTTTCATCCCGCCGGACAGTTCCTTGGGGTAGGCGTCCTCGAAGCCCTCGAGGCCGACGAGATCAACCAGTTCGCGGACCCGCGCTTCGCAGTCCGCGCATTCGCAGGCGGGGCGGTCGAGGCCGAATCGGATGTTCCCGCGGACGGTTCGCCACGGGAACAGGGCGTACTCCTGAAACACCATGCCCCGGTCGAGACTCGGGTCGGTAACCGGGTCACCGTCGACCAGAATCGAGCCGCGATCCACGTCGTCGAGGCCGGCGATAGCCCGCAGCAGGGTCGTCTTTCCACAGCCGGACGGCCCGACGACACAGCAGAACTCGCCTTCCGATACCGAGAACGAGACGTCATCGAGCGCGTTCGTCGACTCGTACGTCTTGCTAACGCCCCGGATACTGATCTTTTCCTCGGGCTCTCGGTCGGCGGCTGGGAGCTTGCTCATCGCCACGCGAGCACCCTCCGTTCGACGAGGCGAAATCCGACGTCCATACAGAGGAACGCCAGACTGATCAGAAACATGTAGGCGACGCTGGTCGCCATCGCGAGGTTGTTCGAGGCGTTGATAATCTCGTAGCCGACACCGGGCGCGCCGAACAACTCAGCGCCCACGACGATCATCCAACAGCGTCCGATGCTCGTCCGGAACCCCGTCAACACCTGGGGAGCCGCACTCGGGAGTGCAACGAGTTTCAGCATCGAGAGGTCCCGTTCCACGCCGAGCGTCGACGCGGCATCGGTCAGTTCGGTCGAAACGCCCTCGACGCCACCGTACGCCCCGTAGAAGTTAATCCAGAACGCGCCGACGAAGACGATGAACGCCGCCCCGGTGTGGTGGATGCCGAACCAGACGATGGCGAAGACGACCCACGCCAGAGGGGGGATAGGCCGCAGCACTCGAACGAGCGGCCGCAGCCAGTCGTCGAGCGCGCCGTTCCAACCCATCGTCAGTCCGAGCCCGATTCCGCAGCCGGCACCGAGAAGCAGGCCGGGAACGTAGTGGAACAGCGTCTCGGCGAGGTGCGCGAGCCCCGTCGGTAACACCAGCTCCGAGCCGACCAGGGGAACCGCGATTGCGGTCGAGGTCGTGAACAGGGTGACGAAGGCGCGGACCGATTCGAGCGGCCCCGGGACGAGATACGACGGCTGGGTCGTTACCGCGCCGACCCACCAGACGAGGAGAAACGCGAGCAACCCGCCGAAGCCACGTAGATACCGCTTGAGGTCACCCTCGCCAACAGCGGCGGTCACCAGCTTAGTACCGGTCGTGCGGGTGCTCATTGCTGGATAGCGTCGTAGGCGTCGACTGCGAACAGGTCATCGGTCGCGACCGGCTCCTCGATGTTGCCGACATCGGCGACGAACTCGCCCATCGTGGCGGCTTGCTCGGTAACCGCGTGCGGGTCCGAGAGGAAATCAGACGCCCGCGAATCCATCGCGGCCTTCGCGAGGTCCTCGCTCACACCGGACCCGATGACCGACGCGGCATCGACGGCGGCGGCGTCGGGCGACCCGGCCGTGAACTCGGTCGCTGCGACGTGCTGTTCGACCAGCGCCTGCGAGACGTCGCTGTCGTCGATGACGCGCTGGCTGGCGAACAGCACCGTGACCGGGTGGTCCTGCAAGATGTCTCCGGACCAGGCAAGTTCGCCGAAGCCGTCTTCGCGGCCGATAATCGTCGCGAACGGCTCTTGGATAATCGTCGCGTCGATGTCCCCCGACTGGATGGTCTGGACCGCCTTCGCCGGCGGGACTTTCGACTTGTTGATGACGGCGTCCATCTCGCCGAGGTCGAGGTCCTCCTGAATCCAGTACCGAAGCACGATGTCCGGAACGCTCCCGTCCGGCGGAGCCCCGAATCTCACCTTGCGGCCGCGTTCCTGTTCGAAGCTCTCGAACGCGGCGTTCCCCTCCCGTTCGTAGCGGTCGACGAGGTCGGACGTTCCGAGGATCTTGAACCCGTTTCGCGAATTCGCGGCGAGAACCCCGGCGTCGGTTCCCTTGTCGGCGAGGACCATCGCCGGCGTGATTCCGAAGAGCGCAACGTCGACGTCCCCGCTGGCGAACGCCTTGACGACGCTCGGCCCGGAGCTGAACCGCTCGATGGTGACGTCCGCCGGGATTTCATCGTAGTAGCTCTCCTGTTCCATCACGTAGTGTTGCATGTTCGGGTAAATCGGGACGTACGCGACAGTCAGAGAGCCGAGTGAGTCGCCACCACCCCGACCGAGACAGCCGGCGACTCCCGTCCCAGCGACCGCGCTTGCGCCCGCCCCCTGTAGCAGTCTTCGTCGCGTGAGTTCGACCATTGTGTTGCTAACTCTGAGCCATGATATAATAACTTCTGTGATTTTGATATTAGTTATTATTAAGTGAGGGTGACACGGCCGAACGATACACCGGCGACGACGCCTCTCGCCGGTCGAACAGAGCATCTACTCGTTCAGCGTCCGCTACAGCGGTCCACTGATAGAGAGAGTTCCGATAACAGACTACCCAAGCGCTACGACCAATCTGTCCGGGTGAGTCGACAGCGTGGGGTCCGAACGTGGGACAGCGAGTTCAGCTCATATCCGCGAGCGGACCGAAGTCGTCGACCGGAAGCACCGAATAATCGATCGTGAGCGTGTCTTTCGTCGCTCTGATTTTTCCGACGAACGTCGAGATGTCTTCGAGCGACCCCTCGAGAACGAACAGTTCCATACAGTGGTGCCCGCCGACGTGGCTGTGGAAGTTCGACGCAACGATGTCCTCGTACTCGTGGCGGAGTCGCATCATCTTCTCTTCGACGCTCGTCGTCTCGTAATCGAAGACGACAGTTACGACGCCCATCAGCTCGCGGTCTTCGAGTTTCTTGTCCTCGAACTCACCGAGGAGGTTCCGACTCGCCTCTCGGAGCACTTCGCTCCGACCAGTATATCCGTGGTCCTCGGAAAACTGGTCGATTCGCTCGAGTAGTTCCTCCGGCATCGAGACGCTAACGACGGCCATATAACAATCAAACCGCCATCAAATATTAAACCTTATTATCGGGTTGGGTAGCGTTGCGACGGAGGACACCCAAACGTTGCCAATCTCCCGCGTTTCACCGAGGCGAGGTGGTGCTATCTAAGGAGCACCTCACCCGGAGTTCGTCCATCGAGCGTTCGACTCGGTCGAGCGCGATGGTGGTGCGTGGATTGCATGAACCACCTGTGGGCGCCCCCATGACTCGCCGCCCGCGAGTTATCGAAGCGGTCGTCTCGAGAGTTTCCGAGAGTCGATGCAGAGACGCGGCAGTCGGACCGGTAGATACCGTCCAAACAGTTCGCGGGAACGCGCCCAAAACGAAGGAAACGGCCCGTCAGCGGCGGACGCCGCCGCGCTCGGCCGCGAGCGTCCCGAGCACCCACGCGCTCACATCAGGCGTCTCGCGCGCGGCGAACTCGGTGGTCGCGTACTGCGCGAGTGCGTTTCGCGCGGCCCGAGGGTCGTCGTCCGAATAGTAGTCGTCGCCGAGAGAACGGTCCCCGCGGCCGACCATGTGGGCGATATCGACCAGCGCGCGCCGCGTCAGGTGCGGGTTCGACCCGTCCGACCGGGCGGCTTCGAGGGCTTCGAGCGCGCCGAGTTTCGCGTCTCTGACCGCGGTTGCGGACTCGACGGACTCGTAGCGGCCTCGCTTGACCGCCGTGACTGCGTCCTGGAACGCGCGGCGGTGCGTCTCGGCGGTGTGTGCGCCCACGAGCGCGGTGGCGAATCGACCGCTTCGGAGGCCGTCACGGGCGTCCTGAAGCCCGCGTTCGACTTCGACGAACGTCTCCACCAGCAGGTCTTTGGCCGGCATGGATTCGAGTTCCTCCGTGTCGAATCCCTCGGCCTCGACGACGGGTTCGAGCCCTTCCTCCTCGGGATACTCGGACAGGCGGTCCGCGATAATCTCGGCGAGCGAGGAGGCCGTCGCCTCGAACGGGCCGGTGAAGTCCACCGGGTCTGGAATCGTCGCGAGATAGCGGTCGCGGACGTGGCGCGCGCCGTCGAGCGACGCCCGCGCCGACTCGACCGCGTCGAAGAGTTCGCCGACCCGCGGGGCGCTGTCGGCGTAGCGCCCGTACTCGCCGGCGTTGTCGAGATACCGGACCGCGGCCGCGACGAGGTTCTCGACGGCCTCGTACACCACGAGCGCCCGGTCGGGTTCGTCGCCGAGGTAGCGCGTGCCGAGCCGGAACGACTCGATGTCGGCGCGGACCGCCTCGGCCTCGTCACGCACGTCAGACTCGGTGAAGCCGCCGACTGCGGCCTCGTAGGTCCCCTTCGCCATCGCCGCGGCCCCGCGGGCGTAGCGCAGTCCCCGAAGCGCCTCGAAGGGCGACTCGTCAGCCGCCGTCCGTTCGAGGTCCTCGGCGGCGTCCGCGTACGCCTCGGCGTAGATTTCCCGGACCGCCTCGTTCGGGACTTCTTCCGGGGACATCGTCTCGGGACAGGAATCGAGGAGTTCGCGGGCGCGAGCGCGGCCCCGTTCGAGGAACGAATCGGCAATCGGGGCCGGAACGCGGGCCGGGAACGCCGGCGACCCGAGTTCTCTGACCTCGCGGAGGGTCGCCGCGTCGAGAGACGGGTCCTCGGTTTCGGAGCCGCCAGCGTCGAGCGCGGTACACCCCGCGAGCCCGGCGACGCCGACCCCGGCGAGCGAGGCGAGCACGTCGCGTCGCGTCCGGGGCATCTCAGGCGTCCTCCGTCTCGGTTCGGAGCGACGGCGGGAGGCGACAACTGCTTCCGCCGCCGTGTCCCCAACTCGACTCGCCCTTCGACGAGTAGGGCAGTCGCACCAGCGAGGCGACGACGTGACGGTCGTCGACGGAACACTCGACCGAGGCCGGGCGGAGCGGGTGACAGAAGTCGAGGTGGACGGCGCTGTCCGGGGGGTGCGTGACGTACAGCAGTTTCACGCGGTGGCAGGCGTCCGTCCGGTGCTGGGTGATGACGAGCGTCTGCGCGTCGAACTCCGTCTCGTCGATGAACGCGCGGGCCTCGTCGATGCCGTCGGGTTCGGCTGCGACGGCGACGTTCTCGCGCTCCTCGTCGGTGGTGACGAGGAAATCGTCGAGATACGACGACCCCGTGTCCTCGTCTTCCCGGGCGGCGTCCCGGAAGATGCCGGTCTCGGCGTCGTTGCGAACTGTCAGGGCGTCGTAGTCGGTGACGAGCGCGTCCGGGGAGGGACCGCGTGGCTCGTCTAAACTGGAACTGGACCCCTCGCCGGAACACCCGGCGAGCGCGGCGACAAGGGACGCGCCGCCAGCCTGGAGGACCTGTCTGCGGGTCGGCAGGGACATATGTCGATTCTCCAACCGAACGCCGAGAGTATGTGTTTTCCGATGTGCCGAGTCGCGCCGGGCGAACCGCGGGACATTTCCCCGACGGCCGCCTCGTCTCGACCGACAGATGCGCGAGGACGAGTTGGCGACGCGGGTGGTCGAGCACTTCCGGGCGGCCTTCGACGACGTGGAGATTCACCTCGAA
This sequence comes from Haloferax gibbonsii, assembly GCF_001190965.1. Classification (NCBI taxonomy): domain Archaea; kingdom Methanobacteriati; phylum Methanobacteriota; class Halobacteria; order Halobacteriales; family Haloferacaceae; genus Haloferax; species Haloferax gibbonsii. Next base: position 203,300 of record NZ_CP011949.1, read on the forward strand.
GAGCCGTACGACCACTACGGGAACCGCGGCGTCGCCGACGTGTACGTCCGGGTTCGGACGCCCGAACCGGTCGACTACCTCATCGAACTCAAGGCCGACGCCGCCGTCCGCCACGCCACCGGCGCGAACGAGATACTCCGCCAGTACCGCCGCATGGAGCGCTACTTCTACAAGGACGACGAGCACGCCATCCGGACGAAACTCGGCCGCGAGGGGCCGGGCGTCCACGCGCTGTTGCTGTTCGCGCCGACGAGACGCTGCGTCGAACACGTCCGGGAACACGCCGCCCTGTACGAGTCGGTCGACCCCGACGCGACCGTCGAGGGCGTCGAGGCGGTCCGAAAGGTGGCCTTCCTGACCAACCTCGACCGCGCGTCCGAGGGCGAACTCGGCTTTCTCTCGCTCAACGGGCCGCTCGCGTTCGACTCGGTCCCCTTCCGCGAGGCCGTTCCGTCGGGGTCGCGCCTCGCGGACGCCCTCTGGGGCGACGACTAGCGGACACGCTCATACACCCCCCGTTCGTAGGGGCGGGCATGGGAACGATTCGAGAGTCGGTTCGAATCCCGTTGGGGGACCTCCGTCAGCAGGTCGCTGACACCTTCGGCGTCGCGGCGTCGCTCGTCGAGATACACGGCATCCGGCTCGAAGACGGGGCGCTCGAAGTCGACGCGAGCTACCCCGACGGGGAGGACGTGCCGGTCGTCGAACTGTTCGTCACCGACCCGGCCGGGAACACCGAGTCCTACGTCACCGAGTTGGACGGCGCGAAGAACCTCCTCATCGCCGGCGAGGACGTGCTCGTCGAACTCGTCGACTACGACCCCGAGCGCGGCGAGGTGTTCGTCTCGGTGAAACACCGACAGGACGGCGAGATGGTGACCGTCCTCGGCTGCGGCGAGAAGTGGGTGATTCCGGTCGAGCGCGACGGCGTCGAGGAGTCCATCCGCTGTCGGATTCAGAGCGCCGTCGGGCCGACGGGCGACGACTCCTGACCGCGACCGCGGTTCGGAGCGTTACCCCTCGTATTCGACGTAAGAGACGCAGTACCCCTCGGGAGCGACTTCGCCCGCGACGATGGCGCACGCGCCCACGCCGTCCCCGTTTTTGTCCTCGATGTAGTACCGGCAGGTCGAACACTGCTTGCCGTCTTTCGGCTCGTCTTGGTACGAGACGGCCTCCTGCGACGAGAGGCTGTCGGGGTTGCGCTGGGTGCCGTCGAGGGACGTGGCGGTCGCGTACGCCTCGGGAACGCCCCCGGTCGACCCCGACGACTGCGTCGTGGTCGCGGTCGCCGTCGTCGTCTCGGTCGCGCCGCCACCGCCGCCGGAACAGCCGGCCAATCCGGCCATCGCGGCGGTCCCGGTGAGCCAGATGAACCGTCTCCGTGTGCGTCCGGTGTCGCGGGTATCCCGACTCCGCGTCGGTCGGTCGGTCGCGTCTCGGCGTGGCGTCCGCTCGTCGTCTCCCATGCCAACTTATGACGCGCGGCGTCGGTAAAACCGAGCCAGCCGGTTCCCATGCGGCAAGAATTGCGGACGCGTTGATGGTGTCACGCCACTAAGTAACACGGATACGCGAATCGGGCCGCGAGAGAGCGAAAATCTGGAAGTGAGAGGTGACGAGCCCCGTGAACCTCACTCGTCCGGGCGAATCCGGGCGAGCCGCATCGCGTTGCCCGTCACGCCCATGGTCATCCCGGCGTCGCCCGCGAGGACCGCGAGCGCGACCGAGACGTAGCCGAAGGGCACGCCGACCGCGAGGACGGCCTTGATGGCGAGCGACGCCCAGATGTTCTGCCGGATGACGCCGTTCGCGCGGTGGGAGAGTTCGTAGAGGTACGGGAGCTTCGAGAGGTCGTCGGCCATGAGGGCGATGTCGGCCGTTTCGAGGGCGGTGTCGGTGCCGGCCGCGCCCATGGCGACGCCGACGGTGGCCGTGGCGAGCGCCGGGGCGTCGTTGATGCCGTCGCCGACCATGGCGACCGAGCCGTACTCGTCGAGGAGGCCCTCGACGGCGGCGACCTTGTCCTCGGGGAGGAGACCCGCGCGGAAGTCGTCGACGCCGACCTGCTCGGCGATGGCGCGGGCGGTCCCCTCGTTGTCGCCGGTGAGCATGACGACCGAGAGGCCGGCCTCGCGGAGCTTCGCGACCGTCTCGCGGGCGTCCGGGCGGACCTCGTCGGCGACGGCGACGACGCCTTCGAGGGCGTCTTCGGTCCCGACGAGGACGACCGTCTTGCCCTCCGACTGGAGTCGCGGAATCGTGTCCTCGACGAGGTTGAGACAGCCGTGGCGGTCACAGAGCTGTCGGACCTCCGCCGAAAGCTCCTCGCCGGGGCCGGTGACGTGGACGTGTTCGAGGTCGAATCCGAGCTCCTCGAAGAAGCCGGGCTTGCCGGCGAAGTGCGGGACACCGTCGAGGTCGGCGCGGACGCCCTTGCCGGTGACGCTCTCGAAGTCGTCGACCTCGCGGGCGGCGACGCCCGTGCCCTCGGCGTGGGAGACGATGGCCTCGCCGATGGGGTGTTCGCTCCGGGATTCGAGGCCGCGCGCGCACCGCAGCACGTCCTCTTCGGAGTTCCCGTCGAGCGGGACCACGTCGGTGACGGTGAGTTCGCCCTTCGTGAGCGTGCCCGTCTTGTCCACGGCAATGGCCTCGACCGAGCCCATCGCTTCGAGGTGCGTGCCGCCCTTGATGAGCACGCCGTTTTTCGCGGCCGACGTGATGCCCGAGACGACCGAGACGGGCGTCGAGATGACGAACGCGCAGGGACAGGCGAGCACGAGCATCGTGATGCCGTAGACGAACCACGTCACCCAGTCGAGGCCGAACGCGAGGGGCGGTATCGCCGCGACCGCGACCGCGACGACGACCATGACGGGAGTGTAGTACGACGAGAAGCGCTCGACGAACTGCTCGCGTTCGGTCTTGTTGGCCTGCGCGTCCTCGACCATCGAGACGATGCGCGAGAGGGTGTCGTCGCCCGCGGCGGACTCGACGCGGACTTCGAGGTAGCCCGCCTCGTTGACAGTGCCCGCGAACACCTCGTCGCCCTCGGCCTTGTCGACCGGGACGGACTCGCCGGTGATGGGAGCCTGATTGACCGCGCTGTCGCCCGCGACGACCGTCCCGTCGACGGGAATCTTCTCGCCGGGCTTGACGGCGACCACGTCGCCGATGTCGAGTTCTTCGACGGGAACGACCGTCTCCACGCCGTCTCGGAGGACCGTCGCCTCGTCGGGCGAGAGGTCCATCAGCTCTCGGAGGGAGTCGCGCGTGCGGTCCATCGAGTAGCGTTCGAGCAGTTCGGAGACGCTGAAGAGGAACGCGAGCGTCGCGGCCTCGAAGTAGAGGCTCGTCGGCCCGGAGATGAGACTCGCGGTCACGGCGCTGAGAATCGCCGCCGACATCAGGAAGTCGATGTCGAGACTGCGGTTCTTCGCCGAGTAGTAGCCGTTGCGGAGAATGGCCTGCCCGCCGAGCGCGGCCCCGAGAATGTAGAGCAGTTCGGCGACCGTGAACGAGACGCCGAGGACGCTCGCGACGACGAGTTCCAGCCCGAGCAGGTACTCGGCGGCGATGCCCGCCGCGAGGAAGCCGCCGCTTATCCACGTTTTCACCGCGCGCGTGCTACGCCAGACGCTCTCGCGGTCCCCGCCGGCGTCAGCGTCGGCGTCGGTGTCCGCCCCGTCGGCGTCGGTTCCGGTGACCTCGTAGCCGGCGGCTTCGATGGCCGAGACGACCGAATCGAGGTCCGCGTCGGCCGCGAGCGTGACGACGGCGGTCCCGGTCGTCGGGCGCGTCTCGTACGACAGCACGCCCGGCGCGCCGCGGAGGGCGTTTTCGACCTTTCCGGCGCAGGAGGCGCAGTCCATGTCCGGAACGGTGAACGAGACCTCGCGGGTCGACGGGGCGTCCTCGACGGCGTACCCCGCGCCCTCGATGTTGCCCCGGATGTCGTCGGGCGTGGTCCGGTCGGGGTCGTACTCGACGACGAGTCGGCCGGTCGTCACCCGCGGGTCGATGTCGCCGACGCCGTCGAGTTTCCGGACGCTCGATTCGACCTTGTTCGCACAGGAGGCGCAGTCCATGTCCGGGACGCCGAACTCCGCACGGGTCGAATCGGCGGGCCCACCGGCGGAGTCGCCGCCCCCGGTCTCGCCGGCCGCGCTCGACTCCGACGCACCCTCGACCCCGCAGGCGTCGTCGCACCCGCATCCGTCGCCGTCTGGCGGGGTAGTGGACGCGTCCGCCTCGTCGGGGGCGGGCTCGCGTCCGTCGTGTTCGCTCATACTCGGCAGTAGTCAGGGACAGGTTAATAATTCACCTGTTAGAAATCGGGGTTCTACTGTTGTGATTTCATAACTCAATCGATTTGAGTTAATAATTAGAGGAACGGCGGGCTCGCGGTCGGCAGCGAGATGAGCCACAGGCTGAGAACCGTGTAGAGAATCATCACGGCGACGAAGGGAAACTGGCTCCGGACGGCCTGCAGTCGGCTGGGAAACGTCCGGTAGGCCTGCGAGTGCGCCACCCACACCGCGAGCAGGTGGCCGACGAGGACGAACGCGACGTTCAGCCCGCCGAACCACGCGGGGAGCGTGAGGACGACCGGGTTCGCCGGCGACGACAGCGGCGACGACAACGCCGCCACCAACATCGGCGACAGCGAGACGAAGAAGCCGACGTAGTGCGCGAGGTGATAGCCGGCGGCGATAGCGAGCAGCGAGGGCGCGAATTTGACCGCGAGGTCGAGCGGCGTCTCGAAGGTGTCGATGCGGCGGGCGGTCACCCGCGCCGCGAGGACGTAAAGGCCGAGGAAGACCGCGAAGCCGCCGAGGTAGAGCAGTCCGTAGACGACAAGCGGCGGAAGCCCGACGCCCGCGAGCGCCCGAACGGCCGCCGCGCCCTGCTCGGTCGTGACGAAGCCGCTGAACGTGAGTTCCCAGACGAGGACGACCGCGACGGCCACGTCGCCGAGGTCCGTCAGGTCGTCGTCGGTGACGAGTCGCATCCCCGGGAGGCGGAAAGAGAGTCCGTCGTCGTCGAGGCGAATCGGTGCGACGCGGCCGTAGAAGTGCAGGAAGACGGAGACGGGGTCGACCTTGTCGAACCACGCGTCCGCGCCGACGGCGACCGCGCCGGCGAGCGTGACGACCGAGTAGGCGACGAGCGCGGTCGCGAGAACCGACGGACGGGTCGTGACGTCGGTCGCGGTCTCGACCCAGACGAGCGCGAGAATCCCAGCCACCGCCGGCCAGCGACCGAGTCGCTCGGGATACGAGACGAACCCGTTCGGAACCGCCGAGACGACGGTTCGCCACGGGTTCAGCGCGCGCCACGTGTCTGTCACGAGGTACGAGAACATCGTGTATCCGGCCCGGAGCCCCGCGAAGACGACGATAACGGCGAAGCTGACGGTCGGAACCTGCGGGCCGGTGTAGCCGAGATAGACCACGAGCGCGAGGAGCGCGAGGCCGAGGACGCCACCCGCGACCCGGAGGGCGCGCAGGACGCTGTCTGAGACGCCCGCTTCGGACCCGGTCTGCCACAGGTGGACGCGCTCGATGAACCGGCGGTCGGTGACGAAGCTGGCGAGGAGCGCGGAGGCCCCGACGGTCGCGCCGCCGGTGGCGAGATAGAGCCACTGCGGGACCGCGAGGTTGTCCTCCGACGCGCCCGCGAGGCCGACCGCGGCGTTGCTCGCGACCGCCGGGTCGGAGAGAAGCGACAGGAGGCTCGCCAGTAGGAGACCGAGACCGAATCGTCTGAGGGAGAGGTGTCGGAGTCGGGTCATGATGCGAAGACGATAAACAGCATGAGGAAGCCGAAGTACAGCAGGACGAGGACGCCGAGCGCGCGGATGCGGAACGACTTGAGTTCGTCTTCCTCCTCGTAGTACGCCTCGCGGTACGCCTCGACCTCCTCGGCGTCGAGGTCGTCGGGGTGTCTCGCGCCCCGGTGGAGGACCAGCAGTCGCTCGGTCGGATACGCCTCGCCGCACGCTGTGCAGGTGTGGCGGTCGCGCGTCGCGTCGGTGTCCGTGGTCATCCGATAGTCACTCGAAGTTCGGGGAGGGTGGCTTCTGAACGTTTCTATCGCGGGTGTTCGCGCCGTTGGCATCGAACGGGGGCGGAGCCGGCGGCGGGTCGCGAGTGCGAGGCGCGAGACGCACGACGGCGGCGGGGCGACGCCTCAGACGTCGAACCGCATCGATTCGAACTCCATGAACGCCGTCTCGTAGCCGTCGTGGCGAGCGACCTGCGGCGGCACGTCCACCGAGAGCGTCAGCGCGTCGCCGGATTCGACGCCCTCGACGCCCGCGCCGTAGTGGTAACTGAGGTCGGGGTCGAGCGTCCGGTCGAGTCGCGCCCCGTCGAGCACCGCGGTTCCGCCGCGTTCGAGCGTGGCTCTGACGCCCATCATCGGCAGGACGAACTCGTTGTACGGGGTCCGCGCCGAGACGCAGAGGTACGAGCCGTCGACGCCGAACCGGGAACCGTCGTCGACGACGAGGGCGTCGAACAGGGCGTCGGCGCTCGTCCGTCGGCCGAGGTGGCGACCGGGGAGGTCGTCGACGGCGGGCGCTTTCCCGGTCGGGACGCCCATCATCTCCATCGCGGGGACCGCGCCGCGCGACCCGGCCTCGTCGCCGAGCCGACGCAGTTCCACGTCGTAGAGGTCGTCCGTCTCGAAGGCGAACTCGAACGTCGCCGTCTCGGCCGCGTCGAACCGCCCGGCGAACGAGCCGGTTCGGGAAAGCGAGGTGCCGCCGACGTGCACGCGGGCCTCGTAGTCGCCCTCGCCGTCGAGGACGTAGTTCGAGCCGTAGTGCATCCCCATCTGCTGGGAGAGCATCGGGTAGGCGACCTCCTCGCTCACGAGGTCGCCGTCGCGGAGAATTTCGATGGAGACGCCGGCGTCCAGCGGGAGGACGGTCCCCGTCTCGGCGTCCCACAGCGACGCCATGAGGTGAATCGAGTCGTCGGCCTCGACGACGGTCTTCCCGAGTTCCGAACCGGCGGCGGTCCAGAATCGGTGGGGGTACGAGTAGGTGAGCGCGACGCCGTACGGGCCGGCCGTCGTCTTCCCGTACATCTTCATCCCCTCGGTGATGGCGGGCAGGTAGACCGCGGCCGGACGGTCCTCGACGAGCGGCGGGTCGCGCCACGCCGACTGCCGTTCGAACCCGCCGAGACACCCCGCGGTGGCGGCGATAGCACCGATTCCGAGCGTCTTGATGGCGTCGCGTCGTTTCATGGTGTCTCGATAGCGTCTCGTCGGCTCATGGTGAGAGACCGCCGCGCATCTCCGCGAAGCGGTCGAGTTACCGCAGCTAGCGGCCCGGTGCCAATGTCGGTTGCGCTTCCGCGTCGGGTTTCGAGGGGTGGTGATTTCGTTATCAACTGCCGGTTTCCCGCACCACGTTTATATCTCCGCTCGCGCTCCGTTCGGACGATGAACGACTCGCCGCTCGACGGTCTCGACGCCCGCACGATGGCGCTGGCGTACCTCGGCTTCGGGACCGCAGGCATCCTCGGCGGCGAGTTGCTCCTGTCGGCCGCGCTGGGTGCGCCCCCGGCCCCGGAGGCCGAGCTTATCAAGGGGTTCTCCTTCGTCGCCGTCTCTACCGCGTTCGTCTGGGCGCTCGCCTCCCGGAAAGACCGGCGAATCGAGCGCCAACAGACGTCGATTCGGTCGTCGCTGGACCAACTTCGAACCGTGGTCGCCGCCTCCCCGGTTCCGATTATCGCGGTCACGCCCGAGGGGCGCGTAACGAGGTGGAACGACGCCGCCACGGAGGCGTTCGGCTGGAAGCGCGACGAGGTGCTCGGCGAGCCGCTCCCCTACAGCGCGGGCGAGAACAGCGAAAACAGCGAGGAGATTATCCGGCGGACCATCGACGAAGACGGCCTCTCGGACGTTTCGGTCGAGCGACGACGGGCGGACGGCGACCTCCGTGAGTTCCGACTTTCGACAGCGGTCGTCCGCGACGCCGACGACGAACCCGCCGAAATCGTCGGCGTGTTCGTCGACGTGACCGAACAACAGCGCCGGGAGCGTCGCCTCCGCGAGTTCGAACTGGCCGTCGAACAGGCGGGGCACGCAATTTACCTCACTACGCCGGAGGGTGAGATCACGTACGTCAATCCGGCGTTCGAAGAGATTACCGGCTACGACGCCGCGGAGGCGGTCGGTGAGTCGGCCGCGCTGCTCAGTTCCGGCGAGATGCCGGAGGCGTACTACGAGCGACTGTGGCGGGCCGTCCAGTCCGGCGAGACGTGGCAGGAGCGAATCATCGACCGGCGGAAGGGCGGCGAGCTCTACACCGCGATACAGACTATCGCACCCATCGCGAGCGACGGCGACATCCACGGCTACGTCGCCATCCAGTCGGACATCACCGAGTCGGAGCTGACCAGACAGCGTCTCGGCGTCCTCAACCGGATGTTCAGGCACAACCTCCGAAACCGGATGAACGTCATCGAGGGCTACGCGGAGATGATTCGCCAGGACGCGACCGGCGCGGCCGGCGTCGCCGACGAGGACCTCACCGACGCCGCCGAGACCATCGTCGAAGCGGCGAGCGAACTCGTGGCGCTCTCGGAGAAGGCCCAGACCGTCTCGGACGCCCTCGAATCCGAGGCGACCCCGCGGCGCGTCTCGGCGCTCGTCGAGTCCGCCGTGTCGCGAGCCGAATCGACGTATCCCGAGGCGACGATACGAACGGACATCGAGACGGGGGTCTTCGCACGGGTCGACAGCCGCGTCGGCGCGGCGCTCGACGAGTTGATCGCGAACGCGCTCAAACACGGCGGCGAGACGGTCCACGTCGACGTGTACCGAACGGAAGACGACGACTCGAAGCTCGTCGTCCGGGTCGCCGACGACGGGCCCGGCATCCCCGACGAGGAGTGGCGAGTCATCAAGCGCGGCGAGGAGACGCCGCTCGAACACGGGACCGGGATGGGGCTGTGGCTGGTCCACTGGGTCGTCAAGAAGGCGGGCGGAAGCATGGAGTTGGAACCGTCTCCCCTCGGGGGGACGGCCGTGACGCTGAAACTCCCGGTCGGAGCGGAGCGACCGCGAACGTGGTTCCCGAGCGGGGAGTGACCGCGCACCCGTGATTGTTCACACACCACAAGTCCGACCAGCCGAGAGGTGACGCCTGTCGAGTCGAGCGTCCGATTCAGGCCTCGAGGAGTTCGACGAGGTTCCCCTCCGGGTCGCGGACGAACGCGATTCGCGTACCGCTTTCGGTCGTCTGCGGCTCGCTGAGCGTCTCGGTATCGCGCGGGAGTTCCGCCACCGCGGCGTCGACGTCGTCGACAGAGAGTCCGAGGTGGGTCGCGCCGGGGCGGTTGAGCGTCGGTTCGTCGGTGTCGGCTCCGACCGGGTCGTACTCGACGAGTTCGATGCGTACGTCGCCGCCGTCGAGGTGGGCGAACCGCGCCGAGGCGCCGTCGACGGAGACGGCGGTGGCGAACTCGTCGCCCGCGACTTCGAAACGGGAGACGACCGGAAGGTCGAGCGCATCGCGATAGAATTCGAGCGTCGAATCGAGGTCGCGAACGGTGATACCGACGTGGTGCGCGTTGGTGTTCACGGTTCGTCTGCGCGCGCAGAGCGTCAAAGGTGCTTCGTTCGAAACGCGGGTCGGCAGACGGCGGCCGACCGATTCCGACCCGCGTTCGCCGCGCCTCCGTCTCGGTTCGCTGGGTGCGCTCCCTCTCGGTTCGTTGGATGAGCCTCCCTCTCGGTTCGCTGGGTTAGTGCTTCTCGTGCGCGCCCGCGAGGCGCGACGCGGGCGGGGCCCCGTCGCCCAGCAGAGACCGTGTCGCATATACCCGCTGGGCCGCCCAGATAGGGTACGATGGAACCGACAGGCACGCGATGCGAGGTGGTGCGGCCGTGAGCGAACCGTTCGTCGAATCGCTCCCCGGACGGGCCGTCCCCAAGTCGTTCGTCGCCGAACTCGAGACGAAAGAGGCGATTCAGCAGGCCGTCGCCGTCCGCGGCTACAACCTCGAACGCGACGGCGAGACGATTCAGCACGCCTACCAACTGGTCGTGAACGTCCGCGGAAAGTACATCCTCGGGCTTCACCTCACGAACGGGACGTGGCGCGTCGTCTTCGACACTCGCGACCACCCGAAACTCGCACAGGAGGGCCCGCGCGCGGCTTACGAGGCCGTCCACGACGCGCTCTACGAGCGCGCGCCTTCCGACGCTGAGATAGACTTCGAGTCGACGCCGCGATTCTGGAACGCCCCGCAGTAGGTCGTTCAGCGACGTTTTTCTGCGTTTCAGCGCTCTCACGACCGTCAGCGGCGCGTGCGAACGCGCGCGCCGCGGCGACGACCCGGCCGAACCCACACCACCGTGTCCGCAGAAATTCGGGTGCGACACGGTTGGGACGGACGCGCCGTGCGGGTCGCGGAGCGAATCCGAGGGGTAGAGCGTCAGCGCGGCGGTTTACCACCGGAGATACCCGCCGGTGGTATGCAGGTGGGATTGAACGGCTTAAATCCCGAATTCGGACGTTAGGAGCGCCCTAACGCCTCGAATAGACCGGTAAGTCGCTGCGAAATTAAATATATCCGGAACATACGAAAGGCCAACAGGAACCGGAACATGTGGCCGCTCGAGGTCCCGTGCAGGTGGGCACGAGGTGGGTCTGAGGCCGGTCCTGGGTAGAACAATGGATATCAAGAAATTCCTTAGCGAATCACGCGCAGTCTCGCCGGTCATCGGCGTCATCCTCATGGTCGCGATTACAGTCATCCTCGCGGCCGTCATCGGGACGTTCGTCCTCGGTCTCGGCGACCAGGTCGGCGACACCGCCCCGCAGGCGAGCTTCAGCTTCGAATACGATGACTCTGCAGACGAACTGACCATCACGCACGAAAGCGGTGACGCAATCAGCTTCGATGACCTGAGCGTGTCCGAAACTTCAGCTGCTGGCGTGAGCGATGAAACACTCGGCGATGCCAACAGTGACGGTAACATGAACGCTGGAGACACTATCGTCATCGAGTTCGACGCTGATCTCAGTGGCGGCGACGAAGTGCGCCTCGTCTGGACCTCCGAATCGGGCTCCAACTCTGCGACCCTGCAGAAGTACACCTACAACGCCTGAACGGTCCGCAGCGTCACAGCCAACGAACCTCAATTTTTTCGGATGTTACCCCGAGAGCGACGGTGCGCTCCGGTTCTGGTACGGAACACGCATGATACGTGAAACGTCTTCTCAGTACTAGTTTATATCCTCGGAGAACGTCAGACTATCTGTTAGGTTAGCAGGCAAGCGTTCGAGGACCGATTCGAATTTTTCTCAACGGTCGCCTCTCGTCCGGCACACCTAGGAGAAACAACTATGCAAATCAAGAGAATCTTCACAGAGTCCCGCGCAGTCTCGCCGGTCATCGGCGTCATCCTCATGGTCGCGATTACCGTCATCCTCGCGGCCGTCATCGGGACGTTCGTTCTCGGCCTCGGCGACCAGGTCGGCGATACCGCCCCGCAGGCGAGTTTCAGCTTCAGTTACGATACGTCGACTGATGACCTTACCGTTACGCACGAAAGTGGAGCTGCAATTGACGAAGCGCGTATCGTCGTAACTGACGGGACGACGGATACGAGCTGGGACGAAGCTGACGACAAGATCCAAGCGGGTGATGACTTAGTCATTGACCTTACGGGCTCGCCCCTTACTGGTGGAGAAACCTACCGTATCGTCTGGACCTCGGAATCCGGCTCCAACTCCGCGACCCTCCAGAAGTGGACCTACAACGCCTGATGGTCGGATTGGCAACGGGCCCCACCTCCTCTGATTCGGAATAACGATTTCTTTCGGAACCATCCCACGGAGAGACATCCACCTCGCACCTATAGTATTGTACTTTTAGCACAAACTTATCCGTCCGCGGAGCGTACGCTCGGACAGAGACCCCATGCCCAGCGACCCGCCCGCCGTCGTCTACCTCCGCGAGCACCGCGAGGATATCGTCGACCTCGCGGCGGCGCTCGTCGGCCACGACACGCAGAACCCGCCGGGAAACACGCGGGAGCTCGCGTCGTGGGTCGAATCGTTCTTTTCCGAACTCGGTATCGATACCGAGCGCGTCGCCTCGAACCCGACGAAGCCGAACATCGTGGCGACGCTCCCGGGTGCGACAGACCGGACGCTCGTCCTGTTGGGGCACCTCGATACGGTCCCGTTCGAGCCCGGCGAGTGGACGCGCGACCCGCTCGGCGAGCGGGAGGGAAACCGGCTCTACGGGCGCGGCGCGACCGACATGAAGGGGGAAATCGCCGCGATGCTCGCGGTGGCGAAGGCGTACGTCGAAACCGGGACGGTGCCGGCGACGAACCTCGTGTTCGCGTTCGTCAGCGACGAGGAAGTCGCCGGCGAGGCGGGGTTGCCGACGCTTCTCGACCGGCGCGGGCTCTCGGCCGACGCCTGCGTCATCGGCGAGACGACCTGCGAGGGCCACCGGCACTCGGTGACCGTCGCCGACCGCGGGAGCATCTGGCTGGAACTCGAAGCGACAGGGACCGCCGCCCACGGATCCCGGCCGATGCTGGGCGAAAACGCGATTCACCGCCTCTACCGCGCCGTCGAGGACATCGAATCGACGCTCGACGACTGCCGGTTCGAGTTCGACCCCGCGGTCCGGGCGCTCGTCGAGGAGTCCACGGAGTACTACGCGCCGCGGTTCGGCGAGGACGCGGCGCGAGAGCTGTTCGAGCGGCCGTCGGTCAATCTGGGCGTCCTGTCGGGCGGCGACCGAGTGAACGTCGTCCCCGCCGCGGCGCGGGCGAAACTCGATATTCGCGTGACCGCTGGCGTCGACACGGAAACGATACTCGACGGTGTTCGGGAGGTGGTCGCCGGTCACGAAGGGGTCGAGATTGTCGACGCGGACTGGTCGGTCGGGACGTTCGAGGACCCCGACGGCCCGCTGGCGGACGCCGTGGGCTCGGTCGCCGAGGGCGTCACCGGCGGGCGCGTGTACCGCCGGAGCGCGACCGGCGGCGGCGACGCGAAACGGATGCGGAACGCGGGCGTCCCGACCGTCGAGTTCGGTCTGGGGACCGAGACCGCTCACGCGGCCGACGAGTTCACTACAGTCGGGGCGCTCGCCGGCAACGCCGAGGTGTACGCCCGACTCCCCGACGAGCTGTTGCGGCAATTCGATAGTGGTACCAGAACGTTTGATTCGACGGACGTGTCACCAGCAGGCACGACTCCTTCGCGACGCGGACGGCGAGAGAACAACTCACGATGACACCCGATAACGAACTATGACACCAGACGAACTCCGAACGACGATTCCGGCCCTCGACGACGTCACGTATCTCAACACCGGCGCGCACGGCCCGAGCCCGCGACCCATCGTGGAGCGGGCGACCGAGTTCCTCGAATACTACGAGTACGACTCGCCGGGCGACGACGGCCCCTATCCGACTGCGTTCGACGCCTACGAGGCCGTCCGCGAGGACGTGGCCGCGTTTATCGGTGCCGAGACCGAGGAGGTGGCGCTGACCCAGAGCACCACCGACGGTATCAACCGAATCGCCACCGCACTCGACTGGGAACCGGGCGACGTGGTCGTCCGAACCGATCTCGAGCACCCGGCGGGCATCCTCCCGTGGCGGCGGCTCGAACGCGAGGGCGTCGAGGTCCGCGTCGTCGAGAGCGACGCGGGGCGACTCGATATGGACCAGTACGCCGAAGCCGTCCGCGACGCCGACCTCGTCTGTTTCAGCGCCCTGACGTGGAACTACGGGACGCGGCTCCCCGTGCGCGAACTCGCCGATATCGCCCGCGACGCCGGCGCGCTGTCGGTCGTCGACGCGGTCCAGTCGTTCGGCCAGTATCCCGTCGACGTGGAAGACTGGGGAGCAGATATCGTCGCCGGCGCGGGCCACAAGTGGCTGCTCGGGCCGTGGGGCGCGGGGTTCCTCTACGTCCGGCGCGAAATCGCGGAGGAAATCGAGCCACACGCCGCCGGCTACCGCGGCGTCACGGAGCCGAACGCCGACGGGCTCGACTTCGCGCCGGGAGCCAAGCGCTTCGAGGTCGGAACGACCAATCCCGCCCCGCACGTCGCGCTCCGAGAGGCTATCGACATCGCCGAGCGCGTCGGCCTCGACCGGACCGAAGCGCATATTCGCAATCTCGCGAGCCGGTTCATCGAGACCGTCCCAGAGGGGCGGCTGTTGAGCCCCCACGACCCGGAATCGGGACTCGTCTCGTTCGAAGTCTCCGACCCGGAGGGGACGGTCGAGCGTCTCAAGTCGGCGGGCGTCGTCGTCCGGACGCTCCCCGAGCCGAAAGCGGTCCGCGCGTCGTTCCACAACTTCAACGACGAGTCGGACGTGGCGGCGCTTCGCGACGGACTCGACGGGGAGTGGTAGCTCCGTAGCTCGCGGGGGTGTCGAGAACGCGATTCGCGTGCGGTCGTTGACTCCCTCGCAGAATCTGCCTCGTCAGCGAACGTTCATATCCGGCGAGGGGGTACCCCTGAGTATGCATCCCACGGCACGCAACTTCGCCGACCAAGTACGCGATTCTCACGGGTTCGAAGTGACTATCGAGGAGTTTCCGGAGGGAACCAAGACGGCCGACGACGCGGCCGCGGCCGTCGGCTGCGACGTCGCCCAAATCGTCAAGAGCATCGTGATGCGCGTCGGCGACGAGACGGTTGTCGTCCTCACGAGCGGCGCGAACCGCGTCGACGAAGCCACGCTCGCCTCCGAGTTCGACGTCGAGCGAGGCTCGGTTCGAAGCGCCAACCCCGGCGAGGTGAAGGAGGCGACCGGCTGGAGCATCGGCGGCGTGCCGCCGACCTGCCACGCGACCGACTGTCCCGTCCTCGCGGACCCGACGTTCGAGTCGTTCGACCGGATTTGGGCCGCCGCGGGAACGCCCGAGGCGGTGTTCCGACTCACGCCGGAGGACCTGCAGACACTGTCGGCGCCGCGATTCGTCGACGTGTTCGAGTGAGACGGGGGCGAAACGAGCGGACCTCCGGGAGGCGGTTCGCGCTCGCGCCCTCGTTCTATTTTGCCGGGCGCGACGAGAGCAACACCACTATGTCCGCTGTTCTGTTCTGTTCCGTTCCGTCGGTACTAACCGGGAATCGCTGGAGAGAAAACGCGGGGCTATCGGAGAGCCGCGGCTGGTTCGTCAGGCGAGATAAACTCTCCTTTCGGAGAAAATGATTACTGGATGTGGCCTTCGCGCCGGAGCTGGTCCGCGTCCTCGCCGGTGTATCGCCATTCGATGTTGGCTTTCTCGTCCTGCCAGTCCCACGGTTCGACGAGCACGACGTCGCCCTCGTTGATCCACGTGCGGTACTTCATGCGGCCGGGGATGCGGCCCATGCGGTTCTTTCCGTCTTCACAGCGGATTCGGACGTGATTGCCACCGTTGTGCTCTGTGACGACTGCGAACAGCTCGTTGTCGTTGGGCATTCGAAGGTTTCGACGCCCTTGATTTTCACTCACATTCTTGCTCGGGGACGGAGACGGATAACTTATCGGATACTCGTGATACCAAATGTCATGACGTTGAAATCGCGGTGGCGACGGGTTCGAACACCACGTTGTCCGCTGTTTTTGACAGACTGACCGCCATTATGGATTGGTTCACGGTCACACGCCACATAGATTCGCCCGAGGCTTCATTCTTGGATACCGGTCGCAGTCGGTCATCACCGAGTCGTCGCTGAAGCGGCCGGACGCGTCGCGAGGGTTCGAGGATTCCCCGGGAACACCACTATGTCCGCAGTTGTTCGCCGCCTCAGCCCCTGCAAAGACGCTTTCTTCGAGTCGTGAGGTTCCACCGAGCCACGGAGGACAGATATCGTCGGGGGACGAGGCGTTGGGAGACGAGGTGTCGGGAGACTGAGTCACCGCCACAGTATCACTGCTATCACCGCCGCGGTTGCCCACGTCCTTCTCGGTCACGTGTCCTCTCTCAGAGCGTTCATAGTCAAGCGGAGCGGGAAACGAGAGTCGAGAGTACGGGTGTTCGAGTGAGCAGGCGAGCGAAGCAGTCGGGTCGACCCGGTCGTGTGAGAACCGACGACGCGTGTGGTAATCGCTTCAGTACGCGTTCCGTGGGTATTACCTGGGAGTGGTTGATCGGAATTGGATTGACGTTCGATGGTTAGTGGTTGACACGGACACCACTTTGTCCGCTGTTCTCGGTGCGTGTGAACGGTAGGGACGAGGCGGTGCGAAACGGGGAACACTCACACCACTTTGTCCGCTGTTCTCGGTGTGAGACGGAACCCCCCGTCGTCGTGAACCGGTCCTTTACTGTCGGTTCCGTGCCGACCGATTTAGTTTAGTAGTGTAGGAGGACGAATAAAATAGGTGTCCTCGTACAGCATTCATCTAGTACTCATACAGCACTCATTCAACCATTATAATTGACTGTATTACGGACTTAGTTTAAACTATTGTATATTAAATCTTTCTCTATATCAGAACACGCGGCTCCGTCCAGTTGTTCCACCGGTTACCTTCGTTTCCCAGAACAGCGGACAAAGTGGAGGGGGTGTGTCCCCGCCCGAGTATATAAAACACGAGAACAGCGGACACTCCGGACGCGGTGGTTTTATCAACGAAGTGGTCGAACCGTGGTAGTATGCCCCTATTCGAGCGGGACACCGAGATTTATCGGGACCGGGACGCCCTCCGCGAGGATTACCAACCCGAGGAACTCGTGGGGCGCGACGAGGAACTCCGTACCTTTCAGGCTGCGCTGCAACCGGTTATCAACGGCGAACAGCCCAACAATATCTTCCTCTACGGGAAGACCGGCGTCGGCAAGACCGCCGCGTCGCGGTACTTACTCGGGCACCTCCGCGAGGACGCGAGCCACTACGACGACATCGACCTCAGGGTCGTCTTCCTGAACTGCGACGGACTCACGAGTTCGTATCAGATCGCGACCCGACTCGTCAACGAGTTCCGGTCGGAGTCGAACCAGATTAGCACGACGGGCTACCCGCTCGGGTCCGTCTACGAGATGCTCTGGCAGGAGCTCGACGACTGCGGTGGGACGATAATCATCGTTCTCGACGAGATCGACCACGTCAACGACGACAGCATCCTCTATCAACTCCCGCGAGCGCGGGCCAACGGGAACCTCGACGCGGCCAAAGTCGGGCTCATCGGCATCTCCAACGACTTCTCGTTCCGCGACGACCTCTCGCCGAAGGTCAAAAGCTCCCTGTGCGAACAGGAGATTCACTTCCCCGCGTACAACGCGAAGAACCTCCGCGCCATCCTCGAACAGCGCGCCAAGGTTGCGTTCCGCGAGGGCGTCCTCGCCGACGAGGTGATTCCGCTCTGTGCCGCCTACGGCGCGAAAGACGCCGGCGACGCCCGCCAGTCGATCGACCTGTTGATGAAAGCCGGCGACTTAGCCCGCGACGACGACACCGACCGCATCGAGGAAGAGCACGTGAAACGCGGTCGGCGCGCCCTCGAGCGCGGCCGCATCAAAGAGGGAATCAACGGGCTGACCGAACACGGTCACCTCGTCCTCTACTCGCTTCTGACGCTCGAACTGGAAGACGAGACGCCGATTCGCTCCCGGGACGTCCGCCCCCGCTACACCCGCTTTACCGAACTCGCCAACCGCGACCCGCTCGTCCCGCGACGGATGCGCGACCACCTCAGCGAGCTCGCGATGCTCGGAATCGTCTCCGTCACCGAGCGAAACGAGGGTCGACGCGGCGGGACGTACCGCGAGTACGCCCTCGATATGGACGTCGGGCTCATCGTCTCGGCCATGCGCGACACCATCGAACTCGTGGGCGTCCACGAGACGGTCGAACCCTTCCTCGACGGCGAGAAGACGAGCACGCTCGACGATTTCATCCAGCAGTAGGTGACCCGACTGAAATTACTGCGGACATGATGGTGTTAGTTTCGAACTAACCCCCGTCAGAACGGCTCTCTGCCGTGTTTTGGAGGCGGTTGTGACTTCGACTCGTTCCTCAAAAGCATGCGTTCGTTCGGATTCGCCGACCGATTTCGTTACCGGTTTCCGGCCGTTCGGAACACCACGATGTCCGCAGTAAATCGGCTATTTTCGCCGCTTGTTCGAACAGCGGACAGTGTGGTGTTCCCAACTTACGCGACCGGCTATTCACCAGGTAGCGGCCATCTCCGTGGCTCGCCAGCGGTACAACAGCGGACATACCGGTGTTCGGTGTCGCGTCTTTCCACGTTCGAACGCGACGTTCACTCCGCGTCTGCGACAACAGCGGACGCCGCGGTGCTCAGCCGTCGTTTTCTCCGCTCGCTGTCGATTGTCACCGTGCGTTTCGATAACCGGGCCGCGGACTGTCGGTCTCGAACACCACACTGTCCGCTGTTCTCCGGACGTTCGAACCGGTTTTGTTCGACTCTTCGGCTTCTCACTCCTCGCGAATTTCGAGGACGGCGTCGGCGATTTCCTCGGGGTACTCGGCGGCGACGCGGACGAGAGCGTCGTGGAACTCGCGGCCGGTCAGGTCGCGCACGTCGTATTCTCGGCGGAGGTGCGATTCGACTTCGAACTCGGCGTCGTCCAGTCGGTCGAGCGTCGCGGTTCGGACGTAGATGCTTTTCGCGGTCGTCGCCTCGAACTCGAACGCCGGACCGCCCGCTGTCTCTGTCTGCTCCGTCTCGTCGGTGCTTTCCGCGCCGTCTTCTTCCGCGGCCGACTCGGCCGCTTCCTCGGCCTCGTCGGGTTCGTCGCTCTCGTCTAGTTCGTCGCTCTCGTCTAGTTCGTCGCTCTCGTCTGGTTCCTCGCCTTCGTTACTTTCGCCGTCACCTCTCTGCTTCTCGTCGTCGCCGTCCGATTTCTCGCTCGCGTCTCCCGACCCGGACTCGTCCGCGGTCTCGGATTCGACCGGCGGTTCGGATTCCGACTTCCCGGACCCGTCGGGAGCGTCTTCGTCCGGGAGCTGCTCGTCGTCGGGTTCTGCGTCTGATTCCGATTCCATCGCTTCGCCGAGGCCGGCGAACCGGTTTTCCTTAGGCATCGTCGGTCCCTCCGCGCTCGACGATTTCCGCGAGTTGGTCGAGTCGGTCGAGCATGTCGTTCGACGGGTCGTACTCCCGGAGGGTTTTCCCGTCGCGCCAGGCGCGACTGAACGCGATTCGGTGTCTGATTCCCGGCCCCTTGGAGTCGGGGTCGTCGAACAGGGCCGAGCGGGCGAACGGGGGGATGAACTGCTCGAAGGGGGAGTCTTCGAGGTCGCGGATGATGCGCTTTTCCTCGTTGTTTCCGGTGAGGTCGTTGGGGACGATAGCGAGAATGTCGAGGTCGACCTCGCGGCGAATCGGCCCGATCTGTTGTTCGAACATCCGCTCGAAGCCGCTCACGCTCGGCTCGCTCATGAGGAGCGGAACGACGACGTTCCCGGTTCCGATGAGCGCCGCGTCGGACAGCGGGCCGAGGCTCGGCGGCGAGTCGATGACGATGTAGTCGTAGTCGTCGTCTAAAAGCGGGTCGACGATTCGGCGGCGGACCCAGAGCACGCCGAACGTCGAGTTCCGGACTCGGTCTTCGATGTCGTCGAGGTCGACGTGGGCGGGAAGCACGTCGAAGCCCTCGCGGCCGCGTATCACTTCGCGCACGTCCACGGGCTCGTCGTCGGTCAGCACGTCGCCGACGTTCGGCTCCGACGACTCGTAGGCGTCTTTCATCCCGACGCCCTCGGTCGCGTTCCCCTGCTGGTCGAGGTCGACTAAGAGCACGTCGTTCCCCCGCGCGGCGAGCGCGTCGGCGAGGTTGATGGCAATCGTCGTTTTTCCGACGCCGCCTTTCTGGAGGGAGACGCTCACGGCTCGCGACATCTATCGGACCTCCTGCGGAGCGCGATGTTCACAAATTGTACACAGTCTACGCTGTGTCTGCTGTTTGAGCGGTGCAAACTCCGTTTGAACTGTGGACTGTGCGGACATTTGAGGGACTTGACCGGACCTTCCGCGGCGTACCACATAATTTTATCCACGACTTTTGAACCGTTGGGACTGCTTCTACATTCTATAATTTCCACAATGTCTACAAATTTTAAAAATTGTGAACTGTCGCCTGTCGGTGACCGGTGATTCGTCCGCGCTCTCGGTTTGTGAACGGTTTCAACTTCGTCCGAGGCGTTCGATTTCCGAACATCGCTCGCGTTCTGCGAAGCTTTCTCACTGTGCGAATCTTTCGCGGTGTAGACTCCCTCAACACTCTACAACCGTTACAATCCGTACAAATTTCACAATTTGTACAATTTCTGCACGGTTCGAGACTCGTAAGCGGTGCAGACTTCCCAGACGGTTTCAGATTCGTCCGCCGTTCGAACCGTTTGGACTGCTTCGGAAGTTCGCACTCTCTTCGCTGTCTCCACTGCGCTCGAAGTTCACGCTCTCCTCGCAGTCCGCACTGTCACCGCGGTTTACACCCTCCTCGCAGTCCACCCGGTGTCGACTGTGCGAACTCCGTTCCGACCGTCGCGCGATTCGAACCGAACCGAAGAAAGCGATATTCAGCGTCTCTCGTCCGCAGATACTGCGGACACAGTGGTGTTGTCCGCCGTCTCGGTTCAGTTGGCGAGTTTGTCGGCGAACTTCTCGCGGACCTTCTCGATTTTCGGGCTCGCGTGGAACTGGCAGTACGCGTCGTTGGGGTTCTTTTCGAAGTAGTCCTGGTGGTACTCCTCGGCCTCGTAGAACGTCTCCAGCGGGACTAGCTCCGTGACGACCTTGTCGTCGTACTCCTCGTCGAGGGCTTCGACGTAGGCCGACGCCTGTCGCTCCTGTTCGTCGTCGTGATAGAGGACGATAGAGCGGTACTGCGTTCCCACGTCGGGGCCCTGTCGGTTGAGCTGTGTCGGGTCGTGGACCGCGAAGAACACCTCGAGCAGTTCGTCGTAGCCGACGGCCGCGGGGTCGTACTCCACCTGCACGACCTCGGCGTGGCCGGTGTTCCCCGAACAGACCTGCTCGTAGCTCGGATTCTCCGTCTTCCCGCCGGCGTAACCCGACGTGACTTCGCTGATTCCGTCGAGTTCCTTGAACGCGGCTTCGACGCACCAGAAACAGCCGCCGCCGAACGTCGCAGTCTGTGTGCTTCCCATAGGCCCGGTTACGTCGCCGAGGAATTAAGCCCCGCGGCGGGGGCAGTCGCGGCCGAGGGCTGGCGCTCGCCGACGACCGCCGACCCACGCCGGCGCTCCGGCGAGCGAGCCCCGGACGCGTCCGTTGGTTTTCCCGGCCGGAGTGTACCCGAAGCCAACATTTAACCGCCCCGTCTGTCAGCAATTACTATGGAAGATGTATTCGTCGCGAGGCTCATGTCCACGACCCTCCACACGGTCACCCCAGACACGCTCGTCGAAGACGCGGCGCAGTTGATACTGGACAACAACATCAGCTCGGTCATCGTCGTCGACGAGGACAACCGACTCGAAGGCATCCTGACGACGACCGACTTCGTCGACATCGTCGCGAAGAGCCAGCCGAAAGCGCAGACGACCGTCGAGCGCTACATGACCACCGACGTGATTACCGCGGGAGCGCAGGACTCCATCGTCACCGTCGCGGAGTCGATGACCGAACACGGCTTTCACCACATGCCCGTCGTCGACGACGAGGAGGGCGTCATCGGGATGATTACCACCTCGGACCTCGCGGCCTACCTCTCGCAGACCGGACAGCTGGCGCGGTCGTAACGCGGTCTTTTCCCTGCCGGTAACTCCGCGTTACTCCACCTGTTCGGAGAGGCTCTCGACGACACTCGCCAGCCGCGGGTCCGTCGCGTGGCCGTGGTGGACCGCCAGGGGCGAGACGCTCACCTCGCCGTCGACCATCGCGCGGCGGTCGCTCCCGACCGGATAGCGGTCGCGGTGTTCGTCGCCGAGCGGGAACGGGTTCTCGAAGCCGACGGCGTCGGGCCACGAAACGTCTTGGAGCCGGACGTAGACCTCGTCGTCGTCGAGGCCGCCTTCGCGGTCGCCGTCCGGGAGCGCGCCGGCGTCGGCGTGGTGGTCGACCTGCTGGTCGTAGTCCGCGAAGGGGCGGGTCACGCGCATCCGTGGACTCGGCACGTCGGCGGGAGCGTTGACGTTCAGGAGGTCGACCTCGTCGAACACGTCGGTTCCGAAGACGCGCTCGGTCAGCGCGCGGGCGACCCGGGCGGGGCGGGAGAAGTCGTACTCCTCGGGCGGGTGGCAGAAGAAGTCCCGCGCGTGGTAGCTGGAGACGGCGATGGCGGGCGTCCCGAGGAACGCGGCCTCGACGCCCGCGCCGACGGTCCCCGACCGGCCGACGACGTAGTTGCCCGCGTTCGGACCGTCGTTGATACCGGAGACGACGATATCGAAGTCGGCGTCGAGGCCGCGGAGCCCGTAGGCGACGCAGTCCGCGGGGGTCCCTTCGAGGGCGTACCCCCACGGGTGGTCGCGGCGGACCGCGTGTTCGTTGCGGGCGCGGCCGACGCCGCTTTGATTCTCGGCGGGCGCGACGACGGTCACGTCGCCGACGGCGGTGAGTTCCTCGCGCATGGCGGCGATGCCGGGCGCGTCGATGCCGTCGTCGTTGGTGAGGAGGATTCGGAGCGGAGACGAGGAATCGGTCATCTACTCGGGAATTTCTGTCGGTCGCCGTAGCTATTCCGGATTCGGACCCGGAGGCGTATTCGACCGCCGCGTCGCCGTCGGCAGCGGGTCGTACTCCACGTCGTCGATAGTCACCCGCCAGTACGGCAGGTCGACCCACGGGAGGTTCCACGCAACCTCGGCCGCCGCGGGCACGCGAACCCCGTTCACTTCGCGGTAGTCGCTGAACTGTCCCGTCCACGGGCACCGTTCGTACTCGCCGTCTCCCGTGTCGCGCCACCGGTCCGCGGTGACGCGCGCTACTTCGTCGTTCTCGTCGAAGTGGAACACGACGGTCGTGGTCGAGCCGCGGTGGGCGAGCGTCGCCCGAGCCGAGCGGTCGTTTCTCGGCTCCCACCTGACGCCGTGGCCGGGGAGGAACGCGGTCGGGAACCAGACCATCTCGGAGAGGTAGCGGGCGAGTTCGCCCTCGTCCAACTCCGGCGACCGCGGGGCGTCCGCGACGGTGACCACCGAAAGTAGTTTCGCCTCCAGCGACCCCGAACCGCTGACGAAGGCGTCGACGACTCGAATCGGAAGGAACGGCGCGAGGTCGATTCGGGCGTCCCAGACGAACCCCGGCGGGTCGACCGTGTAGTGTTGGGTCGCGGTCATCGATTTCCACGGCGAGTCCGCGTCGCCGAGCCTGAACGCCCCCGTCTGGCGGATCCGGACCGACTGAACCCGGCGGGACTCGTCCGATAGCACGCGTTCGAGATACCGGCGAACTGGGGCGGGCAGGTCGCTGAGGTCGGCCTCGTCGAGCGCCTCGCCGTTCCCGCTGTCGTCCGTGGTCGTTTCGGCGTGTTCTCGCTGGAGTACGTCGAGCAGTCGCGCGGCCGTATCGTCGGCTCGCGCCCGAACCGCGGCGAGGAGAGCGCCGACGGCAAGAACACCGACGACAAGCGCGATGCCGAGTTGTCCGAGGGGTCGCGTCCGTGACATACCGGACGATACGCGAGAGACGGATATGAGTCTCGTCGTGACTCTCACGGACTGACACTGACCACCTTCGGGCCGCGGGCGAACCGTCGCTAACGGCGCCTCCCACCGGACTTCTGTCAACGGTTCGTCCACAAAATCGAGATACTCACGAACGCGTGAATATAATTCAAACGATGACTTTATGTAATTAAGTTCGTACTAACGAACGAATGCGCACCGAACCGATGCGGCCGGCACGCCGGGCACCCGCCGACATCGCGGTTAATCTCCCGTTAATTCGTCTGTTTTCGGCAGATTCGACTCCGTCGTGGTCGACGGCTCCTCGGTCTTCGACCGCCACGACGGCCGCGAGCGATTCGGGTTGTCGCCTCCGCCGGTCCGCCTTCTCTACTCGCCGTCGTACGTCCTCGAGAGCGCGCCCCGACTGTCACGCCGACCGACCCGTCTCCCCAAGCGAGGTGGGCGTTGCGTGAGCCACGTCGGTGAGACCGACGACGTGCCGTGGGACGACGTGGGCTTCGTCATCAGCTCTCGCTACCGGGTCTCGGTCCTCGATCGGCTCTCCGAGGGGCCGGCGACGCCGACGCAAATCGCCACCGACTCCGAGAGCGCGGTCGCTCACGTCTCGCGGGCGCTGCAGGAACTCAGAGACCGCTCGCTCGTGGAACTGCTCGTCCCGGAACAGCGTCGAAAAGGGCGTGTGTACGGCATCACCGACGACGCCGAGAACATCTGGGACGTCATCCAGACACAGCAGATGACGTGAGCGCGGCCGTCTCGCGGTTTTCTCACGGACGGTGCGGCGCGTCGTGCGACCCGGTAACTACTTCGTCGCGATTCGCTCCGTCCCCTTGTTCAGGAGCTGGTAGGTCCGCTTGGCGAGGTTCATCCCGACGCCGGTCGACTCGACGACGTAGTACGGGACGAGTTCGCCGCCGAACTTCGATTTGTAGTTGCAGAGCCGCTCCGTGTTCGCGCCGACGAGGTCGTACTTCGTGACCGACGCGAGCGCCTCGTCCTCGACGATGTCCTCGATGATGGTCCAGTGGAGCAGGCTGTTGATGCTGACGCCGTCGTACTCGCCGCGCGCGCCGCCGAGCCAGAAGTAGCCCACCTCGTCCGAGAAGGGGACGATCATCCCGCTGAGGTACTCGCCGTCGGGGCCGCGGGCGACGTACACGCGACACCGGTCGCCGAGGTTCTCGACCAGCGACTCGACGAACTCCCACGGCATTCCGAACGGTTCGTCCTGTTCGTCGTACCGAGAGACCACGTCGTCGTAGACGACGCGAGCGCCGTCGAGCCCCTCGTCCGCGATGGTGATGTCGAGTTCGCGCGCCTGCCGAATCTCCCGGCGGAGGCTGCTGCTGAACTGGGCCTGTATCTCGTCGAGCGAGCGCCCGCCGAGGTCGAGCCGGTAGGTAAAGGAGGGCTTGACCGCGAAGCCGGTCCATTCGAACGGGCGGGGGTCGAGGTACGCCGGCGAGCAGAGCAGGCGGACGAACGTCCGGTTCGAGCGGATGCCGAGCTCCTCGACCACGAGGTCGGCGAACTCGCGGTTCACCGACTCGTAGGCGCTCTGTTTCGGGCTGTTCGGCATCATCACCGGGCCGATGTAGGGAATCGCCATCGACGGCGGCGGCGAGACGACGACCCGTCCGAGGGGGTTTCGGCGGACGAACGTCGGGAACAGCGCGACCGGTTCTTGGCCCTTGAAGACGCCGAACAGGTGCATTTCGCCGTCGAAGTGCTCGTCGATGGCGGCGAGCACCGCGGGGGTGTGGAAGACTTCGGTGCCGGACGAGGGGAGCGCGTCGCCCCACTCGTCGAGGCTCAGGGTTTCGATACGGAGTTGTGACATGTGTCGTGGTCGTGTGATTGGATGGTCGTCGGGCGGTACGTCGGGCGGGTCGTCACCGGTGGAGGAACCCCGAGACGAGTCGCGACGGGAGGCTCGTCCCGTTTCCCCGGGACAGCATCTCGATGCCGGGTCCGAGGCGGCTCTTGTACAGGTGCGCGATGGTTCTGACCGGGAGCGCGCCGTGCTCGATTTGGTAGAACGTGACGAGCTCGGGGTTGTACTTGCTCTTGTAGCGGTTGAGCCGGCGGTTGTTCGCGCCGACGAGGTCGTATCGGCGCATCCCGGCGGCCATGCCGTCGCGCATGATGCGCCAGTCCAGCAGGTCGTTCACGTCGATGCCGAAGTCCCGCTGGGGCCGGACGCCGCCGAGCCAGCGGTAGAGCGTGTCCCCGTACTGGAGGACGAGAATCCCGCTCACGAACGTCCCGTCGTACCGGAAGACGTAGGGCCGGACCTGCCCCGCCGGGAGCGAGTCGTACAGGTCCATGACGAACTGCGGCGGCACGTCGAACGACAGGTCCTGTTCCTCGTAGCGGTCTTTGACCAGCCTGAGAATCGAACAGATGTCGTCGCGGTCGCCCTCCTCGATACCCGAGACGAGCTTTCGACCGTCGCGGATGTTCCGTCGGGCGCTCCGGCTGAACGACATGAGGAGGTCCTCTTCGCCCCGGGTCAGGTCGACGTTGTAGGTGTACTTCGGCGACACGTCGCAGCCGCCCCACAGGAACGTCCGCATGTCGGTGTAGTAGTCGCCGACGCGGACGTGCGTGTAGTTCGGGCCGATGTGTTCACCTATCCACTCGGTGCAGCCGTCGATGAACTGGTTGCGGCGGCGCTCGAACTTCCGGCTCTTGATGTTGCCGGCGTCGAGCATCACGGGCCCGAGATAGGGGACGCCGATGTGCGGCGGCGGCGAGAACGCCGTCTTGACCAGTCCCTTCCGAATCTCGAAGACGGGGAACAGGCCGACCGGCTCCTCGGTTTTGAAGCCGACGAGCAGGTGGAGCTTCGAGTTCGAGTACTTCGCCTGGAGCCGCAGCGCCTCGTACTGGTGAAAGAGGCTCGCTTGACTCGACCGCTCGACGTACGTGTCCCACTCGTCGCGGTCGCGGTGGTCGAACTCGGTAATCTCGATGGTCATGGGCTGAGGGGTGAAGGGAGTTCGTACTGCGCCCGTTGCCACCGACAACGCCGGCTGCGGTCGACGCATCCGGTCCGCTCGGCCCGACCGTACCGACCGAAATCAGCCGAATCGCCGGCCGACGCGGCAGCCCCGTAAATCGACCCGCGATTCGGTCGGGCCGCGTCGGCGTGTATCATTCGAAAAGACATTCTCGAACTACTGTGACGGGAGGATGGGGATTTGTTATGAAGCGACTAGCCGGCGTTCGCGCCGGCCTGCTCCCCGTCAGGGGCGCTCTGCCGCCGCTCGTAGGCGCTCGATACCGTCGGCGTCGATGCCGTAGCCGTGCGTCGGTTCGCCGGTGATTCTGGTGGCGACGTACTCGGCGATGGCGTAGGCCATCCACGCTTGGCACCACCGCATGAGCGTCATGCGCTTGGTGTAAAAGCGGTGTTTGCGGAAGTAGAACCGACCTTCCGACGGGACGTACATGTTCGCGAGCGCCCAGTCGATGGCGCGCTCGGCGCGGTCGTACTGCCCGGCGTAGGTGAACACGAGGATGCCCTGCGCCGTCGCGTGGATGTCCCGCGGGTAGGGGTGCTCCTCGTCGAAGTTGGGCGCGCCGTCCTCGTCGAACAGCTCGCGGGCGTAGAAGTCGAGGCCGCGTTCGAGCGTCTCGTCGTACCGGCCGCTGCCGACGAGCTGCTCGTAGCGCTGGAAGCACTCGACGATGAAGCCGTTGTGGTGGTTGTCCATCGAGAGGTGCGAGGCGCTCGCGGGCTCGCGGTAGTACCACCCGCCGCGGTCGGTCTGCTTCGACGCGACGAAGTCGTACACCTTCTCGGCGCGTTCGAGCAGTTCCTCGTCGCCGAAGTGGTCGTACAGCTCGACGAACAGCCGCGCCCCGATGGCAAGCGCGTTGAGGGTGTAGCTGTCCTTCGGGTGCGAGAGGTAGTAGTCCATGACCGCACCGTCGTCCTTCGGCCGGTAGTTGAGGTCGTCGAGCATCACGTCGACGGCGGTCTTAGCGATGTCCGGGTAGTCCGGGTCGAACTCCCGTCCCGCGAGGAGCGCCTTGACGCCGTAGGACGTGGAGACGATGTTCGGCGAGTGGGGAATCCCCGACCGCGGGCCGTTGCGACCGGAGATGTGCTGGATGACGTGGCGGTGGCTGCCGGCGAAACCGCTGTAGCCCTTGGCCTGGTTTTCGACGAGCCACTCGGTCAGCGATTCCGCGTCGTCGCGGTACGTCTCCGCCGGGCGGTCGCCGTCGAACCACTCGGCCAACTGGGCGCGGGTCCGGTTCGCCATGGCGAACAGCGTGATGCCCTTGAAGTTCCGTCGCTGTTCGACGAGGAACAGCGGGCGGACGTTGACGGGCGAGCGCTTGATGAACTCCTGGACCGCGAGGTTGAACCAGCGGTTGTCGATGGGGACCGACAGCAGGAGCCTGCTGCTCATGCCGTCGCCGTAGTCCCAGCCCTTGTAGTCGCGTTCGCGGGCGTAGTCGAGCACGTCGTCGAGCACGTCGACGTACCGCTGGAGTCGCTCCGTGTCGGCGTCGGTGTCGCCGTCGCGGCGATACTGTGTCTTCGATGGTGGATTCATGATATAGAATAGCCTCTCTGAGGGGTATTGGCTGTCCGAGAGGTAGCCCGCTGGCGGCTTTGTTATGGGGCCGATACCGGCCGACGCCGCCGTATTCTACCGGGAGAACGAGTGATTCGCGCCGGCGGTGGTCGCGCTGTCGGTCGCCCGCTGTTCCGAATCGTCGCCGGAATCGCGCTCGGCGAGGAACTCGCGATAGTAGTCGCCGAGGGGGCCGACCCACGCGCCGCGGTCGAGCGCCCGTTCGATGATGCGGCGGTAGAGCCGGCGGTAGCCGGGGAACTCGTCCTCGTTGAAGTACCGCGGGTGCCACAGCACCGTCATCACGGCGTCGTTCGCCTCGGCCTCGTCGAGGAGGCGCTCGCACTCGGCCCACGCCTCGTCGAACGCCGACCCGGGGTCGGGAAGCGACACCTCCATCAGCGTCAGCGGGAAGACGACGAAGTCGTCGTCGAAGGGGCGGAACGGCTGGTAGCCGTGCTGGAAGCCGTTTTCCGAACTCGACCCGGGGCTGGCGTCGTACTTCAAGCCGAGTTCGCGGTGGTAGCGCCACGTGTTCGGCCCGAGTTTGAGGTGGTGCTGGCGGCCGCCGACGATTTCGTGGCCGAGGACCGCTTCGAGTTCGCGCTTTTCGGTCCGGAGGCGGTCGAAGTCGTCGCACGACCGGAACGAGCCGTGGATGCCGACCTCCCAGCCGCCGTCGTCGAGGGCGCGGACGGCGGCGGCGACCGACGCCGAGTCGAGGTCGTACCGGCCGAGGTGTTCGACCCAGTTCTTCGGCTCGAGCCAGTCCGAAAGCGACCCCGTCTCGAGGAGGCTCGGCTCGTTGAGGAAGTAGAACGACGAGCGGACGCCGAGGTCGCGTTCGAGCGCCATGACCTCCTCGAACTGCCAGTAGGGGTTCTCCCGCCGGAGGAGCGTCCGGAGGTGGTAGCCGGGGTTCGACTTCGCCGCGTAGTACAGCCCCTGATACGTCTTGTACGGGCGGTCCACGTCGTGGGTCAGACAGACGGCGAACCCCGGTTCGCTCGGTTCCGTGGCGGTCACGCGGTGGTCAGCTCGCGCATCTGAATCTCCCTTCGTCTCACGCATACTCGTACTCCGAGAGCGCGGCGACGATTCGCTCGGCGGCGCTCCCGTCGCCGTACAGCGAGGGCTTTTCCGGAAGCGGGTCGTCGTCGGCCAGCGCCGCCCGAATCGCGGTCGCGTCCGCGCCGACGAGGGCGTTCCAGCCGGCGTCGACGGTTTCGGTCCACTCGGTCTCGTCGCGGAGCGTGAGACACCGGGTGTCGAGGTAGAACGCCTCCTTCTGGACGCCGCCGGAGTCGGTGGCGACGCGCTCCGCGCCGTCGAGCAGGCGGACGAAGTCGAGGTAGCCTACCGGTTCCACGAGGACGACGTTCTCGGCGTCGGCGAGCCGCGACCAGAGGCCGCTGGCTTCGAGCGCCCCCTCGGTCCGCGGGTGGACGGGGAACACGACCGGGAGTTCCGACGACGCGAGCCCCTCCACGATACCTTCGAGGCGGTCGTAGTCGTCGGTGTTGGCGGCGCGGTGGACCGTCGCGAGGACGTACTCGCCGTCTCGGAGGTCGAGGTCGGCGAGTATCGACGACCGCTCGCGGGCGGCCTCGCGGACCCGGAGGACCGCGTCGTACTGCACGTCGCCGGTCACGGAGACGCCGTCGCGGATGCCCTCGGCCGCCAGCGTCTCGGCGGCCGACTCGGAGGGCGCGAACAGCAGGTCCGAACAGTGGTCGGTGAGCACGCGGTTGACCTCCTCGGGCATCTCCCAGTTGTGGCTCCGCAGGCCGGCCTCGACGTGCGCCAGCGCGGGCTCGCGCTTCGAAGCCACGAGCGCCGCCGCGAGCGTGGAGTTGGTGTCGCCGTAGACGAGCACCACGTCGGGCTCCTCGTCGGCGACGACGGCGTCGAGCCGGGTCATCATCTCGGCGGTCTGGGCGGCGTGGCCGCCCGAGCCGACGCCGAGGTTGTAGTCGGGTTCCGGGATGTCGAGTTCGTCGAAGAACACGCCCGACATCGACTCGTCGTAGTGCTGGCCGGTGTGAACGAGCACCTCGTCGTGGTCGCGTCTGAGCGCGTCGGAGACGGGGAACGCCTTGATGAACTGCGGGCGCGCGCCGACGACCGAGAGCACCTTGAGACGGCTCATCGGCCCGGTCCTCCGTGCGGCGCGTCGGCCGCAATCTCGGGGTCGGTGTCGGCGTCGGCCTCGGACGACTCGCCTCGCGGTCCGCCGCCGATTTCGTACACGCGGTGGCCGATGTCGCCGAGGGTGCCGCGGCCGTCGACGACGACGAGGTCGTCGAAGGCGGCCCAGTCGATTTCGTCGAACTCCTCGTGCGGCGTGACGACCACGGCCGCGTCGAGCGCGCGAGCCGGTAGGTCGGCGAGCGAGACGGGGGTCGCGCCGAAGGACGCGACGACCTCGTCGGAGAGCATCGGGTCGACCGCGAGGACGGTCGCGCCGAGTTCGTTCAGTCGGTCGATGACGCCCGCGGCGGGCGTCGCGCGGGTCTCGGCGACGCCGGGGCGGTAGGTGACGCCGAGGACGGCGACGGTCGCGCCTTCGACGTCGCGTCCCGTCGCGGCCAACTCGTCGCGGAGCTTGTCGGCGGTGAACGCCGGCATGCTGTCGTTGACCTCGCGGGCGGTCAGGAGCAGCGGCGTCTCGGCCTCGACTCGGCTCGTGATGAAGTACGGGTACCACGGGATGCAGTGGCCGCCGACGCCAGGGCCGGGCGCGTGGATGTCGCAGTACGGCTGGGTGTTGGCCGCGTCGATGGCCTCGGTCACGTCGATGCCGAGGTCGTCGCGGAGCCGCGCGAGTTCGTTCGCGAGCGCGATGTTCACGTCGCGGTAGACGCCCTCGAACAGCTTCACGGCCTCCGCGGTCGTCGCGTCGCGCACGGGAATCACCTCGTTCGAGGTCAGTTCGCCGTAGACGAGCGCCGCGACGCGGGTGCTCTCGGCGTCGACGCCGCCGACGATTTTCGGGTGCGACTCGGTGATGTCGCGGAGCGCCCGGCCCGACGAGGTCCGCTCGGGGCAGAACGCCACGCCGAACTCGCCGGCCGAGAGGCCGCTTCGCTCCGCGAGGTACGGCACGACGAGGTCCTTGCTCGTCCCCGGCGGGACGGTGCACTCGACGACGACGAGGTCGCCGGGCGCGAGGCCCCGCGCGATGCTGTCGAGGACGGCCTCGAACGCCGCGAGGTCGGGTTCGCGGTCGTCGGTCAGCGGGGTCGGGACGATGATGACGTGAATCGCGGCTCCCTCGGCCGCGGCGACGCCGTCGGTGGTCGCCCGAAGCGCGCCGCGTTCGGCCTGCTCGGCGACTAACTCGGGGAGTCCCGGCTCCTTCGCTACGTGGCACTCGCCGTCGTTGACGCCGCGGACCACGTCCTCGCTGATGTCGACGCCGGTGACGTTGCCCGTCGCGCGGGCGTAGACGGCCGCCAGCGGGAGGCCCATCTTCCCGAGGCCGTACACCGCGACGGGGACCTCGCCGGCGCGCAGGGCCCGCGTCTGTTCTTCGGGCGAGCGGTCGGAGCCGTACAGTCCGGGTCGTTCGCGGCTCATTGCCGGCCCTCCGGGGTTTCCGTGGTCTCCGCGGTCTCGACGCTCCGAATCGCCGACTCGGCGTCGGCCTCGATGCGCCGGGCGAGTTCGATTGCGCGCAGGCCGTCGGCCGGGGTGACGAGGACCGGGCCGCCGTCGGTCGCGGCGTCCACGAACGCCTGTAGCTCGCGTTTCAGCGGCTCGCCGGTGTTAATCATCGGCTGTTCCATGACCACCTCGTGGCGGTAGCGCACGCCCCCGTTGTCACGGAGGTAGTCCGGCCGCGACTGGCGGAATATCTGGACCGACTGGTTCAGGTAGTCGACCCGGATGAGCCGGTCGCGCGCGGTGATGTCGAGGGTCCGCGTCTTCTGCTGGGTGAGACGACTCGCGGTGAGCGAGGCGATGACGCCGTTCTCGAAGGTCACCTGCGCCGTCGCGTACTGCTCGTCGGGCGTGGCGGTCGCGGCCACGCGGTCGACCGCGGCGTCGACGAGCGAGAGCACCACGTCGATGTCGTGAATCATGAGGTCCATGACGACGCCGTCGCCCATCTCGCGGTTCAGCGGCGGGCCGAGCCGGTTCGCGGTGATGGCGATGGGTTCGACGCCGTCGAGGAGGTCGGGGAGGGCGCGGACGGCCGGGTTGAACCGCTCGATGTGGCCGACCTGTAGCACGACGCCGCGTTCCTCGGCGAGCGCGGCTAACTCCGCGCCTGCGTCGAGGTCGTCGACGAAGGGTTTCTCGACGAGCGCGTGGACGCCGGCGTCGATGCACTGCCGGGCGACCGACTCGTGGTAGGGCGTCGGCACCGCGACCGTCACCACGTCGACGCGGTCGAGGAGTTCCTCGATTCCGTACGCGTCGGTGCCGAAGTCGGCGGCGACCTCGGCGGCGCGGTCCGCGTCCGCGTCGGCGACGCCGACCAGTTCGACGCCGCGAAGCTCCGCGTAGACCCGCGCGTGGTTGGTTCCCATCGACCCGACGCCGACGACGCCCGCGCGGACCGGGCGTTCCCGGCCGCCGTCTGTTCGCAATCCGGTGGTTTCTCGGCTCACCTCGCCACCTCCGCGTAGTTTGCGACCGCAGTCCCGACGCGCTCCACGTCGGCCTCGCTGAGTCCGGGGTGGACCGGCAGCGAGAGGACCCGTTCCGCGGCTTCCTCCGCGACGGGGGCCGACACCGAGAGGTGCTCGTACGCGGGTTGCTTGTGGACGGGTTTCGGGTAGTAGACGCCCGTGGCGATGCCCTTCGCGTCGAGGTACGACTTGAGGGCGTCGCGCTCGATGCCGTCGCAGGCGACGGTGTACTGGTGGAAGACGTGGGTTCGGTCCGACGGCGTGTGTGGCGTCGTGACCGGCGAGTCCTCGAGGTACTCCGTGAGCGCGGCGGCGTTGGCCTGTCGCGCGCGGGTGAACTCGGGGAGCCGTTCGAGCTGGACCCGGCCGATGGCCGCGGCGATACTCGTCATGCGGAAGTTGTGGCCGACCTCGGCGTGTTCGTAGCCGGAGACGCGGCCGTGGTCCACGAACCGGGCGGCGCGCTCGGCGACGTCCGCGTGGTTGGTGGTGATCATCCCGCCCTCGCTCGTGGTCATGTTCTTCGTCGGGTAGAACGAGAAGCACGCGGCGTCGCCGAAGGAGCCGACGCGCCGTCCCTCGACTTCCGCGCCGTGGGCCTGCGCGGCGTCCTCGACGAGCAGGAAGTCGTACTCCTCGGCGAGTTCCGTGAGGCGCGTCATGTCCGCCGGGAGACCGTAGAGGTGGACCGCGATGACCGCGTCCACCTGTTCGCCGGCCCTGAGCCGCGCTTCGAGCGCGTCGGGGTCGATGTTGTACGTCCGCGGGTCGATGTCGACGAAACCCACCTCGGCCCCCGTGAACGCGACGGCGTTGGCCGTCGCGATGAACGTGAAGGGCGTCGTCAGGACGCGGTCGCCGGGGCCGACGCCGAGCGCGTGGAGCGCGGCGTGGAGCGCCGTCGTCCCGTTCGAGGTGGCGACGCCGTGGTCGGCGCCGCAGTAGTCGGCGAACTCCCGCTCGAAGCCCCGAACCTCGGGGCCGTCGGCTATCATGCCGCTTTCGAGGACGGCCGCGATTCGGTCCCGTTCCGCCGCGCCGAGCTGGGGCGCGGCGATGGCAATGTGGTCTGAACTCATCGTCGTATCCTGTTTTCTCCCCGCAGTTGCTCCGGCAGTTCGCGGTGGACGGCGGGGACGCCCACGGCGAGGGTTCGCGGCGGCACGTCGTTCACGACGAGCGCGCCGGCGGCGACGAACGCGCCCTCGCCGACGGTCACGCCGGGGAGGAGCGTCGCGTTCGCGCCGATAGAGGCGTGGTTCTCGATTGTCGGGCCGACCAGTTCCGCGTCGGCGCGGACCGGGTAGGGGTCGTTCGTCATCACCACGCCCGGGCCGACGAACACGTCGTCGCCGATGCGGGTGTTGGTGGGGATGTAGACGTTCGTCTGGATGCTCACGCGCGACCCGATGGTCGTGGTGCCGTCGACGACCGTCTCGGTCCCGAGAAGCACCTGGTCGCCGATGGTCGTGTGCTCGCGGACGAGGACGTTGTGGCCGGTGACGAAGTCGTCGCCGATGCTCACGTCGTGGTAGACGATGGTGCCGGCGCGGATTCGCGCCCGGTCGCCGATGACCGGGTCGTCGCCGTCGCCGTAGCCGATGGTGACGCCGTCGTCGACGTGGGATTCGACGCCCATCTCGGCGCTCATCGTCGTCCACCTCGCGTCGGTCGCGCTCCATCGACTGTCTGTGTCGACTCGGCGAACGGCCGAATCGACTGGAAAATCTGGAATTTCATATCATGTCGGCGGGGAGTCTGCCTGCCTTAGCGAAATTCAGTCTCGGTGAGGGCTTTGTTATGGAGTGATTGCCGCCCGAAATCCGGTCGCAGTCACTTCGTAACGCCGCGGCGGATTCCGGTCACGGAGCGCTTGAGAAGCTCCACGCCGGGCGCGCCGTCGCCGAGCCAGAGCCAGACGGCGCTCCCGAGCAACGCGAGCTCGAACGCGACCAGCACCCACGCCTCGGGTCGGCCGAGGAAGACGACGAAGCGGCGCAGGTAGAACCACGTCTGGGCGAAGAAGCCGCCCATCGACGACTCGCTCCCGTGGGACAGCGGCCACAGGAACGCCCGAATCACGTCGTAGTTCCCGAAGAAAAAGCCGTTGTACAGCAGGTCCGCGGGGATGTGCGAGAGGTAGCCGAGGGCGAAAGCGACGCCGACCGTGGCCGCCCCGTAGCGCCGCGCGACGGCCACGACGAGTATCGAGACCGGCACCGAGACGAGAATCGAGTGCGCCACCGAGATACCGCTCGGCAGGATGCCGAACGACCACGCCAGCGGCTTGTCGACGAGGTCGGGGAACTGCGTCCCGACGAGCACCGCCAGCGCGGCCCAGCCGTCGAGCTTTCGGCCGGTCCCCCGAGCCCACAGCGAGACGAGGATGTAGCCGACGGCGGCGTGCTCCCACGGGAACATCAGCGGTCGCTCCCGGTCGGTTGGCCCGTGGTCTCGGTCGATTGCGTCCGCGTCGGCGGTTCTCTGTCGGCGGTTCGTCGTCGCGGGGTGATAGTGGGGGTACGTGTCTGAAACATCTGGTGTGTGTCGGGCGCGTCGGGTCGGCTGTGGAGGACGTGGTTTCCGTCCGCGTCGGACGCGGTGTTGGGCGAAACGGCGCGCGAGCGCCCGGTCAGGGAACCCGTGTGCTCGTCCGGGTTTTGTTATGGCGACTGTAACCGCCTCGGGGCGGTTTTCGCCGCCGGAAGTCGGCGTCGATTCGAGCGGCGGCGGCGGGTAGACGCCGTATAACTACTCCCGCGGGGCGCGTGGCATCTCCAGAGAGTATGCGATACCTGTTCTTCACCAACACGCCCGCGCACGTTCACCTCTACAAGTACGCCGTCAGAGAGCTTCAGGCGATGGGTCACGACGTGCTCGTCCTCGGCCGCGACTACGGCTGTACCAAGGACTTGCTCGAGTACTACGACCTCCCGCACGAGATGTACGGCTCCTGCGGGACGACGAAGTACTCGCTTTTCAAGTCGCTCCCGTTCCACTACGTCAACATCTTCCGCGCCGTGCGGCGGTTCAAGCCCGACCTCATCTTCGGGATGGGCGGCTACGCGGCCCACGCCGGGGCCGTCTCGCGGACGCCCGTGGTCCTCGTCCTCGACTCCGAGCCGACCTCGCTGGACCACGTCGTCTCCCGGCCGTTCGCCAAGGCGATTCTGACGCCCCACACCTTCGGGAAGGACCTCGCGGACAACCACTACCAGTTCCGCGGGTTCAAAGAGACGGCCTACCTCCACCCCGACGTGTACGAGCCCTCGGTGGACATCCGCGCCGAACTCGGTCTCGACCCCGACGAGAAGTTCGTCGTCGTCCGGTTCAACGCGTTCGGCTCGCACCACGACGTGGGCCACGGCGGCTTTACCCCCGAGCGCCGCCGCGAACTCATCGAGATGCTGGGGGAGCGCGCGACCGTCTTCGTCCTCGACGAGAGCGAGGAGCGCCGCGACGGCGACCTCGACACCCGGCCGTTCGACTTCCACCCCGCGCTCGTCCACGACGTGCTCGCCGAGGCGAACTTGCTCGTCGCCGACACTCAGACCATGGTCACCGAGGCGGCGCTGCTCGGGACGCCCGCCATCCGGTCGAACTCCTTCGTCGGCGACGACGACATGGGCAACTTCGTCGAACTCGAACGACAGGGGCTCATCTCCAACCTCAAGTCGTTCGACGACGTGATGGCCCGCGCCGAAGCACTCCTCGACGACGACGGCGCGAAGGCCCGCTGGGCCGAAAAGCGCGACGCGTTCCTCGCGGACAAGGTCAACCTCACCGACGTCATCGTCCAGGTGGCGCTGAACTACGGCTCCGTCGAGACGGTCGACTCGCTGACGCGACACACCGTCCCGGCGTAGTCGCCGTCGCGCCATCGCCGACTTCACGCCGCCGGCGTCCGGCGTAATCGAAGCCGCCTCTGACTCCCCTGCGCCCTCGGAGGCGGTCAATCGACCCATAACTAACCGCCGAACCGCCCAATTTTCGCGCATCGGCCGGCGCGCGCCCGTGCCCGCCTCGACGCGTCTCGTGACTCGGACTCGGGATACCCCGACCACGACCCGCGGAACCAACCAGAACCAATCCATGAAGCCCAAGCAAACACTCCTCATCGTCGGCCCGAAAGGAACCGGCGGCATCGACCGATACATCACCGAACAGCGTCGCTACCTCGAAGACCGGATGGACGTTCGCGTCTACACGCGCTACACCGCGCCGAAGGGCGAG
Source organism: Haloferax gibbonsii (assembly GCF_001190965.1). Classification (NCBI taxonomy): domain Archaea; kingdom Methanobacteriati; phylum Methanobacteriota; class Halobacteria; order Halobacteriales; family Haloferacaceae; genus Haloferax; species Haloferax gibbonsii. The sequence continues at coordinate 240,389 of NZ_CP011949.1, forward strand.
GGACTCGAACTCGCGGCACGGATGCTCCTCTCGTCGCTCATCGCCGTCGTTCTCTTTCCCTTCCAGCGACGCCCGGACATCGTCCACGTCCACTCGTCGCACACCTACTCGTTCTACCGCGCGGCGTTCTTCACGCTGTTTTCGAAGTACGTCTGGCGGGTTCCGGTCGTCCTCCACATCCACGGCTCGTCGTTCGACGACTTCCTCGCGACCGATTCGCGGGCCGTCCGCCGACTCCAATCGCTCGTCTTCGACGCCGTCGACGACGTGGTCGTCCTCTCGGAGTACTGGCGCGGCCTCGTCTCCCGGCTCGCCGGCGAGGAGAAAGTCCACGTCATGGCCAACGCGGTCGAGCCCGCGGAGTACGACCCGACCTACCCGACCGACCCCGTCCACCTCGTCTTCGTCTCGAACCTCATCGAGCGCAAGGGTATCCGCGAGTTCCTCGACGCCATCGAGATACTCGAATCGACGCCCGGCCTCGACTTCGAGGTGAGCATCGGCGGTCGCGGCCCCCACGCCGACCGCGCCGAGGCGGTCGCCGCCGCCCACGACAACGTCTCGTACCTCGGCTTCCTCTCCGAGGAAGACAAGCGCGACCTCATCAGCCGCGGGACGGTGTTCGTCCTCCCGACCTACGCGGAGGGGCTCCCCATCGCCATGCTCGAAGGGATGGCCGGCGGCAACGCCATCGTGACCACGCCCGTCGGTAGCATCCCCGAGGTCATCACCGACGACCGCGGGATTCTCGTCGCACCCGGCGACGCCGAAGAGCTGGCGCGGGCGCTCGCGCGACTCGTCTCCAACCCCGAGGAGGCCGTCCGAATGGGCCGGACGAATCGGGCGGTCATCGAAGAGCGCTACTCGTGGCAGTCGAACGCGGACGAGTTGGTGGCGATGTACGCCGAGGCGGCGTAGCGTCGGGGTCTGTTTCTCTTTTACTCCCCGAAACCCCCGCGGAGACGGTGCTCTTCTCGATATTCGTTTCGGAGGTCGTCAATGGAGTCAGCTTTTTAATGTTAACTAGTCTACAATTACTGGATGGACGACACTGCACTCGAATCGCTGGTGCGGGACGACATCGGTGGTCGGGCGCTCGCGAGCGTCCTCGCGCACGCGGAGCGCGGCGATGGGACTGTCACGTACGACGCTGTGAGCGACGCTGTCGACGCTGAGACGTGGGGTCGGCTGCTCAGAACCGGCGTGCTCGTGCCCGCCGACGACGTGTTCGTCGTTGACGACCCGCCGGCCGTTCGGGACGCACTCGCCGACGCGGGTATCGAGGTCGGCACCGCGACCGCTCAGCCCGCTCCGACGACCGACGAATCGGCGTGGAGACCGGTGGATAAACTCGCCGGAGCGGGCGCACTCACCCTCGTCGCCGGCTATCAGGTCCCGGCCATCAAAGCGGCGATTGTCGGTCCGATGGACGTCGTCCTCGGACCGCTCGCTGGGGTGCTCCCGTTCCCGCTGCTCGTCGTCGTTCTCGCGACGGCGGTCGCACTCGTCTCGACGGGCTTCCGTCGCCGGTTCCTCGACGAGGACGGAATGGACGCCCAGAGAGAGCAGATGCAACGGATTCGAGAGAAACTCAGCACCGCGAAACAGCGCGGGGACGATGCCGCCGTGGAGCGCCTCACCGAGCGCCAGCAGGAGCTGATGCGAGACCAACTCGGGACGATGAAAAACAACCTCCGGCCGATCGTGTGGTCGATGCTCATCACGGTGCCCGTCTTCCTCTGGCTGTCGTGGTTCGTGATGAACCCCGCTGGTGCCATCGTCACGGCCGCGCCGGTGATTCCGATAGCCGACCGCATCATCTGGAGCGCGCGGTTAGTCGGACCGATGCAAGTTTGGATGGTGTGGTACTTCGTGAGCTCACTCGCCTCCAACCTGTTCGTCAAGCGAACAGCTAGCCGGCTGTTCGACCAGACCCCCGCCTGAGGAACGCAGTCGGTGGTCCCCGGGACGCGCCGTCGTCCGTCTCCTAGCGTTCTGACGCGCTCCGTGTAACCGATAGTCCGACCGAAAAAAGAAAGCGTGCAAAGCGTTTTGAGTGTCTCTCCCGACCTCAGTCGGCCGGCTGCGGCGCGTCTTCGGCTTCCGTCGCGCTCGCGGCACCTTCTCCGACGCCGCGGCCCTCGCGGTCGATGTACTTGCGAACCCAGAGTTCGCCGGTGATGATGCCGGAGATGGCGCTCATGTGTTCGGCCTCGCCCGTGAGTTCCTCGCGCTGGAGGCGTCGAATCTCGTCGGCGTCGAAGTACGGGCGCTCGCAGGCGGAGTCGAGCAGGTCGTCGATGCGCTCGCGGAGCGCGCGGTTCGTCCGGTACCAGTCGCCGATGGTCGAACGGCCGCCGTAGGTGTGCACGTCGCCGACGAGGCGCTCACGGATGCGGTCGACGGAGGTGCCGACGACGAAGCCGGCGGCGTGTTGCCACATCGGGCGCGCCGGCGGGACCTTCGTCCGCTCGTAGGGAATGTCCGCGAGTCGACTGTCGAGGCGGCGGACCAGTTCGACCTTCGGGTAGGCCGTCCCGGCGGGGATCTTCCCGTTGGTGAACGGAATCGAGCCGACGCGGTGCGAGAGGGGCATCCGCGTCACGGCGCGGAGGAACTCGGTGTCGCTGAACGGGACCCGCGTGCCGGCCTGGCTCTCGGCGATGGGGTTGCTGGCGAAGTCGCACCGCGGGAAGTAGTTGCGGTAGTAGCAGTCCATCGCGGTGCTGTAGAGGTCCGGCTGGTCGCTCTTGCGCACCTCTTCTCGGTAGGTCGTCATCGGGTCGAACTCGGTCCGCAGGAGTCGGCGGGCGTCGTCCACGTCGATGCGGTGTTTCGCGCGGTAGAGCGCCGCCTCGGGGGATTTGCTTCCCTCGACGGCGGCCCGGCCGATGCCGTCGCCCATCATCCCGCCCTGTCCGCAGCCCTCGATGAGCACGTCGGGCATGTCCTCGATGTTGAACACGTTCGCGAGGTTGACGAACGTCGAGAGGCCGACCATCCCGCTCGTCAGCTGGACCGACTTGTCGAGCGAGTCGACGAGCGCGTTCGACTCGACGGGCACGCGCCTGTTTTCGAGGCCGAGCACCTCGGAGACCTTCGCGGCGAGTTCGAGGTTGCTCCCGTTCGCGGGGTTCGAGTCGTAGGTGTAGGTCGTGAGTTCGTGGTAGCGGCTGAGTTCGCCCGCCATCGAGCGGCTGTCGAGGCCGCCGGAGAGCCACAGGCCGATGTCGCCGTCTATCGTGTCGGCCATGTCGGCGATGACGTCCTGATAGGCCGCGGTGAGGTCGTCGAGGTAGGAGTCGTCGGGGCTCTGTTCGAACGTGTGGTGCCAGTACGACTCGATTTCGGGGCCCGTGTCGGCCCGGTAGTCGAGGACGGACCCCGACGGGAGGAACTTCACGCCCTGCACGAGCGTCTTGTCGCCCCAGACGTGCCCGATCATGAGGAGGTCGCTGATGGCGCGCTCGTCGACCTGCGGGTCGTCCAAGAGGGTCGTCAGCGCCCCGACTTCCGTCCCGAAGGCGAACGGCTCGCCCGCGACGTAGAAGCACTGTCGCGTCCCGAGTTTGTCGCTGGCGAGCACGACGCGCTCGTCGTCGCCGTCGACGCCGACGACGAGGAACGAGCCGTCGAGCTCGGGGAGGAGCGCGTGCGGGTCCTCGAACAGTCGGTCGAACAGCCCGTCGGCGTCGAGGGCGAGTTCGTCGAGGTTCGTCACCGCGCCGTATATGGCTCCCACACGCGAGCCGTCCTCCCAGACGGTACAGCCCTTGGGGTCTCTCGCGCCGTGGTGGAGGACCGAGACGCCGAAGCGGCCGGTCGACCGCGTCGCCGACTCGTACCAGTCTTCGTGGTGGAGTTCGGCCGCGCAGGCGTCGAGCGTCGCCGCGTCGAGCGCGCCGCCGACGAAGCCGGTCATCGAAGACCCTCGCGTCCGGTTCGCTCGGCGGTCTGTGGCGTGACTACTGTGAGTGACATCGTTGCCCGATATCCGCGTGCGTCGGGTTTTGTTATCACGCGCCTATACGTCGTGCGGCGGCGTCGAGCGGCGTCGAACCGACCGGAACCGAGGCTCGAACGGGTCTCTGTCTCGGACGGCCCCCTCGACGCCCGACGCTTCGGTTGCTGACCGCGCGAGACGCGGGGAAGAACGCCCATACCGTCCGCAGACACCGATTACATTCTCAATAACAAACTACGCTACTCGCCTTCTCTCACGGGATGAAGCAACGTGATTCGCGGCTCACGAGAACACTCCTCCTCGTCGGATTTCTCGCGATAGCCGTCGGTATCCTCGTCGCTCGCGCGTCGCCGGCGCGCGCGTACGAGGTCTCGATTTATCAGTCGACTCCGGTGGTCTTCTGGGTCGGCGTGGCGGTGGCGGTGCTGACCGCGTTGGTCGTGGTCGTTCGCGCCCCGAACAGTCGGTTCGCGGTCGGTGGGGTGGGGCTGGCGGCCCTCGCGATAGCCGCGGTCTCAGCGCTTCCGCTCGTCCGGGAGTACTACTTCTACGGGTTCAACGACTCGTTGACGCACCTCGGCTGGGCGAAGTCGCTCGTCTCGGAGACGCTGACGCCGCTCGAAATCGTCTACCCGAGCGGTCACGTCTCCGCTGGGATGTTCAGCGCCGCCCTCGGCGTCGAAATCACCACCGCGATGATGCTCGTGGTGTTTTTCGTCTCGGTCGTCTACCTCGTGTTCGTCCCGCTCATCGTCTCGCTCGTCGTCCCCGACCGCCGGGCGGTCCTCATCGCGGTGTTCTCGGCGCTGTTGTTCCTGCCGGTGAACCTCAACGGGTTCAAGCTCATGTTCTTCCCCTACTCGCTGGCGTCGTTCCTCGGACTGGTGCTTCTGTACCTCTTCTTCAAACACCAGTTCTCCGGCACCGACGCCGTCGAGGGCCGGTGGCGCGGCCACGTCACGCCCGTCTCCGTCCTGTTCGCCATCGGGACGGTCGCGCTGGTGTCGTACCACCTGCAGGTCGCCGTCAACTACCTCGTGTTGTTCGCCGTCGCCGCGGCCATCCAACTCGTCCAGCGCTGGCGGACCCCGGACGCCGTGGCCGAGCAGCGACCGGTCTACGGTCTGACGCTCGTCTTCGCCGCGGCGTTCGTCTACTGGCTGACCCAGTACACGGTCGGCTTCTCGACGGGCGGCCTGTTCGTCGAGGGCGTGCTCGGGATTCTCTCGGGAAGCTCCGAGGCCGGAACGGCAATCTCCCAGCGCACCGGCTCTGTGACCGCCGTCGGCGGCGGCATCTTCGACGTGTTCGTGAAGCTGTTCCTCGTGAACGCGGTGTACGCCCTGATTACCTTCGGCGTCTTCCTCGGCGTCCTGTTCGGGCGGCTCCCGAAGCTGTCGGGTCAGGGCCGGTCGGTCCTGCGGACGCTGACGTTCAGCCTCGTCGTGTTGGTGCCGTACTTCTTCGCGCACCTCCTCGGCGTCATCTCGGAGACGAATTTCTTCTTCCGCCACGTCGGCTTCGCGATGATTCTCGCGACCATCGTCGGGAGCGTCGGGCTGTTCTACGGGTTCGAGTGGCTCGCACGGACGAGCTACTGGTCGAAGTACGGGACGGCGATCAAGGCGGGTGCGCCCGTCGCGACGGCGCTCGTCATCGGGCTCACGCTCATGGTGATGTTCCCGTCGCCGTACATCTACCTCCCCTCGAACCACGTCCCCGCCCAGCAGATGGGGGCGTACGACACCGCCTTCGAGATGTCCGACGAGGACATCCGGTACGTGGGCATCCGCGGGAACCCCGACCGCTTCGCCGAGGCGCTTCCCGAGCGAACCACGCCGGCGCTCGGCTTCACGACGCCGGACGAGGCGCTCACCGACCTGCCGAGCTACTACGACGGCCCGCGGTATCTGATGGTCTCGAAGACCGACTACGACCGCGAGGTGGTCGCGTACCGCGAACTCCGGTACTCCGCGGCGAATCTCACAGCCGTTCAGAATCAGCCCAACGTGAACCGCGTCATGTCGAACGGCTCGGCCGACCTCTACTACGTGTCCGGGTAGCGGCACGGAGTCCGATTTTTCGTTTCACGCCGACACCGGTGCCGAGACCGTCGATTTGCCGGTGCTGCCGCTATTTCTCTCCCTCGGTTCCTCCGCTTCGAACCGGAGACGCATCTCTCGGATTCGAGTGCGTCGCGGTCGCGTCGCGGCCACCGCCGAGCGGCGGGTCAGAAAAACGGTGAGGGAAGTCGACGGCCCACCGGCTCAGAACGGCGGGCTGTAGTCCTCGTACTCTTCCATCTGGTCCATCTCGTCCGTCTTCGACGGCATCACGGCGGCCCGCGGGCCGCCCGCCCGCCGCACGGTCACCGAGGACACGTCGTCGACCTCGTCGGCGATGCGTCTCTTGATGGCCTTCATCGTCATCGGCGCGATGCCGCATCCGGAGCACGCGCCGCCGATGGCGATGGTGACCTCCCCGGTCTCGTCGTTCACGTCCTCGATTTCGAAGTGCCCGCCGTGTTCCTGAATCTGCGGGACGTTGTTGCTCAGGTAGTTCCGTGTCTGCCGTTCGAGTGATTGCGCGCTCATAGGCGTTCGTCGATACGGCCCCATTTGTAATAAATCTGGGCTATTAGGGGTGCCTAAATACGAGGGATTCAGGGCTTGTGTGGTAGTTTTAGGCCACGCGAACTTTCTGAACTCGGATTCTTATCACTTTTCGAGCACCCTAAAACACCGCGATTTTCAACTTCCGAGCCGGCACGCATATTCCTCGCGCTCATCGGTGTGTGCTGAATGTCACCGCACGGCTTCGAGCCGCCGACTCGGTCTCGCCGCTCGTCGCCCCCCACCGCCCGACCGCTCGTTTCCTCCCCCGTCAAACGGCGCCTAATTCTCGCGGCCGCGGGAACCGCGACCCCGCCGGAATCCAGTAGCGAGTCAATAATTAATCGGCTCCTGAGCCGATGTGTAGCCGAGTGTTACCGTTCGTGAATACGCCGGGTCCTCGCCGAAGCGGCGACCCGCGAGGTGCGTTCGATGAGAGATAAGATTCGCTCGGTCGTCCGGACGATTCGCCGCCGGTTCGTCCCCGGCGACGACGACAGCGACCTCACGGAGCGGACGGTGAAAAGCGGGATGTGGGTCTCGGCGATGAACGTCCTCGACCGGGTGCTGAAGGTCGTCATGTTCATCGTCCTCGCGCGACTGCTCGGCCCGGAGGCGATCGGGCTGATGGGAATCGCGCTTCTCACCATCTCGGCGCTTCTGAGTCTGACGAACCTCGGCATCGACGCCGCGCTCATCCAGCGCGTCGACGACGACGTGGACGAGTACCTGAACACGACGTTCACGCTCGAACTCCTCCGCGGCCTGCTGATGAGTTCGATTCTCTACCTCGCCGCCCCGTCGCTCGCCTCGCTGTTCGGCGAGCCCGCCGCGCGGGACCTCATCCGCGCCATCGCCCTGGTCCCGATTTTCCTCGCGCTGCGGAACCCCGCGATGGTCTACTTCAAGAAGGACCTCGCGTTCCACAAGGAGTTCGCCTACCGGGTCAGCGGCACGACGGCCTACGTCGTTGTCGCGCTCGGCTACGCCGCGGTCAGCCCGACGGTCTGGGCGCTCATCTTCGGCTACCTCGCCGACGCCAGCGTCCGGTCGGTCGCGACCTACTTCCTGCACCCGTACCGCCCGCGCCCCGCGCTGAACCGCGCGTACGCCGCCGAACTCATCGGCTACGGGAAGTGGGTCACGGGGTCGTCCATCGTCGAGTTCCTCTACGGACAGGGCGACGACGCGGTCGTCGGCTGGCTCCTGACGGCGACCTCGCTCGGCTACTACCAGCTCGCCTACCGCATCTCCAACGCGCCGGCGACCGAAATCGCCGTCGTCGTCTCCAGCGTGATGTTCTCGACCTACTCGAAGCTTCAGGAGGACCAACGCGCCCTCCGCGAGGCGTTCTTCAGCACCTTCCGGCTCACCGCCTTCGTCGCGCTGCCGATGTCGGTCGGCATCTACCTCGTCGCGCCCGCCTTCGTCGGGGCGTTCCTCGGCGAGGACTGGCTCCCGATGGTGCTCGCCATGCAGATTCTCGTCGCCTACGGGCTCTTTCGGACGCTCTTCGCGACGTTCAACCCCGTCTGGCGCGCCGTCGGCCGCCCCGACGTCCAGACCAAACTCGGCTTCCTCCGCGTCGCCCTGCTCGCGATAGCCATCGTCCCCGCGACGAGCGCCTACGGCATCGAAGGGACCGCCCTCGCGGTCACGGGCATCCTCGCGTTCCCGATGGTCCCGCTCTACGCGCGCGAGATGAAACGAACGCTCGGCACGACGTATCGACGGTTCCTCCGGGAACTCTCGTACCCCGTCGCTGCCAGCGGCGCGATGGCGCTGGCGGTCCTCGCGGCGCAGAACCGCGTCGGGTCGCCCCTCGTCGAGTTCGCGCTCCTCGTCGCCATCGGCGTCGTCGCCTACGCCGTCAGCGCGGCGTCGCTCATGACGCTCTTCGACTGGCGGGTCAAACAGAACCTCCGCGAACTCGTCTCGGTGATGTCGAAGTGAGGCGGGCGTTCGGCCGCCCCACCGGAACCCGGCGAGTGGTCGACTCGACTGACTCTCATTGCTAGCTGAACCTCGACCGTGAATCAAAACTATCAGAACCCCGTCAGAATATGTGGGTGCGGTGAAACGAACGCCCTCGCAAGATTCGGTGGGAGCGTAATTACCAGTTCATAGATTGATTATCTGACGAGGAGAGACGTTTCACGGTCCGATTCTGATTCGACACCGGATGCCGATTTGACCCGTATAGTACCGATTAAGTGGTCGTTTTTGACTGCCGATTTGGTCGAATATACATATCTAGTTGATGTTTTTTCGCAAGAATATAAGGTGTGTCTTTGGAATGCAACTGGTAACTAACTGGCCTCCATCCGAATCAATCTCGCAAGTAATCGTAGCCAACCCGATTATACCTCGCAATAATGATTATCACCTTAACGAGGGCTTTCCTCGGGTATGGTACGACTAACCGATGGAGATGACGACGAATCTGCGGCGGATTCAGACTCCATCCTCGAATCGCAACTCAACAGGCGGAACTACCTCAAACTCGGTGCGATGGCCGCATCGACTGCCCTCTCTGCCGGCGTCGCGTCGGCTGCGTCTGGACCAGAGGAGCGCTTCGGTATCCAATGGGACCGCGTCGTCAACGCGGTGGACGACCTTGGAATGGACCCCAACGGAAACGAACCGATAGACGACCAACTCGACGCCGCGTACGGGAGCGGGACGCTCATCGAATTCCCTCCGGGTGAGTATCTCGCCACCGAGACGCAGTACTGGAACGACGACGTCTCCCGCTTCGGGATGGTCGGCACCGGCAGTTCCCACAAGGACGTGCAGTTCGTCTTCCCGTCGGGCAACAACGGCGAGAAGTACCGGTTCCTCGAAATCACGAGCGGGGACCACCACGTCCTGAAGAACTTCTCCATCCAGCAGACCGACGACGACACCACCACGGCTGACATCTGGATGATAAACGACGACGGCGGCCTCATCGAGGACGTCGAGTGGCTCGGCCGCACCCCCACCGACAACGACGCTCGCCGCCAGCTCCTCGCGTACGACTGTTCCTCCGTCGACGGCGTCAACGTCGCCCGCCGCGTCTACATGCGCGAGGGTGCCGAACTCCCCGGTTACCCCGACGGCGTCGCGGGTATCCGCGTGCAGGGCGGTTCCGTCGGCGAGATTCGCCTCGTCGACTGCCACATCGAACAGCGCGGGTCGTCGTCGTTCCGCGCGACCCACACCCGCGGCGTCCTCCGCGTCGAGGGCGGCCTGTTCAAGAACAACGACAACACCAACATGCGCATCTCCGCGGGCGACCACCCCGAGAAGACCTCGTGGATCAAGGGCGCGACGGTCATCATGGACGCGGACAACCTCAACGAGCACGCCCGCGACGGCGACAGCCTCGACAGCCCCGAGGGCCTCCGCATCGACTCCACCGGCAACGGCTACGCCGGCGTCCTCATCGAGGACTGTGACTTCATCTTCAAGTCCTGTCCCACCTCGCGCGGTATCGTCTCGTCGCCGACGTGGGCCGGCCACGGCGGCTTCACCCTGCGTAACTGCCGCATCCAGAACGACACGTCGGTCCAGACGATTCACGCCGACTCCGTCGACACCGACACCGCGGACAAGCCGTGGGGCGTGAACCTCGAGAACGTCTCCATCACGGGGAGTACGCGGTCCCAGCCCGCCGGCGCGGCGGTCTGCATCGACAACGACCGAAACGGCTCGACCGTCCAGAACAGCTGTATCCACTTCCCGAACGGCGACGTGGACGGCGTCCTCGTCAACGACGCCACGAACTGCGAGATTCTGGACTCGAACATCAACGTCTCCGGGCAGGCGACGGTGTTCAGCGGCTCCGACGTCGACACGAGCAACATCACGAGCAGCGACTCCTGTCCGCTCCCGAGCGCCGACGACAGCACGGGCGGCGACTCGTCGAGCACGGACGACTCGACGGATTCGACGACCGACGATTCGACGACGGACTCGACGGACGACTCGACGACCGAACCCCTCCCGAACGAGATTCGCCTCGTCGGCACGGGCACGACGACCCAGTACGAGTTCACCGTGACGGACTCGCTGCAGGCGTCGGGCGACACCATCGAGGAGTGGGACGACATCTCCAGCGGCACCGCGACCGGCTGGATTACGACCGAGGGCGTCGAGGACGCCTACACGTTCTCCGGCGACGTCGACTCGTTCTCCTTCCTCGAAGGCGAGTCCGAGATTTACGTCAACGGCGAGCAGGTAACCGAGAGCACGGTCACCGACGCCACGACCGATTCCTCGACCGATTCGAGCACGGACGGCTCGACGGATTCGACGGACGATTCGACGACGGACTCGACGACCGACCTCTCGCACGAGCTTCGACTCGTCGGCACGGGCACGCAGACCAACTACGAGTTCACCGTCAGCGACGCGCTCGAAGCCTCGGGCGACACCGTCGAGACGTGGGACACCATCGACGGCACCTCCGCCAGCGGCTGGATTACGACCGAGGGCGTCGAGGACACGTTCAACTTCGCGGGAAGCGTCACCTCCTTCGGCTTCGTCGAAGGCGAGGCCGAGATTTACGTCGACGGCGAGCAGGTGACCGAGAGCACGGTCACCGACGCCACGACCGATTCCTCGACCGATGGCTCGACGGATTCGAGCACGGACGACTCGACGGATTCGACCGACGACTCCACCGACAGCCAGAACGAACTGCGCCTCGTCGGCACCGGCGTCGAGACGCAGTACGAAGTCAGTGTCAGCGGCACGCTCGAAGCCTCGGGCGACACCATCGAGGAGTGGGACGACGTGTCCGAAAGCTCCGCGACGGGGTGGGTGACCACCGAGGGCGTCGACGACACGTACACCTTCACGGGCACGATTACGTCGCTGTCGTTCCTCCAGGGCGAGGCCGAGGTCTACGTCAACGGCACGCGGGTCGACCCCAGCGTGTTCTCGCTGCCGAACACCCTCGTGGTCGAGGGCGACGGCACGGAGACGACGTACGACTTCATGGTCTCCGGCGACATCCTGAACGACCCGCTCGTCGGGGCGATCGAGAGCGACGACAGCGTCACCAGCGGCAAGGTGAAGGGCTCTGTCACGGACGGCGTCGACGCCTTCCGGTTCTCGGGTGATATCAGGAAGATGAACCTGACCGGCGACGCGGCGCTGACCTTCGAAGACAACGACGGCTGAGACGACAGCACGGCAGAATAGCAGAACAGTAGACGGCGCGTCGCTCGCGCGGTGACGCCGCAGGCGACAGAGGCACCCAATTTTCGCGCTTCGACGCGGTTTTCTCCGTTCTCCCCGCGCGTCCGAGCGACCGCCGCGTTCGGCGACGCAGTACGTCGAGGACCGAGTTCGGACGCCAGTACGACGCGGTTATGCCGCGTCGTCGCCGGCGGCCGCGTCTTCGGTCGGTTCCTCGGTCACGGTGAGCCAGACGTACGCCGAGCGGTACGCCGTGTCGGTGCTCGGTTCCGCCGGCGCGTCGCCCTCGTACAGGAAGTAGGTGAGCCGGAGGTCTTCGCCGGTCAGCGCCGGGGCGAACGTGTGGCGGGTCCGCCACGTCTCGCCGTCCGCGACGGTCTCCGTCCGCGACCCGAGCACCTGTCGCTCGACGACCGTCGTCTCGCCGTTCGTCCGCTCGACGCGCTGGAGTTCGGCCACGAGCGTGTAGCTCGTCGCCTCCCCCTCGGCGTTCGCGACGGAGACGAACAGTTCGGTCTGCTCGCCTACCGTCAGCTCCTCGGGGTAGTCGGCGGCGACGAACTCGCCGCCGGCGTCCTGCGTGAGAAGCGACAGGCTCGAATACGACTCGCCCGTCCCCGGTGCGACGAGCGCGTAGCTCAGGCTCGCGACGGCCAGGAGGACGGCGAACGCGAGCGCGACGTTCAGGAGCGAATCGACCCGCGAGGACTGGTCGAACGACCGGACCACGTCGGCGTACCAGCGCCGAATCGGGACGTGGAAGCGCTCTCCCTCGGGGAGTCGTCGCCGCCGCACCTCGCCGACGGCGAGGCCGCCGACGATGATCGCCGACAGCGCGAGCAGGACGGGCGCGGCGTTCAGTCCGACGCCAGCCCAGAGGAGCGCCAGCCCGACCACCGGCAAGAGCGCGACGCTCATCCCGAAAGCGAGCGCAAATCGCTCCGTGAGGCCGAGGTCCGGCTGCCACTCGAACCGGCCGAACGACGGTCCCTCGCCCGAATTGCCCGACGACCCGGCGGGAAACAGCGCGAGCAACAGCGCGTAACCGGGAAGAAACAGCAGCACGGGGAGTCCGACGAGGGCTTGGACGGTCGGAACGACGTCGAGAACCGCGACGAGGCTACTCGAGACGACGACGAGGAGCGCAGTGGGCACGTCCAACGAGAGTTCGTCGAGTGCCTGGTTCAACCGTCCTTTGCTGTGTGATGTAGACCCCATTACCGGCTAGATGACGCGACTAGGCTGTTGTTATTGAGCGCCTCACACCCCTGATTTCGGCGGTACGAGGTGACTAACTCCCGACTATCTCGCGGCCGTCTGGCCCCTTCTCAGTTCTCTCGTCGGTCTCGTCGGCACCGTCGACGCGGGACGACGGCTGTGCCCCGTTCGACGCGCTCCGCTCGAACGACGCGGACGGCTCCGCCGCGACTCGCAACCGTTCGTTCTCGCGGCTGTCGAGGACCATCGCGCCGCCGAGTGACCCGAGGCCGACGAGGAGTCCGGTGAGAGACTGCCGACCCGGTCGGTCCTTCGACGCGACCCCGCCGACCAGTCGGAGCGCGCCGGCGAGGACGCTCACGACGCCGAGCGCGTAGAGGACGGCCACCGGGTGAACGCCGCCGTCGAGGTATCGAACGCGGAGCCGCCAGAGGAAGTCCCTGAGCAGGAGGAACGACAGCCCGGGAACGAACGTCGAGTACCTGATACCGCTTTCTTCGTCCCCGTAGCGCGCGCGCATCGGCACGGTGGCGACGCGCTTTTCGGCGACGTTCAGGTTCACGAGCAGGTCGTTCAGGAAGCCGTACTGGTCGTACAGCCGGTCGAAATCCAGCTCCGAGAGCGCCTCCGCCGAGATGGCCGTGTAGCCGTTCTGCGGGTCGCGGATGTGCCAGTAGCCGCTGGCGATGCGCGTCAGCCCGGACAACAGGAGGTTGCCGAACAGTCGCCACGGCGGCATTCCCCGGCGGGTGTCCCGCGCGGCGAGTCGGTCGCCGACGGCGTAGTCGGCGTCTCCGTCGACGACGGGGTCGATGATGGCGGGCATGATATCCGGGTCCATCTGTCCGTCGCCGTCCATCACGACGACGATGTCCATCCCGTCGGCGAGAGCGCGCTCGTAGCCGGTCTTGACGGCCGCGCCGCGCCCGCGGTTGACCGGGTGTCGAATCGGGACGACGCGCCCGTCGAGCGACGCGCCGCCGTCGGCCGCGGCGACGACCGGTTCGGCCGCTCGCTCGTTCGCGCGCGCCGCGTGCCGCCGAATCTCCTCCCACGTCCCGTCGGTCGAGCGGTCGTCGACGACGTACGCGCGGTCGACGAACGCGGGGAGCGTGTCGACGACGCCGCCGACGAACCGCGCCTCGTTGTACGCGGGCACGACGACGCCGACGGCGTTACCGCGGTACATCGCCCCTCGCGTGCGACCCCTGTGTTGAACGCGGCGTGTCGACCGGTCCGCCGCCGCCGGGCGTGTCGTCCCGCGGCCGCGAATCGAGTTGGAGAGTGCGTAGGAACATCGATACTTCGATCCGGTGATTGGGCCGTTCGGGTCTTTGTTAGTCGTCAGCAACACGTATGTAAAGCCGAATTTCAGGCGTTTAGGACGGTTAGAACGGCTGTCTAACGTTCACGAAACCGCGACTAATCGAATCCGTATCACGTCCGTCGAGACTGTCTTGAAAAGCAGCATGTCGCCGTACTCGGGCCGGCGTACCGGGCGAACCGCGGCGTCAGATGGTGTCTCGGATCGAGTCCCAGTAGCTCGACGCGGTGACCACGTCCAGCCCGAGTTCGTCGATGTAGTCCATCGTCTCGGCGAACGCCGCCGGGCTGACGGAGCGTCCCTCTCCGGTCACGTCGTGGTACATGAGCACTGCGAGCTGGTTGTACTGGGCGGCGAAGTCGAGGGCCTTCTTCGCCTTCTGCACGTCGTCGCCGTCGGTCCGGCCGACGATTTGCGGGTCGGATATCGCGCCGGTCGGCCCCCCGACGGTCACGAACCCGAGGTAGTGGTAGTCGCTCGCGACGTCGAGCGCCGACTCGTTGTACCGGCCGTACGGCCAGATGATGAAGTCGGCCCCGCGTTCGAACCCGTTTTCCACGAGCCACGCCTTCGACTCCCTGATGCTCGCGCGCTGGTCGGCCGGCGAGAGGACGCGGAACGAGTCCGACTGCTGGGGGTGGCTCACCATGTCCCACCCCGACTCGACCATCTCGTCCATCCCCGACCGCGGGATGCGGTGGCTCGACCCGACGGTCCACGGGATGACGCCGACCACGCCGGGGAAGCCGTGGGACTCCAGTATCGGATACGCCGTGTCGTACTGACTCAGGGTGTTGTCGTCGAACGTTATCATCACCGACCCCGCGCCGGCCCGCGGTTTGGCCCGGAGCGAGTCGACGTAGAACCGCGCCGCGGTGCCGCCGCCGGTGTACAGCTGGATGCTTATCTCGGTGACGTTCGTCAGGTCCGGCGACCCGGTGACGCGCTGCGGACCGAGGTCGAGGCGCTGCCAGCCTGCCTTCCAGATGTGCCGACCGAGAAGCAGCGTGTTGTCGTAGTCGGGCGCGGCGAGGCGAACCGTGATGCCCTCGGTGTCGGGCGTTTCGAGGTTGACGGCCAGCGAGAGGTCGGCCTCCGAGAGGTCGATACCGTCCTCGAACGTCCGGTAAATCCACACCCGCTCGTCGTCCGGCGTCGCTTCGAGCCGGAGCGACTGCGTCCCGCAGTAGACGACGTCCTCTTCGACGGCGTACCGCCCCGCGAACGTCCCCCAGAGCCGTTCGTCTTCGAAGTCGTCGACGAGCCATCCAACGTCTCTGAACCGCTCTCGGCTGTTGAACGCGACCGCCAGCGGGTCTCCCGCCGCGTCGACGCTCGGGTCGTCGTAGCTGAACCGCGGCGTCGGGACCGGTGGCTCGCTCGTCGCGGTCGCCTCGGGAGTACCGGCCGATTCACCGCCCCTCGCGACGCAGCCGCTGAGCACGGCGGCGCTCAGTCCAAGATACGAACGCCGTGATAGTTTCATACGGATAACTGTCGTCACGAGTCGATAGTAATGCCACTCGTAATTTCCGTAGCCACGGACTGACGGCGTCGGAAACCGCGACTGTCGCCGATTTTGACCCGTCCTTTCGCACAGTCTCTCGCCCGTTTCGCCGCCGTCGACCCGCCCGAATTCAGGGGCTTTCTCCCCGCCACCCGCGGTTACACACCGTTTACCAATCACCTCCCCGGTCCAACTGACGGGAAACATGTGTAACCGACGTCGGTCCCTCTCTCTCCAACTCTCGTCTCGCCCTTCGAGGCGACCCGGCCCCGACGCTCGACGGACGCCCGACAGTCACCGGGAACGCCCCGAGCACGCGGGTGGTCGCCGGTGAATCGCAGAACCTACCTGAAGACGCTCGGCGCGGTCGGCATCGGTGCCGCGCTCGCCGGCTGTAACACGCCGGACGAGGAGACGCCGACCGAGACGCCGACGACCGAGGAGACGCCGACGCCCGAACCGGACCTCACCGTCTTCGACGCGGTCGACGACCTCGGGATGGACCCGACGGGCCAAGAGCCGGTCGACGACATCCTCGACGGGGTGTACGGCGACGACACGGCCGTCGAGTTCCCGCCGGGCGACTACCTCATCACCCGCGAGCACGACTGGGACCGCGGCGTCTCGAACTTCCGACTCGTCGGCCTCGGCGACTCCCACAAGGACGTGCAGTTCGTCTTCCCGCCGGCGGACCCCGGCGAGCGGTTCCGGATGCTCCGAATCACGAGCGGGGACCACCACGTCCTGAAGAACTTCTCCGTCCAGCAGACCGACGACGACACCACGAGCGCCGACATCTGGCTCGCCAACGACGACGGCGCGCTCATCGAGGACGTCGAGTGGCTCGGTCGAACCCCCACGGACAGCCACGCGCGCGACCAACTGCTCCTCTTCGACTGCACTTCGGTGGAGGGCGTCAACGTCATCCGTCGCGTCTACATGCGCGAGGGCGCGGCGCTCCCCGGCTACCCGAACGGCGTCGCCGGGATTCGCATCACCGAGCGGTCGGTCGGCGAGGTCAGGATGATAGACTGCCACATCGAACAGCGCGGGTCGTCGTCGTTCCGCGCGACCCACACCCGCGGCGTCCTCCGCGTCGAGGGCGGCCTGTTCAAGAACAACGACAACACTAACATGCGCATCTCCGCGGGCGACCACCCCACGAAGACCTCGTGGATCAAGGGCGCGACGGTCATCGTCGACGCCGACAATCTCAACGAACACGCGCGGGAGGGCGACAGACTCGACAGCCCCGAGGGCCTCCGCATCGACTCGACGGGCCACGGCTACACGGGGGTTCTCATCGAGGACTGCGACTTCATCTTCCGGTCGAGTCCCTCCTCTCCGGGCATCATCACCGCCCCGACGTACGGGAGCCACGGCGGCTTCACCCTGCGTAACTGCCGCATCGTCAACGACACCGGCGTCCAGACCATCTACGCGGGACCGGTCGACACCGACATCGCGCGAGAGCCGTGGGGGATGGTCCTCGACAACGTCACCATCTCGGGGGCGTGCGAGAGCCAACCCTACGGCTCGGCGGTCGTCGTCGACGAGAACCGAAACGGCTCCCGCATCGTCGATAGCTGTATCCACCTGCCGAACGGCCGGGTCGGCGGCGTGCTCGTCAACCGCGCGTCGAACTGCGCCGTCGAGTCCACCAGCATCAACGTCAGCGGCCCGCCGACCCGGACCCGCGGCGTCGAACTCCTGCTCGACGACGTGTCCTACACCGCGACCTGCGCGTTCCGCGACGAGTGAGCGGGCGTCGGCGAAGGCACTGCCGGCGTCCTCAGTCGCCGCCAACCTGTCGTGACCGACCGGAATATGGCATGGGGGCCGGACCGCGTTCCGCCGGTCAGAACAGTAGCAAACCTTACCCAGTAGTATGTTCTACCGGCGAACATGGCCACGTCGGTGAAGATGGACGACGACACGAAATCCCGTCTCGAACGGTTACAGGCCGAGATTCGGCTGCAGACCGGGACGCGAGTGACGCAGCAGGAAGTCTTGGCGCGACTCGTCGAGAACGCCGTCGAGTCCAAGGCGGACCTCATCGACTCGTTCCGCGAGAAACGCGTCCCGCTTTCGGAGTCCGAGCGCGAGCAGTTCCACGACGGGATGGTCTCGTCCGGCGTCACGACGACGGAAGAGGACATCGACGACGTGCTGTACGGATGAGCGTCCTCGTCGATACCGGCGTGTTCTTCGCGCACCACGATACGGATGCCGACCGGCACGACCAAGCCGTCAGCGCGTTCGACGAACTGTTCGACGGGGAGTTCGGACAGCCGTACACGAACGACTACGTCCTCGACGAGACGGTAACGCTCACGCGCGCTCGAACGGGTTCGTTCGAGGCTGCGGATACCGTCGCCAGTCGCATTCTCGGCGAGGAACCGTTTCCGAACGTGTTCGAGCTGATTCACGTCGAACCGGACGACGTCCGGGCGTCGCTGGAGACGCTCCGTCGATACGAGGACCACGACCTCAGCTTCACCGATGCGACCATCGTGTCGCTGTGCGAGTCGCGTGGCATCGACGCCGTGTTGAGTTTCGACACGGATTTCGATGGGCTCGTCGACCGCATCGAACCGAGATACTAGGGGTGTCTTCTCCGACCTGTTCGAGCCGAGTCGTTGGCGGCTCACCTACTCTTTGACATACCTATCAACTGGATTTCCATAAAATTCTACGCGGAATAAAATCACTACTGTCTGACGACATCCTCTCCGCCCAGCACGCCACTTCGGCACGCGCTCGGAATTCAAACAGCCTCGCGGCGAGTGGTGACGCGGCGACACCCAGTCTGCTCAGCGACCCCTGAAGTTGAGCCCCGGCGTCAGCGTGATGCCGGTCCTCGGTTCGTCCGACTCGTCTCCGTCTCCGTCGCGGTCGGCGGTCGGTTCCTCTTCGGTCTCGTCGCCGCCCCGGTTGAACAGCGCGTGGTGCACGTAGCGGGCGAAGGGAACCGGGTCGTCGAGTCGCGCGAGGTCGAATCTCGGCTCGTGGTAGATGGAGGCGGCGACCTCCCAGACGGTCTTGGCGAGCGACGGGCGCTCGACGAGCGGCGAGTCGTCGCGGCGGACGCTCATCACGTAGCCGAGTTCGCCCCAGAGGTAGTGGGTGCCGACGCCGAGTTCGTACCCCGGTTCGATGCGGTGTTTCTGCCCGGTCGCCTGCAGCCAGTAGTAGTACGGGAAGTCGGCGCCCGCGCGGACGGTCGAGGGGAGCGACTGCCACATCCGGGGGTTGATTTCGATGAGTTTGAACTCGCCCGTCTCGGCGTCCTTGAGGTACTCGATGCACGCGAGGCCGTGCCAGTTGATGTGGCCGAGGAGCTTCCGCGCGACGGATTCGAGTTCGGGGTCGTACACCGAAGTCCGGTAGACGCCGCCGCCGCCGGTGTAGGAGTTCCCGCGAATCTGGAGGTGCTGGAACGTCGCGAGGGGCTCGCCGTGGTCGTACAGCGCCGCGAACATGTACTTGTCCTCGGTCGGGACGTAGTCCTGCACGATGGGGTCGTGTTTCATCTCGGCGTATATCTCGTCGGGGTCCGGGCGGTCGCCGGGGCGGACGTGGCGGACGCTCTTGACGATGTCGTACTCGTGGGGGTCGTAGCTGTCGACGTACTCGCCGGCGACGACGTTGTACCGCGGCTTGATAATCGAGGGCTCGTCGAACGCCTCGACCTCGCTGAACAGGCGGGTCCGCGGCATGGGGACGCCGGCCTCGACGGCGGCCTCGTAGAGGAGTTTTCGGTCGTGGACCCGGCGGAGCGTCTCGAAGTCGGGGACGACGAGGTCGACGTACTGCTCGAACTCGTCGAGGTACTTCGAGAAGATGTAGCCGTCTTCCGGCCGCGTCGGGATGATGGTCTTCACGTCCGGTCGGGCGGCGATGCCGACGAGGGCGTCCTTGTAGGCAACGAGGTCGTCTTTCGGGGCGGGAATGCGGACGAGTTCGTCGCAGAATCGGGACGAGGCCGCCGGCGTGTCGTCGTGTTCGGAGGCCATCACCGTGTGGATTCCCCGCTCGCCGAGCGACCGGATGCAAGTGTAGTTGCCCGATGGAACGAGCACCGAGTTCCGGGCGTGCGCGCGTTTGGACATGCCTGAACCGTCGCGCGGTGACGGAATTAGTATGGGTCCGCTAACGGGTTCGGGGTCGGTGCCGGGAGTCGGTTCTGACCGCTCGACTCGGGGGTCAGAGCGTGGGCGGCCGTCCGCGACGGGGTCAGACTGCGCCGTCGGGGGTTCGTCGCGTCGCCGACCGAACTGCGGATTCGAACGCGCCCGACCGGATTCGATTCGTGAGAGTCGAGAAAACCGACGGTTTCGCCTCGGTTATCCACAGCATACCGGGGCGAGAGAGATGGTCTCCACGGTCAGCGGACCTGCCGAGTCGGGGAGGCAGACGCTCTCGTCCGAGAACGGTTCGGTTCGGCGCGGTGCCGCGGTGCCGACGGTTCAGGCGGAGCGTCGCCGCCTCAGAGCACGTCGTCGTCGAGTCCGCCGGGGTCGCCGGCGGTGTCGAAGAGGTTGTTCTGGGCGCTCTGGACGAAGTCGGACTGGACGCCGTCCTCGTCGTCGACGGGGGCACCGTAGGCGTCCATTCCCATCGAGAGGAGCTCCTCGACGGCCTGTTCTTCGCTGATGAACTCTTCGTCGACGAGCTGTTCGAACTCGACGAGCAGTTCGTCCGGGAGATTGACTTCTACGACGGGCATAGAGACGCGTTCGTGCTCGATGTACTTGAGCGGCCGGGTGTGAGTAGTTCGTGCCGAGCGTGGTAATCGGTCGCTCCGCGTGACAGTCCGCGTCGCCCGGCAGTCGTAACCGCGTGTCTTATCAGCGCCCGGTCAGTCCGTCCACGCGACGAACGGCGTCGATTTCCGACGCCCCCGAGCGAGGGACCGACGTGACACGCGACACAGACCCGGCGACCGAGGACGCCGCCCCCGCCGAGAGCGACGAGCTCGGCTGGCTTCCGGAGCGCGTCGAACTGCCGAGCGACGAGTGGGTCATCTATCCCCCCGGCGAGCCGCGGCCGGCGAACTTCGCGCTCCGCTTCGAGAAGGCCGTCCCCGCGGTGCTCGTCGGTATCGACCCCGGCGACTCGCTGGGCGTCCACGTCCTCCCGCATCCCGGTGGCCTCTCCGTCTCGGCGCGGTTCGGCGGCGTCGTCGACGACTCGGTCCGCGAGTTCGAGCCGCCGGCGTCGGACGAGGACCGCGAGGCGGTCGCCGCGTGGGTTCGGACGTGGGTCGACCGCGTGGACGACCGGGCCGAACGGGCGCGCATCCGGGCGGCCTGCGCGCCGGTTCCCAACGCCGGCGACCGCGTCTCGCGGGCGCTCTTCGAGCACTTCGGGGGCGCGGACGCCGTCGCGGCCGCGGTGCTCGAACGGAACACCGCCGCGCTCAGGCGCGCGTCGGGGGTCGCAGAGCAGACCGCGACCGACTTGCTCGTCCACTACGGCACCGACGCGGAGTGGGAGCACTACCGCAGCCACCGCGACGCCGCCCCGTGACTCAAATCGCGATTTGACTCTCGCGTAGGGTTATTCCCGTCCGCGACGATTAACGGGTATGTCCCTGACACGACGCACCTTCCTCGGTTCGACCGCCCTCCTCTCGTTCGGTCTCCTCGCCGGCTGCGTCGGCGACGGCGGGTCGGACGACGGCGCGACGACTGACGACGAGACGACCGACGAGCCGACGGACACGACGGACGACCTCCCGGACGGAAACGGCACCGACGACGGCACCGGCGGCACCCGCCCGTCCGGCGGTCCCGGCATCTCGCTCGTCGGCGTCGACGACGACCCCGACGTGCCCGTCGAACACGAAATCGAGATAACGGAGGACCTCGCGACCGAGGACCACCCGCCGCAGGTCCGCATCACGCTGACGAACACCGGCGACGAGGTCGTCGAGGTCGGCGAGGGGAGAACGGTCTTCTTCCAGTACGTCTCGGACACGACGAACGACCTCATCTTCCTCCCCGCGGACGGCGAGTATCCCGCCGAGGCGGGCTGTTGGCGGCTCGAAGACCATATCGCCGTGACCGAGGAGTACCGGATTCTCTCGCTCGAACCCGGCGAGTCGCGGTCGGAGCTGCTGAACCTCTACGGTGTCGCCCAGTCCGAGGACGAGGAAGCGAGCTGTCTCCCGGTCGGCGAGTTCCGCTTCGAGGCTGACTTCGCCACTGGCGGGCTCTCGGGGTCCGCTGACGACGACAGACGGGAGGCGACGTGGGGCTTCTCGCTCACGCTGGAGTGAGGGCCGCGGGTACCGAACGCGACCGTCGACGCCGCCAACGCCGTCGACTCGGGGGCTACTCGGCTTCCTTTGCGGCGGTCGAGTCCGAGACGACCGACCACCCCGAAGGGTCGATGTCGTGTCCTTCGACCGTTCCACGACGACCGAGAGCGCCTCCCGCATGCCGGGTTGTCCAGTACCGTCTCTAGGGAGTCTGCGGGAATTCACTCGCCCCTATTCGAGCGGTCTGTTCTCGGGTTTGATGCGTGGCTTCGGTTCGAAGCCGTCGGCGAACACGGGTGGGAGCGTTGGCTATACCGCCCTCCCATGGTCGGTTGAATATATACGACGCGGGGACGAAACCGTCGTCGTATGTCGAACGCTAGCGCACCGAATTCCGAACTCACGGGCCCGACCAGACTCACGCTCAAGGTCTGGCACCCGGACTGCTGGACGCTGGAAGTGACGGAGAACGTCGACGCCGGGGTCACCGCTCACACCGTGTACAACACGCCCGAAGACACGGTCAAGGGACACTTCACGGTCTACGCCGACCGGGTCGAGGACATCGACGATTTCGTCCGCGCGACCGAGCGGTCGCGGTTGACCGACTCCGTCTCCGAGTTGAGCCCCCGCCACGAGTTCGACAACGGCGCGTCGAACGTCGGTAACACGACGCGGGAGATGATGGTCGAGTACGACCCCGAAAACAGCATGACCGACTCGCTTCTGTCGCACGGCTTCGTCCACGACGCGCCCGTCCGCGTCGACGACGGATGGGAGTACTGGCCGGTCATCGACACCGACGACCGGGCCGACCTCCGCGAGCGCCTCGACTCGCTGGAGGCGGCGAATCAGGCCGAAATCATCGTCACCAAGGTCACCTCCGTCGCCGGCGCGAAGAACCACGTCTCGCACCAACTGGACAAGCTCTCGAACCGCCAGCGCGAGGTGTTCGAACTCGCCTGCCGGCGCGACTACTACACGTGGCCGCGGGCGACGACGACGCGGGAACTGGCCGACGAACTCGACATCTCGAAGACCACGCTGCTCGAACATCTCCGGAAGGCCGAGGCGAAACTCCTCAACCAGTACGCGGAGTCAACTCCGTAACGCCGTCGACCCCGCTCGTTATTCGATTCGATAACTTTCTCCCCGGTTTACTCCGGACACGGTGGTGTCGGTTCGACGGGTCGCGCCCGCGGTACCGACAGCGTCTTTCCGTTCAGTCGGCCCCCTGTGGCGCGCGCCACGTACAGTCCGTACAGCGTTCGATTCCGTGTCGCGTCTGCGTCTCCGAACCGCACTCCGGGCATCGTTGGGCCGACAGTCGCTCCGTGACTGAGTTCGTCATGGCTGAGTCCTCGGCGGAGGGCGAGTTATACTAGTGTCTGTCCATGGGAGGGTGGCCCTCGTGAGAGGTCGGGCGAGCGTACACGCCGCAACTCCGGCTTCGGAGTTCGCCCGCCCGCTGGAGTCGGCTACAGGCGTGTTCTATCTCGATCGGATGTCCGTCCACTCCGGCGAGTATCTCGTCTATCGGCGTCGGTCCGCGGCGGTCGAGAAGCGCGAGCACCGCCCGCTCGACCTCGTCCGCCCGCTCTCTCACGCACACCGACGCGCTTCCGAGTCGCGTTTCGTCCGGCGTTCGTCTCTCGGCGTCCGGTCGTCTTCGACTCGCTCGTCGCTGGTCGTGACCATACCGGTGGTGTTCGCTTCGCGGTTATATACCCATCCCCGACTATGATACGGTCCGGCCGACGATTCGGGTCGAAACTTCCCAGCTGTTGATGTTTGGTGCCTAATCCTCAAAACCCTTAGAGAACTCCTGAAGAGGGTTAATTTCGGAATATCGTGGGACTATCAAACCCATTACAACAGCGTTCATATATATTTTCCATTGACGACCCCGACCATAGTAGCACATCCGTATAACTACCTCCTGTTCAAGGCTCTGGGTAGGATTATCATGTCAGACTCAGAGGCGAGAACGGCGAGAGAGGAGTGGGGAAGCCGGTTCGGCTTCCTCATGGCGATGCTCGGCGCGATGGTGGGCGCGGGCAACATCTGGCGCATGCCGTTCACGACGGGCGAAAACGGCGGCGGCGCCTTCCTCGTGGCCTACATCCTCCTGTTGTACCTCATCGCGGTTCCCGGACTGATGGCTGAGACGATGATCGGCCGCTACACGAACAACGGGGTCATCGGGGCGTTCAAGCAGGTCCTCGGGAGCAAGCGGGCGCAGGGTCTCGGCCTCGTGGTCCTCATCGTCAACGTGGCGCTGATGTCGTACTACGCGCCCATCATCGGCTGGGCGCTCTACTACGCCGGCCACTCGGTGCTCATGACGTTCACCCAGCCGGGGTTCCAGCCGCAGGCGTTCTGGGATGGCTTCATCAACAACCCGGCGCTCGTCGTCGGGATGCACACGGTGACGATGGCCGGTTTGGCCGGCGTCCTCGTGTTCGGTATCCGCCGCGGCATCGAGCGCGTCGTGAAGTGGATGATTCCGCTGCTCGTCGTCGCGCTCGTGGCGGTCTCGATTCGCGGCATCACGCTCCCCGGCGGCATGGAGGGCGTCGCGTTCGTCTTCACGCCAGATTGGGGCTACCTCACCCGCGGCAGTACGTGGGTCGCGGCGCTCAGTCAGGCGCTGTTCTCGACGGGTCTCGGGTGGGGTATCGCGCTGACCTACGGGAGCTACCTCAGCCGGTACGACGACGTGCCGCTCGGCGGCGGCCTGTTCACCGCCATCGGGAACACGAGCATCGGCCTGCTCGCGGTGTTCGCCACGTTCCCCGTCGTCTTCGCGTTCGGACTCGAACCGAGCGCCGGGTCGAACCTGCTTTTCATCTCGATGGCGCAGGTGTTCCCCGAACTCCCCGGCGGGAGTCTGTGGGCCATCGTGTTCTTCGTCTCCTTCTTCTTCGCGACGTTCACCTCCGGCCTCGGCATCACCGAGGTCGCCGTCACCACCGTCTCGGAGGAGACGCGGCTCTCTCGGACGGGTGCCGTGCTCGCGTCCTGCGGCGCTATCTGGCTGTTCGGCCTCCCGAGCGCCTACTCGTCGGCGTTCCTCGGGCGGATGGACTTCATGTTCGGGAGCTTCGGCCTCCCGCTCGCGACGCTTTCCATCATCGCGCTCGTCGCGTGGAAGTTCGGTCCCGAGCGCGCCCGCGTTCTCGACCTCAACCGTAACGCCGGCATCTACGTCGGCTCGTGGTGGAATCCGGTCGTGAAGTACGTCATCCCCGTCGTGATGGTGTTCATCCTCGGCTACGGCGTCTACTCCAGCATCGGTACGTCGAACCAGCGGCTGATGCTGCTCGGCGTCGCGTTCATGGCCGCGCTCGTCGTCGTGAGCACGGTCGTGATGAGCGTCGTCGGCGACGAGCCGCCGTCCGGTTCCGCGGCCGTCCCGGGGGGTGACGACTGAGATGGCCCTCTCGACGCTCACGTGGGTCTCGATGCTCGTCTCGCTCCTCCTGTTGCCCGGCGTCGCGGCCGCGGTCCTCGTCAGGTCGCTCCGAACCGAGGAGCGCAAACTCGCGCTCTTACGGGAACAGGACGACGTCGATAGCTACTCGCCGCGGGCGCTATCCGACCTCCGCGAGTGGATTCGCGCGAACCCCGACGACCCCTACGCGCCGATTGCCCGTCGCCGCTACAACGAGTGCGTGCGGTCGCTCCGAGCGATTGACGAGCCGCATTACGACTGGTCAGACGAGCAAATCGCCCGGCTCGAACTGGTGGACGAATGAACGGAAACGACGCCGACGAACTCGCGGACGAGAGTGAGTTCGAGTTCGACGACCTCACCACGGACGCGTCGTTCACGACCATCGACACGCACACCGAGGGCGAACCGACCCGCATCGTCGTCGACGGCATCGACCGCGCCGCGCTCGCGGGCGACTCGGTCCGGGAGCGCCGCGACTCGTTCGCCGAGACCCACGACTGGGTACGCGACCTGTTGATGCGGGAGCCCCGCGGCCACGACGACATGTTCGGAGCGGTCGTCGTCGCCTCCACCCGTCCCGACGCGGACCTGGGCGTCTTCTTCATGGACAGTCGGGGCTATCTCGACATGTGCGGCCACGGGACCATCGGCGTCGTCTCCGCGCTCCTCGAACTGGGGCGACTCGACCGACGCGAGACCGTCCGCGTCGAGACGCCGGCCGGACTCGTCGAGGCGACGCCCGAATACGCGCCTGACGGCGGCGTCGAGCGCGTCACGATAGAGAACGTCCGGTCGTTCGTCTACGACGAGGCGACCGTCCCGGTCTCGTTTCTCGACTCGCCGCTCCGCGTCGACGTCGTCTACGCGGGCAACTTCTTCGCGCTGGTCGACAGCGACCAGCTCGACCTGCCCGTCGAACCGCGATACGCATCGACCTTCGTCGATTGGGGCCTCGAAATCCGCGACGCCGTCAACGAGCACCTCGATATCGTCCACCCGCTCACCGGCGAGGCGGGCTCGGTCTCGATTACCGAGATATACGGCACGCCTGACGAGGTGGACCGGAGCATCGTCGTCTTCGGCGAGGGACAGGTCGACCGCTCGCCCTGTGGGACCGGAACGTGCGCGAAGATGGCGCTCCTCCACGACGCCGGCGCGCTCGACATCGGCGAGTCGTACCTCCACGAGAGCATCGTCGGCACGCGCTTCGAAGGCAGACTCGTCGCGGCCGAAGAGCGGGACGGCGTGACGCTGACGACGCCGCGCATCACCGGGTCAGCCCGCATCACGGGAAAACACACGTTCGTCAAAGACGCGAAGGACTCGCTTTCCGGGTTCAGCATCTCGGCGGAGTAGCGGGTTCGGACCACCTCCTTTTTCCGAATCAGTCCATCCCGCTCGATAGCTCCACGTCGTCGGCCTCCAGTTCGCCGCCGGCCGGCGTCCCGCGCACGTCGCCCTCGCGCCACGTCCCCCGGCGGAACCAGAGCCACGCGATGAACGCGCCCGCGACGTTCGAGACGAAGAACGCGATCCAGATGCCCCGAACGTCGGTGCTTCCGAGGAACCAGAAGTCCGTCGGCAGGAGTCCCTGCGACGCGACGAAGGCGACCGGAAGCCGGATGCCGGCGAGCGTGACGACCGATATCACCGCGGCGATGAGCGTCTTTCCCGCGCCACGGAAGCCGCCGGTGAAGGCCCGCATGATGCCGATGAAGCCGAACGACAGCGAGACGTACCGCAGGAACTGCGCCCCCACGTCGAGGACCGCCGCGTCGGTGGTGAAAACCGA
Organism: Haloferax gibbonsii; assembly: GCF_001190965.1. Lineage (NCBI taxonomy): Archaea > Methanobacteriati > Methanobacteriota > Halobacteria > Halobacteriales > Haloferacaceae > Haloferax > Haloferax gibbonsii. The sequence goes on from NZ_CP011949.1 coordinate 267,715, forward strand.
GACGATGGGCTCAGGAACGAGGAAGATGGCGAGTCCGAGCAGGCCGAGGACGAAGAACAGGCCCTTGGCCGCGACGTAGTTCGCCTGCTCCGCGCGGTCGTACTTCCCCGCGCCGATGTTCTGGCCGGACATCGTCTCGACGCCGCGGGCGACGGCGATAGCCGGGAGGAAGATGACCGAGAACACGCGGGTCCCGATGCCGAACGCCGCGACGACGGAGGTCGAAAACAGGCCGACGACGATGAGAAGCGCGTTGATGGAGAGCGCGCGGCCCGTCCCCTCGATGCTGGCGGGGATGCCGATGCGGAGAATCTTCCGCAGGTACCGGAAGTCCGGTCGCATGTCCGTGAGGTGAATCTGGATGCCTCTGGTGCCCGATACCATGATGGCGATGCCGACGACCATCGCGAGGACCCGCGAGATGACGGTGGCGATGGCCGCGCCCTGAATCCCGAGTTCGGGGAACTGAATCGGGCCCAGCGCCCACCCGTTGATGAAAAACGGGTCGAGGACGACGTTGAGGACGACGGTCCCGAACATCACGAGCATCGGCGTGATGGTGTCGCCCGCCCCGCGCATCAGCGAGATGAACACGAAGAAGCCGAACATGAACGGCAGACCGAGCGCGATGACCTGCATGTAGGCCGTCGCGCCCGGCAGCACGTCCGGCGAGGCCCCGAGGAAATCGAGGAACGGGCGGACGAGCGGGTAGCCGAGCGCGCCGAGCATCGCGGACCCGAGGAACGCGAACGTGACGGTCTGGGAGGCCGCGTACTCGGCTTTGTCCGTCTCCTCGGCCCCGGTGTGCTGGGCGACGAGGACGCTCCCGGCGACGGACAGCCCCATCCCGAGCGAGATGAGGAGAAACACCATGGGGAAGGCGAACGAGATGGCCGCGAGCGCCTCCGTCGAGTACTGGCCGAGCCAGAACGTGTCCGCGAGGTTGTACGCCGTCTGGAGCAGGTTCGTGACGACGATGGGGAGCGACAGGTAGAGAAGCGGCTTGACGATGCCGCCCTCGGTGAGGTTGAGTTCCTCTTGTCCCTTGAACAGGCTCATTCGTCCACCTCCGACCCCGGCGTCCAGCCGAGGTGGAGTTCGAGGGCGTCTTCGACGACCCGCCGGGTCTCAGCGGGGTGTTCGCCGAGCGCGACGGCGCGGGCGTGCGCGCCGTTGCTCATGGTCGTGACGAGCCGCGCGATTTCCGCCGGGTCGGTCTCGTCGAACACTCCCGTTTCGACGCCGTCGCGGACGATGTCGGCGACGGTTCCGCGCATCACGTCGTCGAGGTCGAGGAAGCGCTCGCGGAACAGTTCGTGGTAGGGCGCTTGCGCCTTCAGTTCCATGAGCGCCACGGGGAAGCCGTCGACGTCGGGGTCCTCGGGGTTGAACACCGCGTCGAGAACCGCGTCGAGCCGCTTTCCGGGGTCGGACGCGCCGCACGACAACTTCGACTCGAATCGCTCGATTCGGTCGTCGAGGAAGGCGTTGAGGAGCTCCTCTTTCGTGTCGAAGTGGTAGTGAATCGCGGCGCTCGTCACCGACGACTCGTCCGCGATTCGCTGTACCGTGAGGCCGGCGTACCCGTGTTCGCAGAGCGCCCGGTTGGTCGCCCCGAGTATCTCGGCCCTGGTCTCTGCGTCCATCTTCTGTCCCGGCTTACTGACCGGTCAGTTAAGAGACTTTGGACCGCGAACCCCTTCGTCAGGGCGACTCACGGCCGGCCGTCTGCCAGAGTTTCTAAGTGGCCGAGCCGGGTACCCGAGTGTAGTGCCTCTCTCGCTGTCACCGTACGTGGGTGCGCTTCTCCTCGCGACCGCGATTTCCGCCGGGGTCGCGAGCTACGGCTGGCAGTACCGCGACGAACCGACCGGGCGGTGGTTCATCGCCCTCGCTTTGAGCGCCAGCGGCTGGGCGCTGTTCGAGGCGTTTTACCTCCTCGCCGACTCGGCGTCCGCCCGCCTCCTGTGGTACGTTCTCGTCTTGATACCCGCGGAGGCGGCGGTCTTTTTCACCCTGCTTTTCGCCCTCGAAATCGCGGGCTACGAGCGGTTGGTCTCTCGCCGCACCGCCGCGCTGTTCGCCGTGTGGCCCACGTTGACCGTCGTGGGGGCGGTAACGAACGCGCTCGGACTCCACACGCTGCTGTGGGAGTCGCTGTCGTTTTCGACCACCGGTGGAATCACGACGGCCGATGTCGTCTACGGACCGCTGTTCTGGGTGGATATTGTCTACAGCTACGTCGCGGTCGGGGCCGCGCTCGTCGTCCTCGGCATCCACTGCCTGCGGAGCCGACAGATATACCGAAAGCAAGCGCTCCTCCTGTTCGTCGCGGTTCTCGTTCCCCCCATCGTCGGCGCGGTGTATCTCTGGACGCCGTTTTCGCCCGCGAACCCCATCGCCATCTCGTTCGCCGCCACGTCGTCGCTGCTCGCCATCGGGCTCTCGCGGTACCGAATCCTCGACATCAGCCCCATCGCGCGGGACCTCGTCATCGAGCGGATGGCCGACCCCGTCATCGTCGTCGACCGAAAGGACCGGCTGGCCGACACCAACCCGTCGGCGAGGGCGCTTTTCGACGTGGAGCCCTCGTCGCTGGGGACGCCCGTCGCCGACGTGTTCGACGCGGAGGTCGCCGAGGCCCTCGAAACCGACGGGGAGCTCCGGGTCGTCGACGACAACGGCGAGGCGCGCTACTTCGAGGTCGACAGGTCGGCCGTGACCGACGGCCGTGACGCGGTTCGCGGCCACCTGCACATCCTCCACGACATCACCGAGCGCCGCGTCCGCGAGCGGTGGTTCCGCGCGCTCACGGAGAACGCCTCCGACCTCATCTTCGTCCTCGACGCCGACGGCTCGGTCAGCTACCTGAGCGACTCGGCCGCGCAGACGCTCGGCGCCGACGCGGACCCGAGCGAGGTTCGGTCGCTGGCGCGGTTCCTCCACCCCGACGACGAGGACGCCGCCGTCGAGACGTTCCGGGAGGCGCTGGCGCGCCCCGACGAGGACGCCACCGCCGAACTCCGGTTCCGCAGTTCGACCCGCGGGTGGCGCGTCTTCAGCGTCCGGTGTCGGAATCTCCTCGACGACCCCGTCGTCGGCGGCGTCGTCGTCAACGCCCACGACGTGTCCGACCGGCGCAAGCACGAACAGCAGCTCGAAACGTTCGCGAACGTCGTCTCGCACGACCTGCGCAACCCGCTGAACGTGGCGGAGGGCTACCTCGAACTGGTGAAGGAGGCGGAGCGCCCCGACCCGGACCACGTCGAGCGAATCGAGGCGGCCCACGACCGCATGGGCGAGATCATCACCGACGTGCTCGCGCTCGCCCGCGGCGGCACGGTCGACGAGCGCGAGACGGTCTCGCTCGACGCCGTCGCGACCGAGGCGTGGGCGAACGTCGACACCAAATCGGCCGCGCTCGAGGTGGCCGAAAGCGCGTCGTTCATGGCGGACCGGACTCGGCTCCTCCAGCTTTTCGAGAACCTGTTTCGGAACTCCGTCGAGCACGCCGGCGACGGCGTGACCGTCACCGTCGGCGCGACTCGGGACGGCTTCTACGTCGAAGACGACGGTACCGGCGTCCCGTCGGAAGACCGCCCGAAGCTCTTCGAGTCGGGGTTCACGACCGCGGTCGACGGCACCGGTTTCGGCCTCGCAATCGTCCGCACTATCGCCGACGCCCACGACTGGTCGGTCGGCTACGAGGACGCCGCGGACGCCGGCGCTCGGTTCGTGATTCGGGGCGTCGAACGCGCCGAGGACCCGGTTCAGGCGTCGAGCTCGGCGTCGTCCGACGACGCTTAACCGCCGCCTGCGGACCGCCGAGCCGGGACGACCGGACCTACCAGAAGCGGTTCTCGTCGAGCCGTCGCAGCGCCTCCTCGATGGTCGCCTCGTTGCGGGAGAAGGTAAACCGGACCCAGTCCGCGGACCCCTCGGTGTAGAAACTGCTCCCGGGGACGACCGCGACGCCGGCCTCGCGGACGAGTCGGTGCGCGAACTCGGCGTCGCCGGCGTCGTCCGGATACCGCGTCAGCATGTAGTACGCGCCGTCCGGTTTCACGGGGTCGAGGCCCACATCCCGGAGCCCGTCGTACAGCAGTTCGCCGCGGCGTTCGTACGAGTCCGAGAGGTCGTCGTAGTAGTCCGCCGGGAGCGACAGCGCCTCCACCCCCGCCCGCTGGAACGGCGTCGGCGCGCAGATGCTCGTGTAGTCGTGGACCTTCCGGAGTTCGGCCGACAGCGGTTCGGGCGCGAGCGCGAACCCGACGCGCCACCCCGTCACGGAGTACGTCTTCGATAGCCCCGTGCAGACGACGGTCCGCTCGGCGAGCCCGTCGATTTCGACCGGGCTGACGTAGTCGTCGGCGTAGACGATGTGCTCGTATATCTCGTCGGTGACGACGACGAGGTCCTCCTCGGCGGCGACCTCCGCGACGAGTTCGAGTTCGGCGGGCGAAAAGACGTTTCCCGTCGGGTTGTGCGGGTGGTTGAGAATCAGCATGGACGCCTCTTCGGCGGCGTCCCACAGCGCGTCGGCGTCGAGTTCGAGGCCGTCTGTGATGTCGAGCGGCATCGGCTCTCCCCCGGCGAACTGGACGGCCGGGATGTAGCTCTCGTAGGTCGGCTCGAAGTAGATGACGCCGTCGCCGGGGTCGCAGAGCGCGAGGAGCGTCGAGACGACGGCCTCGCTCGTCCCGGTGGTGACGGTGACCTCTGTTTCGGGGTCGTAGCGGACGCCCTTCCACTCGGCGTAGCGCTCCGAGACCGCCTCGCGGAGTTCCGGGAGCCCCCACGTGATGGTGTACTGGCTCGACGTGTCGATTGCCTCCTTGGCGGCCTCCTTCACGCTCGCCGGCGTCTCGTCCTCGTCGGGAATGCCCTGCGAGAGGTTGATGGCGTCGTGTTCGTGCGCCTCGCGGGTCATCTCCCGGATGACGGACTCGCGGGTTCCCGCGACGCGCTCGCTCCCGATGGGCCGGGAGAACGCGGTCGGATGTGGCATACGTGGGCTGGGACTGGCTGACACAAGAAGCTTGGCGGACGCCATCGGGAGCCCGAGTCGCACACCCCGACGAACGTTTTAATGCGATGAGGCCGACGTACCTCCTGTATGTCGAACCGTCGTGGGCCGGACTTCGAAACGAGGATGGCCGAAGACGAGGAGATACCGCCTCCGGCGTCGTTCGTCGAACAGGCCACCGTTACCGACGACTCCGTCTACGGCGAGTTCGAGGAGAACTGGCCCGACTGCTGGGAGCGCGCGGCCGACCTGCTCGACTGGTTCGACCCGTACGAGTCGGTTCTCCCCGCCGCCGACCCGCCGTTCGAGTGGTTCGCCGGGGGGACGCTGAACGCCTGCTACAACTGCCTCGACCGCCACGTCGAAGCCGGGGCGAAGAACCGGGTCGCCATCAAGTGGGAGAGCCACCTCGGCGAGACGCGAACGTACACGTATCAGGACCTCTACCGCGAGGTGAACGAGTTCGCGGCGGCGCTGCGAGCGCAAGGCGTCGAGGAGGACGACGTGGTCACGCTCTACATGCCGATGATTCCGGAACTCCCCATCGCCATGCTGGCCTGTGCCCGTATCGGCGCGCCTCACAACGTCGTCTTCGCAGGACTGTCGGCGGACGCGTTGGCGACGCGACTGGAGAGCGCGGACTCGGCGTTCCTCGTCACCTGCGACGGCTACTACCGGAGAGGGAGCGCCATCTTCCTGAAGAGCAAGGCCGACGACGCCCGTCTCAAGGCCGCCCACGACCTCGAAGAGATGGTCGTCGTCGAGCACCTCGGCGAGACCGCACACCTCGGAGCGGGACAGCACACCTACGACGAACTGGTCGACGCCCACGCCGGCGCGGAGGTCGAACCGGTCGAGCGGGCGGCCGACGACGTGCTGTTTCTCATCCACACGTCGGGGACCACGGGCGAACCGAAGCGGGTCGAACACGTCACCGGCGGCTACCTCGCCCACGTCGCGTGGACGTCGCAGGCGGTGTTGGACCTCAAGCCGGAGGACACCTATCTCTGTACGGCGAACATCGGCTGGATTAGCGGCCACTCGTACGTCGTCTACGGGCCGCTGGCGCTCGGAACGACGACGGTCATGTACGAGGGAACGCCGAACTACCCGGAGAAGGACCGCATCTGGGACCTCATCGAGGAGAACGCCGTCGACGTGTTCTACACGGCCCCGACGGCGATTCGGTCGTTCATGAAGTGGGACGCGTCGCTCCCCCGGTCGCGGGACCTGTCGAGTCTCCGCTTGCTCGGCACGGTCGGCGAGCCAATCAACCCGCGGGCGTGGAAGTGGTACTACGAGCACATCGGCAACGAGAACTGCCCCATCGTCGATACGTGGTGGCAGACCGAGACCGGCGGCATGATGATAACGACCCTCCCGGGCGTCAAGAACATGAAGCCCGGCACCGCCGGGCCGCCGCTGCCGGGCGTCGGCGCTCGGGTCGTCGACGGCCGCGGCGAGGAAGTCCCTGCGAACGAGGCGGGGTATCTCGTTCTCACTCGCCCGTGGCCCGGCATGCCGCTCGCGCTGCGACACGGCCAGCGGTGGGGTGAGGAGTCGGCGAAGCTCGACGTGGACGGCTGGCACTACTTCACCGGCGACGGCGCGAAAGTGGACGACGACGGCTACGTCACCGTGCTCGGGCGCGTGGACGACGTCATCAACGTCTCGGGGCACCGCCTCGGGACGATGGAAATCGAGTCGGCCATCGTCGACGTCGAGGGCGTCGTCGAGGCCGCGGTCGTCAGCGTCGACGACGCCGACACGGGCGGTATCCACGCGTACGTCACGCTGGAGACGGGCGTCTCCGGGAGCGACGACCTCCGCGAGCGAATCGGCTCGCACGTCCGCGAGCGCATCGGTCCGATTGCCACTCCGGACGCCGTCGTCTTCACGCCCGACCTCCCGAAGACGCGGTCCGGGAAGATCATGCGCCGGTTTCTCGAGAATATCACCAACGGCGAGGAGTTCGGCGACACGTCCGCGCTTCAGAACCCGGAAATCGTCGGCGAACTCGAATCCATCGTCCGAGACAGCTGACAACGTTTCGGATAATACTCTCTCTACGAAATTTTGTTTCTACCCTGATGAGCGGTGTTCTTCCCCGCTCGCTGGCTTCTCTGTGTCTCCGTTCTCCTTTTACCGGAAGATTTAGTTCGCTCTTCGATATTATTCCGAAACGAATGCCGGGCGGAGACTCCGAGCCGACGCCGTTGTCCGCGGGTGGGTACGAGCAACTGCGACGGTCGACCGAGACGTACCGCGAGGACCTCGTGCTTCGACTCGGCGCGGAAGTCGGGCTCACGCCGGCCGAGATGAGTCAGTTCGAACCCGCACACGTGACCCAGCGGCGACACCGGGGAACGGAGCTCCACTTCCTCGCCGTTCCGACCGACGGCCGGGAGGCGTACCTGCCGAACGAGGTCGAACACGACGTTCGCAAGTACGTCACGACGACGGACATCGACGAGACTGAACGGGTGCTTCCGGTCACGCCGCGGCGTCTGCAGATGCTCGTGGCGTCGGTCGGAACGCGGGCCGCCGAACGAACCGGCCGCGAGGGGTTGGCGGACGTTTCGACCCGCGACCTGCGTCGGCACTTCGCCCGAACGATGCTCGGTGACGGCGTCCCGCCGAGCGTCGTCATGCGAATCGGCGGCTGGGACCGCATCGAGAGTCTCGCGCCGCTCCTCGACGAACCGAGCGAAGACGAGGTGCTCGATGCGCTCTCGCCGGACGCCGTCGACAGCGGCGGGCGTCCCGCGGGCGGCGATGCCGACCGAGTGCGTCAGGTCGTCGAGACCGCCCGAAGCGTCGGGTCGGCACTCTCGGGGGTGAACACGCGAGGCGAGGTCGAACAGGCCGTCTGTGACGGACTCGCCGATTCGAGCCACTACCGTTTCGCTTGGATAGCGTCGGACGAAACCGATGCGCGAGCGGAACTCACCGTCGCCGGACTCGACGAGGAATCGCTCGAAGCGGTTCGTCGCTCGCTCGGCGGTCGAGACGCGGACTTCGCTCGACGCGCGTGCGATACCGGTGCCGTGCAGACCGTGCGTATCGACCTGCCGCCGAACTCCGAGAGCGGCCACCTCGCTGTCGTTCCGCTGGTACACGGCGAAACCGCCTACGGCGCGCTCTACGTCGCGCTCGCTGAGGAAGCGGCCTCCGACGCCGAGACGGACGTACTGGTGACGCTGGGCCGCCACGTCGGACAGGCTATCGCCGCCGCGGAGCGTCGGAAGCTACTCCTCGCCGACACGGTCGTTCAACTGGAGTTCGAATCATCGGACGAACAGGACGTGCTCGTCGGACTCTCCGCGGACCTCGGTTGTTCGGTTCGGCTCCGCGGCGTCGTTCCTATCGAGGAGCGGTCGCTGCTGTGCTTTCTCACCGTTCGGGGGGCGACGACGGACGCGGTGTTCGACGAGTTGCAAGCCACGGACGCCGTCGAACACATCCGCCTGATCCGCGACCGGGGAACGGAGTCGCTCCTCGAAGTCGCGCTCTCCGCGGGGTCGACGATTACGACGCTCACGTCCTACGACGGAACCGTCTCGCGGTTCGTCGCGGAGGACGGCGTGGCCCGTTTCGTCGGCGAATTTTCGAACGAAGCGCCGCTCCGAGACGTGATGTCCGACCTGACCGACGCGTATCCCGCCACCGAACTCGTCGCGAAACAGGAGGTCGAACGGCCCACGCGAAACACCGCCGACTTTCGGGAGTCGCTCGTGGCGCGACTCACTGACAAGCAACAGTCCGTCCTGCGAGCGGCCTATCTCGCCGGGTACTTCGAGTGGCCCCGCGGTAGTACCGCCGAAGACCTCGCCGATTCGATAGACATCTCGTCGCCGACGCTCCACCAGCACCTCCGAACCGCACAGCAGAAACTCATGACCGCGTTCTTCGACGATGACAGCGACGAACACGCTTCGACCCTAAACCCTTAGGCGTGCGACCGGTTAGCACACGAACGTTCATTATTGACTGAAATTTTATCAATACATCTCGATAGTTGTTTATATCTTCTGTATCCCTCTCTGGAGCCTATCGAACCGCGTTTAGACTGTTATTCATAATCGTGATGTTAATTTTCGATAATTAGTTACCCTACTTATGCCCCTTGTGGAGACTCGTTAACACGACATATGGCACAGGGTGACACCGAACTGGAGGCACGGCTGGAAGAACAAGACGAGTTCGAACCCTCCGAGGAGTTCGTCGCGCAAGCGAACGTCTCGGACTCCGACATCTACGACGAGTTCGAGGAGAACTGGCCCGAGTGCTGGGAGCGGGCCGCCGACTTGCTCGATTGGGACGAAGAGTACGACGAGGTGCTGGACGACTCGAACCCGCCGTTCTACGAGTGGTTCACCGGCGGCGAACTGAACGCCTGTTACAACTGCGTCGACCGGCACGTCGAAAACGGGGACAAGAACCGGGTCGCCATCAAGTGGGAGGGCGAACACGGCGAGACGCGAACGTACACGTATCAGGACCTCTACCGCGAGGTGAACGAGTTCGCGGCGGCGCTGCGCGACCTCGGCGTCGAGGAAGACGACGTGGTCACGCTCTACATGCCGATGGTTCCCGAACTGCCCATCGCCATGCTGGCCTGCGCCCGCATCGGCGCGCCCCACAACGTCGTCTTCGCCGGTTTCTCCGCCGAGGCGCTGGCGACGCGGATGAACGCCGCGGACTCCCGGTTCCTCGTCACCTGCGACGGCTACTACCGCCGCGGCGACCCGCTCGACCACCTCGACAAAACCAACGAGGGACTCGACAGTGTCGACCACGGTGTGGACGCCACGGTCGTCGTCGACCGCCTCGGCGACGACGGCTTCGGCCACGACCTGAAGGGCAACCAGCACGACTGGGACGACCTCCTCGACGAACAGGGCGGCGAGCGCGTCGAGCCCGTCGAACGCGACGCCGAGGACATGCTGTTCCTGATGTACACCTCGGGGACCACCGGCCAGCCGAAGGGTGTCAAACACACCACCGGCGGGTATCTCTCCTACGCGACGTGGACCTCCCACGCCGTCCTCGACATCGAGCAGGAGGACACGTACTGGTGTTCGGCGGACATCGGCTGGATTACGGGTCACTCCTACATCGTCTACGGGCCGCTCGCGCTCGGTTCGACGACGGTGATGTACGAGGGGACGCCCGATTTCCCCAACCGCGACCGGATGTGGGACATCGTCGAGAAGTACGCCGTCGACATCTTCTACACCGCGCCGACGGCGATTCGCGCGTTCATGAAGTGGGGCAGCAAGTACCCGGCATCGCGGGACCTGTCGAGTCTCCGCTTGCTCGGCACGGTCGGCGAACCTATCAACCCGCGCGCGTGGAAGTGGTACTACGAGCACATCGGCAACGAAAACTGCCCGGTGGTAGACACGTGGTGGCAGACCGAGACCGGCGGCATGATGATAACGACCCTCCCGGGCGTCAAGAACATGAAACCCGGGTCGGCCGGCCCGCCGCTGCCGGGCATCGACGCCCAAATCGTCGACACCAACGGCGACGAAGTGAAACCCGGCCGAGCGGGCTATCTCACGGTGAACAAGCCGTGGCCGGGGATGCTTCGGACGCTCTACAACAACGACGAGCGCTACATCTCCGAATACTGGGAGGAGTACTCCGACACCGACAGCGACGACCCCGACGACTGGGTCTACTTCCCGGAGGACGGCGCGAAAGTGGACGAAGACGACTATATCACCGTACTCGGGCGCGTTGACGACGTTATCAACGTCTCGGGGCACCGCCTCGGGACGATGGAAATCGAGTCGGCCATCGTCGGCGTCGAGGGCGTCGCCGAGGCCGCCGTCGTCGGCGGCAACCACGAGGTGAAAGGCGAGGCGGTCTACGCCTACGTCATCACCGAAGACGGGTACGAGGAGGGAGACGACCTCCGCGCGCGCATCATCGAGGGCGTCGAGGACGCCATCGGGCCCATCGCCAGACCCGAACAGGTCGTGTTCACGCCGGAACTGCCGAAGACGCGCTCGGGCAAAATCATGCGTCGCCTGCTCGAAGACGTGGCGAACGGCGCGGAACTGGGTAACACCTCGACGCTCCGGAACCCCGAAATCGTCGGGGAGATAGAAGCGAAGGTCCGCGCGCAGAGCGACTGAGCGGCCGCCTTCGGCCGCCCGTATCGAGTGTAACTACGAGACGACCAACAATCTATGTCACGCGAATCAACCGAGTCAGAAATTGACTCACACGCCGCGAACACCGACCGGAGCACAGCTCCCGACCACGACGAGGTAGACTACCTGTCGAGGGAGGTGAACCTGCTGAAACCGAGCACCCCGTTCATGCGAGACCACCTGAAAATAATCTGGGCCGGGTTCATCGCGTGGGCGCTTCTCACGTTCGGACCGCCGGTTCTCACCTACTTCGCACCGGCGACGATGACCGCACAGCTCCCGGTCATCGGCTTCCCGGCGCACTACTTCCTCGTCGCCGTGTTGTCGCCGACCAGTTCGCTCGTCCTCGCGTTCGTATACTCCCGCAAGCGCGACCAACTCGACAGGCGGTACGGCATCGACCACGCGGCTTCGAAGTCGCGCTCGAAGAGTGAGGGCGAGGCCGCCGTCACCGACGGAGGGAGCGTCGAATGACTGCGAGCGTGTTCCTCCAGTCGGGCGACCTGCTCCCCGAGGCGCTCAACATCTCGTTCAAACTCGTGCCGGCCATCATGGTCGTCGGGATGTTGGCTCTGTTCCTCGCCATCGGCTATGTGTTCAAAGTCGCCGACACGGAAGGGATGTGGGTCGCCGGTCGGTCGATTGGAAACGTCGAAAACGGGATGGCAATCGGCGCGAACTGGATGTCGGCGGCGTCGTACCTCGGGTTAGCGGGACTGGTCGCCCTCGCGGGCTTCTACGGGCTCGCGTTCATCATCGGCTGGACGGCCGGGTACTTCGTCCTCCTCATCTTCCTGGCCGCGCAGATGCGTCGGTTCGGGAAGTACACGGCGCCCGACTTCGTCGGCGACCGATTCAACTCCGATACGGCGCGGGCGATCGGCGCGCTGACGACCATTCTCATCGGGTTCGTCTACTCGGTCGGACAGGCCCGCGGGATGGGCCTCGTCGGACTGTACGTCTTCGGGACCGACTACGTCACGATGGTCATCATCATGATGGCGATTACGGTCGGCTACCTGACCATCTCCGGCATGATGGGCGCGACCAAGAACATGGCCGTCCAGTACGTCATCCTCATCGTGGCGTTCCTGACGGCCGTCTACGTCGTCGGGTTCACCGGCGGCTACTCGACCGTCCTCCCGCAAATCGAATACGGCCGACTCATCGGCGAGCTATCGGCCGAGTTCTCCGAACCGTTCGCCAACGCGGGGTTCTACCTCTGGATCGCCACGGCGTTCTCGCTCATCTTCGGGACCTGCGGGCTCCCGCACGTGCTGGTTCGGTTCTACACCGTCGAAAACGAAAAGACGGCGCGTCAGTCGACCGTCTGGGGGCTGTTTTTCATCCTGCTTTTGTACTGGAGCGCCCCGGCGCTGGCGACGTTCGGCGTCGACCTCTACGACGCCTCCCAGTACGGCCCGACGTTCGCGGCCAACGGCGGCATGAGCGGCGGTGAGGGCGACCTCATCGTGGTGCTCGCGGCGCAGCTTTCGAACCTGCCGACGTGGTTCGTCGGCCTCGTGGCGGCCGGCGGCATCGCCGCCGCCATCGCGACGACGGCGGGGCTGTTCATCACCGCTTCGTCCGCCGTCTCCCACGACATCTACACGAACATCATCAACCCCGACGCGACCCAGCGCCAGCAGGTGTTCGTCGGTCGCGCGACCATCGTCGCGCTCGGTATCATCGTGACGATAACCGCGTTCGACCCGCCCGCGCTCGTCGGCGAACTGGTCGCGCTCGCGTTCTCGCTCGCGGCCATCGTGCTGTTTCCGATGTTCTTCCTCGGCCTCTGGTGGGAGAACACCAACCGTCAGGGCGCGCTCGCCGGTATGAGTGTCGGCCTCGCGCTCTGGGTCGCCGCGGTGGTCAACGACCTCATCTTCCACTTCAGCGACGCCTTCGCCGAGTTCGTGCCGGCCATCGGCGCGGCGCTCGTCGGCACGCCGCTGGTGTTCGTCATCACCATCGCCGTCTCGATGGCGACGGACGAACCGCCGGAGCGAATCAAGAAGATGGTTCGGCAGTGTCACAGCCCCGAACCGATGGGTCAGCAACAGTCCGCAGAAGACGTGGTCATGAGCGCAGACGGAGGGCAGTCCCCCGCGGACGACTAACCAATGTACGAACACATCCTCATTCCGACTGACGGAAGCGACGCGGCGGAGTACGCCGTCGAACAGGCAGTCGACATCGCGTCGAAGTACGGGGCGACGGTTCACGCGCTGTACGTCGTCGACGTGGACGCCACCAGCTACTCGCTGGGGACGGAACAGGTCGACCGCATCCGACAGGGCCGCCTCGACGACATGCCCGAAGTGAAGGAGGCGGCCGACAAGGCGACGGGGTACGTCGCCGACGCCGCAACCGAGCACGGTCTGGCCGTCCGCGAACACGTCGTTGCGGGCGAACCGGCGCGAGCCATCAGGAAGTTCGTCGAGGACAACGACATCGACCTCGTCGTGATGGGCTCTCACGGCCGCTCCGGTCTCTCCCGTGTCGTCCTCGGGAGCGTGACCGAACGCGTCCTGCGGCGGACTCGGCTCCCGGTGCTCGTCGTCGACGTCCACGAAAAGGAAGCGGAAACAGAAGCGGAAGCGTAAGCCATGTACAACACGACCCACGCGAGGACGACCACGCCACCCGCGGCTCCGGACGGGGTGACCCGCCGATGAGCCTCGCGGAGACGATTCGAACCCACGTGCGCGAACACCGCTCGGGGATGCTGACCGACCTGCTGTTCGCCCTGGCGTGGGTGACGGTCGTCTCGGTCCTGTTCGACGTGCTCGACGGACCGCAGTGGGCCTTCTACCTCTGTCTGGGTGCCGGCGTCGTCGCGTACTTCGGCTTTTTCGCCTCGGTCGAAGCCGTCCGCGAGCAGCGCTGACGACGGACTCGACCGGGACGGCTGTGGTTTTCTATACGTCCAATAGTGTAAATTGTCTAATTGTTCTGTACACGACCCGCCGAAAAGAGTGGACCGCTCTGCGGCTACTCGTCGCGCTCCCGCCGCCGGTAGGCGACGCCCAGTCCGGCGGCCAACAGGACGGCGACGACGACGGCAATCGTCCACCCTGCGCTGTCGCCGTCTCCGGAACTGTCGTCAGCGTCGGGGTCCGCCCCGTCGACCGACGCCGCCGTCTGAGCCGCTTGCGGCGCTTCGACGGTGATGCTGCCGACGACCTGTTCGCCGACCGCGAGTTCGTACGTCCCGGGCTCGTCGAAGGCGTAGCTGAGCGTGGCCGTCCCGTTCTGGAACGCGCCGAGTTCGACGGTCCCGCCGGCGACGCGCTCGCCGTCGGCCAGTAAGTCGAGCGCGTGGACTCCGCCCGCGCCACCGAGGTTCGACACGTCGACCGCGATTTCGACCGCTTGACCGACCGACACGCTCGTCTCGGTGACTTCGGCGGCGGTCGTCTCGAAGACGGGGACGGTCGAGCCGATGGTAAACAGCGACAGGCCCGGCGAGGTCGCCTCGAAGACGTAGTGCGTCTCGGACTCCTCGACGAGGCTTGCGTCGAGCTTGCGCCACTGCGTGTGCTCGTCGCGGTAGAGCGCGACCGACTCCGGGCTGATGCCCGTCGTCTCGAAGTAGCGCTTTCGCACGCTGAAGGTGAACGTCACGTCCTCGATGTCGTCGTCGTGTATCGAGTGGTTGACCACGACGTAGCCCGCCGACGTCGCGCCCGTCTCGCGCTGGAAGCGCTCGCCCGTGGCCTCGTCGTCGGCCGCCTCGTACGTCGTGACGTTCAGCGTGAAGTCCTCGCCGCTGTTCACGTTCATCGAGAGCTGTGCGACCGAGATGTTCTCCGGGGCGGGCGAGGCCGACCCGTCCGCCGCTTCGGCGGAGTCGTTGGTCGCGTCGGTCCCGGTCGTTCCGTTCTCGACCGCCCCGGTCTCGGTATCGTTCGCGACCGGTTCCAGCGCGATGACGACGGCGCGGCTCGTGTCGACGTTTCTGACCGACACGTTCGACCGCTTACTCGTGCCTTCGCCCTTCGTGTCGACGACGACCTCTGAGTCACCGCCGGTCGCCTCGGGGGACGATGTCGACGACGATGACGAGGACGAAGACGACGACGATGACGAGGACGAGGACGAGGACGACGAGTCGGCGTTCACGGTCACGGTCGCCGTGTCCGACCCGACGTTGCCGGCGGCGTCGGTCACGGTCAGCGTGACGGTGTAGGTCCCGGTCGAGTCGTAGCTGTGCGTCTCGGAGGCGTTCGTCGAGCTCGACCCGTCGCCGAAGTCCCACTCGTAGGCGTCGATTGCTCCGTTGTCGGCGGAGCCGCTGGCGTCGAACTCGACCGCGTCGCCCCGCGTGACCGACCTGTTGTCGCCGGCGTCGGCGGCGGGTGCGGTCGTGTCGTTGACGGTGACGACCAGCGAATCGGAATCGGCGTTGTCGCCGCCGTCGGTCACGGTCAGCACCACGTCGTACGTTCCGGGGTCGGCGAACGTGTGGTTCGGAGTCGCCCCCGTCTCGTTCGCGGAGCCGTCGCCGAAGTCCCACTCGTAGGCGGCGATTGCCCCGTTATCCGTGGAGGCCGAGCCGTCGAAACTGACGGCGGTGTCCTCGTCGACCGTCTGGTTCGTTCCGACGGAGGCCGTCGGCGAGGTCGTGTCGTCGACCGTCACGGTGAGCGTGTCGAACGCGGTGTTCCCGACGGTGTCGGTCACGTTCAGGACGACGGTGTAGGTCCCGGGGTCGGCGAAGGCGTGGGTCGCGTTCTCGCCCGTGGCGTTCGCGGAGCCGTCGCCGAACTCCCACTCGTACGAGTCGATTGCCGAAGCGTCGACCGACCCGCTCGCGTTGAACTCGACTGCGGTGTCCTCGTCGACCGTTTGGTTCACCCCGGCGTCGGCGGCGGGTGCGGTCGTGTCGTTGACCGTCACGACGAGCGAGTCGGAATCGGCGTTGTCGCCGCCGTCGGTCACGGTCAGGCTGACGGTGTACGTTCCGGGGTCGGCGAACGCGTGGGTCACGTCCTCGCCCGTGACGTTCGCGGAGCCGTCGCCGAAGTCCCACTCGTAGGCGGCGATTGCTCCGTTGTCGGTGGAGGCCGAGCCGTCGAAACTGACGGCGGTGTCCTCGTCGACCGTCCGATTCACCCCGGCGTCGGCGGCGGGTGCGGTCGTGTCGTTGACGGTGACGACCCGCGAGTCGGTCTCCTCGTTCCCCGCGGCGTCGGCGGCGGTGAACGTCGCCGTGTACGTTCCGGGGTCGGCGAAGGTGTGGGTCGCGTTCTCGCCCGTCTCGTTCGCGGAGCCGTCGCCGAAGTCCCACGACGTGCTCGTGACGCCGACGGCGTCGGTCGCCGTCGCGTTGAAGTCGAGCGCGACGTCCTCGTCGACGGTCGCGTCCTCGCCCGCATCGACGGCGGGTGCGGCCGTATCGATTGTGACGCTGTCGGACTCGTTTCCGGCCCCGTCTTTCCCGTCGGCGTTCTCGGCGGTCCGGACCGTGACGGTGTACGTGCCGTCGGTTCCGGTCTCGTACGGCGACGCGAGCGCGTACGTGTACGGGCCGGTTCCCGACTCCGCGAAGTCGCCCTCGGTGAACGTCGTCGAACCCGGTCCCGACACAGAGACCGAGATGTTCACCAGCTCCTGCGACGAGTCGAACGACACCGAGAGGTTCTGTCCCGAGGGATTCGTCGCGTTGACCGCCGAGACGGCCGGTGCCGGTTCCGCGAGCGCGTGGAACTGGCTGCCGCTGCCGTAGTAGAGGTAGCCGTTCCACGCGAGCGGCGTCGGGTAGAGGGTGTTCACCGGCGAGTCGTACCACCAGCGCTCGGTGCCGTCGGTCGCGTTGAACGCGTGGACGGTGTCGTTACCGAAATCCGAGATGTAGAGCACGTCGCCCGCGACGACCGGCGCGCCGCGGAAACTGCTCCCCGTCGCGTTCCAGAGTCTGCTGCCGTCGTCGGCGTCCAGCGCGACGAGCTCGCCGCCGCGGCTCCCGGCGTAGACGACGCCGTCGGCGTACACCTGACTCGAATCCACGTCCCCCGGCATCGAGTAGTTCCAGCGCTCGGTGCCGTCGGTCGCGTTTATCGCGTACACTCTCCCGGTTCCGCCGGTCTCGCCCGCCGTGCTATCGCTCCCGACGAACACCGTGTCGTTCGCGACGGTCGGGCCCGACTGGCTTTCGTCGATGAGCGTGTAGTTCCAGAGTCGCGCCCCGGTGGTGGCGTTCAGCGCGGTCAGGTTGTCGTCGTCGCCCGACACGTAGACGACGCCGTCGACGACCGCGGGGTTCGACTCCACCAGCACCGGCTGGTACATCGTGTAGTACCAGAGTTCTTCGCCGGTGTCGGCGTCCACCGCGGTCAGGTTCCCGTCGTTGCTTCCGAAGTAGACGACGCCGTCGACGACCGCGGGGGCCGACCGGACGTTCGTCTGCGTCTCGTAGCTCCAGATTTCGGTGCCGTCGGTCGCGTTTATGGCGTGTAGCTTGTGGTTGTTGCTTCCGATGTAGAGGACGCCGTTGGCGTAGGCGGGCGTGGTCCACGTCGACCCGTCAAGGCCGCCGGGCGTCGCGTTCCACTTCTCTTCGCCCGTCTCGGGGTCTAACGCGTACAGACTGCCGCCGTTGTGGAAGGCGGTGTAGAGCGTGTCGCCCACGATGGTCGGTTGCATCACCTGCGGGGCTCCGTCCGAGATGTTCCACACTTCGACTGGTTCCGTGAGCGGCCCCTCTTGATTCGGGTAGTAGCCGTGGTTCCCCGGTCCGCCGTGGAATTTCGCGTTGGCCTCCTCGACGGTCACGGTCTGTGCGGCGAGTCCCCCGGCGGCGACGTCGTACGTGCCCGCCCCCCAGAGCGTCTTCGTGAACGTGACCTGTTCGGTCGCACCCCCGTTGAGCGTCCCGGTTTGGTACGCCACGACGTCGCCGTCGACGGTGAGCGTCGCGTTGTACGACTGTTGTGTCCCGCCGGTGTTCTCGACGGTGACGTTCACGGTGACGGCGCTTCCCTCGTAGAGCGTCGTCGGCGTCACCGAGAGGTTCGTATACGAGATATCCGCGCCGTTCGCGACCGCCGATGCGCCGACCGGAACCCACGCGACGAGCGAAATCACCGTCACGAGCGTCAGAAGGAGCGTGTTGGCCTGCTGTCGCGTTATCCGTGGTCTCTGCGTCACCTGCTGTTCGCCTCCCTGTCCGCCGCAACCTTCCCTGTGGTTCCCTTCGATGTCATTTCCCTGCCGAATTCGGTTTCACCACCGATAATTAGGCGATTCAGACTGTCTGGATGAAGATATAATAATTTCGTATAAAAACGGAATATACGGTGTAAATCTTACAGCAGACGAGCAAGAGAAATTATGACTAATGTCTGTAGTAGACACTACTATCTGTGACGAAAATAGATTTTTTCTCTAATACTTCAATACAGGGTTTCTATCTTGCATTCCAGAAATACAAACTATTGTATAGTGGGTGGTAATTTGGAAAACACGCACTACTGCTGAAATTAAAATTATCAAATTGAAGATTTTAGCTAGCCGGATGTTCCATCGATGGCTCCCCGTCTGAAGTCGGGCCGTGCGGACGTCTATTCCGTTCAGTTCCTCGGGAGAACGGTGCCGCTGCGCTCACGGTCCGCTGTCGGTCTCACCGCCCGGGAGGAGCGTCGAAACGAGGAGCACGAGTAACACGAACAGCGCGAGGAGCAGCAGCGTCTCCCGCTGTGCCTGCACTATCGCGGCGTCGAACACGTCGGCCAGCAGTTCCCGCTGTGCCGGAGCGAGACCGTCGAGGACCGCCCGCTGGGTCTCTTTGGTCGCCGTCTCCGCGGCGTCTTCGAGCGCGATGACGAGCGCCCCTCGGTCGCTCGCCGACACGCCCGCGCCCGCGGCGGTCAACACCCCGTCGACGACGCCGCCGTAAAACCCCCTGAGCAGGTACGTGCCGACGATAGCGGTCCCGAACGAGTAGCCGAGCATCATCGTCGCGTTCAGGAGGCCGGACGCCGCCGCCGAGTCCCGCTGGTCGACCGACGAGAGCGTCATGTCGATGAGCTGTGCCATGACGAGCCCGAGGCCGAGTCCGACGAGCGCCATCGGCACCGCCAGTTGGGCGACCGTCGCGTCCAGCGCCGTCTGCGACACGAGCGCGAGCACGCCGAGTCCCATGAGGACGACGCCGCCCTGAATCAGCAGTTTCGGTGCGACGAACCGCCGCCAGCCGGTCGTGAAGATGGACGCGACGAACGTCGCGACGGAGAACGGAAGCATCGCCACCCCGGTCTCGAACGCGGTGTAGCCGGCCCCGGACTGGAGGAAGACCGGAACGACGAAGATGAATCCCGCGAGGACCAGCGACCGCGCGGCGTTCGTGGCGATGCCGGCCGTGAACGGGCCGTTCGACAGGAGGCGGACCGGGACGAGGGGCGACCCGCCCTCGCGCTCGACGCGGCGTTCGTACTGGACGAAGGCCGCGAACACGACGATTCCGAAGCCGACGAGCCAGACGGTCGGCGACGCGCCGAACAGGTCCAGTCGAACGTCGCCGACGGCGAACGGCCGGCGGGCCGATATCCAGCCGTACCGCCCGGCCAGCAGCACGCCGGCGACGAGAGCGGTCGTCCCCACTACCGAGAGGAGCGTCCCGCCGACGTCCAGTTTCGTCCGCGTCTCGCTCAGGGACTCCTCGGGGAGATACCGGACGAACGCGAGCGCGACGAGGACGATCAGTACCTCGACGCCGAACCCCCATCGCCAGCTGGCGAACGTCGTGACCGCGCCGCCCAAAAGCGGCCCGAACGCGGCCCCGGCCGCGTTCACCCCGGCGAGGATGCCGAGGGCTTTCGCCCGGTCCGCGCCCTCGTAGCTGACGAGGAGGACGGTGAACGTCAGCGGGAGCAACACGGCCGCGGCGGCCCCCTCGATGACCGACCAGCCGACGTACAGGACGACCACGTTCCAACTCAGCGCCGCCAGCGTCGTCCCGACGCCGTACACGAGTAGGGTCGCGGTCATCAGTCGGCGAATCCCGTACATCGACGACAGCTTGCCGCCGGGAAGAATCAGCGCCGCCATGACCATCGCGTAGAACGAAATCGCGCCCTGTACGACCGTGACGGTCGTGTCGAGGTCGGCGACGATGGACGGAATCGCGACGTTCATGAGCGTCGAATCGATGACGCCGATGAACATCGCGAGACTCACCGCCACCGCGGGGCCCCAGTACGCCAACCCTCCCGCCGAACCGGTCGCCGCCGCTCCTCCTCCTTCGAGAACGTGAGCGTTCGCGTCTGCGTCCATTGTCCTTCGATAGCACGCCTCACTCAATAAATCTCTCTGACAGACCGGAGCGGCGCTGGTCTCCCGGCCGGCTCGGTTCAGCCGTGAGACGATTCCGCGTCGAGCGACTCGCCACAGTACGGACACCACTCGAACCTCGGTCCCTCTCCCGGTCGTGTCCGTTCGCCCGGTTGCATCCGCTCTCCCGTTCGCTCTGCGAAAAATCCCGCGGCCAAGATGCTCGACGGGAGCGCGAAGAAGGCGACGCCGCCCAGCATGGTCACCGCCCCGAGCAGACGGCCCAGCGGCGTCACGGGAACCACGTCACCGTACCCGACCGTGGTGAGCGTCACGACGCCCCACCAGAGCGTCTCCGGAATCGACGAGAACGCCTCCGGTTGGACGTTCCCCTCGACGAAGTACATGAGCGTCGACGAGACGAGGACCAGCATTCCGGCTCCGCTGAACGCGACGCCGAGGTCGGAGCGCTGTGCGTCGATGACCCGCTTGAACCGCCCCCGCGAGCGCCTGAACCACGAGAGATTGAGGACGCGAGCCAGCCAGAAGACGCGGAACAGTCCCGACTCGAACAGCCGTATCTCGAAGAGGAGTCCGACCCAGAACGTTACGATGACGAAGCAGTCGACGACCGCGATGGGTTCGCGGACGAACGCGACCCGACTGTGCCGACCAGACTCGGGGGCGTCGGAGCCGGCGGCCCAGAGTCGAACGACGTACAAGACCGTGAACAGGGCGATGGAGACGACGAGCAGGCCGTCGAAGTAGACGCCGAACCGTACCGAAAGCGACTCCACGGTCGACAGAACGACGGCGACGACGTTCGCCGAAGCCAAGAGGAACACGAGTCGGCTGAACCGCTCGCCCCACCGGTTTTCCGATTCCGGGTCGACCACCGTCCACACTTGGTCTCTGGACATCTGTGCCATGCCACAGTTATGTTCGCCGAGCAATATGTCGTTACCTCTCACCCGACGGGTCGAGTCGAGCCGTCAGCGTCCGCTCGGGTCGGACTCGGCGTCCGCTTCGCTCGGCTCTCCCGTCGGTCGGACGACGGTCCGCGGCGGAATCGCGTCGTCCCGCTTCGGTGCGGGCGTGACGAGTCGCTGGAACCACGTCTCCTCGTCCGGCGCTTGCTTCGCGACGAGTTCGTAGTCGACGGCGACACCGCCGTCTTCCGTCGCGGACACGCGCACGTAGTTGAGTTGGTACCACGAGTAGAAGACCGGGGGGAGGACGCCGAACGCGGACTCGACGCGTCGCAGTCGCTTCAACCACGTCCCCGTGTTGACGACGACCCTGCCGTCGATTTCGGTGACCGCGGGTCGGTGTGTGTGCCCGTAGACGAACACGGCGACTGCCGGGTCCGACGCGAACAGCGCCCTCGCGCCCTCCAGATAGGTGTCCGCCGAGTCCCGTTCGTCCGGCTGGTCGATGCCGAACCGTCTGAGCGTCTTTCGGACGTCTCTGGCGAAGACGAAAAGCGGTATCGCGACGAGTATCAGCAGTAACGTGACGGCGAGGTTCGCGGTCAGCAGTACGTCGACCAGCAGCCCAACCGGGCCGAACAGCCCGAGGAACCGCTCGATGAGGTCCATCGGAAGCGACCAGAGCCCCGTCGCGTCGAGCGCGAACGCGAGCACGTAGAGGAACCCGACGTTGAACAGGAGGAGAAACGGGGCCGAGACGTACCTGAGCCACGGGCTCATCTCCCGATAGAAGTAGTTGGACAGCATCCACGCCGGAATCTGCGTCATCGGCGTCACCGCCTGAATGTCCTTGAGCCAGTTGAACTTCCCGCGCTCGGAGAGCCTGCCGGCGCGACTCGTGAGCTGTCTGTTGACGAAGTACCCCGGCGGGTTCGCGTAGGGGTTTCCGAAGTCGGGAATCTGGTTGTTCGGGTCCCGTTGCATCCCGTGTTCGACGTAGAGGACGTGGTCGCCGACGTTTCGGGTGAGCGAGACCTCCTGTCGGAGCGTGACGTTGAACTCGGCCAGTCGGTCGACGTACTCGGGGTAGGCGGCGAGTTCGTAGTCGTGGTTGCCGGGAATGAGCGTGATGGGGATTCGGTCGCCGGTCGCTTCGAACTGCTCGAACAGCTCCGGGTAGCGGTCGACGAGCGCGTCGAACTTGTCGAGCCCGTCGACGTCGGTGAACTCCCACAGCCCGAACGCGTCGCCGTTGATGATTAGCTCGGCGTCCTCGTCGCTCGCTTCGAGCGTCCGGAGGAACGACAGTAGCTCGTCGAGGAAATCGACGCGTCCCAGCTGCTCGTCGCCGCCGATGTGGAGGTCGCTGATGAGGTAGTACGAGTCGGTCACGGTCGGCCCTCCGGACCGTTTCGGGCCGAGACCCTTCCGCGGCGGCTCACGCCGCGCGGTTCGCCTCGCTCACGCATGGCGGCCCCGCGTGGTGCGGTCGAACCGCGCGGTACGGTCGAACGCGGAGCCACTCACCGAGGCTCTCGTCGCCGTGTCGTCGGAGACCTGCGCCTCGACGAAGCCGACTCTGACGACCACGTCCCGGTCGAACTGTTCGGTCAGTCGGTCGTCGAACCGCTGTGCGAGGTCGGGCGGCGCTTGCAAGTCGCGCGGAATCCCGACCAGCACGTCGACTCGCGGCTGGTTCCCGAGAATCAGGTCGGCGGGCTCGTACTCCACCGTGACGCTGACGAGTTCGACGCCCTCGATGTCCGCCTCGTCGAACTGTCGCTGGAGTTCGACCTGCGTCTGTTGCTCGAACGAGGCGGTCTGGAACGACGCGTACGTCACGCCGGCGAGGACGAGCGAGAGGACTGCGATAGCCACCCCGATGACGGCGATTCGGGAGGCGATAGACGCCTTGACCCGCTCCCGTTGGTCGGTGTCGAACGGCTTGAACCCCGACAGGTAGAACAGAATCAGCGCCGAGAGGTTGATTGCGAGGAGGTTGATGACGACGAGCACCGCGCCCGCGACGGCGACTCCCGGGAGACCGAACGCCAGCCCCAAGCCGGACGTCGCCGCCGGCGGGACGAGCGCGACGGCGATGGCGACCCCGACGAGGGTCGAACCGGACCCACGCATGATGCTTATCGCCCCCGCGATTCCCGACCCCAACGCCAGAAAGAGCGACAGGACGTTGGGGCTGGTCCGCTCTGCGACCTGTGGAATCGCTTGAATGTCGATTCCCGGCGGGATGAGTATCGTCTCCTGGAGCACTACTCCGAACACCGCGGCCGTCGCGATGGCCGCCAAGAGGCCCAACACCTGCAGGACGACGCCGCGAGACGCCATCTGTCGGTCGGCCAGCACCGCCCCGACGGACGCGGAGACCGCCGGTCCCATGAGCGGCGCGACGACCATGGCCCCGATAATCGTCGCCGCGGAATCGAGCAGCAGGCCCGTCGCGGCGATGACCGTGCTGAGTATCAAGAAGCTGAAAAACGTCGAGTTCGCCGGCGCGAGGTCCTCCGCTCGGGCGTGAAGCTCCTCGCGGGAGATTCTGAGACCGGGAAAGCGCTCTTTCAGGGCCGAGATGCGCTGCGAAACGACCGTCTCCGTGGGGAGGACGATGGTGTAGCTGTCGTCTCGGACGCCCGCGTTCGTCAGCTCTTCCATCACCATCTCGACGCCGCTGGGCGGGACCGGAAACTGCACCATCGCCTCGAACCCCCCTCGTCCGACCTCTTCGAAGACGGCGTAGTCGATGCCTTGCTCGTCGAGCGACTCAAGGACGCTCTCTCGTCTCCCCCGTGGTATCAACACCTGAACGAGTCGCATACGGGCTACAACGTCACGTAGACACAAAAAATATGAGTGCTTTGATACGATGGCTCACTCGCTTGTCCCGCGCGACGCGTCGTCGACGGAGAGCGACTCTCCGATGGCGTCGATGAACGCCCGTTCGGCGGGACTGACTCGCCGGCCGCCCAGTCGGAGTAGCCCACCTTCGACACCGGCGTCGGCGACTCGTTCGGCGCACCATCTGACGAACTGTCCGTACTCGTTTCGCTCCGCCGCAGTCGCCCGCGCTCGGACGATTGCCGTCGCCTCCCGACAGTAGTCGTGTGCGCGTGCTATCGTCACCGCGCGGTTGAACTCGCGCGTCTCCGCATCACGTCTGACCCGGTCGGCGTTCACCCGGACGAACCCGGCGAGCGAGGTGACGAGTTCCGACTCCGGGTCGAACTCGTCGGTGTGTCGGAGGGTCCGACGAATCGTCTTGAGTTCTCGCCGCAAGCCGCCGTTCGAGGCGACGACGACGCCGAACATCACCTCGACCGGCGTCTGCGCGAGCGTTCGCCACTCCTCGTGCGTGAACGAGTCTCGATTGGTCATGCCGGACGATTGGCGGGCGGCGAGTATAGCGACGTGGGTCGCCCCCGACCGACTATTCGGGCGCTTCAACCGCGGCAGCCAGCCGCCGGTGACGTGGAGGTCGCCGAGAGACGGCGCGAGAAAGAGCTATTTGACCTCCTCGCATCCTCCCACGCGTAGGCGAGACACGCGCAGCGTCCTCGAAACCGTCCGTTACCGCCGTCTCACACCTGTCCCATGGCCGAAGAATCCAGTCCCAGTTCACCGGCGTCCGATACCCCCGATACGAATCGACTCGGGCGAATCAACGTGACCATCGATAGCGTGACTGTCGAGTGGCCCGCGGTCGACCGCGAGCGTGCGGCGCTCTGGTTCATCACCGTCGTCGCCGTGACCGGTCTCCTTTACGTGGCGTGGCGGTACGTGGGCAGCGTGGTCTTGGGGCTGTTTGTCTACTACGTGACGCGCCCGGTGCTACGCCGCATCGACGGTCGGTTCGAGTCGCGCACAGTGTCGGTCGCTCTCACGCTCACCGCGGTCGCGCTGCCGCTCCTGTTCGTTGTCGGCTGGACGTTCACCATCCTCGTCACGTCGGTGAACGACCTGCTCGAATCGGACGTCTTCGGGAACGTCGAGGCGTTCGTCCAGCCGTACCTCGACCTCACGTCCCTGCTGAGCCAACTGGGGGCGTTCACCGAGGCGGTCATCAGAGACCCGAGTCGGCTCGCCGACGTCGACCTCGGAAGCTTCGCCGGGGACGTCGTCGGGTCGATACTTGGCTGGGTCGGTGTCGCCGTCAACGTGGGTATCCACGCGTTCGTCGTTCTCATCATCGTCTTCTACCTGCTCAGGGACGACTACCGCGTCGCTCGGTGGGCTCGAAACACGTTCGTTGAGGAGGACGGCCACCTCGACGCCTACTTCGTTCGGGTCGACAGGGACCTTCACAACGTCTACTTCGGAAACATCCTGAACGCGCTTCTTACGGGAGTGCTCGCCTCGACGACGTACTCCCTGCTCAACGTCTTCGCACCGGCGGCCACGCGAATCCCGGAGGCGGCGTTCCTCGGCCTCCTCGTGGGCGCGGCGAGCCTTATTCCGGTCGTCGGAATCAAGCTCGTCACGTGGCCGGTCGGCGCGTACCTCCTCGGACGGGCACTCTGGCTCGACCCGGACGTCGTCTGGTTTCCCATCGCGTTCTTCGCCGTCTCCTTCGTCATCGTGGACTACGTCCCCGACCAACTCCTCCGTCCGTACGTCAGCGGCCGGACGCTCCACGTCGGCGCAGTGATGCTCGCGTACACCATCGGACCGCTTCTCTTCGGTTGGTACGGCATCTTCTTGGCACCGCTCCTGTTCGTCGCGGTGTTCGAGTTCGGTCGGATACTCTTCCCCTGGCTCCTCGACCCGTCGGGAGTGGACGCCGACAGCCTCGGACAAGCCGAGGGCGCGCAGACACCGTCGAAGCCGCCCTCGAAAATTCGGGACGCCGATATTTCGATGACTGAAGGCACCCAGTCGCTTTCGGCCCCCGTCGAGAGCGACGGACCGACTGTGGACGAATGAGAACTGGGGAGCGGCTAGTTGACGGGGTTGGTGTCCACGGCGGCTGGCGCGGGCCCATCCCTCTCTGCACGGGGGTTTCTACTCCGTTTCGTTCTCACGATTCCCAGCAAATTCCTGTCCGTGAGACTCTCAGCGACCCGATAAATGCAGTTTATTATGCTTTCCTGCTTACGTGTAGCCGGGTTGAATAGATGAGTTCACTAGTAGTACTCGCGTTCGATACGATGGACGGGGCGGAGAACATGCGGGAGAAGCTGTACCAACTCCAGCGGCGCGAACTGATTACGATAGAAGACGCCGCTATCGCGGTTCGAAAAGAGAACGGTCAGGTGAAAGTCAAACAGGCCCAGAGCCTCGTCGGCGTGGGCGCGCTCGGCGGGTCGTTCTGGGGCCTCCTCATCGGCGTCATCTTCTGGATGCCCTGGCTCGGGATGGCGGTCGGGGCGGTGACGGGCGCGCTCAGCGGCAAGTTCACCGATATCGGTATCGACGACGCGTTCATCAAAGAGGTCGCCAACACGGTCGAACCCGGCGACTCCGCGCTGTTCCTCCTGTCCCGCGGCGCACAGATGGAGCGAATCAGAGCGGAACTGTCCGACGACAAGTTCGAGATCATCGAGACGAACCTCTCGCCCGAGGACGAAGACCGGCTCCGTGAGGCGTTCGCCGCCGAAGAAATTTCGGGATAGATGGCAACCCGTTCCCGTCTGACCGGGCGCGATAGTGGCCTCGCCGTGTTCGATTGACGGCGCGACGTGCGACGGGTGGGAGCGCCTGCGCGGAGCGGAGCGCTTCGCCCATGACTGTCGAAGCAGGCGGCGGTCGCCCCGCAACCGCCCGTTGGCTCGATTCTCTCGTAATCGCCCGATTTCGCTCGGGTTTTCTCGGAGACGCGCGAGAGGCGTCCGCGTCCCCGACTCAAGCGGACGTTCCGGTGCTCTTCAGTATCTTGGTCCCCGGAACGAGACTCACTATACTTTACAAAGGTAGCTGTGTAACAAAAACGTTAGATGGCCGTCAGTATGGGGAACGCGGGCCTCCGATAATCGCGTCATCTGTCGGCTTCTCCCGGCCGCGAAGTGTTGTCGTCTAGAACGGGTGTCCGCCGCTGAACAGTTTGGCCGTTCTGGACCCTCACCGGGCCGTTCTTGTACAGAAATACGTTACTCCTCTCTTCGGCTCATCGCACGATTGTTGTGTATCGCGACATGTGGTTTATACGGGTGTTCACTCCGAATCGTCGCCGGCTCGCAGAGCACGCGCCGCGGCGTAACCGACAGCTACTGCGCTATCTGCTCTTCGACGGACACGGACTCGTCCGTCGACTCGAACACCCCGGCCAGCGTCTCGCGCATCGCCTGCCGGCGGAACGACCGCCGGCGCTCCTCGGAGAGGTAGTTCGACATGACGACGTCGGCGCTCTTCGACCCCTGGTCGGCGGCGACGCCCTCCAACTGCGCGAGCATCTCGTCGACCGCCGCCTGATAGGC
The DNA here is from genome assembly GCF_001190965.1 of Haloferax gibbonsii. Classification (NCBI taxonomy): domain Archaea; kingdom Methanobacteriati; phylum Methanobacteriota; class Halobacteria; order Halobacteriales; family Haloferacaceae; genus Haloferax; species Haloferax gibbonsii. Next base: position 295,532 of record NZ_CP011949.1, read on the forward strand.
CGTGTACCAGAAGCGCCGACAGAGCTTCGCCGTCGGGACCTCGCCGTCGACGGTCACGCCGGCCTCGTCGGCGAGGCGCTTGAACCGGCGGTTGACCGTCTCGCGGGCGATGTGTCCCGAGGCGGCCCGCGAGGAGGGAAACAGCGCGCCGTTCCAGTCGTCGTCCTCGGCGAGCGCGTCGATGCGGGCGGCGACGGCGTCGACGCCGTAGAGGAGCGCGACGGTTCCCGGCCCGTTCTTCCGCGCTTCGAACGCGATGTGGGGGTCGTCGCCGGAGAGGACGAGTTGCGACGCGCGGAGCGACGCGAGCTCGTTCGGGCGGAGCCCCCAGCCGGCGAGTCCGAGGACGAGCAGGCGGTCTTCGAGGTCGTCGGCGACGGCGTACACGTCGCTCACTTGGTCCGCGGTCATCGTGCGGTTGTCGGGCTGGCCCTGTTCCCAGCGGAACTGTTTGGCGGCGTTCCCGACGGGGTTGTACCGCGCGCGCCGGAAGTCGACGAGGTACTCGTAGAACGACCGGACCGTCTGGAGGTACTTGAGCTTCGTCCCGTCGGTGGCGAGTTCGGCGTCGAACTCGTCGAGGACCGCGAGACAGCGGTCTATCTCGTCGGGCTCGGCGTCGCGGTCGTCCAGTCGTGAGAGCAGGTCGGCCGAACCGTGTCGGTCGCGGTAGACCCGGGCGAACCGCGCGAGGTGAGTCCGGCGGGTCGGTAGCGTCGAGTCCGCGAGGCCGCGCCGCGATTCGAGCATGTCGAGGTACGTCTCGAACGCCTCGACGGTGCGGTCGTCGTCGATACCCCAGTCGTAGCCTTCGTCGGTCGCCTCGTCGCCGAGGCCGACGACGCCGACGAAGAACTCCCGCGGCGTGAGGTCGTGTTTCTCGCGGAGCGCGTAGGCGATGCCCGACCAGCCGCGTTCGGTCAGCCACGAGTAGGTCGGCACGTCCCGCGTCGGGTCCATCCCGTCGCGGTCCATCGCGGGTGCCATCGTCTCCCAGTAGAACGCTTCGAGTTCGTCGAGCGACTTCCGCGACCAGTTCACCGCGGCTCACCCCGCGCGAACCGGCCGCCGCGTCGCGTTCCGTGCGCCATCGTTCTGCATGCAGGGCGTGCCGCGGACGGATTAACACTTTCTCTCGCTGGGACCGACGGCGCGTCGGTGAGTTGTGCCCGCCGACCGACCCGTCGACCCTCAATATGACGGGTAGTAGATATATTGGGGAGACGCGATAACAGGAAACCACAATGTCCGATGGAAACGACGGCGGTTCGGTGCTCGAGGCGGACCCGCCCGGCGAGGGGGGACGGGTCGGCGACGCGGACCCGGCGGTCGACGTCGGTGCCGCGGCCGACGAGGTGACGGTCCTCGAAAGCGGGACCGAGTTGGAGCGGACGATCGGCCTTCGCGGCGGGTTGGCGATTGGTATCGGGACGATGGTCGGCGCGGGTATCTTCGTCTTTCCCGGCCTCGCCGCCGGGCAGGCGGGTCCCGCGGCCGCGCTCTCGTTCGCGCTCGGGGCGGTCATCGCGCTGTTGGTCGCGCTCCCGACCTCCGAGTTGGCCACGGCGATGCCGAAAAGCGGCGGCGCGTACTACTTCATCTCCCGCGGCATGGGTTCGGCGTTCGGCGCGGTCGTCGGCATCGGGCTCTGGTTGGGGCTCGTCTTCGCCTCGGCGTTCTACCTCGTCGGCTTCGCGCAGTACGCCATCGCCGTGCTGACGGAGTTGGGTGCGGCGTCGATGGTCTCGGACCTGCCGCTCGTGGCGGTCCTCGGAGTCGGCTTCGGGGTCGTCTTGACGGCTCTCAGCATGTTCGGGACCGAGAACGCGACGAAGCTCCAGAACAGCATCGTGAGCCTGCTCCTCGGCATCCTCCTCGTGTTCCTCGTCTACGGCTCGCTCGACACGCTCGGGCTGTTCGGCCGTCAGACCGTCCCCGAGGAGTTCATGCCCTACGGGACGCTCAGCATCTTCACCACGGCGGCGCTCGTGTTCACCTCGTACCTCGGGTTCGCGCAGGTGGCGACGGTCGCCGGCGAGATAACGAAACCCGGGCGGAACCTCCCGCTGGCGATGGTCGGGTCCGTGGTCGTCGTCGGGGTGCTGTACGTCGTGACCATCCTCGTCTCGACCGGCGCGTTCGGGAGCGGTCGACTCGCCACGTTCGGGGAGACGGCCATCGTCGAGGTCGCGCGCTCGTACCTCGGCTTCCCCGGTGCGGTCGCCATCCTCATCGCCGGGCTCTTGGCGACGGTGTCGAGCGCGAACGCCTCGATTCTCAGTTCGTCGCGCGCCCTCTACGCGCTCAGCCGCGACGCGCTGGTCCCGCCGCAACTCGCGCGAATCAACCTCCGGTACGGGACGCCCCACGTCGCGCTCGCGCTGGTCGGCGGACCGACGGTCGTCCTCGTCGCCGTCGGTCGGACGGAGGTACTCGCCGAGGTCGCGTCGTTCCTGCACCTCGTCACCTACGGGCTCATCTGCGTGGCGCTCATCGGGCTCCGTCGCTCGAACCCCGCGTGGTACGACCCGTCGTTCCGCGTCCCCGGCTACCCCGTCGTCCCGGTCCTCGGGGCGCTCGCGAGTTTCAGCCTCGTCGCGTTCATGCAACCGCTCTCGCAGGCGGTGGGCGTCGTCGTCGCGCTCGCCGCGCTGGTGTGGTACTTCGTCTACGCCCGAGACGTGCGCCTGAAGGGGGTGAGCGCCGATGCGTGACGCTCCCGACGTTCGCGTGCTCGTCCCCGTCGCGGTGCTGGAGGGGCAAGTGATTCCCGACCAACTGATTCACCTCCTCTCGGAGACGACGGTCGTCCTGCTCGCGTACCACGAGATACCCGAGCAGACGGCCCCCGAACAGGCCAGAGAGCAGTTCGAACCGAAGGCCCGCGAGGAACTCGACGAACTCGTCTCGGTGTTCGAATCCGCCGGTGCGACCGTCGAGACGCGACTCGTGTTCACTCACGATATGGACCAGACGACGGAGCGCATCGCCACGGAGGCGGAGTGCGACGCGGTACTACTCTCGAACCCCGCACCGACCATCGACCGCGTCATCGTTCCGATAAAGGAGGCCATCAACCTCGAGACGATTACCAAGGTCGCCGCGGCGGTCGGAAAGCGCGGAGACGTCGAACTCACGCTGTTCCACGCGGTCGAAGACGACGGCGCGGTCCCGGACGGCGAAGCCCTCCTCGACGAGGTCGCGAACGACCTGGCGGTCCTCGGCGTCAACCGCGAGCACGTCTCGCGCGTCGTCGTCGTCGCACAGAACCCGCTCCAGGCGCTCATCGAGGGCGCGGACGACCACGACGTGGTCGTGATGGGCGAGGAGAAGCCAACGCTCCGCGGCCGACTGTTCGGCGAGACCTCCGACCGAGTCGCCGAGCAGACCGTCGCCCCGGTGCTCGTGGTCCGGCGACCGCTCGACCCCGAACCTGACGACGCCGGCGGTACCGACGACTCGGAGTGAGGGCGGTTCGCCCTCGAACGTCTCCGGCCCGACACGGGACACTATTGTACTATTATTCCAATTGTCACGACACGGACCGACTGTTCTGAGAGCTGCACAAAACACAGGTAGAACAAAAATTTCTACAAATTTTACAAATTTCAAATTGTTTGTGGGTGTAGGGCGCTGATGATTTGATATCAGTGTCCGGGACTGTCGAACGTGATTCTCCCGCGAATCCAGAGTACAATCGACAGTCGATTCGGAATCGATTATTATTGCAAAATAACTGAATTACTATCTCGGGCAGACGACCGTCTCCGACGGGTCTCGCCCGCCTCGACTCACTCGGTCGGCGCGGAGCGTCCCCCCATCGGCGACTCGCTCGGGCCGACTCGGTCGTCCGCGAACGACATCCGACTGCTGTGGACGTTCGCACTTCCATTACACCAGTAATTATGTAATGTAGTGTGGGTCGTTTGCGGGGCGTTAGTCACCGCCAGTTCCTCCGGTGAGGCGTATCGCTAGTGACGAGAACTACGGGGAACTAGCTGTAATATGGTGTATCGTTGTATCTTCTCTAACTGATGTCCTGACTGTGTTCATATATGGTCAATACACCGCGATACTCGTTGTCGTGTGTCGTCTCTCAGATGTTCCGTTCTCGAAACTTTTCGGGGCGCGTTGACCGTCCGACGTTCGAAAACGTCAATCTCGTCCGGCAAGCCGTATCGAGGGGCCGAGCGCGGCTTCGACAGCATGACGCCGAGATTCGGGGACTGGCGACTCGTTCGGCCCGTCGATCGTACCGAGAGCGGTCTCCGACTCGCCCGCGACTCGGCCGAGACCGTCGGTTCTCCGTTTGTGAACCGTATCGACGCGCGGTCGGCGCGAAGGCGATACCGCCGCAGAAGCGTTGAGGACGACGCGGACCGCTAACTGAACGTCGGGAAATCGTCGTCGGACTCCTCCATGTTGACGTTGACTTCGATGACGTTGGCGGTGTTGACGACGCTCTCGATGAGTTGCTCGTGGTAGTCGGGCTGTTTCATCCGGCGGACCGGACCGGAGACGCTGATGGAGCCGAGGACGCGTCCGTGACGGTTCGTCACCGGCGCCCCGATGGCCTGCAGGCCCTTGATTTCCTCCTCGTCGTTGAGCGAGTAGCCCCGGTCGCGAATCGTCTCCAACTCCTCGAAGAGCTCCTCGCGGGTCGTGATGGTCGCCTCGGTCTTGCCCGGCAGGCCGTACTGGTCGATAATCCACTCGACGCGCTCTTTCGGGAGGTGCGCGAGAATCGCTTTCCCCGTCGCCGAGAAGTGGAGGTAGTCGGCGCGCTGGAGCTTGTTCACCTGGTAGTCGCTCCCGACGGCCTTCTCGCCGCTCACCTTGTAGAGGTTGATGCCCAGCCCGTGCTGTTCGGTCGCCAGGTGCGCGTACTCGCCGGTCTTCTCCGCGAGTTCCTCGATTTCGGGCTTGCCGATGCGGTAGAGGATGTTCTGGTACCGGACGTACTCGCCCACGAGGAGGAACTGCAGCGACAGCCGGTAGGTGTCTTCTTCCTTCACGACGAACTTCTCGGCTCGAAGCGTGCTCAGGTAGTTGTAGACGACGCTCTTCGAGAGGTCCAGATGGTTTGCCAACTCCGTCACCCGCGCGCCGTCCAGCTCCTCGAGCGCCCGAACGACATCGAACGCACGAGACACCGTCTTCAGGGTCCGCGGCGAACCGGTCGTGTGTTCGTCTGCCATAGTCAAGTTCGAAGCCGCGAAGTCATATGTGTTTGTATTTGACGAACGGTCACTTCTGAAATCGCCGGTAAATCGCACCGATTGCCGCAAAGTAGCGTAATTGGCGCGATTCTTATTTCGAATATCGTCTGTAACGTGGCCGAAACGAGTGAATTCGACCACTTAGACACCGTGTTCTCATTGTACAAACACCGCGATGCTCTGACCGATTCCAGACTCATCGTACAGCGAGAGAACACGGGTTTCAGGGACACTGGGCGGAGAATAGCGCATCGTGGTGGCTGACGTTTCGGCGATGCGGTCGTCGCGGCGCGGCGGGCGGCGGCCGATTCGAACGCATCGATAGGGCGGGTCCGCGGAGAGCGGAACCGAGAACAGCAGTCGTCAGTCGGGCGGTTCCGTCACTCGGTCGCGAGGTCGGCGAGCGCGCCGGCGAGCACGCGAGTCGCGTCGGCGCAGTCCTCCCAGTCGGTCCACTCGCGGGGGTTGTGCGAGATGCCGTCGCGGGAGGGGGCAAAGAGCAGCGCGGCGTCCGTGACGGCCGCGACGTGCATGGTGTCGTGGCCGGCCCCGGAGTGGAGGTCGAGGGTTTCGAGGTCGGCGTCGGTCCCGGCGTCGTGGAGCGCGGCGCGGCAGCGCTCGCTCATCTCGACGGGCTTGCGGTCCCACGGGTGCGAGAGCGAGGCCTCGACCGGGCGCTCGGCCTCGATGCGGTCGAGGCTCGCCTCCGCCTCCTCGATGACGTACTCGATGGAGTTGTACGCCACGTCGCGGATGTCGACGGTCAGGGCGACTTTCCCGGCGATGACGTTGGGCGCGTTCGGCGAGACCTCCAGTTTGCCGACGGTCCCGACCGCGGTCTCCGAGACCTCGTTGCGCTCGGTCGTCGCGCGCTCCACGTCGAGGACGAACTCGCTGGCGGCGGCGAGCGCGTCCGACCGGTCGTCCATGAGCGTCGACCCGGCGTGGTCGGCCTCGCCCGTGATTTCGACGGCACACCGGGAGAGACCGACGATGCTCGTGACGACGCCGGCGGGGACGTTCGCGTCTTCGAGGCGCTCGGACTGCTCGATGTGAAGTTCTATCCACGCGTCCCAGTCGGCGGCGTCGACGCGCCCTTCGCCTCGGTAGCCGATGTCAGCGAGGGCGTCGCCGAGCGGAATCCCGTCGGCGTCCTCGATGTCGAGGGCCTCTTCGACGCTCAACTCGCCGACGGCGACCGCCGACCCGATGAGGCCGCCGCCGAACCGCTGGCCCTCCTCCTCGGTGAAGTTGACGACCTCGACGGGTCGGACGGGTTCGATTCCGGCGTCCTGCATCGCGCGGACGCTCTCCAGCCCCGCGTAGACGCCGAGCGGACCGTCGAAGATGCCGCCTTCGGGGACCGAATCGAGGTGACTTCCCGTGGCGACGGGGGCCGCGTCGGGGTCCGCGCTCTCGGGAACCCACCGACCGACGATGTTGCCGACCTCGTCGATGGTGATGGAGAGACCGGCGTCCCGGAGGCGCTCGCAGAAGAACTCTCTCGCCCGCCGGTCCGCCTCGCTGCCGCTCAGGACCGTCCGCCCCCGACCCTCGTCCGTCGGGACGGCCCCGAACTCCGCGTTCGACTCGATGTCGCTGCGGAGTCGCTGCTGATTGACTCGCATGGTTCCCGGATTCGTGACTAACCCTATTTTACTGTTTGGAATTCGGTCACATGCGTGACAGTACCGAGCGGCCGCGAACTCCCCGAAATCAGCAGGCACGGCGCGCTGGATGTGGGTTCTGGGACTCTGCCCACCGCCCGTGTCGTTCGAGGGCGCACATCGGCGACGTTCGAGGACGCGCGTCGGCGACGGTTCGGTCGTCGCGACCTGCGGGACGCCGATGCGGGCCGTCGTTTGCGACGAGGGGGTTGACATACGTGGAGTAATCCCGCATAGAGATGGGATAGAATTGGTCATTCTACAGTTCCATCGCGCTCGGCGCTCGGAACAGTCTCTGATATTACATCTTCTCCGTCTCGATATGGGGATTGTACTCACACAACCACAATTTTTATCACACAGTAACGGATTTGAGCGACTGTATGCAAGAGAATGGCAAGGGGAGCGACTCCTCCGACAGCACCGGCGACGGCACGCGTCGCAGTCGTTTCGACCGCCGTACCTTCCTCGGGGCGGCGGCGACGACCGGCGCGGTGGCGCTCGCCGGGTGTACGGGCGGCGGTTCGGACGACAGCACGACCGAAGATTCGGGTTCCTCGGGCGGAAGCGACGACACGGAGAGCACCGACACGACCGCCGCGAGCGGCGGGAAGCAGGGCGGCACGCTCCAGTGGGGCGGCGCGGTGCCGGTGCAGGGGCTCGACCCGCACATCGACACCTCGGCTGCCTCCAAGCGCGTTCTGGAGAACATCTACGAGGAAGTCGTCGCGCTGCAGGACGACTACTCCATCCAGCCGCACCTCGCGGAGTCGATGGAGCAGTCCGACGATAACACGGTCCTGACGTTCAACCTCCGGGAGGGCGTCACCTTCCACAACGGCAAGGAGATGACCTCCGAGGACGTGCTGGCGAGCTACGAGCGCGTCCAGAACGGCGACTACCTCGCCACCGGCTTCTTCGACTACGTCGAGGAGCTTCGCGCCCCCGACGACTACACCTTCGAAGTCCAACTCACCGAACCCTTCGCGCCGTTCCTCGCGAAGATGGCGACGGCGGAACTGTCGGTCATGCCCGCCGAGAACGCCGAGAAGGACATGGTCGAAGAACCCATCGGGACCGGCCCGTACGTGTTCGAGAGCCGGGAAATCGAGACCTCGTTCACGATGTCGCGCAACGAGGACTACTGGGGCGCGTCCGACGAGGACGGCCCGTTCATCGACACCATCGTCAAGAGCGAGGTGCCGGACCCGAGCGTCCGCCTCCAGTCGTTCCTCGCCGGCGAGTACGACTTCATCAACGGCATCGCGCCGAAGGACGTCTCCCGCGTCGAGCAGGCCCCCGACGTTCGGTTCGAAAAGCAGTTCCCGAAATCGCTCGTCTACCTCGGCCTGAACTGCGACGTGGCTCCGTTCGACAACAAGGACGCCCGCCTCGCGCTCGACTACACCATCGACAAGGAGAAGGTCGCCGAGGCGGCCCTCTACGGCACCGGTCAGACCACGGCGTCCCCGGCGACGCCCGGCAGCCCGTGGGTCAACCCGGACATCGAACCGCGCCCGCGTGACCTCGACAAGGCACAGGAGCACCTCGACGCCGCCGGCATGTCCGACGGCTTCACGGCGACGTTCAAGATTCCGCAGTCCTACCCGACGCAGGTGCAGGCCGCGGAGGTCATCGCAGCCGACGCCGCCGAGGTCGGCATCAACCTCGAAATCCAGCAGATCACGTGGAGCACGTGGCTCTCGGACGTCTACTCCAACCGCGACTTCCAGGCGACGACGAGCTCCTACCTCGCGCTCTGGTACCCCGACGTGTCGTTCTACAAGTTCCTACACCCCAACGGGGCGTTCTTCTTCACCAACTGGGTGAACGAGGACTACAACGCGCTCGTCGAGGAGGCGCGCACCATCTACGACGAACAGGAGCGCGCCGAGCTCTACCACCAGGCGACGGAGATTCTCCACGAGGACCGCGCCGGCCACCTCTTCCTGTGGTGGCAGCCGAGCCTCTACGGAGCCGCCTCGCAGTACAAAGGCGACATCGGCGCGCCCGACGGGTCGACGCTGCAGTTCGGCGACAACTGGCTCGACCGCTAACAGAGATTCCACACAATGTCGATGTACAACTACGTCTTTCGGCGCGTCGGGTTCATGGCGGTGACGCTGTTCTTCGTCACGCTCATCGCCTTCGCCGTCACCAACATCCTGCCCGGTGACGTGGCCCTGCTCATCTTGGGCCCCAACGCGACCGAACAATCGCTCGAAGCGCTCCAAACCCAACTGGGACTCAACCGCCCGCTGTACGTGCAGTACATCGACTGGGTCGTCGGGCTCCTCCAGGGGAACATGGGCGAATCGCTCCGATTCGGCGAGCCCGTGGCGCAACTCATCGCCGAGCGCCTGCCCCGGTCGATGATGCTCGCCGTCGCCGCGACGCTCGTCGCCGTCGTGCTGTCGGTCCCGCTCGGCGTCTACGCCGCCGTCAACCAGAACGAAGCGCCCGACGTGAGCGCCTCGATGTTCGCCTTCGTCGGCATCTCGATGCCGATATTCCTGTGGGGACTGGTGTTCATCCTGGTGTTCGCCGTCTGGCTGAACCTCTTTCCGACCGGGGGGTACGTCTCCCCGAGCGAGGACCTCGTCGGGTCGCTCACGCGACTCGTCCTCCCCGCGGGGGCGATGGGCTTCGCGCTCACCGCGTACATCATGCGGATGACCCGGTCGTCGATGCTGGAGGTTCTCAGCGAGGAGTACATCAATCTCGCGCGTGCGAAGGGGATGAGCCAACGGGTCATCGTCCTCAGACACGCGCTCAAGAACGCAATCATCCCCGTCATCACGGTCATCGCGTTCCAGTTCAGCTACGCGTTCGGCGGGGTCGTCGTGCTCGAAGAGGTGTTCTTCTGGCCCGGCATCGGTCGGCTGACGCTGACCGCGATTCAGAGCCGCGATATCCCCCTGATTCAGGGGTGCATCCTCGTGGTCGCACTCATCTACATGTTCTCGAACTTCGCCGCAGACCTGCTGTACGCGTACTTCGACCCGCGCATCCGCTACGGAGGTGACGACTGATGGCGACCGAACAGGAGACCGACCGCGGTCGCTTCACCATCACGCAGTCACAGCGCGACCGCATCGCCCGGTTCGTCCGGAAGTTCCGCAGCAACACGAAGGCGATGCTCGGCTTCTCCATCGTGGTGCTGCTCGTGCTCGTCGCCATCTTCGCGCCGATTATCGCGCCGTACCCCATCGACGCGACGAACATCGAAGACCGCTCGCAGGCCCCGTCGGTCGAACACCCGTTCGGCACCGACGACCTCGGCCGCGACATCTTCAGCCGCGTCGTCATGGGGAGCCGAATCTCGCTGTACGTCGGCTTCGGAGCCATCTCCGGCGCGCTCGCGGTCGGAGCGGTCGTCGGCGTCGTCGCCGGTTACGCCGGCGGCCTGACCGACGAGATACTGATGCGCGTCATGGACGCCGCGATGGCGTTCCCACCGGTGTTGCTCGCGCTCACCCTGCTCGTCGTCCTCGGCCCGGAGTTGAGTAACGTCGTCATCGCCTTGGCGTTCGTCTACACGCCGTACATCGCCCGCGTCTCGCGGAGCGCGGCGTTAGCCGAGCGCAACGAGGCGTACGTCGAGGCCGCCGTCGCCCGCGGCGAGAGCGACTCGCGCATCGTCTTCAGCGAGGTGTTCCCGAACTGCATGGCTCCCATGCTGGTTCAGGGGTCGCTGAACGTCTCGTTCGCCATCCTCGCGGAGGCGAGCCTGTCGTTCCTCGGCCTCGGCGCGCAGCCGCCGCGGCCGTCGTGGGGGCTGATGATTAACACCGGTCGCGGCTTCATGGAGACCGCGCCGTGGATGTTGCTGTTCCCCGCGTTGGCTATCGGCATCGCCGTCGTCGGGTTCAACATGCTCGGCGACGGACTGCGTGACGTGCTCGACCCCAAAGTGGAGGCGATAGAATGAGCGCACCAACCACCGCGACCGACCGCGAGGCCGACGACGGCCCGCTGCTCGACGTGCGCGGACTCAGAACCGAGTTCCGCACCGACGCCGGCCCCATCGTCGCCTCCAACGAGGTGTCGTTCTCGCTCGACCGCGGCGAGACCATGGGTCTCGTCGGCGAGTCGGGCGCGGGCAAGTCCGTGACGGCGCGGTCGCTCATGCGCCTCATCGACTCGCCCGGCGAAATCACCGGCGGGCAGGTCGTCTTCAACGGGGAAGACCTCCTGCAGAAGACGGAAGCCGAGATGCGCGACATCCGCGGCAACCGCATCGCGATGATTCCGCAGGACCCGATGTCGTCGCTCAACCCGGTGATGACCGTCGGCGAGCAAATCACGGAGACGATTCGCCGCCATCAGGACGTCTCCAAGTCAGAGGCACGCCAGCTCGCCATCGAATCGATGGACGACGTCGGCATCCCCGACGCGGAAGAACGCATCGACGACTACCCCCACGAGTTCTCCGGGGGGATGCGCCAGCGCGTCCTCGTCGCCATCGGCTTCTCCTGCGAGCCGGACCTCATCATCGCCGACGAGCCGACCACCGCGCTCGACGTGACGACGCAGGCGAAGATTCTCGACCTGCTCAACGAGATGCAGGAGCGCGAGGGGACGGCCGTGCTGATGATCACCCACAACCTCGGCGTCGTCGCCCAGACGTGCGACCACGTCGGCGTGATGTACGCCGGGAACCTCGTGGAGACGGCCGAACTCGGCGACCTGTTCGACCGCCCGCGACACCCCTACACCCGCGCGCTCATCGACTCCATCCCGGAGGTCGACACCGACTACGACGAACTGCCGACGCTCGACGGCGCGATGCCCGACCTCGGGAACCTCCCGAGCGGGTGTAACTTCGCGCCGCGGTGTCCCCACGCCACCGAGGCGTGCCGGACCGGCGGCGACCCGTCGCTCGACTCCGTCGGCGACGACTCCTCGCGCGCGGCGTGTCTCCACGCCGCCGACCTCGACCTCTCGGAGAGCACGGTCCCCGAATCCGGGGCCGGCCGCCGCGACATCGACCGCAGCGGCGAGCCGCTGTTCGAGGTGCGGAACCTGAAGAAGTATTTCAACGCCGGCGAGGGCGTCTTCGGCAACGTCCACCTCTCGTGGGAGGGCGGCGGCCTGCCGACGGTCGAACGGCGGCACGTCAAGGCCGTCGACGACGTGAGCTTCGACGTCTATCCCGGCGAGACCGTCGGGCTCGTCGGCGAGTCCGGCTGCGGGAAGTCCACGGTCGCTCGCACCGCGCTCCGGCTCCTCGAACCGACCGACGGCGAGGTGTACTTCGAGGGACAGCCGCTCCACGAGCTCGGCTCCTCGGAGATTCGGAGTCTGCGCCGCGAGATGCAGATGATATTCCAGGACCCTCAGAGTTCGCTCAACCCGCGGAAGACCGTGGGCCAAATCGTCGGGCGCGCGATGGAGAAACACGGCATCGCCACCGGCGAGGAAAAGCGCGAGCGAGTTGGCGACCTGCTCGAACGCGTCGGCCTGTCGCGGGCCGCCGCGAGCAAGTACCCCCACGAGTTCTCCGGGGGACAACAACAGCGCGTCGCCATCGCGCACGCGCTCGCCGTCGAACCGAAGCTCATCGTCTGCGACGAGCCCGTCTCGGCGCTCGACGTGAGCGTGCAGGCGCAGATTCTCAACCTCCTGAACGAGATTCAGGAAGACGAGAACATCTCGTTCCTGTTCATCTCGCACAACATCGGCGTCATCCGGCACATCTGCGACCGCGTGGCCGTGATGTACCTCGGGAAGATAGCGGAGTTCGGGAGCATCGAGCAGGTGTTCTCGCCGCCGTTCCACCCCTACACGGAGAGCCTCCTGTCGGCGGTCCCCCACGCGAACCCGGACCGCGAGACGGACCGCATCCTCTTGGAGGGGAGCGTCCCGAGCCCGATCAACCCGCCGTCGGGCTGTCCGTTCCAGACGCGCTGTCCGAAGAAAATCGGCGACGTCTGCGAGCAGGAGCTCCCGGAGCTCGAATCGGTCGGGGGCGCGGACCACTACATCTCCTGTCACCTCTCGGAGGAGGAGATGAGCCAGCGTGACTCGTTCATCACGCCGTCGAAGCGCGCGGAGACCAGTCCGGCCGACTCGGACTGAATCCGCCCGCGCGGTCTCTTCTCAGTATTTAGCGCCGAAGCCGGTTCAGTACTTGACGCCGAAGTCGAGAATCTCGTCGGGGTAGTCGCCGAACTGCGCGTCCGTCTCGCGGCGAATCTGGCCTTTCGCGCGCCGCGCCTCCGCGAGCAGGTCGCGGAGGTCGGACACCGGTTCGTCGGAGAGGTCGACCCGGAGGTTGTGGTAGAACTCCGGCGTCGGCGCGTGGACGAGCACCGCGGCGCTCATCTCGCCGCGGTCGTCGCCGCCGGCCGCCTCGCCGGCTTCGAGCGCCGAGACGAGTCGGTCGGCCATGTCGCCGTCGGCGGACTCGTACGCTTCGGCGGTCGCCTCGACGACCGCCTCGCCGGCGAGCATGTTGCCCGCGACGGTGTAATCGTCGCCGACGCGGTGGCCGGCCCACGAGACGCACTCGCCGCCGGTGAAGGCGAACTCGCCGGCCGCGCCGACGCCGTGGACCTGCCGATAGGCGGCGTGGTCGTCGGCGTCGAGGAGGGATTCGAAGGCGTCGTCGATGCGTTCGCCGGCTTCCGCGCGGGCGACCGCGTCGCGGCCGTGTTCGGTCTTCGTGTACGACTGCGTGACCGCCGCGCCGCCGGCGCTCACGTAGGGACAGGTCGCGCCGACGGCGACCGTGCCGGTCGTCACCGCCGCGCCGAAGACGTTCGCGTCCGGGTCGCGCGCCGCTATCGAGAAGGTTCCTGGGACGTGTCGCATGGTTCGGTACTGCGTTTCGGTCACGCTCGCGCGGTAAATACTCTCCCTCTCGCGGGGCGGAACGGAGACGCGGGTGGTGTCCGAGTGCGGCGTAACAGTTAGGACTCTGTCGAGTCTCGCACCGGATTCGGCGCGCTTCCCGTTCGCAACTGCCGAGCTAGTATTGCAAACACTATAAATTATTGCTGAACGCTATTTCTTATTTATCGGACTTTCCTATTCGGATGTTTTTGAATCGGTCGTGAATGATTGCATTGTCACCCCAGCTTCTGATTGAGCGGAAAAGCTAATTCGGGAGACGCTCTGCTGCGGTGCAGTATTTGTATTGGTGGGCAATACCGACCGTCTCGCGGGCCGGCAGTCGAATCCAAGGCTTATGTTGTCGCGGTGGCAAGACGAACGTATGAGACTCGGCATCGGTCGAACCGGCGTGGTGATTCTCCTCGGACTGTTCGTCATCCTCGGTGCGGAGGACGTGTACGTCTGGGCCGTCGCCGGAACCGTTCCCGGCGTCGAGTTCTTCCTGGCGCTCGTGTTCGTCCTCGTCGTCGCGTTCGTGGCGATTCGGGAGGCCCGGGCGCACCCGCCGAGTCGGTAGTCGTTCGCCGCTCGGAACGTGGTTTTCGCCCGCTACTCTTCGCGCTCTCTGCAGTCGAGCGGCGCTTCGCAGCAGGCGGAGCGATAGGCGGCCGACTCGCGGACCAGTTTGCACTCGCGGTAGCGGTAGGCGACGTCCGCGCCGCAGGCCTCGCAGGTGAGGGTGTACTTCGGCTCCGCGAACCGGCGGACGCGGACCGGCGCGTCGACCGCCTCGGCGCGGCGCTTGAACGCCGGGCCGTGGTCGGTCGCGCCGAACGCCTGAAACTGCTCGACGTGGACGAGTTCGTGCCGGAGCGTCGCCGTCCATTCCTCGCGGTCGAACGACTCGAACGCCCGCCACGACAGCGACATGGTACACGTGGGCGCGGCGTCGAGTTCGGCCGATTGCGACGACGTGCCGGTCCACCGCCTCGGCTCCCCGACCCTCGCGTCGTCGACGCTCGGTGTCTTCACGGCCGCCGCCCGCCGCTTCGCGCGGGTAGACACTTCCCATCGGACGCGGTGTAAGTCAACGGTGAAGTCGTAGTGGCTCGCCGCGCGGCGGCAGTACGTCCGCGACCAGCTCACCAGCTCGTCGCCGGTCTCGATAGCGTCGTACCCGCCGAGGCTCCCGTCTTCGTGTCCCACGGTTTCGGGCCGTGGTTCGGAGCGAGCCGATATGTGTGTTGTGCCCACCCGCGCGGTCGCCGACGAGCGGTGTTGGTTCGGGTGCGGGTGGGGTACGGGTGTGGGTGCAGGTGGGGTACGGGTATGGGTGCGGGTGCGGTCAGGCTGTGAGCGTCGCTTTCTCGTCGGACACGAGCTCCCGCACCGCGTCGAACAGCCGCTTCGCGCTGTTCCGGGACGTCCCTTCGACGGTCACGCGAAGGACGCGCTCGGTTCGGCTCGCCCTGACGACGAACCACGCGTCGCCGCGGTCGACGAAGATGCCGTCGTCGGTCCGAACGTCGTCGAAGCGCGCCTGACACTCCGTCGCGAGCCGCGTCATCTCGCGGGCGCAGTTGTCGACCGCGAACGAGTCGAAAAACAGCGGGTACGCCGCCACGTCGCCCGCCTGTTCGGAGAGCGCCGCCCCCTCGTCGACGAGCCGCGCGAGGCGAATCGCCGAGAGCGTCGCGTCCGGGCAGGGCGACTCGGCCGGCCACTGGTAGACGCCGGTCGGCTCGCCGCCGAAGACGACGTCCGCGTCCGCCGCCGGTCCGGACCCCGGAATCCCGTCCATCTCGACCCGGACGATGCTTCCCCCCGCGTCGGAGACGACCTCTCCGATGCGACGGCTCGCCTCCAGCGGCACGGCGACGCGGGCGTCCCCGTCCGCATCGCGGACCGTCTCTCGCGCGAACAGCGCGAGGAGCGCGTCTCCGCCGACGACCTCGCCGGTCTCGTCGACGGCCACCAGGCGGTCCGCGTCGGCGTCGTGAGCCAGACCGATATCGGCGTCCAAGGCCGCGACCGCTCGGCGGAGCGTCCCGCACGCGTCGTCGCCCGCGGCGACCCGACGGCGCGGAAACGAGTCGTCCGCGGTTCCGTCGAGGCGCTCGACGTCACAGCCGAGTCGGTCGAGCGCGTCGGCCATGATGTCGTCGTCCCGCTCGCCGACGTCGACCACGACGCGCGTGTCGGAAACCGAAGTTCGCCCCTCGCAGAGGTGGTCGAGGTGATGTGCCGCGGCGTCGTCCCAGCGACGTTCCTCGCCGATTTCGTCCCACGGGGCGACCTCGGCCGACGAGCCGTTGACCCGGCGGACGACCCTGCTCTGTCGCTCCCACGAGAGGCGCGAGCCGTCGTCGTCGAACAGTTTCAGCCCGGTGTCCTCGGCGGGGTCGCTGACGGTCGTCACCGCCACGCCGGCGTCGCCGCCGAGTCGCCGCACCCCGTGAGAGACGGTCGGGCTCGCCACCGGCCCGAGTCGGTGGACGGTGCCGCCGCACTCGCAGACCCCGGTCGCGACCGCGTCAGCGAGGAGGCGAGCGCTGTCGCTCGGGTCGTGGCCCACGACGATTTCGTCGCCCGTTCCGGCGAGGGCGCGACCGGCTTTGAGGGCGAGTTTCGCGGTCACCTGCGTCCCGTACGAACCGCGGATTCGTGATGGTGCGAACATACCCCACTGTCCGCCCGAGGGGTGTTTACTATCGGCCGGATAATCCCGGTCGGCGTCGCTTAGCGTCCGACAAAACGGCGGGTTCGGTCGTCGAGGCGTCGGTATCGCCCGACACGACCTCGTACACCACGACCCCGTCGTTTCCGTAGACTCGTCGATACCGGGAACTGTCCGCGAGCGAGGCGCGAAGCCGCTCGGTCCCGTCTTCTTCGAGCCCCCGGACGGTGTACGTCCCGCGGGGGACGTACAGGTAGTCGGGCGAGGCGTCGACGGACTCCATCGACGCGGTCACGCAGGTCGCGTTCTCGCAGGTGCTCGCCGTTTTGAACGCCGAAATCTGGTCGTAGTACCTGTCGGGGCTCTTCCATTCGACCCCCCACGGGCCCACGAGCATCGTCCGCTTCGCGTGGTGCGGGAACCACTCGGCCGCGTCCGAGAGCACGACGAACGACGCGTTCGCGTCGGTGTCGTTTCTCGCCCACTCCATGGCCTCTCGGTCGTCGTCGTCCATGAACGAGGGGAGACTCGGACTGCCGTGGTGTGCCGCGCCGAGGCCGCTCGCGGCGTAGAACCCGCCGAGGCTCGTCCCGACGACGAGGACCACGACCAGCGACGAGGCCATCAACTGCCGGTTGTCGAGCGACCCGCGAACGCCGTCGGTCAGCCGCGGCACGACGACGCCGAAAAGCACCGTCGAAATCATCATCGCGCCGGCGACGAACTGGAAGCGCTCCTTCCCGATGACGTACGCGCAGACGAAGAGCCAAAGCGGCAGCGTGAACGTCCTCCGAGAGACGAGCACGCCCGCGGCGGCGAAGCTCGCGAGGAAGAACACCGTGACGACGGTCGGGTCCAGCGGGTAGACGAACTGGTCGAGGAGCCGACCGACGCCGCCGGCGATACCGCTGTGACTGCCCGCCGCACCCACGAAGGCCCCGACGCCGTGAGTGGTGACGACGTTGGCCCACCACGGCGCGGCGAGGACGAGTCCCCCGAGAGCCACCGCGGCACCGCTGAGGACCCCGGGCAGCGTTCGGTCGAGCATCGCGTAGAGGACGAGCCAACTGACTCCGAAAAACACGGTGTACGTCGGGTGCGAGAGGACGGTCAGTCCGAAGCAGATGACGCCGGAGCCGACCCACAGCGGCCGCCGGGTGCCGCGGCGGAACAGCCTCGCCCCGACGTAAACCCCGCAGAGGGACAGGAAGAACGCGGACGCGCGGACGATGCCGCCGGCCGAGAGGTGCCACTGCAGGACCGGTGGAGCGACCGCGAGAATCGCCGTCGCGACCCCCGCCTGCCGCCGCGTGGGGAGGAGTTCGAGCGCGATTCCGTAGTACGGAACGAGGTAGAGTACCGTCACCACGGCCGGGAGGACGAGGCTGAGCGTCGTTCCCGAGACGCCGAGGTCGGTCAGGAGCGCGACCGCGTAGAACTGAAGGGGCGGGTACGCGAACGGAACCCCGCCGTCGTAGTACGGAATCGAAGTCGGGAGCGCGTAGCCGCCGGTCCGAATCTGCTCGGCGATTTCGAGGTACAGCCCGGACCCGTAGGCCGGGTAGTCGTGGGTCGCCACGTACGTCACCGAGACGACGAGTCCGGCGACGAGGGCGAGGGCGAACCACGCGTGGCTCTCGCGGCCGAGGCCGGGGACGCCGTCGGTGAACGCGTTCGCGCGGCCCGGTGCCGCGGGGTCGAGGCCGTTCGCCGTGTCGTCGGTCGTTGAGTTCATGGAGTAGCTCTCACCTCCGCTTTCGAAGCGAGACGGGGTTCGTGAGCGAGACGCGGTACGGGAGCCACCGCAGTTCGGCGATGGCCCACAGGGCTCCGACGGCGAGCCCGAGACAGGACACCAGCAGCTCTGTGACGCCCATCCACCGCGGGAGGACGTAGTAGACGGCGTTCACGACCGGTCCGGGGAGTACCGACGACTGAGACGGGCCGCCGTCTCCGACCGTCGAGCCGCCGGCCGTCTGGTTCTGGAGGTCGAGTTCGTGTGCCGGCGGACCGCCAGCGCTCTCGTCGCCGGTCCCGAGGCGCTCGGCCTCGTAGGGGAACGCGACGGGGACGCTCCAGACGACCTCGCCGGTCTCGTCCAGTTCGAACACGCGGTTGCCGTTCGAGTCCGTCACGAGCGTGTGGCCGTTCGGGAGTCTGTCCGCGTCGCGCGCCCACTGGAGTCGCTTGTCCTGCCAGACCCACGAGCGAACCCACTCGCCACCGGTGTCGCGGTATTCGACGAGGCGGTTGTTCTCCGAATCGGCGACGAGGACGGCGTCGTCGCCGTCCGGATTCTCGATGTAATCGGGATTGTGCTGTTCGTAGAGGATGTCGTGAGAGCCGTTTCCGAGCGTCCGGTTCTCGACGAGACCGGTCTCGCGGTCGAGGTACACCACTCTGTCGTGGTTGCGGAGGCTGACCTGAATGAGCCCGCTTTCGAGCACCTCCACGTCGTTGAGGTGGGTCCAATCGGACGGGTACGGCCCGCCGGTCGTCGCGGGGTCGAACGCCGCCTGCGCGTCCCACGACCACTCGACGACGCCCGTCGTCGTGTTCACGACGAACACGCGGTCAGCGGCGATGTCGGCGACGACGTACGTCGAATCGCTCAGTCTGTCGCCGTCGTGCCACCGCGTCGAGTGCTTCCCGGCGGTCACGCGACTGTAAATCCCCTCGACGCTCCCGGTGGTGAGGTTCACGCGCTCGATGCCGTTTCGCGTGCACGCGCTCTCGCCGCCGCACTCTTCGGGTGTCAGGTGGTCCGCGTAGAGGTACTCGACCGTCGCGTTCGTCCCCTCGACGGGGTCGACGTCCCAGTAGCGGGTGTGGGTATCGTCGTAGTATCGCCGCTCACCGTCGGCTCCGAAGGCGACGAGTTCGGCGTTCGCTCGCGGGCCGTCGCTCTCTCGTCCGAGCCACGTGTTCGAGTCGGTCGCGATGACCGTCGTCCCGTTCGCGGGCGCGACCCGTGCGCTCTCGCCGGTCGCGTCCGTCACCGCCGAGGTCGGTCGGCTCAGGTACGCGGCCCCGACGATACCCGCGCAGACGAGGAGGGTGACTGCCGCGGCGACTCGCAGATGCGTCCGCTCGACCATTGCGTAGTCGTCCGTGGGTTGACGGTCTTACTATCCGGGTGCTAAACCGCGGGTGGGCTCGTGGCCACCGACGCGGAATCCGTCCACTCGGACCTTACGCACGGAATAATTAGGGTCCCGAGGGCGGGTAGACGACACAATGGCGTCTCGTCTCGGGGCGGCCGAGAGCCTCGTCGTCCTCGGTGTCGTCCTCCTGTTGGCGACGACAGCGGTGCCGACCGCGAGCGTCGTCGATTTCGGCCCGAACGGGGGCGCTTCGACGACCGCGACGGCCGAGTCGGCACCGAACGGTCCGAAATCTGCCGACGACGTTCGGCTGGTCCCGGTCGGCGACCGGGGGGACCGGCTCTGGCCGTTCACCAGCCGAGGCCGGTCGTTTGACGCGCTGACGCTCCCGGTGAACGTCGTCGTCGAGGGGAACCCCGCGCGGGTCCGCTCGCTGCTCCTGTACTCGCGCGACGCGACGTGGGACGAGACGAACGAGTCGTGGCAACAGGCGTCCACCGAACAGGCCCCCACCGACGAGCCGGCCTCCCCGTGGGGGTCGGCCACGGGCGCGGACCGGTTTACCTTCGTCGACACCGCGGACTCGGGCGGGCTGTGGATTGCGGAGTCGATGCAGCTCCACGACGGGACGTACTTCGGGAGCCGAACTCACCTCCGACTGTACGGCGGCGGGACGCCGGACGACTCGTGGACGGCGATTCAGGCCCACCGAGACTACTGGGACTGGTTCCGGCTTCGCCACACGGTGACGAGCCTCGCCGGCCCACAACACGCCGTCGAACGCGACCTGATGCGCCGCCCGACCGTCGTCGACGTTCGTCGCGAGCGGTTCGCCAACGGCGGCATCATCGACGCCGACGGCTGGGTGTCGGTCGTCGAACTCGGGCCGCCGCAACTCTCGACGCTCCCGAGAGACGACGCGCGTCGCCCCGCGAGCGTCGGGTCGGCGACAGGCAGAGACGAGGCCACAGAGCGCGCCGGCTCCGAACGCGACGACACCCCCTCGGTACTCGATACGCCGCAGACGGGGCCGGCGGGCGTCGGAACCGTCCTGTCCATGCTCGCCGTCGGCTTCGTCGCCGTCGGTGGACTCGCCGCGCTCGCCACTCGCCGAGACGAACTCGGCGCGCTCGTCGAGCGCCTCCGCTGGTCGCGGCTCGCCGACGACCGATTCCAGCGCGTCGTCGCGCTCGCGGTCGCACTCGTCGCGCTCCCGGTTTTGGTCCGCTCGGCCGCACTCGGGCTCGAACGCGTCGTTCCGAACCACCCGAAGGTCGTCGCCGGACTGCTCTTTCCGGTGTTCGCGCTCGCGCCGGCCGTCCTCGCCGCTCGCCTGCCGCGGGGGTACTCGTCGGAACTGTGGTTCGGCACCGCGTTCGTCGGCTACGGGACGGGTCTCGTCGCCGACTTCGCGATGATAGGAGTCGCCGTCGTCCCGGTCGAAGTCGTCCTCCACCGGTTCGCCGTGCTCGCCGCGCTCGGCTGTCTCGCCGTCGCCGGCCGCCGTCACTTCGAGTCGTCGGAACCCCGCCGAGCGGCGCTTTCGGCGGCCGTCTGCCTGTGGCTGCTCCTGTTCGCGTGGCCGCTTTTCTTGGGTATCTAGGCGCTCTTAGCCCCCGGATAATAACGACACCGCGCTCGAAGACAGTTACCTGCCCTCCCGTACATGTCATCAACACGGCTCTCTAGACGGTCGGTTTTGGCGCTCGCAGGCGCGGGCCTGACCAGCGGGTGCGTCCGGCAGCTCGAATCGACGGTCTCGCGCGACGAGCGGACGCCGCTTTCGCTCTCTATCAAGACCGTTCCCGCGGACACCGACGCGAC
Organism: Haloferax gibbonsii; assembly: GCF_001190965.1. Lineage (NCBI taxonomy): Archaea > Methanobacteriati > Methanobacteriota > Halobacteria > Halobacteriales > Haloferacaceae > Haloferax > Haloferax gibbonsii. The sequence continues at coordinate 316,860 of NZ_CP011949.1, forward strand.
GGCGACGAGGCTCGCCCGCTACCTCGCCACCCGCCTCCAGACGGTCGGCGTCGCGGCGACCGTGGTCCCGATGAGCCGGGAGGAACTCCTCCGCGACGTGCTCTCGAACCACGACTTCGATATCTACGTCTCCCGGCTGCTGCTCCGGCGCGACCCGGACTTCCTCCGTCCCCTGCTCCACTCTCGCTACGGTCCGGGCCGCGGCTGGCAAAACCCGTTCGGATACGGCGACCTGTCGTTGGACTCGCTTCTGGAGCGACAGCGGACCGAGACCGGTTCCGTCCGCGCCGCGACGCTCGCGGAGATTCAACGGCGCGTCGTGGAGGCCCAACCGTTCACGCCCGTCGCGGCCCCCGCCCCGGCTCAGGCGACGCGGCCGGTGCGGGTCGACTGGCCCGACGGCGTTGGAATCCACAGCCTCACGGGATACCTCGGTGCGAGGGCTGTCACCACCACGGCGACCGCCTCGCGGACCGAGTCGACGGTCACGCCGTCGGCGACGCCCGCCCCGACCGAGCAGTCGACGCCCGCCCCGACCTCGACGCCTGCGACGACGACCGACGAACCGACCCCCGAAAACGAACTCCGAATGACGATAGGCGACTCGCGTCCGACGGAGAATCTCAACCCGCTTTCGACGCCGTTCCGGTCGGACGGGACGCTCCTCGACCTCGTCTACGACTCGTTGGGTCGTCCGGTCTACGACCGGATGCGGCCGTGGATGGCCACGTCGTGGGAGTGGGCCGACGGGGACGAGACGACGCTTTCGGTCCGGCTCCGCGACGACCTCGCGTGGCACGACGGCGAGCCGATAACGGCGGCGGACGTGGCGTTCACCTTCCGGTTCATCTCCGACACGGCGCTCGGCTCGCTCGACCAGCCGGTCCCGTCGCCGCGATACCGCGGCCGCGCCTCGCTCGTCGAGTCGGTCGACGCCGCGTCCGACCGCGAGGTGACGATTCGGTTCGGCGACGTGAGCGAACCGGTCGCGGCGCGCGCGCTGACGATTCCGGTGCTCCCCGAACACGTCTGGGAGCCGTTCGCCCGCCCGACGAGCGCCTCGTGGCTCGACGGCGGCCACGTCACTGAGGCGCTCGTCCGGAACAACCTCGACCCGGTCGGAAGCGGACCGCTCCGCGTGACGGGAACGACGGCCAGAGAGTCGGTTTCGATGGAACCGTTCGAGGACCACTTCCTCGCCGACGACGCGCTCGACGGCCGACTGTCCCGGTTCGACGGCGGCTTCTCGTTCGACTCGCTGCGGTTCGACGTCGTTCCCTCCGACGGCGCCGCCGTCGAACTGCTCGCGACCGACGCCGTCGACGCGACGGCGAACTCGCTGTCGGCCGATTCGAGGGCGACCGCGGCGGACGAACCCGGAATCTCCGTTCGCACCAGCCGGCCCGAGTGGTGCTATCACGTCGGCTACAACCACCGACGGCCGCCGTTCATGAACCCCCGGTTCCGACGGGCGGTCGCCCGGCTCGTCGACCGCGAGTTCCTCGTGGATTCGGTGTTCGACGGCGAGACCGAACCGGCGTCGTCACCGCTGGTCGCGACGACGTACGTCCCAGCGGGTGATGCGTGGGACGAGGCCGTGTCCGACCTCGAGTTCGTCGGCGACTCGGGGACCGGCACGCTCGACGCGGAGCGAGCGCGGTCGGTGTTCGAAGACGCGGGATACGCCTACTCGGGCGACGGCGACCTCCTCATTCAAGAATGATTTCCGCTCAGTCCTCGATAGGCTTCTCACCGCTCGTCGCGGTTCTCGCCCGCGTGCTCGGCGGCGCGGCTGTCGCGTTGGCGCTCGCAACGCTCGCTATCGTCGGCCCGTCGCGTCTCGCGGCGGCGTGCGGGTCGGGGAGCGACCGCTTGCGCGAGGCCGCGCCGTACCTCGGTCTGCTGGCGGTCGTTCTCCTCGTGAACAAGGTCGCCCGCGGCGTCGGCCCGGAAGTGTCGTGGGCGCTGGGCTGGAACGCCACCGGCGTCATCTACGCTATCGAGGGGAACTTCGTCCAGCACGTTCAGTCGCTCGCGACGCCGGCGCTCACCGCCGTCCTCTCGACCGTGTACCTCTCGGGGTACGTCTTCCTGCTCACGTTCCCGTTCGTCGCGTACTTCGCGGCGGCCGACGAGCGACCGCTGAAACTCACCGCGGTCACGTACGCGGCGAACTACGCCATCGGCCTGACCTGTTACGTCCTGTTTATCTCCTACGGTCCCCGTAACCTCCTGCCGGGACAGGTCGAGTCGCTTCTGTACAGCACCTACCCGCAGACGCAGATACTCACCGGCGAGGTGAACGTGAACACGAACGTGTTCCCGTCGCTTCACACGTCGCTTTCGGTCTCGGCGGCGGCGATTGCGATTCGGACGCGGGAGACGTACCCCGCGTGGGCCGTCGTCGCGTCGGTGCTCGCCGCCGCGGTCGCCTTCTCGACGATGTACCTCGGGATTCACTGGGGGACCGACGTCGTCGCCGGCGTCGTCCTCGGAGTCGGCAGCGTCGCGTTCGGCGATTGGCTCGTCGGCCGCCGGTCCGCCGACGCGTAACCCTTACCGCCCGGATAATAAGGTCCGGCCGGTTCCTGTGGTCGGTCGTGAGCGCCATCATTACACTTCGAATTCCGGCGTCCGCGTTCGTTCTCGATGATGTCCTCTCACGCAGTTCCATCACCGAGGCGCGTCTGGTTCGCTCCGTGCAACTCGATGGGCCCACGCTCTCGCCGCTGCTGTGGGTCCGGAGTGACGACCCAGCGCAGATTGCGTCGTCGCTTCGTGACGACCCGAGCGTCGGGTCGGTCGCACCGTTCGCCCCGTCGTCCCACGGCGGCGTCTACCGCCTGAGCCTCAGACCGCTCGCCGACGAGTTCATGCAACTGTTCGTCGACGGCGGCCTCAGCGTTCTCGACGCCCACGGCCGAGACGGTGAGTGGGTGGTCCGCGTCTTCGCCCACGACCGCGACTCGATCGGGTCGCTCGGCGACGGATGGCGACGCACCGGAACGGAGTTCGACGTCGAACGGCTTCGGTCGCCCGAGAAACTAGAGGACCCGACGCGGTTCGGGCTGACCGACCGGCAGTACCGCACCCTCGTCACCGCGTTCCGACAGGGGTACTACAGCGTCCCCCGCGATTCGGGTATAAGGGAGCTCTCGAACGCGTTCGGTGTCACCCACCAGGCGACCTCGCAGCGACTCCGACGCGGTCACGAGCGGCTGATTCGGAGGGCGCTCGTCGAGCGGCCACCTCCGAGTCTCCCCTATTAGTTGCTTGCACTTGCAACCGATAAGACGAGGGGTCTAGTCGAGGTAACAACTGTTGGAATGAGTACTCGGTGTGAACGACAGAGTCGTACGCTGTGACCCCTCGCCGAGCAGTCGGTCCCACGACCGACTGCGCGCTCTGTTCTGTCGGCTCCGGGACCTGCGCGTCCCATCGGTTGCGTCCCACGTCCCGGCGCTTCCACCGCCGTCGAACGCTCGGCACGACGGGCACTCGTTCCCGCCCTCGATATCGACATCGACGAGCCGCCGGCTATCCGGCGACCGAACCAGCCGAGTACCGTTACCGCAATCTATGACACAGAACGCATCCCTAACCACGTTGGTAACACGTACAAAAAGATGAGGAACAGATAGTGAGCTATGGCGGACCGCAGTAACGACGACACCCACTTGGCCGGGACCGCGGCGGGCACCACCGGAGCGGGAGGTGGTGCGCTCGGGTATCGACGAGCCATCGCCTCGCGTTTCGCGGCCTACTGGCACGCGTTCATCCGCCTCGTCGTGTCCCTCTCGAACCGCTCCGGCCGCAGAAACGGTGGGCAACCGACCACTGATTCGGTGGACGCGTCCCCGTATTCAGAGAGATACGTGTCGTCCGCCCCCGACGCGAACCACGGGCTTCTCGGCGTCGACCCCGAACTGCTCAACTCCGAGCGCCGAATCCTTCAACTGCTCATCGTCGAGGGCGGCCGACTGCCGCAGTCGCAGTTGGTCGAGCGGACGCGGTGGTCCGACTCCACGATCAGCCGAACGCTGTGTCGGATGGAGACGCAGGGGCGAATCGAGCGCTTCCAACTCGGGTCGGGGAAGTGCGTCGTCCTCCCGCAGGACGACGAGTAGCCGATTCGACCGCTCGGTCGACTCGCCGTGGAGCGTGCCGTGAGGGCGCGTCCCCGCGCACAGACGCGACGAGGACGCCGACGTGAGACTCGATTGCGGACCGGGCGAAGTCCCACTGTCGCGATTCACAGCGCGAGCGTGACCGTCCCGAACAGCATGAACAGGAACACGAGCTGGCGCGCTCGGACGTACGACGGTCCGACGCGGTTCACGTGCCCCAACCCCGACGTGACGACCGCGAGGCCGACGAACAGTGCGCTCACCGCGGCGAATTCTCCCGTGAGCATCGCCTACCGAACCTCCTCAGGGGCAGCGATTGGCGTCTCTGTCCCGCTCGGCGTCTCTGTCCCGCTCGGCGTCTCTGTCCCGCTTGTTACGTGTCCACGAGGCATGGTCGTGGATTGTGCGCATCGGCATATCCTTATTCAGGCTGTAACTGAAACGGAACAGACGGCGCATTCATAATATCCTGTTGTCACTTCACCGAGCTCTCTGCGGTCGGCTCGGCGTCGGCCGGCGTTACAGCCTCGGTAAGCCGAGCGAAATAGTGCCGCGAGACGAACCGTTCGACTGCTCAGGGATTCGCTGGCGTCACTCCTCGGTGAGCGCGCGATAGCCGAAAAAGAGGACGACGAGCGCGGCGGGGACGAGGGCGAAAGACGTGTCCAGTGGACTCACGCTCGATGCGGTGACGGCGACGCCGGCGACGCCAACCAGGATGACGGCGACGTTCACTAACCGCTTTCGCGAGACCGTCACTCGGTCGTCAGTCGGCTCGGGCGCGACCGAACCGCGGTTCGTGTCTCCCGCGTTATCGTCGGTCGAACCCGCGTTCAGCTCGCTCGACGCGCGAGTCGCGTGGGCACCGTCGTGGGTCGGCGAAAAGACGCGCCCGGTCTCGCGGTGGAAGACGAGACGACCGTCGGCGTCGAGTCGCGGCAGGTCGAAGTCGAAGAGCACGCTGTGTATCTCCTCGTCCGTCGGGACCATCCCGTCCGTCTCGTCTTGGAACCACTCCGAGAGCGCGACGGTCAGCTCGCCGACGGTGTACGGCGTCTCGGAACGCTCGTTCACGAGCGAAACGATGGTGTCCCGTCGTCGAGATTCGGTGACACCGCCGAGACCGGGTCTGTCGTCGAGTGATGGTCCAGGTTGCTCTCCGGTGTCGTCGGGGCCGCCCGGTGCCCACGATGGTGCCATTGACGTGCTCGACTATGTAATCTATAAAAATAAAACTACGGTGTCCCGCCCCACTGAATCGCTGGAATCGACGCTTCAGTGGCGCTGTGGGCTTATCTAAACCATAATAATGGGTTCCTGGTGTCTGGCACTCGACAGCGGTCGCAGGACCGCAGGACATGCTATGAGACGCACACACCCAAGCGACTATCGACGCGACTGTTCGGCGCTTCACGGCGCGGCTGCTCCGACGCGCGGAGGACGACGCCGATGACTGGAGACATCAGTATCGCCTCCCCGGTTCTCGGTGACGAAGAACTCGACCGCATCGAGTCCGTCGTCGAGTCGGGCATGATCGCGGACGGCCCCGAGGTACGGACGTTCGAGTCCGAGTTCGCGGACTACTGCGACGCCGACCACGGCGTCGCCACGTCGAACGGGACCACCGCGCTGCACACGGCGCTCGAAGCGGTCGGCGTCGGCCCCGGCGACCGCGTCCTGACGACGCCCTTCTCGTTCGTCGCGACGGCGAACGCGATTCGGTTCGCCGGTGCCGAGCCGGTGTTCGCGGACATCGACCCCGAGACGTTCAACCTCGACCCCGAGCGGGTCGAAGCGACCCTCGAATCGCTCGACTCGGACGTGCAGGCGATGGTCGTCGTCCACCTCTACGGCCTCCCCGCGCCGATGGACGAACTCCGCGACATCGCCGACGACTACGACGTGGCTCTCGTCGAAGACGCGGCGCAGGCCCACGGTGCCGAGTACTTCGACACGCCGGTCGGGTCGCTCGGCGACGCCGCGAGCTTCTCGTTTTATCCGACGAAGAACATGACCACCGGCGAAGGCGGGATGGTCGTCACCGACGACGAGACCGTCGCACAGAACGCCGCGAGCTTCGTCAACCACGGCCGGGAGACCGACGGGTACCGTCACGTCTCGCTCGGTCACAACTTCCGGATGACGAGCGTCGCGGCCGCGATGGGTCGCGCCCAACTCGAACGCCTGCCCGGCTTCATCGAGGGCCGTCGCTCGAACGCGGCGCGACTCGACGAGCTGTTGGCCGACACGGACGCGGCGACGCCGACGGTCCCCGACGGGTTCGATCACTCGTACCACCAGTACACGATTCGGGTCGGCAACCGCGACTCGGTCGTCGAACAGCTGGACGAACGCGGCATCGGGTGCGGGATTTACTATCCGCGGTGCATCCACGACCAGCCCGCCTACGACTTCCTCGACGCCCGTGCGCCCGTCGCCGAACGGGTCGCAGAGCAGGCTCTCTCCATCCCGGTACACCCAAGCCTCACCGAAGCGGAGGTCGAGCGAGTCGGGACCGTCCTCCGAGACGAGGTCACCATCGTCCCTCCGGCCGGCACTCGCGCGTCCACCGCGGAGGCGTCCGATGACTGACGACACCGTCGCGGCCGGCGTCATCGGCGTCGGGAGCATGGGACAGAACCACGCCCGGGTGTACGACGAACTGGGCGACACGGAGCTCGTCGGCGTCTTCGACGTCGACGGCGACCGAGCCGAGTCCGTCGCGGACGACTACGGGACGACCGCGCGGTCGATGGACGGCCTCCTCGACGCGGCGGACATCGTCTCCGTCGTCGTGCCGACGCAGTTCCACTACGAGAACGCGAAGCGCGCCCTCGAATCGGACGTTCACGTCCTCGTCGAGAAACCGTTCGTCGAAGACCCCGAGAACGGACAGGAACTCGTCGACATCGCCGACGAGCGGGACCTCGTGTTGCAGGTCGGTCACATCGAGCGGTTCAACCCGGCGGTTCGCGCCCTCCGCGACCTCGTCGACGACCTCGACGTCCACGCGGTCTCGACCGAGCGACTCGGACCGCCCGTCGACCGCGCCATCGACGACACGGTCGTGATGGACCTGATGATTCACGACCTCGACATCGTCCTCGACATCGTCGACGGCGCGGTCGACTCGTACGACGCCGTGGGAACGCCGGACTGCCGCCACGCGAACGCGAACCTCGCGTTCGACTCGGGAGTGACGGCGTCGCTCACGACGAGCCGCGTCACCCAAGAGAAAGTCCGCGGCCTCACCATCTCGGCGGCCGACTGCCGCGTGAAGGTCGACTACATCGAACAGAACATCGAGATTCACCGCTCGTCGGTCCCCTCGTACATCGACGACGAGTCGCTCGTCCGGCACCGCCACGAGAACTTCGTGGAGACGCTCGCGGTCGAACAGGTCGAGCCCCTACAGAGCGAACTGCGGTCGTTCGCGCACGCCGCCTCGACCGGTACGGAGCCCGTCGTGGACGGCGAGCAGGGGCTTCGGGTGTTGAAGCTGACGAAGGAACTCGACGAGGCTGCGCGAGAAACCCTCGACGGCGTGGCCCGACTGACCTCTACGGTCGACTGAAACACGAGATTTATCGGGCTTATCACGTGCCTTTGCTGGAACAACAATCCGGTTTTCGCCGAATTGCTATCGGGCGCTTCTCGACTGTTGTCAAAAAGACAACAAAGCCGCTGTCTTGCGATTATGCACCCCTGAAACAGTCTGAAACAGTCACTAAACTGCTGCAATACGCCTTGATTCCGGTCGGGTTTTCACAACAGTTCGGAAAATCCGGGACGGTGTTGACGCTTTATTTGGGGCCACAGTAACGGTTGGAGCGAGCATGACCACTCAAGTGAACGGTACCGAGAACGCGCTCATCGACCAGCATACGAATTCGGCCGAGCAGAACACGGAACTTGGGAAAGACGAGATATACCACCTGCTCCAGAACGAGCGCCGTCGGAAGGTTCTCGAATACCTGCGCGACCGCGAGGGACCGGTTCAGATGCGGGACATCGCGGAGCAGGTCGCCGCGTGGGAGCACGATACGACGGTTCAGGCGTTGATGTCCGACCAGCGCCAGCGCGTCTATATCGCCCTCTACCAAGCGCACCTCCCGAAACTCGACGAAGAGGGCGTCATCGACTACAATCAGAGCAGGGGTATCGTCGAGAAGACGCCCCTCGCCAACGAGCTCGCGGCTCACCTCGAACTCCCGGACGATGACGACGACGACGAGACGGACGGCGAGTCCGAGCGACCGTGGGGGGCGTACTACCTCTCCGTCTCGGGGCTGAGTACGCTCTTTATCGGTGCATCGGGGCTCGGCCTCTTCGGGTTCGGCTCCATCCCTCACCTGCTCGTCGCGCTCGCGGTCATGAGCGTCTACACGGCGCTCACGTTCTGGCAGGTCCTCGACAACTTCGAGACGGGCGACGAAGAATAACGCTCTTCGAGTTCTACCGCGCAACGCACGCCGTTCGTCTGGTTCCGACCTAAGTACCCGCTATATCGAGGGTGATTTATCCGTCTCTCGACTCGAACTATCCAGATAGATAGCTACTGCCCGGCTGTCATAACAGGCCGTGAGATTCATATTGTTGAACTAGAATCATCGATACAGCGCAAAATTGGCCCCAATGATTTCAGACGCGCGCCCTCTTCGTTCGCGAGCACCCGGTGGAGCCTCTCAATGGCCTCCCGCGAGCCGAGCGAACGTCACGTCGCCCCCGAGCCGACGCGCCCGAATCGAGGTGACTCTCCGATAACCATGTCGTACGCCCGCGTGGTGTTCGTTCTGGTCGCGCTCGTTCTCACGGGCGCGGTCCTTCCCGCACCGGTGATGGCGATGGACGAAGAGACGACTAACGAGACGGCCATCGAAGGAGCGTTCACGAACACGGTTCCGGTCGACCAGCCGAGGGAGTCGACGTTCCTCTGGGCGTCCGAACGCAACACGCTCTCGGTCGAGTTCGACGCCCCGAACGAGTCGAACATCTACGAGGTGTGTGTGAGAAACGAGAGCGGCTACCGGGTCGACTGCACCGATAAGGGCGTCTCGTCCGGCACGCAGACCGTCGAGTTCTCGTACGAATCCCTCTCGGAGTTCGAGGGCTCGAGCAACGTCTCCGTCGTCCTCTGGAACAGTTTCCCGGGGCAGTCGGAGCAGATTGCCAGCGACACGGTCAACATCACGATACTCCGGAAAGACGGCGATATCGACGGCGACAAACTCAGCAACGCGAACGAACTGTCCAACAACACCTCGATGTTCCTCATGGACACCGATAAGGACAGCCTCCAAGACGGGGCCGAGGTGAAAAATTACGGGACGTCCCCGACGACGCCCGACACGGACGGCGACGGACTGAACGACGCGGCCGAACTGTCGAACTCGCTGGACCCGACGGACCCCGACACGGACGGCGACGGCATCCCCGACGGCGTCGAGATGCGACTCGGGACGCCGCCGAACGACAGCACCGCCGACACGGACGGCGACGGACTGGGCGACGGGTACGAGTACGAACACGGGACCGACCCCGTCGACCCCGACACGGACGGCGACGGACTGAACGACGGGCTAGAGCGGAAGCTCGGAACGGACCCCACCGACGGCAGCACCACCCCGATGCTCGTGTTCACCGGCGGGACGCTGCTCGGCGTCGTCGCCGTCGGCGGCCGCTGGTTCCTCGCCTCGTCGGAGTACCAGCTCGAAGCGCCGGTGTCCGCGCCGCAGCTGTTCGAGCCGGTCGGGGCCGAGACGGACGACGGAGACGACGAATCGGACTCGCCATCGACGCCGCCGGAGTTCGACCGGGACGAACTCCAGCAGTCGTCACAGCCCGTCTTGACCGACGAGGACAAAGTCATCCAACTGCTCCGCGACAACGGCGGTTGGGTCTACCAGAGTAGAATCGTCGAGCAGACGGGCTGGTCGAAATCGAAGGTCAGTCGACTGCTTTCGAGCATGGACGAGCTCGGAACGGTGGAGAAAATATCTGTCGGCCGACAGAACATCGTCGCCGAAGAGGGGTCGATGCCCGAGGGTGCGGGGTCGCCGTTCGACGAGTGACTCGGGCGTCGTCTCGCCGTTTCGACTCGGCTTCCCCCGGTTTCACCCCCCGTTACGCGCCCACTCTGTTCTGAACGCCTCTGACGACGCTGTAGACGAGACCGGGGAGCTGCGCCGGTCCGGGTGTCGAGCCCGCGCGCAGGTACGCCAGTCCGGCGTCGAACCGCCCCTCGCGGAGGTACTGCGCGGCGAGCGCGTACTGGTGGGTGCCGGTCACGTCGTAGCCGCGGGTCTCTAGCTCGACGACCTCCTCGGCGAACGTCTTGAGGAAGTGCGCGTTGGCCCGCCGGACGGCGTCCGCGCTCGGTCCGCCGGAGGGGTACCGCCGCAACAGGGGTTCGTCGACGTAGGCGAGCTTTCCCTCCTTCAGGACGCGGATGAGGAACTCCGTGTCCTGGTAGCGGTCGAACGACTCGTCGAACCCGCCGATTCGCTCGACCACCTCGGACTCGACGACGAGCGTCGAGCCCGCGCTGGTGTGGAGGTTCTCCATGAGAATCTCCTTGATGAGTTCCTCGCCGCCTTCCGCCCCCTCTCGGGAGTCGTGTGTTCCGAGGACGGACTTGACGCGCTCCACGAGCGGGTTGGCGTCCGCGTCGTCGAGAATCATCGTCCCGCAGTACGCGGCGACCCACTCGTCGGACCGTCGTTCGAGCGTCTCGACCTGCCGTTCGAGCTTCGTCTCTGCCCACTCGTCGTCGGAATCGAGGAGCGCGATGTAGTCGCCGGTCGCGACCTCGATTCCGGTGTTCCGGGCGGCGCTTCCACCCTGATTCGTCTCGTGGACGAGGTAGTTCACTCTCGGGTCGTCGTAGGCGGTGACGACCGACGCTGTGTCGTCCGTGGAGGCGTCGTCGACGACGATGACCTCAACGTCCGACAGCGTCTGGTCGAGTGCGCTGTCGATGGCGCGCGGGATGTCGTCCGCGCGGTTGTACGTGGGGATGATGACGCTCACTGTCGGCATCGGGTATCGCCTCTTACTCTCCGTCGGGGGCGCATTATTATCGAGCAGGTAACGCGCGGGTCGGTGGCGCGCTTACCTATCGCATAATAATGGCCGGCTGGGCTGACTCCGGAGTATGGACGTCCGCGAACTCCACGACCACAGCACGCGCGTTCTCGACGAGATAGCTCGGTCAGTCGTCGTGGACCGAGCCGTCCTTCGGCGCATCCTCACCGGAGCGCTCTCGCAGGGACACGTCCTCCTCGAAGACGTTCCCGGCACGGGAAAGACGCTGACCGCACAGAGCTTCGCCACGGCGCTCGGCCTCTCGTTTAGCCGAATCCAGTTCACGCCGGACCTCCTCCCCGCCGACGTGACCGGGACGTACGTGTTCGACGAGCGAGACCGGTCGTTCGAGTTCAGCGAGGGCCCGCTGTTCGCGAACGTCGTCCTCGCCGACGAGATCAACCGCGCCTCGCCGAAGACGCAGGCCGCGCTCCTCGAAGCGATGGCCGAGGGGCAGGTGACCGTCGACGGCGAGACGCACCCGCTCCCGGACCCGTTTTTCGTCATCGCCACGCAGAACCCGGTCGAACAGGGGGAGGGAACGTTCCCCCTGCCCGAAGCGCAGAAAGACCGATTTCTCGTCAAAGACAGCCTCGGCTACCCGGACGAGGAGGGCGAACTGGAACTGCTCGACCGCCGCGACGCGCGCGACGAGCCCACGCCGACGGTCTCTTCGGTCCTCTCGACGGACCGCGTCCGCGAGATGCAGCGCGTCCCGGAGACGGTCCGCGTCGACGGCGAGATAAAACAGTACATCGTCGACATCGTTCGCGCGACCCGGGAGAACCCCCGCGTCGCGGTCGGCGTCTCGCCGCGCGGCTGTCAGCGGCTGTTCGAGGTCGTCCGCGCGACGGCCGCGGTCCACGGCCGGAGCTTCGTCATTCCGGACGACGTGAAAGCCGTCGTCCACGCGACGGTCGCCCACCGAATCGTTCCGACCGCCGAGGCGACGGTCGACAACGTCGAGCGGAGCCAACTCGTCGACGACGTGCTCGCCGAAGTCTCCGTCCCGACGGTCAGTCGTGGAGAGCGAGCGTGAGAAAGACCAAGGCGACGAGCACGAACGCGACCGCGTGAAGCGGCAGACCGGGCGTCCCGAGGTCGCGAACCACGAGCCCGGCACCGACCGCGACGCCCCCGACGAGCGCCGTCCCGCTGAAATGGGCCGCCTCGACGGTCCACGTCTTCGCCTCCCGGCCGAGTTGCTCGCCCACCGTCACCGAGTTCTCCGCGGCGTCCCACGAGACGACGAGCGCCGCGCACGCGACGAGCAGGGCCACGGCGTCGGCCGTCTGGAACAGCCCGCCGGCGACGACAGCCAAGAGGACCGACGCGCAGCCGAGTTTACTCAGTCCGCGCGACCCGGCTCCGCGAAGGGGAAGCACGCCGAGTCCGAGGCAGAATACGCCGAAGAGTCCGAGTCCGGCCTCGATGAGCTGTGACTGGCCGGTGGCGCTCGATACGGCGAGGCCCGCACCGCCCGCCGCGACGAGGACGCCGACGAGCAGTCCGGCAGTCCCGAGCAGTCGCTGCCCCGTTCGGAACTGGTGTGCGCCCTCCATCGCGACGACGAGGCCGACCACGGCGACGAACGTCCCGGTCGACGCGCCGGTGTTCACGAGCGAGACGGACAGCGCGGCGGCGAACAACGACAGCGCCGCGCTGAGCCGCGCCGGCCGTCTGGTTATCTCCCCGTTCACAGCCGAACCCCCCGCTGTGCGTCGATTGCGAGCGCGAGCGGGTCGTCGAGCGACCAATCGATGACGGGGATACCGACCTGCCGGAGCGCCCGCAACCGATTCCGGCGCTCTGCGGCCGCCAAGCGCTCGCCGGGCGTCTCGTTCGCCGTCGCGTCCGGGGAGACGACCGTGACCGCGTGGCCGTGCCCGTCGAACCGGCGCGCAACTTCGACGGCGGTGTCGTCGCAGAGCGGCGAGACGAAGAGAATCTGCGTCTGTTCGCCGAGCCGACCGAGGTACGATTCGACCTGTTCGTCGGCCGGGTCGTCCGTGTCCGTCGGACTCGCGGCGAACGCCGAGTGCCTCGAAAGCAGTTTCCGCAACCGGAGTCGGTGTTCCCGCCCCGCGCCCGGCGCTCGGAAGCAGTCTTCGGCCGAGAGCGCGGCGAGGCCGACGTGGTTCCGGCCGTTCAGCAGGGCAGTCGTCAACTGAGCCGCGGCGGACGCCCCGGCGTCGACGGCGTGCGTCTCCCCGGGCGGGCCCCTGTAGGCGACCGCCCGCGCGTCGACGAGGACGAGGATTGACGCCGCTTGCTCTTCTCTGAAGTCGACGGTCGTCAACTCACCCGAAGCGGCGTACCGCTTCCAGTCGATTTGGCTGACCGGGTCGCCGCGGCGGTACGACCGCGTCTGTTGGAACTCGATGCCCGACCCCGTCCCGTTCGCGGCGACGCTGCCGACGGTGTCGAGCGTCTGTGACCGACGCGGCGGCTTCGTAATCTCGGTCGTGCAGTCGAGTTCCGTCTCGTCCGCGGCGCGCACGTCGAGTTCGACCTCCCTGTCGCCGCTGGGGTCGCGGACGATGGCGGTCGCGTCGTCGAACGCGTGCCGCCCGCGCTCGGCTTCGACGGCGTACGAGAACGTCCGCGTCTCGCCGGGGCGAAGCACCATCCCGCACCTCGCCGGGCCGTCCGTGACGGAGAGCGCCGGGGGAACGCCGTCGACGACCCGGCAGTCGTACAGCGTCTCGTCGCCCTCGTTCGTCACCGCGACTTCGATTTCGACCTCGTCGCCGCTCGCCGGTGCGGCGGTGTCGACCCGGCGGTCGAGGGTGAGATTCGGCGTCGGCATCGGGACGGTCCGGTGGTACGCCGCGAAGACGACGCCGACCGTCGAGAGCAAGAGGAGTTCCTGTCGCTTCGCCAGTAGCCCGGCGGCCGAGACGACGAGCGCGACGGCGACGACGCCGCGCCAGCGGTTCGTCTGTTGTGGCGTCGTCACCGGTCCGTCCCTCCATCGACCGCGTAGACGGCCTCGGCGGTCCGCCGGGCGCGGAACTCGGCGGGCGTCTGTCGTCGCCGAAGCGCGGCGACCGCGGTGGCGAGCGTCGACCGTTTCGGACCCCCGAGGAACGACGCCGCCTCGGCGTCGTCGGTCCACTCGCCGCGTCGAACGAGCTGACGCGCGCGGCTTCGACCGCAGTTCCGCTCGCGCATCACCGCCTCGACGGCCGCCGTTCGGAGCCGCGTTTTCACTCGCTGCCGGGCGCTGTCGCCGAGAACGGGCGTCCGATAGTCCCATCCCCGAACCGTCTCGTCGAACTCGCGCCCCGCGGGCGGGACCCGAGCGGGAACTTCCGGGTCCGGCGTGTCGGCCTGCCGCAGTTCGCTCTCCCGGCCGGAGGCGATGACCGGCAGCGACGCGAGCAGCGCGACTCCCGAGAGCGCGGCCACGAGGACGTAGTCGCCGCCCGCCTCGGAGACGAGCGATGCCATCGGGAGGACCGCCCCGCGTGCGACCGTCCCGACGGCGAGGCAGCCGAGTCCGAGGAGTCCGAACAGCATCTTTCGTCGGTTCACGACTGGTCTCGCCCCCCGGACGGGCCGAGCCGTTCGAGACACTCCCTCGCGCGGCGGCGTCGGTCTTCGGTCACCGGCGCGCCGCCGTACCTGACCTCTTCGAACAGCTCCGTGAGCGACCACACCGAGTTCGCGTCGGCCCCGTTCTCGCGGGCGATTGCCGCCCGCTCTCGCGGCGTGAGCAACTGACGGTCGTCGAGTCGGAGGCGCTCGACCATCTCGTACCACGCTTCGGTGACCTCGTTCTGCGGTTCGGGCGGCGCATCGAACCCGCCTCCGGTGCGCTCTTCCGCCGGAGACTCGCCCCCGCGGAAGCGAGCGACTATCGGCGACAGTCGCGCCGCGATGCGGTCTCGATACCGAGCGACGAGCGCGAGGGCGACCACCGCGACGACTCCGACGACCAGTTCGACGAGACGCGAGAGAAGCGCGAGCAGGGCATCGATGAGCGCTTCTAGCCCGTCTCGCTCGCCCGGCGTCTCGTTCGACCCCGAAGATTGGTCGCGCCGGGCGTCCGAACTGTCTGTCGAACTGTCGGACGTGGAGTCGTCGCCACCGTCGTCAGGACCGCTCGCGCTAGACTGTCCCGACTGCGACGACTGCTCGCCGCCGTGTTCCTGCTGGCTCGGGTTGTCCGTCAGCGTCTGGTATTCGCGCTTGATGTCGTTGGCGTCGCCCTTGTCGAGCGGGAGCGAGGAGTAATCGAGGTCGATCGCCTCGCTCGGCGAGGAGTCGACCGCCGATTCGAGGGACCCGGCCGCCGACCCGACGGCGAACAGACACACGAGAGCCAGTCCGAGCGTGACGAGCGCGTCACTGTCCATCCGACCGACCTCCGCGGGTGTCGAGGCGTATCACGATGGGTGTAGACCCGCCCCCGCTCATACTAATTATCCGCCCGGTAAGCCGCCACTACGTGGTCGATAATAACGGTGGGTGGCCGTGATGTCTCGTTCGAGTTCGAGATGGATATCCCATCCAAGACACTGAAACGTGCGAGTATCGCCCTCCTCGTCGCGCTCTTGATGACGACAGCGGGTTGTTCGTCATTCGCGGGCGGCGACGCGGGAGACACGACCGCGGCGAACGAAACCGCCGAAACGACGGAGATGACGGATTCAGACGTCGAGGGAACCGCGAACGACACGGCGTCTTCGGACGACGCGACGGCCGCGGAGACGACGGCCGCGGACGCGACGAACGAGTCGTCGGATTCCGACTCCGAGTCCGACACCGACCACGACTCACACAGCCACGACTCGGCGGCGAACACCAGTGACGAGTCGTCGGTCGACGCGGCGTACGCCGGGCAGATGGCCGTCGTGGTCGCCGGCGAGCGCGTGAGTCTCACGGAGGACCTCGACGAGGACGCGCCGGTCCACATGAGCGACGTCGACTCGTGGCACACCAACGAGAGCACGACGCTCGCGGCGGCGCTCGACGCGGCCGACGTCGACGCCACCGAGTCGACGCTGTCCTACGACGGCGAGACCTTCGAGGAGTCCACCAACGGTACGAAACTCATCTACCGCGTCGACAGCCACGAGGTCGACCCCGAGGAGTACACGCTCGAATCGGACGACAAGGTGTGGGTGCTCGTCGTGACCGACGACTCGAACGTCACCACTCCCGGCGAGTACATCCCGCCGGAACAGCTCCACGTCCACGGAACTATCGACTTCACCGTCGACGGTGAACGGCTCGACTTCAGCCGCGACAAGTACCAGCAGGCGGGTCACAACGACCACTTCCACTTCGAAGGCGGTCACGCGAACCCGTGGCACGCGCACTCGGCGCACGTCACGCTCGCCTACGGCATGTCGACGCTCGACGGCATCAACATGACCGACGAGGGCGTCACCTACAACGGAACGACCTACGCGTACGACGGTGACGGTGACAACGCGACTGCGAACGTCACCGTCAACGGCGAGTCCGTCGACCCGACCGACTACTACCTCAAGAACGGCGACTCGGTCTCTATCGAGATAGCGTCTTCCGACTAATCTCCCGCGTTCGTTTATTTATGTACACGAATCACCGAACAGCAGGTGGTCCACGGCCGATACGACGTTGGTCCCCGCGCGTCGCGCCGGCGAGGAAGCCCGGCGAGAGCGACGCCGACGGGTGGTGTGAATGAAGCGGAACATGGTCACCGCGTTCCTCTCCATCTTCGGGGGGCGCATCTTCATCGTGCTGTCCTCGGTGGTGCTCACGCCGCTTCTCATCACGACGCTCGGGTTCGAACTGTACGGTCGCTACGGCACGCTCACCGCGGTCTTCGGCATCTCGACTATCTTGATGAGTTCCGGCATCAACAGCGGTGCCCGGAAGTTCCTCGCCGAAGACCGCTCGATTTCGGACTGGCAGACGCACGTGTTCGGCTACTACTTCCGCCTCGGGACGGTCCTCGCGGTGCTGACCGCGCTCGCCTTCGCCGCCGCCGCGCGGTTCGGCGTGGTCACCCGATTCCTCGGCCCGGAGTACGTCGTCGGCTTCTACGGTCTCGCCGGGCTCACCATCGCGACGCAGTTCCGCGAGTACGCCCGTCGGTCCCTGATGGGGCTCAAACAGGAGCACCTCTCGGAGCCGCTTCGGGTGTTCAACAAGGTCGGAACCCGGCTCGCGCTCATCGGCATCGCCTACCTCGGGTACGAAATCGGGGGGCTGATGGTCGGCCTCATCGTCGTCAACAGCCTCGTCGCGCTCCTCGCGCTGTGGTGGGTCCGCAAGAACGTCTCGCTTCGCGGCATCTTCAGCACGACGCCGCGGGAATTCCCGACGAAGGAGCTGTTCAGTTTCAACCACCTCTCGGTGGTCTACATGCTGTTTCTCACGTCGATGTACCACGTTGACGTGCTGATGCTGGCGTCCCACGTCACGGAGACGCGCGTCGGTTACTACAAGTCCGCGCTGGTCATCAGCCAGTTCCTCTGGGTCATCCCCCGGTCGATTCAGTCGATGCTCGTCCAGTCCGTCTCGGACCTGTGGGCGGACGAACGAATCGACCAGATAAACGAAATCGCCTCCCGCGTCACCCGCTACGGGATGCTCGTCATCGTCCTCCTGTCGCTCGGGCTGGCGGCGCTCGCGAAGGACTTCGTCCCGCTATACCTCGGTTCGGGGTCGATGCCCGTCGTCACGCCGCTTCTCATCCTGCTCCCGGGGACTATCGGCTTCGCGGTCGTTCGGCCCATCCTCGCAATCAGCCACGCGAAGGCCGACATGAAGCCGCTCATCGCGGCGACCGGCGCCGCGGCGGTTCTGAACATCATCTTGAACGTGGTTCTCATCCCGCGTCACGGCATTCTCGGGGCCGCCGTGGCGACGACCATCGGGTACTCCTCGCTCCCGGTGTTCAATCTCGCCAGCGCGCGCTACCTCGGGTTCAAGCCGTTTTCCGACGCGCGACTCGTGCGAGTGCTCGCGACGGGGTTCATCTCCGGGGTGCCGATCTTCCTGCTCTCGATGACCATCGAGAGCAGTCTCCTCGCGCTGGTCGTCGTCCCGGCCGTCGGCTTCCTCGTCTTCGTGACGGTGGCGTTCGTGGTCGGGGCCGTGGACGCCGACGAGGCGCTGGACCTGCTGAGTTCGCTTCCCGACCCGGTCGGTTCCCGCGCCACCGCGATACGCGCCCGTCGCGGCGGTGCCAGCGGCGACGCCGGGAGTCCCGCGTGGGGCGACGAGTCCTGGACCGACCGGCACAAAAACACGCTGCAACGCGTCCTTCTCGTCGCCGGTATCCTGCTTTCGCTCTCCGGCGTCGCGCTGGCCGTCGGCGTCCCGAGCGTCGGCATCGCTCCCTCGGTCGACGGCGACTCGCCGGTGCCGCAGGTGAACAACACCACCCCCGTCACCGACACGCCGATGCCGACGACCGACACGCCGGCGACGACGACGGCGACCGAGACTGCCACGCAGACGACCGAGACGGCGACGACGACGAACACGACCAGTCCGCCGTCGAACACGACGACGACCGAGTCGGACGACGGCGGCGGCTGGCTCTGGGGCGGTGACGACGACGATGACGACGACGGCGATGACAGCGACGACCAGACGACGACCGCGTCGCCGACGAACAACACGACGACGGCGACGACGACCACCTCGTCACCGACGACGACCGAGACGCCGACGACGACCGAGACGCCGACGAACAACACGACGACAACGACCACCTCGACGTCGACGGCGACGGAGACACCGTCGAACAACACGACGACAACGACGACGACTTCGTCACCGACGACGACGGACACCACCACGACGGCC
>NZ_CP011950.1:0-113655 GCF_001190965.1 Haloferax gibbonsii
GTAAATTAGTGCCGATAGCGATAACTCCCGAAGGTTGTCCGTTCTCGAAAGTCCAGATCGGTGTCTTCTACTGGCGGGTTTCCTCCCAGTAGATTTCAACATATGGCCGTCGTGATGAAGAGCCATATATCAATATTCATGAACAGGGCTAATTGGGTGTGCAAGGGGGGTGTGTAGGGGGGGTGTGCAAGGGGTCGAAATTAAGATAATATGTGAAAATAAGTAGACGGTAGTACAATAAGGGGGTTGCACACCCCCCTTGCACACCCTTTTTTGGCCAAAAAACGCCACCGTACTATTTGACCGCCTCAGAACTAACAGTAATCGACAGACAGCAATGCTGTGCAGGGGGTGTTTGGAGAGTGAAAATCAAACGAAATATGGTGTGCGGCCCCTCGTATTCAGACAGACACCCAAATATGGTTTTCAATGGGTCTCAGTGTTATTAAACCAGTTTTAGCGGAGCACCATTCGCTCAACTTTGTTGATTGTTGATGATATACTTTATTCCGGTGTGTGTGCAACCCCCCTTGCACCCCCGATTTACCCCCCTCGCGTCTTAGTAAGAACCCTATCAAGCCTGCGCGGAGACTAAATCGCATTTCGTTCGGGCCACGAAGGCCGACCAATTGGAAGCACCGAGAGGTGGCCTTCGGCCCCACGATGTATCAGAAGATTTGAACACTCCTTCGGGAGGGTGAGGGTTCGGCCAGTCGTCGCAGCGTGGACTCTGGATGGATGGTCGAAGGGAGGGGAAGTCGGCGGTCGTCGAGAGAGGGATGGTCAGGCCACACGGGTCAGCCGGCCCCTTGGATGCGTGGTCGATAGGAGGGGGAAGTCAGTGGTCGTCGAAGCCTGGTGCTGGGTGATCGTCGAGGCGGGAAGTCGAGTAGAAAGCCGAGGTGAGTATCGCCGTGGAACCCCGGTCGGGAGACCATCGACAGAGTGGGAACTCAGCCTGCAATCGCACTCTCAGAAAAGTGATAGTTCCGACGGAGTCGGCGGCAGCGACGACGTCGCCAGTCGGGGTCGGACAGCCACCGCAGGAGTGGGAAGTCAGTCGTCGTCGCCCGGCGAACGAAGGAGGACGTCGACAGCCCTGGCGGGCCGGTCGCAACGTGGTCAGATTGGGTCGATGCTTTACTGGCAATAGTGGTGTGTCCATCCCCAGTGGGGAAGTCCTCTGTCGTCGTCTCGAGTGAGTGGTCAGTGGTGGTCGTAGTGGGAGTGTCCCCCTTACTGTCCCCATAGGGGAATCCTTCGTTGGAGTCGAGAGTGTGCTACACGAAGTATCAGATTCGTTATGATGAGTTGTCGCCGCTGTTCGGGTGGTGTTCGAGGGTGACTCAGTGACTCCCGTGCCGCCCATCTTCGTCGCGGCGGGCCGCGACTCGTTGTGCTCCTCGCTTCGCTGCGGTGCTTACGTCGTCGGGGCCTCGCCGACGACTCGACGCCCGGCGCCCACCCACCAGCATCTCGTGGCCATCGTCCCGCCCTAGAGCGGCCAGACACGCCCACTGTGGGGCATTTGTCCTCCAAAGACAGGCGAAATTCCAATGACCGAAACCGACGAAGTCACCGAGTTTTTCGAAGTTCTCATGAACGACCTGCTAGACGACCCCGACGAGTTCGGGTTCAATCTCGACGAACGCCGGCTCCTCAAGGCCCAGCGGATGCTCAACGACCTCAACAGCAACTACGACGAGACGCCGTTCGAGGCGTTCACGCCGTGGCTGTTCACCGCTTACCGAACGGAGCTGATGCGGGTCGCCGTCCTGCTCGACCGCGCCGGCCACGAAGATGCCGACGTCTTCCGGAACGAGTGCAAGAAGATCGCCGACTACATCGACACGAAGGCACGCAACCCCAACAAAGTCCGCGACTACCTCAACAAGCGGCGAGCGCACAGCGGCATCGGGGAGGCCATCGAGACCGCCCCGGCCCGCGCTCTCTGAGCCAAACCCACCCCATTCGTTGCAGAGCAAAAGCCAGTGAACACAGGTTGTAGTGCATATTTGGAGGAAGAAGAAATTAGTATATCAGAAAGTCGAGAGTAAGAAAGTCAGGTGAAGACGAGACAGTAGGGAAGTCAGTCATCGTCGACCAGCCAGATGAGAGGTGAGATGAGGTGGGGAAGACGGAGTGGCAATCGACGAGTGGGACAGTGAGGAAACGAACCGCCAGTTGATGTTCGAGCAGTCGTCGCGACGAGTACGCAACGGGTGCGACCGGCTCAGTGGCCACCGGGCCATCGACGCTCACACAGATGGGTCGGGCCCGCCGCCGTCGCGGGCCGTCGAACGTTGTCGACCCACACCCTCAATGCGAACGGTGCGGCGGTCAAGTGACGCGCCGAAAACCAGCGCCGAACGCGGTTCGCTCAGCGTCCTCGTGGCCCCACGCAGGATTGTGAGGCAAATGCACATTCACCAGCGACCTTTCGGAACGGCAACGCCTCCGGATGGGGCCTGGTAGTCCGCCGAACCACCACCGTACACGCGGTCGGCCTGTCGGCCTCCACACGCGCACGAACAGTGACCGAACCGCGACCGAACCCCGACCGCGACAGCTACTGTTCCGCCCACCCCAGCACAGCAGAAAGTCGTGTCAATTTTTCCCGCCCCTGAGCATTTTTTGTCCCTGTTCGACGCTTGCTCATGTTCAACACTGTTCCCGACCAGAACAAGACCTGTCCTCGATGCGGCTACTTGATGCGTAAGATGCGACAGTTCAACATCAAGACCCTCTCGAAGACCGAACCCCGGTGGGTCTGCGGCGACTGCTACTACACCGAGGAAATCGTCGACGGTGGTGGCGAGGACCCGCCGGGTAAGTCGGAGTACAGCCGACTCCGCCGATGATTTGTCCCGCTCTGACACCTGAATGACCGAGTACGAACGAACGCCCCCGCCGAAGCCGTTGGCCAAGCACATCCAAGTGCGGTTGGCCTTCAGCACCCACCGAGGCCGGGTGACGCGATTCATCGTCCAACTCGAATACTGGCACGACGGCGAGTGGCACGAGGTCGTCCGCTACGACCACGACGAGGACGCCCCCGGTGGCCACGACGTCGCCGACGAAGGACTCCACCTGGATGTCTACCGCGACGGCGAGAAAGCGTTCGTCGAAGACCTCACCGGGCCTATCGACGCCAACGAGGCACTGAATTTCGCCGAAGAACATTTGCGGACTCACAACGAAGCATACACCAAGAGATACGAACGATGGCACAACCTGACCCCACCTTCCGACCAGTGACCGACGAAGAGTTCGAACAGATGGACGACAAGCTCGCCGAATTCTTCAACGAAGCCCGAGCGGCATTCGACGCCGCCGTCCAAGCCGATCTCGAAGCGATGGAACGCGAAGACGACAACGCCGAGGCCGAGTAGACGCCTTTTGACGCTGGCCGACCGCTGAGCGACAGCCACGCCACCGACCGAGCCCTGCCATCGCCCCACTCACTTGCGGCCCGCCGCCGTCTCGGGCCGACACCGCCGGCCCTCGAACGCCGTCGACCCTCCTTTGTTGCGTATGCTAATTCGGACGGGCTAAAGTCGTAGTGGGGGTACGGAAGGTGAGTAGATTTTCGGTGGTATTGGCACCCGGCTAGAGAAGTGAGATGGTTGGCGAAGATGAAACGACGAACCCGGTTGGGTCGGGTACGTCCCGCAACGGCGGTTCTTCGGCAGCTATCCTTGGAGACTCTATTATGAGTGACAACAACAACGTCTACGACAGCATCGAAGCAGAACAGTGGAACGAAGGCGGCCTTGCAGCACGCAGTCCTGACGACGACGAGCGGATGTTCCGCGACTCGCCGCACGCAGAGTACGACGTGGACCTCGACGACGCACACGGTTCGTCGGCGAACTTCGAGTCGCCCGAAGGCGGCCAGACCAGCGTCGCCGGCGATGTCATCGGCGAGACGAAAGACGGCCAGCCAGTCGTTGCATCCAGTGCGTCGATGAACGCCGGCGCGGCCAACGACGCGAAGACGGCAGTCGGCATCGGCGCAGAGTTCGGTGTGTGGGCCGAAATCGGCAACACGACTCAGACGTGGCGGCTGCTGCAGAACCGTGATTCGGGCATGACCGTCTACGACGAGTCCGGTGAGCTGACCATCGACATCCCGTCGCACATGACGCTCGCAGACGCCGAGCGGTCGCTCGCCCTCGAAGAAGAACTGCTGACCATCAGCGCTCGTGCTGACCCAGTGCGTGACGGCATCATCTCGGAAGCACAACTCATCGCTTCCGAAACCGAGCGCTCCGAGGAGAACCGTGCCTACGTCGCCTCGCTGGCTCCCCGTCCGGTGAACCTCGCGTTCAACCTGTTCAGCGACGAACACGAGATGGCTCGTTCGTTCGCCCGGTCGTTCAAAGACCACTCCGCAGGCGACCACACGGAGTTCGTCGAAACGGCTCCGTCGCGGCAACCGCACCAGCCGTTCGGTCGCAGTGCGTACGCCGAGCCAAACAGTCAGATGGTCGTTGACGAGTGGGCCGACCAGTCGCAGTGGGGCCCAGTCCGTCTCGTCCACGAGGAAGACGCGAATGCGCCCCTGCCGGCGCACGACCTCGCACACCCACAGCGTGCGACCATCGAGAAGTTGACGGCGGACGTCTACGAGCGTATCCGTCAGAAGGGCGGCCTCGAAGTCCCCGGCGTGGACCTCGCAGCAGTCGAAGCGACGGTCACCGAAGCCGTCGAGAACACCCGGAACGAACTCGAAGCGGTCATCAAGGCCGTCGAAGACGTGTTCCACCCGAACTCGCAATCGCTGGCGACCATCGAAGGAACGTGGCCCGGATGTACGGCCCGCGTGAAAGTCGTCGAACTGTACGAGCCAAACGCGCCTGACTCGCAGTTCCAGGTTGCGAAGGTTCGCGACGTGTCGCCGTTCGTCGAACAGACCTCGGCTGGCTCCGAGTTTGCGAAGGTGACCATCTGGCACCGTTCGTCGCCCGAGGAAGTCCTGCGTGAAGGCGACATCGTCACCCTGGCGAACCCGTCGCCCGGCCAGTACGGCAAGCAACTGACGCTCGCTGTTACCTCGAAGACCTCGATGTACGTCGAGCGTCGTGGGACTGGTCGTGAGATTACGTGGCGCGATGCCAAGTTCAGCACGTCGTACGACACGCATGACGCTGTCGAGTCCCAGAACGTTGGTCAGCGGTCGTCGGGGCCAAACACGGGCACGATTGTGCCGGTTCCCCGGTACCGGCGTCTCGCCGACATGATGGGTCCGAAAGACCCGAACTCGGTTGACGAGTGGGGTCGTGGCTACATCTCGGGTCGTGACTTCGGCTCGCGGGTGCCCGGCTGCAGCGTCGTCCACCTCGTGAGCGAATCGACGCCCGAGTGGTTCGTCGAGGAAGCATCGACGGAGATGCACCGCTTCCGTTCGGTGGATGAAGCGGTTGTCGGCGCTCCGCAGTTCGAGGACGAAGACGACTACGTGCCGGAAATTATTAACAATTCACAAACACAATCCTTTATTTGGCACTGTCTAGTTAGTCGCCTCCTCGACCGGTGTTCGTCCGTCGAGCGCTTGATGCGGTCTTTGAAAGTTGTAGTATTGCACAAATTGTATGAACCACTCGCGGACGCTTCCGTGACTGCCCACCCACGAATTATGGAAGCGGTCGACTCGCATTTTGAGGGTGTGAAACCATTTTTCGATGAGGTTTCGCTCGACGTAGTCCAGCCGACCGCTCAATCCTAATCGAGAGATGGCAGTCTGATAGCCGTAGCCATCAACGAGAAACACAGTGTCTGAGAGATCGTGTTTCTCGGAAAGTCGATGGAGAAACGCAGCAGCCGGGTCGGTACCATGTCGTCCAAACAATTCGACGTCAAGAATCAGCTTTGTCTCGGTGTCTATTGCAGCGTACAGCCAAGACCACTCACCATTGATTTTGACAGCGGTCTCGTCGACCGCAACCCGCTTCGGCTTCGCCTCAGGCGGGTTGTGACCGCTGTCGGCCAGCCGATGTACCCATTGCCAAACCGCTTGGTGGGAGCGTTCAACGCCGAGTAATCGAAGAATTTCTTTTGTCTCTCTAAGTGAACAACCGGTCGCGTGGAGCTGGACGGCGAACGCCCTGACGGGCGTTGCCGTCCGCTCACGCTCCCAAGTTTCTTCTAAATCCGTCGCAAAGCACTCGCTGAGCAGGTCTGCGAGCATCTTGACCAACTAACTCAACGACCTGCTCGTTCCTCAAACTGGCTTAACTAGACAGTGCCCTTTATTTTTATCCATCGACTATCTCCAATGATAGGAACAAAAGACAATCCTGTCGTTTGTAGTTCGGTAAGCAGTACGGTCTCTTTCTGAGAATCTTTCTCAGCACAGACTCCCAGCGACTGCTTTAGACCCATCTCTCCAAACCATGCACTCCAACAACACCCACATCCCGTCTGAGCAACTTCAAATGCACCTTGTACAAGCACTCACTCGAGCAGAGTCACAAGACGCTCGAGTTCATATTCGTGCTGCACTCGCCTTGTGTGGCTGTTTCAATCAAATATCGTTGATCGAGTGCGAAGATTGTGGGAAAGCTGGACTCGCTGAGCGTGTACTACTCTATAGCTGTGAAACGGGTCACGTTCGGTGATGCGTAATAATGAACACCTCAATACCTGAATCAATCGCAACTGGACCCAGTCCTGAATGCGATCTTGGATTGTCCTAATACCTCCGTGCAGACTTGCAGGTTATCTCAGGACGGCTGTTGAGGCCTCACCCGTTGTTAGTATTTGACGACGTCGTTCAGTTTGAACGCTTCCATCGGTGTGTTCGTGACGCGGCGGAAGTAGTTGCTGTACGGTTGTGGTGACCACGGTGCAATCTCGGTCCCGAACTCGGCGGTCGTTGCCCAGACCATCTCCTTCGAAAGTTCGTTCCGCTTCTCGAAAAGCATCTCTTGGAATTCTTCTTCGGAGAGGTCGGATTCCTCGTTCCGGAGATTCCAGAGCTTTCGGCTTTGACGGTAGCGGAGTTCATTGATTTGCCAGTGGATTTTGGCAAACCTCTGGCAGACTTCTTCGTGGCTCTCGGAGTCCGAGTAGGGGACCCGGACGAGAACGCCTGCAGATTCGCGGTGGTCGTTGAACTGTAGGAGGTCGTTGTAGCGAACAACAAGCTCCTGCCCCCTAGGCATTGTAATGTGGTATCTTTCGTTCTTCAGTTGCCCCTCCTCAAAAGCCCGGCTTTCTTCCGCATTTTGCAGATAGACCTTCCCCATACCGACGATGTGGTTTGCCTGCTCGATGAGGATATCTTTCGTCAGCTCAGAGAGTTCGTCAGAAGGGCGTTGTAGTCTGTTGTAGTCGATAGTGTCGATAGGTTCGGCCTCAGTTGTTCCATCATACGGGTGTTCGAACGTCTGGGGCTCGTGGACATCTATTTCGGCACCGTATGCTATCGGTGTAAGAACTTGTGCGTCCATGCTGAGGGCAGCATAGAGATGAACCTCGTCTGGTGTAACAACGTAGACTGCTTCAGTCCTTGCGAACTCAATAAAATCCCCGAGGTCGTCAAAGGTCGCCTCCGAGGTAATGTGAGTGACGTAGTCGTGAACCATTTCTTCGGGGTACAAATGAGACTCGTCTTTTTTCACCTGCTGTTTCAAGGGCCCAAGCGCATTGGCTCTGTAGCCTGCTACGGTATCAAAAAACACCGTGAACGTCTGTTCTCTCTCCCCGTTAGACGGGTTTTGCAGGGCAACGATTGCCGGGAAGGTTTGAGGTTCCATTTCGTAAATATGATGTTCCATTACCATGTGTATCTCTGCCCTCGTTAAAAGTTCACTGTAGATGACTATTCATTCAATTTGAATGTCCGTCGGCGTGGTGTCCTCGAACGGGTCTTCATCATCGTCAAGACGGATTGGCTCTTCTTCGAATTCCTGAGCAGGTGGTGTACTTGGCACGTCGGGGATCGTATTTTGTTTCGACTCCTTCTCGACTCGCTCATCGAACCGACGAGCATCTTCCTTGACCTCGTCACTTGCGTACGAATTGTCGGTGTCCTCGGCCTCATTGGTAGGCACTCGGGGGTCGCCAGGGTTCGGTGCGGGGCCGCCCATCGGGTCCACAGTCAACGAGTCCGGAATCTTCCGGTCGTCGAGACGCCGCTTCAATTGGCGAACCTTCGTACGGAACGTACCTCTGAAACCAGCATCCGGGCCGACGTTAGTTCCCTCGTAGAGGACGGGGGGGACCTCATCGTGTATTGATTTGATTGCCCTTTCAGTCAACTGCTTGTAAACCGAATTGTGTTTCAGCGGTTCGCCGTCAACTGGCGAATTGAGCGTCCAGCCTTTGTGTGCCTCATTGATCGCACTCTGAGAGCGGAAGTCCTTATACTCAGCAGGGTCCTCAACCCGCTTTCCGTTCGCGCCTTTTCGACAGTAGTCGCACTTCACTGTGGTCGTGCCGATGTAGAACCCAAGGACCGCTGGCTTGGGAGCCGACTTCGGCGGGTCGCGGGCAGGAGCGTTCAGAAACAAGTCGGTCTGAAGGATCGACAGCCCACACTCGTCGCACTTGAACTGATGTCGCATCGCCGCCTCGTACTCGAAGTCTCTCGGCGTGTCGCCCTCGTACCACACCTGGGGCGAACCCAACATCGCTTTGCTGAATGTGAGCTTCATCGTTACCACAATGTTTTCAGTTATCCTATATGAATGATCTGTGAAGATTATCTGAAAATGTTAGAATTAGTGAAACAGATATTTTTTACTACCGACACCGGAGACAAGTCAACAAATAAGTATGGTCGGAGCCCAAATATACGAGGACGGGTCCCAGACAGGCTACGTAGACTGCATCAGTGGAGAATACTCGTACGAAGGGGAAGACGAGTTCCTGAAATTAATTCTCCCCCACTTCGCACCCGGACTAGAAGACCATATCGCAGTACCATCAGGGAACGGCGACTCCGAACTCGACAACAGGCTTGGGTCTGCAATTCGGCACATCCGAGGCGACCCCCTCGTGAAAGCACTCGAAGAAACACTGACTGAAGAGGGGTACAAATACGAGCTTGTCGAAACAGAACGCGATCCAGGAGGAGACGAAACAGTAGGAGAAATCGTCATCAACCCTGACGGGACACCAGTCACTTCGGAAGAACTCGAAGCAGAAAACACGGCCCCCGAGCGACAAACGGAACCCTCCAAGAAACGCCGAGATTTCAGCCTGTCCGACTTTGACCGTTAAATTGTGACTCTCCTCTTGGTTCTCAAACTTCTTTGAATTCTCACGTACAAGCTACCGAAAATAGCAATTTAGACTATCCGAAGATGTCCTCGGGCTCGAGGTCTGCCAACTCGTATTCTGGTTCGCCAGTTCCATCAACGGGTTCGACGTCGTCGAGTGAGTTTGTGCTCTTTGCTTCTCGACGTGCTTGCATGATTTCGTCGCGCACCGACGGGTGAACACCAGTTCGTACACGTTCGGCTTTCTGTTCTTCTTTCCACTCTGCGAGCGTCATCCGACCGTCTGGTCCAGAATTGAGGCCGGGTGCCATTTGTGGCCCGCCGAGGCGCGAGGGGTTGGCGTCGATGGTCTGACTCCAGTCGGTGGTCCCTCCAGGTGCTACCACTCGGTCTCCAGAGTGGTTGTCCGCCTTGTCGAGTTCCTCTGAGACATCTGCCATGCCGTCGTCTGCTGGTCCAGTCGCACGGTCGTCGTAACGAGAGTTGGGGTTGGTCATATTATCATATGGGAAATTCATACTATTTAACCTATTGGCGTTATGGTCGGTGAGTTTATCAATTCTAAAAATATGACAGCAAATCCGTGTGAGTCTATCAACGGTTCGTGGCCATTGCGAAAATACCTCATTGAATTTTACCTTCTGAGAGTTTCTCTCAGCTCGGACACCCAGGGACTGCTATATTCCTCACCTCCGCAGGCCATGCACGCCAAAGACACCGTTCATTTGCACAGTTCCGAATGCACCTCGCTCGTACTGAATCATAGGAAGTCGAGAAATACATTCTAGCATCACTTGGCATATGCGATGACATTATGCAACCTCTCTCGCCGAATGTCCAGTATGTGAGCAACTCAGATTGTTCAAGCGAATCTAAATATCTGATTGTGAGCTTAAGTATACACACAGAGGCTAACCAGTGTGGTGTATTTATAGCGTTGCAAAAATAACAACGGTAGCAGGAACGATTCAATCATGGATGACAAACCACCTGCTTCGAAGATTCCGTTGCCCACTGAGTTCACCAAAGAATCGATCTTCGATTCAGATCTTGAACTTCGCAATACGTTCAGTGAAATCCTTTCGCAGCATGGGTTCGCAGACACGCTTGTTCTCAGTCGTGGTCGTGCAGATGATGTCTTTCACGACCGTCGAATTGAGATCGTGGAGTATCTTCAGACACACGAGCCACGTTCTGTTCGAGCTCTTGCTAGTGAATTGACCTTGGACAAAGGCGTCGTCAGTCGTGATCTGCAGAAACTGGTTGCGTTAGATATCGTCGAATTCGACGAAGATGGTCAAAGCAAAGCCCCCCGATTGAAGCATCGACATGTCGTTGTTGAGCCGATTTACTGAATCTCAGGTTGCGGATTTGGTGAAATCATCAGTGTTTGATAGATTTCATATGACACACAGGGTTAATTCAGTAGTCGACCCATGAGTCACTCGTAATTTGCTGAGAGCAACTTGAATGTGATTCTGACCGTTGTAGGCGGTTGAAAAATGTCGAAACCCGTCGCCCCAGTTGTTCTGTGCCGCTCACCTAGTAGTGTATCCACCGTCGACGGTTAAGGCGTGCCCCGTGATCCATTCGGCGTAGGGGCCTGCGAGTATGAGACAAGCATCCGCCACGTCCTGAGGGACACCGAGCCGTGGCCATGGTGTCGACTCGCTCAGCTGCTCCCAGAACTCGTCGTCATCGAAGTATTCCCGCGTCATCGCAGTCGAGATCCACCCAGGACAGACCGCATTTACATTGATTTCGTGTGGTGCACAGTCCAATGCGGTTGCACGAGTGAAGTTCACGACACCACCCTTTGAGGCAGAATACGCTGGCTCGGCCTGTAGTCCGACGAGCCCACCGATCGACGCAATGTTGACGACTTTGCCACCGTTCCCCTGCTCTACGAATTGTTCAACGGCTTCTTTCGTTCCGTTCCAGACGCCGGTCAGATTGACTTCAATCGTCTTGTGCCACTCCTCTTGGGTCGTCTCTGTGATGTCGACGAGTCGGGTGAAGATGCCCGCGTTGTTCACCATAATGTCCAGTTGGCCAAATTCATCAACAGCCGTATCGATGGCCGACCGGATCTGCTCGCGATCAGTCACGTCACACTCGACGAACACCGCATCACCACCATTTTCCTGGATGAGGTCGTGTGTTGTGAGTTCGCTCTTGTCTTCATAGCCACCTTCTCTGGGGTCTTCAATGATATCCGCACAGACGACTGCGGCGCCCTCTTCGGCGAATGTCTTAGCAATCGCTCGTCCGTTACCTGAACTCGCACCGGTGACGATGGCCGTTTGGCCTGATAGTTGGTCTGTCATGGGTCTGTTGTCGATCTAATTTTTGTCGTGTTGTTCTTGAGTGGACTACAGGTCCTTTGTGTGGGCGTAAACGAGCGAATGTCCACCGTCGACGACGTGGCACTGTCCAGTAATGAATCCGGAATTGTCGGAGGCCAAGAAGACGGCCAGGTTGGCGACGTCGTTCGGACTGACCCACCGCTCTCCGTATGGAGTCGTCTCGATGACGTGTCGTTTGAAGTCCTCAATTTCGTAGAGCTCTGAGGTGAGCGCGGTTGGTGCAAATCCAGGACAGATAGCGTTTGCTCTGATACCATCGGGTCCGTAGTCGGTCGCCAGAGTCTCGGTTATCTGCTTCGCAGCACCTTTCGAAGCGTTATACGCCAGCTGATTCTGCCAGCCGTGCAGTCCGGCAGTAGAGACGAGATTGATGATGTTTCCGCCATCACCTTGTTCCAGGAACTGCAAGACGGCCTGTTTCGATCCGTTCCAGACCCCCTTGACGTTCACAGCATGCGCTTTCTCCAAATCCTCGTCGGGACGTTCGTGCATCCGCCCATTCGGCGGATATATTCCCGCGTTGTTCATCATGATGTCCAGCCTCGAGTACGTCTCCACGCATGCATCGACAGCGTTCGCAACGGCACCGGCATCCGTGACGTCGCACTCGACGAACGTTGCGTCGCCACCGCTGTTCTCGATCACTTCCGGCGTTGAAAGGTCGGGGTTGTCTTCGTATCCTCCCTCTCGAGGGGTCTCACGGATATCTGCACAGACGACGTTGGCACCCTCTTCGGCGAACGAGATGGCGATCTGGCGACCGAATCCTGAACTCGCACCAGTGACGATAGCAGCCTGTCCAGCCAGTTGGTCGGTCATCATTGACCCTCCACCAGATGCTCGACAAACCAATCACGAGCCGCTCCGCTGGACGTTTCGAACTCTTCGACGTAGGCACCGAAGTGTCCGCCGTCGAGCGTGACGAGCTTTTTCGGTTCGAGTGCCTCCTCGTAGGCCTCGAACGCTTTGTCGGCGACTGCGAGGTGGTCGCCCTCTGCAATGATCATCAGCATCGGTGTCGGGCTAATCCGATGGATGTAATCGATGGGCGAGTACTCGCTCAGCATTTCAACAGTCTTGAGCGTAACTTGGTTCTCCCAGTTTGGGGCTCGTTCCTCCTTGGTCTCGGTGAACCATTCATAGGAATCCTGAGTGGGCAGGGCGGCGTCACCCATGAGATCTTCTGAGACGACGGGAACCATCGCCGGATCTTCGCCCTGAAACCGGGCGAGTCGATCCTGGTCGAACTGATCTTGGAACTGTCCCATGATGTCAGCACGGACCAGTCGACGGACGTTGTGATAGCCGTCGGTAACAGGAACCTGTGAGACGACGGCGCTAACTCGGTTTTCGAGTGCGCCAACGGTGAGTGCGTGTCCGCCGCTATAACTCGAACCCCAGACACCGATACGGTCTCCGTCGACTTCGTCACGGGTTATCGCGTAAGTAATCGCGTGTCGATAGTCGCGAACCTGTTGCCAAGGGTCGATCTCGTACCGTGGTTCTCCATCACTTTCACCGAAGTTCCGATTGTCGAATACGAGGGCGCCCAATCCAGCTTCGCTAAATGCTTCTCCGTATTTGTCAAGATACATCTCCTTGACTGCCGAGAACCCGTGTGCCATCACGACCGTTGGAACGGGTCCATCGTACTCGTCCGGCGTGTACAACCAACCTCGGAGCGTATCGCCTTCTGCTTCGAATTCAATGTCTTCTCTCATTATTGACTGATCTCCTTCCTCGTACACATTGAATACATCACCATTTATAATTATGTTTCTCAAACATCATATTATGATAGTATCGGGCATGAGAGAATGTCATACACTGCTCCTTGCAGCGAATGTTAGCTCACTCAAATCCTTCTCGGCGGTGTCTCACCCGCGGAACGACTCAAGACGTTGCAGTCGCCCTACGATGGCGAAAAGAAAGCCACCAAAGTAGCCAGTTCCCTAGTACGTGGAGTGATGCTCTTCCGTTCGTGTACCTTTGAGCAGTGAATCTCACACCGGCGCGGCTTGCAGGAGTCCTCCTACTTGGAGGGTGCTTAGTCGCCTTGGCGATTTGTTTTGGGGCGTTGGGACCGGACCCAAGTGTGGGCGCGTACCCTGAAGGCGAACATCTCAACAAAAATTACGACACGTGGGTGGGGGAGAAAGCTACCGTCTGGGCAACCGTCGTTGAGACGGACCCACTGGTCGTCGAGGATACATACGGCTCTGGCAAATCCATCCGACTCTCTATCACCGATACGTCGCTCCAGCCTACCCTTGGCGAGCGCGTCGTCGTTTACGGCATCGTCAAACCAAACCACACTCTTAGTGTGCTGAATGCGTTCACCATCCCTGCGACGAACTTCCTATACATGTATACGGTCTCGTTCCTCTCCGGGCTGTGGGTGTTCGCCCGAACCGTCCGAGGTTGGCGCGTCGACACTCGCGCGTGGTCACTCGAACCGCGCCAACATATGCTGTCGTGGTCGGAGTTACTCGGTCGGGCCAATGCAATCGTCGGACGCACGAGGAGCGAAGATGCCTGATTTACTCGCACATACTTTACTCGCATACACGATTGCCACCGTGTTGTCGTGGCGTATTGGGTGGCTCTCACGATCGCACGTGACTGTCGTTATGGCTGGAGCGTTCATCCCTGATCTCGCGAAGGTGGAACTCCTGATACCCAGTCAGCAAGTTGAAAGCCTGTTCGGTGTTCCATTCGATTGGTTCGGATTGCACACTACAGGCGGGGTGTTGTGTTCAGTACTGATCGGGGTGCTTCTGGTGAGCGAAGCCGAACGGCGCCGTGTGTTTGGGTTGCTTGCGCTTGGTGCGAGTTCACATCTTGTTGCCGATGCATTATTATTGAAGCCCAGCGGTTTGTCCTATCCGATTTTGTGGCCCATGATGCGTGTCTACCCGCCGACACCGGGGTTGTACCTAAGTACTGACGTGTGGCCTGCAGTGACACTCGGTGTGCTTGCATTTGGTGTTGGGATAGCAAACCGATGGATTGTCGGCGA
The DNA here is from genome assembly GCF_001190965.1 of Haloferax gibbonsii. Lineage (NCBI taxonomy): Archaea > Methanobacteriati > Methanobacteriota > Halobacteria > Halobacteriales > Haloferacaceae > Haloferax > Haloferax gibbonsii. The sequence continues at coordinate 14,613 of NZ_CP011950.1, forward strand.
GAGACGAGACGCAACAGATTGACATCCTTCCATGACTTCATTTTTGGGTCAATGATGAGACTGTCTTCACTTTCAGAATGTGGCTACTATTTAACCTAGCACTCACCGAAGTGAGGGCTATCTACCGATGGTCGACCAACTCTCACGTTCCGACCACCCGCCTGTTTCAGAAGCGGCTATTCACGTCCACATCGGCGATGAAGATCGCTTGTTATCCTACGCACATCGTTCTTCATCCTCTTCAGACCTCGTGCTGACGACTGGGCAACTCCATCGTCGAAACCTGAAACACCGTCTGGCGAAACGCAACCAGCCCCGTAGCAGTTTGTTTCTCACACAACCGGTCGATGTAGCGCGGCAACTGTCGGCTGCCGCTGGGTACGAGACTGAAGCACTCGACAGGGTTGACCGTCTCCGATTAGCTGAGGACCTATTGCGAACAAACTTGAGCGGCATTGGGTCACTGCGGGTCGTCTTCGGGTCCGACTTGACGAATCACATCGAGACAATCGAGGCGGCGCGCAAAGAGTTGCAGACGATGGCTGGCGGCGCCGAGTCACGCACTGATGCACTCTCACGTCTTGGCACCCAACTCCTGTTCCCGGCAAACGAAGACGTATACGATCTCGTTTCGGGGCTTCGAGCACTCACTCACCACCTCGAAACACACACCGACCGCGCACTCTCCGAAAGCGCTCTCGTGAGAGAGGCCACGCGTGCAATCTCCGACATTGGTGCAAGTCTCTGGAGCGACGTATTCCCGACAATTGAACGAGTTCATCTTGCGGGAATGAGCATGATTGAGTCGTCGCTTTTGGACTTCGTCGCCACCATTGCGACGACTGCCCCCGTAGACATCCATCTGTATCTTCGTTCGGGGACTGGGCCGCTACTCGCTCGCCGACTCGAATCGCGGCTTGGTCCGTTGGACCTCCCCGTTGGCATCGAACAGCACGGACAAACCGCCATTTCTCCCCCAACAGTACCTGTTGCCGAACTCACGGCCTCAACGCGACGTGAAGAAGCCCGCATTGCAATGGCGCTTGTCGCAGGGCTACTTGATGAGGGCATTTCCCCGAGCGACATCATTGTCGCCGCCCGTGACGCAGACAAGTATGAACAGCCACTGTCTCACGCAGCAGACATCTACGGCCACGAGTTATCCGTGTGGACACAGTTGCCGCTGACACAAACGCTCCCGTACAAACTTCTCATCTCGACTGTTCGACTCCTTGATGCCGAGCGTGTTGATGCACAGACGTTGTGTGAACCTCTCTTGTTCGGGTGGGCGTCGCCCAAAGATGCTGATGCTTCGTCCATCTCGTACGATGCTGTGACTGCAGCACGGCGAGAGTTTGCAGACGAACCACCACAGTCGCTTACTGCATGGACCGAAACGCTTGGCGATACATCTCTCCCTCAACTCACACAATTGGTCGAATGGGCGTGTCAGTGTCCTAAGTCACCGTCTGCAAATGAAATTCGAGACGTGTTGCTTCCACTCCTCGATTCGTACCGTGAAACAGTTCTCACTGATGTCTCTGTACATGATTCGGATTCATTCTCGGAAATCGCGCGGACGGCACGAGCGCTCACACGCACTGAAACGCTCGTCGGCGAACTCGCAACCAAGTATCGCGAATGGGTCGCTCGTGAGCACGCATCGGCGTCGTGGGGATCGCTCGTCGAACTCGCCGATGCGATTGCGACTGTCCGACCGGGCCGCCGCGAACACGCAAATGCGACCGCCATCGACGTCCTCGATGCGACTGATACGTGGCTTCGGAAGGCTCCATACGTGATCGCGATGGGGCTTGTCGACGGCGAATGGCCACAACCGACTGATGGTGTCTTCCCGGCAGCGCTGCGCGATGCCGTCGTCGCAGGCGACACATCCGACGCACGGACGTTGGGTATTCAAGAATCGTGGACGAGCGAGCGTGAACGCGACCACTTCGACGATGCGGTCACAACAGCAACAGAACTCCTCGTATGTACTCGGTTCGAGACCGATCTTGAGGGTGCGAGGTACGAGCGCTCGCCGTACCTTACGACGCTTGCCCCGATTCAGATTGGTCACGAAGAAACCCAAAACCTCCTCAGCCAGGAATGTCTGCTCCCGCCGTCGATTCGCCACATTGTGGAGGGTTCAACAGATGTCTAAACAGCAGCTGAAGGATCGTGATGTCCCGTCGTTGAAGGGTGCACAAGCACGTCTTCGCGATTCGTTTTTCGCACACGAGTCAGGACTGTTTATCCTCGATTGCAACCCGGGTGCAGGGAAGTCGACGGTTACAGAGCAAGTTGCTGCCGAAGCACTTGCTCGGTCGTGGGACGACGGCGTTCGAGCCCCTGAACAGACCCTCTGTATTGCGTCGTTTGCTCGTGACGACGCCGCTGCAATCATCCCCGGGATCTCCAAGGCGTTGAAGTCCTTAGCAGCGGACCCCGAATGTCGTGTTGAGCTTTCTGAAGACGATGCAGAGGCGCTCACGCGCCGGCTCCGAGAAACGGATACGCTCGGAACAATCGATAGCATTCTCCGGACTGTCTTCGGGACAATCGCTTCCGAAGTTGGCTTCAGTGAGCCGCCTGCCGTAGGGGACGATTCTTTACTGACCGATGTTCATTCGAGGTGCCTCGAACGTGTCCGAAGCGACGACTCAGTCGCCGAAACGTATGCATCGCTATCGGAGGCGTACCCTGGTGGCAGGTACAAACTCGATTTGGATGGGTTGTTGACGGCCGCATTTCGTGCTTGCCGCGAGCGACGACTCTCTATTGAGGAGTTTCAGCAATCCCTCGTCGAGATGATAGACGATGCGTACCCTGATGGCCCACCTTCTAAATTCGCGGATATCATCACTGACATCCGCCGATTCGTCGATACAGATTCCGCACTCGAAACAGCGAAGAGATACTCCCCTGACGACCGGGTGTCGGTGGTTAAGGCCGACAACACACTGTTTGAATCGTGGCGTGATGTAGTAGAGAAACTCTGCTCGCTCCTTGGTGTGTATCGCGATGCGTACGACAAGACCGCGCGTGAACTCGGCGTTGTTTCACATCTTGATGCAGCTCACTGGGTTGCCAACTTCTTCGACCGTGACGAGAAGAGTGTCTTTTCTGAGCGGTTGCGTGCCCGATACACTGAATCGCTATCGACTGTCATCGTTGATGAGGCACAGGACGTTTCGGTCGTCCAGCACGACGCTCTCAGTCACCTAATCGATGAAGACACACGTGTACTCGTCGTCGGTGACACCAAACAGTGCATCTACACGTGGCGTAATGCACACCCTCAACTGTTCGAGCAAGCTGCTCGCGACGGTGACTACTTCGGAATCGAGTGGGAAACACACGTCGTCGAGACTGCGGTCCGAACTTATCGTTCATCGACCGCTATTGCTGGGGCCATCAACACGGTATTCGAACCAGTATTCCAGGACTCAACTCGTGGTGGTAGTAGAACTAACGCCGACGAGTATCCGCGCCTTGTTGCGGCTCGTGAGTCTGGCCCCAAAACCGGTGTGCATGTAGCCGCGTTCGAGCCACAATCTCCACCGGGGACAAGACAGTGGGTTTCCCCACCGACTGGCGTTGGTGAAGCAGATGCGCTTGCACAGTGCGTTGCAGCGCGATTTGCTGACGAGACTTTTGATTCGGGCTCTGTGACTGTGTTGTTCCCACGTCGAACCTACATGGAACTGTACGAGCGAGCGTTTGGGTCTGTTGGGCTCTCCGTGCTGAACACCAGTGAATGGTTATTCGACCATCCACTCCTCGAAGTCGTCAAGACCGTTTGCCAGTGGCTTGTCGATCCAACAGACCCCGAGCGGATACGGAAGCTCGTGTTGAAGCCGCCCCTCGGTGAACATGGTCTTGTTGAGGCGTTTATGCGTCTTGAGGGAACGTGGTCGATGAAAGCTGCGTTCGAGAATGGGCGACACAGCGAGCCGACGACGTCGCTCCTCCGAGGATTATGTGAACTCGAACAGCAATGGCAACGACTCCAGACGATGTCTGGAACTACTGTTGTCGAAACCGTCCTGTCTGCGCTTTCGTTGTGGGCTGACCCATACGGGTTTAGCGACGATGGAGCGCGCCGTGTGGCGGCGCTCGATGCACTCTGCGAGACAGTCGCCCAGTGGGAGTCCGCTACCGAGTACCCACTCTCGCGACTCGCAGCGGCGCTCGACCACTACTGCGAGCATCCGAAAAGTGGACCGAGCCTACCAGGTGGGCAAGTCGAGTCGCACGATGTACAGTTCAAAACGATTCACCAGATGAAGGGGCGAGAATCAGATGTTGTCGTACTGGCGGACATTAGTGGGGATATGAGCCGATTTGGACCATACAGTGACGTGTTCGTCGCTCGTGGAGACCACCTCGGGCTTGCTCCACCTTCGAACACAGATACGAAAGATATCGAGGCCTTCTGTGGGCTTGATTTCGCGCTATACGACGCATCGAGCGGGAGCGACGAGCGCGACGCTGGACTCCGCTGGGCGACTGAGCGCTGGGCGGATGGCGCGCTTTGCGGCCCACCGTCGTTGGCGCGTGCCGCCGCCGACTATCGTGCCGAACAATGGCGCCTCCTGTACGTAGCGCTCACCCGTGCTCGCGACCATTTGGTTATTCCACTTCCCACCCACCGGAAGTCCCCACAGCCACGTGATCGATGGGTCGATACATTGCGTGAAACGCTTTCGTTCGACGACAGTCGTCGTGGGACCTACGAGGTTTCGTCGCCTGGGGGCGAGACAGTGACTGTTGCTGTTCACCGAAACGAACCTCGAATCAATGCTGATACTGAACCAAACACGTCTGTGCCGAGTGAATTGTTCGTGGCGACGTCACAAGAGCGGTCACCGTCTAGGTGGAACCCACGCTTTGTGAATCCCAGTACACTGTACCCGCTCGCGACTGATGCGTCCGAACATATCGTTGATTTCCTGCTCAACCGTGCACTTCAGACGGCTCGCGACGGTGTTGCCGCACAGGTCCCACTCACCTTTGAGTCGTTGGGGCCAGAAGTCGTCGGGGACGTCGCTCATGGTGTTCTCACCGAGGCTGTCCGCCGCGATGTGCCCACCAGTACCCTGCGGATGTGTAGTGGGCCGCTTGTTGAGATACTTGGGACGACAATTCGGAAGGAAGCAATGGGCGTGAACAGCGGTGAGCGGCAACAACTACGTTCCTACGTCGCTGAAGTACTATGTCCTCAGTTCGCTGATTCTGGATTGTGGCAGCGTCTTCAGGAGGCATCGGAGGTCTACGTCGAAGAGTCATTGGATACGGTCTCGCGTGTCGATGGTGTCGACATCGAGATTCAGAGCCACGCAGACTTTGTCTCGAAGGCAGCGGACGGGACGTGGCACGTTGACGACCTCAAAGTCAGTTTGCAGTCCCCAACCGAAGAGACAAGCGCTCGATACAGTGTCCAAGCAGAAACATACGGATGGATTCTTTCACAGCAGGTTTCCGGTGTCGTCGAATCTGGTGTCACGAGAATTGGCGTCGAGCCTGCTGGATGGTGTAGCGAAGTCAGTCTTCAGATGGTTCTTGAGCACCTCCGACCGCTTCGGTGAGAACCATTCTCTGCGGAGCATTTGTTTTCGCTGATTGGTGAGGTAGGCCTACTTCTCAGTCTTCGCTGGCTCTGAGTTAGGCTTCTCACACAACTATGGACAAAGACCAACTATCGAAGCCGGACGTTCTATCTTCGATTCAAACGCTCAGTATCGAATACACCGGGTCCACTGGTGATCAGCACCGAGTGACGTATACAACCGACGAGTCATCGACAACACAACGAACTGAGTACATACTTGAAGAGGGTCTGTGGCGAGAACTTGGATTTGAAGAAATCGGGCTATGCGGACTCAACCTCGAATTGTCTCGCTGTTCGGTTCGTGACGGAGGTACGCGATGAGTGGCCCACAGTCCCCTGAGAACCTCGTCCTCACCGCAGATCTTACTTGGGCACCGATTTCGGAACTCGAAGTTGGTGATGAAGTTGCTTCGTTTGAACGAACGGAAGACACGGAACCGTATCAGCATTCAAAACTGCGAACAAGTACTGTCTCGTCGGTCTTGACGCAGACAGTCGAGGCTGTTCGGATCCACACTGACCGTGGGTCGGTTGTGGTTAATGCGAACCAGCAGCTTTCGCCGGAACATCACGCTCACCGTGAAGCTAGTCGGTTCAAAGCTGGTCACGGGATTCGATTTGTCGCTCAACCGGGAGTGTATATGGAGAACCAAGCATATCGATTTGGCTATGTCCACGGTGCATTTGCTGGTGATGGATGCCTGTTTACGAACAAAACCACTAATCACGGGACCATTCGGTGTCAGGATGAAGTCATCGTCACAACAGTCCACTCGTACGCGCCGCCAGAGTATGGGTTGAAGTTGAAAAAGAAGACCTCTGATGACTTGTTTGAGGTTCGGACAACAAAAGGCGCTGAAGTCGACGAAATCCGACTTTCGTATCCCATTGATGAGTCATCGATTGACAACCCTGACTACTGTCGTGGCTGGCTGGCCGGGATGTTCGATACCGATGGGTCATTCGATGGCAAGACCGTTCGGTTTTGCCAAAAGAAACCCGAGCAACGCGAAATTCTCAAAGAGACTCTCAGTGTACTGGGGTACGACTTTGCTGCTGAGCCAGAGGGAATACGGGTTCGAGGCACTGGATCTCGACTGCAAGTTCTAACCGAGATCCGTCCACAGGTCCACCGAAAGGTTCGAAACTACGTAGACCGAAGTTGGAAGGGGACTGCAAAGGTGCACAGAGTGGAGTCGCTTGGCGAGCGTGAGATTACGTCGCTTGCAACCGACCCTGGGCAAACATACATTGTCGATGGCTTCTGTGCTCATGACGTTCGACAGTTGACGTTGTGTTAGTGAGCGTTGAATGAGGAATTTGATTTTCGGACTTTGCTTTGGCATCCAAGAATGCTTTCTGTGGATCGGTGTAGATGCAGGCCTTCCCCCAAAAGCCTCGTGTGAAGTTGCCACCTGCAATCGTGGTGGTGTAGGTGTAAGTGATTAACCAACGAGCAGCATAAGAGAATAACGTTTGTTGGTTAAGACTGTGGTCCGCTGGTGGATTCTGTCCCGCACCAGTCAGGAAACTATTCCTCAAAGCAAGAACTATATCTTGTGCCACGCAAGAACAAGTATGTCCAACAGCGAGTCACCCGATGGCCCGCCTTCCTTCGAGGATGCGTTTCGTGGCGACGACGTTGAGCAACGGATCTACGGGACCATTCTCCAGACTCGCGAGCCGACGACAGCAAGCGCCATCGCCGACGTTGCCGACTGTGACCCGAAAACGGCTCGGAAATATCTGGGCTGGTTCAGTGAACTCGGTATCGTCACGCGCCACGACGGTCATCCAACCACGTACGAGCGCAACGACGCCTACTTCGAGTGGCGGCGAATCAACCAGCTCGCGGCCGACCACTCCGTCGAAGACCTCCAGCAGCGCGTTCGGAAACTGAGCTCACGGATCCAGAAATACGAGGACACGTATGGTGCTCCGACACCAGCGGCCGTCGACGCCGTCGCCACTGCCGAATCGAGCGACAATCGGACTATCGATGACGTATACGGTGACCTCGGCGACTGGGCGACCGCTCGGGACGAGCGAACCCGCTACGAACGTGCCCGTCAGCAACGTGCGAGCGCTGAGACCGAACAGGTTTCCGGGTAGTTACCTCGATGGTGCCGCCCACAGGTGACGGCGGAAGCCCTGCCCCTATCGACCGCCCGATACTCGAGTTCCTGCAGGCACGTCTTCAAGCAACGGGTCAGGTCGCAACAGCACTCATCACTGATGCGAGTGGACATCTTGAACTTCGTGTGACACTCGCGACATCGTACTATCCAGGCTCCGTCGAGGAGGCGACACTGGCTGTTCGCTGGTACACGAACGATGACTTCAAAATCCACTACCGGGAGGTGCATCCGAAGGATGCTTGGGAGTGCCGGTGGGACCGTCATCCGAATCCCCACAATACGCGAGATCATTTTCATCCACCGCCAACTGCTCCGACACCCGGCAATGACGCTTCGTGGGCGACCGACCATCGCGACGTTCTACAACTTGTCCTTGACGAGATCGAAGAGCGAATCAGAGAACTCTGGAGAGATTAGGCACTTACCAAGCTTACATCGACGAAAACTGTAACTATCACTTTGAGTTCATAAATGGGTCCCCGATTTGAAGTCGAGCGTTCGGAACGAGACCCCCCTCTCTAATTTGCCGTCCTTTATATACTAACGAGCGCTCGGAACGGGGGGTTGCAATATCTTTATAATAAAATGGCGTTCGGAACGGGGGGTTAGATACCTATCCAAAGACGTCGAGAAGTAATCTATGTCACTTCATCAGTCTCTTCTCAGGAAAATTACCCAACCAATAGTGAACTGCCTCGGGGCTTGACCCCGAGGCACTCGCCTTGCTTATCTGTAGAATACAAATTGACTCCCACCCTCCACTTTTCACGAGAGTTTGATTCGATTGACTGGTGATAGAAATATATGTGTGGTTCTCTTAGAATCTCCAAATCCTGATGTATCCCTTTTAACGTGTATTCTGATCGACTTCCACTTAGTGATGCATTGACCGATTGCCTCACCACAAATCTTATGCACAAGATAATATAATCTACTGCATAATGATTAACAGAGAAAGCGAATTGGAGTGGCTGACTTCGCATCTCACACGGGATGATCGCCAACTTCTGGTCGTATATGGTCGTCGTCGAGTGGGGAAAACAACGCTCGTGACGACTGCACTTGAATCGATTAACCAAGATACTCTCTATTACCTTTGTGACCAACGGGGACCAGCACACAACGCAACGCAATTTGCACGGCAGTGTGCGGACCACTTCGATGATGTCCCCCCTGATGTAGACAGCTTTCTGGATGCGTTTAGGTATCTCAAGGGACGGGTTGATGGTTCATTTATCGTTGCACTAGACGAATTTTCTTACCTCGTAGAATCTGATGAGGCGATCCCGTCAGTCTTTCAGACCGTCGTTGATGAACTGTTGGCCGATACAGATATCTCGATCGTACTTTTGGGCTCGTCGATTTCGATGATGGAGGAGGGCGTTTTGAGCTACGAGAGCCCTCTGTATGGTCGCCGAACCGGTCAGTGGCGACTTGAACCACTTTCCGCCGGCAATGTGGCGAAGTTTTTCCCCCAGTACGATGCGGAGACGATCATTCAGGCGTATAGCGTTCTGGGTGGTGTGCCTGCGTACTTAGAGAAATTCGATGATCACGATGGTCTGTTCACGAACATTGAACGACATATTCTCTCAAAAGGGGAGTTTCTCTACGAAGAACCCGAGTTCCTCCTCCGGCAGGAACTCCGAGAGCCCACGACATACATGGCGATCCTCGAGGCGATTGCCAATGGAGCAACCCGCGTGACGGATATCGCGAACAGTATCGATAAGAAAGCCAGCGGGATTTCTCGATATCTCCAGAACCTCACTCAGTTGGCCCTGGTTGAGCGCGAAACACCAGTCACTGACCCCGACGGGCGCGGTGTCTACAAGCTGACTGACCAATTTGTCAGATTTTGGTTCCGATACGTCTCCCCGAATCGAGGTACTCTTGAACAAGGCCGAACCGAACCAGTGCGCGACTCGATCACTGAATCACTCCCGACACACACGAGTTTCGCCTTTGAGGAAGTCTGTCGACAGGCTGTCAGCACGTCCTCATTCCCCGTCTCTTGTTCTCGGGTAGGTCGTTGGTGGTACGGTGAGGAAGAGATCGACGTCGTTGGGTTGAACCCACAAACTAACACGCTTCTCCTCGGAGAATGTAAGTGGACGAACAGCCCCGTTGGTCGCTCGCTCTTAGACGCGGTTGAAGTGACTGAACCGGAGGTCCGCTGGCAGGGCTCCGACCGAGACGTCGAATATGCACTTTTCTCACGGTCCGGCTTTACTGACGGACTCGAGGATAGTGCAGCAGAACGTGACGACTTACATCTATTCACTCCATCGGATGTCATGGCACTATTCGAAAATGGCGCGTAAGTATCCGTTGAAATCATCGGGGTTTGATAGAACGGGTGTACAACATATGGTGCAACCTTGGTCACGCAAAATCAAGGACAACGCCATCGTGCTTTAGCGCGCGGGTGGACCCGACACCTCCTCAGGTGTGATTTCTCCGGAAACAGTGGGGTCTCAAGTCCGAATAGCAGCGGTTATTCGAAATTCTGCTGGTTCAGTTGAATGCTGAAATCAGGAACTACCTTTTAGTCAACACACAGACAGTGGTCTAAATATCAAACAGAATCAAAATGTATGATTATATATAGTTGATAATAAACACATAAGATATTATATAAGGGAGGCTCACTCCGACAACTAGCTCCGACCACAGTAAATTACAGTAAACTCCTGTGTATCAAGAGATAATCGACTTTTGATGTATTTAAGCCTTCGTATATATTCTGGTTACTCTATTATTTCAATAATATTTAAAAAATGTACTTTTATTAGAAGGTATAGGGGCTACACCACAGAGAAAGCTAACAAAATACTCATTTTAGATGAATTTTAAATTGATTTACCAACTCTTACTTTTGTCTATGGGTTATTGAATAATTCTCAAACTGTCGGATATTGTACTATGATCAAAATTTGAAATATAACCGTTCAAAAATCGTAGAGGTTAGGAACTTACGCCGGCGAGTACCGCGGGTACGAACTGTCGACTGCTTGGGCGTCTCCTTCGAGCAGTGCGACGACGAGGTAGTCGGCATAATCCGCGAAGTAATCTACAAGCCGTGAGATACGGGCAGCGTCAATCGCTTCAAGTGAGTCAAGGACCATGAACGGCACCGTTTCGTATACTTCGTGGATAAGGTATCCCGCGAGTGCAAACACAAGACCCGTCACTTCACGCTCTGATTCAGAGAGGTGGGCAATAGAGTCTTCATAGCTTACACCCTCTTCGTTCGTACGAATAACGTGCAGTTCGAAGACCGACTTGGTGACTTTCTTGCGACCCTCACGAACGCGTTGCTCTGTGCGCTCAATCCAGATTCGCTCGAGGTTCTTGTACTCGAGGACGTCAAGGACCTCGTCCATGTGAGTGTTGAATTCTTTAACAGCCTCTGATTCCAGACGCTCGATACGCGTGCGAAGTTCGTTGAGTTCCTCATCGATGTCGTCACGGTCAGCCTCTAACTCATCCCGTTCGTTGAGCTTTTCTTCGATGGATGCAATCTCATCTTCGGCATCTTCGAGATCGGAGCGAAGTCGCCTGAGATCGTACTCAATCTGGTTGGCTTCACGGTGAAGGTCGAGCAGCTCACCATGTTCTTCAATTTCTAACTCGTCGACAGTCTCTTCGAGCGAGTCGATATCGTCTTCGAGGTCCTCCCGGCGTTCTTTCAGTTCCTCGATGCGCTCCTCACGAGTGTGCTGCTCGCTTTCAATTTCGGAGAGTCGCCCCTCGATTCGGTCGCGTTCACGCTGCCGCTGTTCGTACGTCGATTTCTCGTCTTGAAGTTCCGAAAGCTCCTGCTTGAACGACCTGCTCTCGTCGAGTTTCTCCTCACGGAGACTCCGAAGTCGCTCAATGGTCGATTCGATCTCTTCTTGATCAACTTCTGACCCACACGTCCAACAGACGACCTGTTCGTCGGCAAGGAGTTGGTCGGTGACGCTTCCTCCACTCTCGCTCGATTCTGACCCACGGAGTGCCTCAACAACGTCAGAAGACGTCCCAGAGAGCATCTCCTCATTGAACTGGATCACTGACTGGAGTTCGTTGATGGTCGACTGGATCTCTTGTCGGCGCGTGCGAAGTCGGCTAATCTGAGAATCGATCTCGTTCACCTGTCCGCCAGCGAGGTCCGGAAGCTCTTCAGCGTCGTCCTGTAGGACGTCTCGTTCAGAATCCAGTGCATTGAGACTCTGTTTTTCGGTCTGGATACGCCGGTCGACGTCGTCGATCTCGCGGCGCTTGTCTCGAAGTTCACCGAGTTTCGACTCGAGCTCACTTTCTGCTTCTCGTTGTTCACTTACAGTTGCGTCGTACTCTTCTACCTCGCGTTCTTTCTCGGCAAGCCCTGTCTCTTTCTCGGCGATTTCATCTTGGAGCTTCGTCCGGCGCTGTTCGAGACTCGGAAGTTTCTCTGAGAGGTTACTCAGGGTGGAAAGTTCGTTGGAGATTTCACGCTTCTGCTGTTGGAGTACGTTGATTTCTTCGTTGATTGACTCGACGTCGACCGGTCGCATAATGAGGTCACGGAGGTCATTTTCATTTGCGACCGCTCGACGAGCATCGTTCGTTTCGAGCAAGAACGCAAAGAGGTCAGCAAGTTCTGTGTCGTCGAGTACGGGGTTTCCATCAGTAACCACCGAATTCCCCTGTCGCTCAAAGGTTCTCGTATACGATTTGTCACCGATAGTGAGCTCAACAAACCCTTCATCTGCATCGCCTTTCAACGCCACACCGTCGCTTCCGTGAGCGGCCATTATCGACCGCAAGAGAGAGGTTCTATTCGTTGCATTGCGCCCGGCAAGGACCGTTACACCTGGCTCAAACGATGTCGAGAGTCCGTCAATGCCACCGATGTTTTCTACCAAAAGGTGGACTTGTGATTTGGGCATCTGTTTTGAACTCATACTCCCACTTAGCAATTACAGCGGTATAAATCCACAGGAGTTCACAAGTCCAAAATTACAAATCTAGTTTTGTAATGGTGTCATTCAGAATTTGTCTTAGTATCACAGTCACACCTACCTTGTTTGAGTAACTGAATGACTTCGTACTGAGTTCCACAGTCTCGACAGTATACTTGAGTGTCGACGAGAACGTCGAAGTCACCGAGTTGAAGTTTGTTAGTGTTGCGAAGAGAATCAAGGCTTCTCTCGATCACTGCTACCAACCGACCGCGGAGTTTTTGGATGGATTGGACCACACTGTCGACACGGTTGGTTGATTTGGATTCCTTTGACACACCACGAATGTCTGTAAGATACGTATACACTGCCTGATGAGAGACAAAATCTGTGAGTAATTGATCAACATCTATGCCTTTCGATTGGAGCGTATTCTTGGCTTGAACTCGCATCCCTTCGGTCGTATCGTCATCAGTTAGCAAGCCATACATATTCTCTACCTCCCCATTGAGGACATCTGCGTCCGCATCACGCAACACGGCGTTAAGAACTTCTTGATTCATCAAGTCTGCAAGGTCTCTGAGGCTATCACCGTCTTTCGGATCAGTCCAGCGACGAGCCAAAGTATCTCCAAACCCGTCTAAACCGTAATTCTCAATTACCCGTTCTATCTTCGATTTTCGCCGACTGTTACCTTGATTCGTACTCATTAGTCAATAGTCACGAACTGGGGCCAAATAAGTATTCGATTCATGGTCTTATCCTACTGGGTAGAAAGTACTAATGTTCCGATGAATTGTGGTGGACGGTACTGTCTAATGTCATTTCGGCTGTGACATGATACCGTTAAGCCGCTGAGAGACCTCTATAACACTCTCATGGGTGTAAAACTGTATTTTGTTGAGTCAGCCGGTTCATGAAACGAGCGTTCTACGCCTACCTGATGTGGATCCACTCTATCTGGCTCTTATGAATCTGGGTTTGGGTTTACAAACGTAGGTATGTAATGGATTACAGCAGCCCCGATTGTTTGCATTTGAAGAACGCCGTTTGTCAATTGCGAATTTTTTGCATGCGCAACAGGACCGTCCGAATGCTAACTCGATCTCAATATTTTTTGATACTGTGTACCTAAAACCACTTGAATGTGGGGATAGTATTAGAAGTCGCGCTTGAGAGTTTATATGCTCAATTGTAATGTATCGTATGACTACAAGCTTCTTATTCATATATAAATAACAACTTTCGTCCTGTAGGCTCGAACCTTTGTCTACAAGCCTCATCGTTCCTATATCACGAAAACAGACGAATTTGTTCGTAAGATAGATTCTTCAATTTCTCACAGACGAATACTACGGGTACGTGACATTGAGTTCGATAATATTCGTCGCATTTCGTAAGACCTCCGGTATTTCCTCGTTCAACCGCTCCTCACTGAATCTACTTGTTGGGCCAGACACGCTGATTGCTCCGATTACCGTATTCTCTTCAGAGGTGATTGGTGCTGCGACACATCGTAGACCGGGAAGGCGCTCTTCCATGTCGTATGCGATCTTGTTTTCACGGACTTCGCGCAACTGTTCGAAGAGTTGCTCTTTGTCAACGATTGTGTTCGCTGTGGTTTGGTTCATTCCGTGGGAATCCAGTATCTGATTTACTTCTTCCTTCGATTTGTAGGCGAGAATCGCTTTCCCTAGTGCCGTGTTATGCATCTTGACGCGGTGTCCCATGCGTGCATCTACATTGACTGCTTGGTTACCGGCTGCTCGATGCAAGTACACGCCAATCCCTTGCTCTTCGACCATGAGATTGGACAACTCACCCGTCTGGGCTGCTATTTTTTCTACTTCTGGCTTAGCAATTTCGAACAGATCGTATCGACTGCGAGCGAACGAGCCAAAATCCAAAAACCGGAGACCAACGTGGTATTTCTGGTCTCTCTTCACCACAAAACCTGCTTCACGAAGCGTACTCAGGTAGTTGTGGATACTACTCTTTGGTAGGTCTACTTCTTCAGCGAGGTTGGATACTCTGGCTCCGTTGTTCTGTTTCAAAGCCTCTACGACCTCGATCATCTTTTGGACCCCTTTGACGGGGTTTTTTGCTTTATTTGGTTTATCCATGTCTCTCGAGTACACGTTCGTAATATAAAAAAGTAGTTCAGTAAATATGCAAGCTAGTGCTGCTCTTCGGTCACTGGATTGCAGAGTTCACCAATTCCCTCGACGGCTACGCTGACTTCGTCACCGGGTTCGAGCAGTTCACGTGGCTCTCGGAAAATCCCTACCCCGCCAGGGGTTCCTGTGGAAATGACGTCTCCAGGCACAAGCGTCATTGCGTCACTGATGTACGATATCAGCTCGAAGACGTCGAATATGAAATTGGATGTTGAAGATGACTGCTTTTCAACACCATTTACTTTACACGAAAGCGAGACGTCGTTCGGGTCGATTTCTTCGGGTGTCGCGAGCACAGGACCCATCGGAGAGAACGTGTCGTAGCTCTTTCCGCGGAAGAACTGTCCATCGTCAAATTGGGCGTCACGGCCGCTCACATCGTTGATGACTGTGTATCCTGCGACTGCCTGCTTTGCCTCTTTCCGAGTGGCGCTTCGCGTTGTGGAGCCAATCACTACACCAAGCTCCACTTCGTAATCAACCTCTTCGAGGGCGGCCGGATGGACGATTGGGTCTCCCGGATTCGTTACCGTGGTCGGAGCCTTCCCGAACAAGAGCGGTTTCTCGGGAACCTCCTCGTCTTGCTCTTCGGCATGGTCGTGGTAGTTCATACCGACGCAGACGATTTTCGGGGGCTGCGGTACTGGTGCAAGAAGTGACACATCTTCGGTATCATAGGTCTGGAGGTTAGATTCTCTGACTTTCTTTTCGAGACTGCGCCGATAGCCCGCTGAACTGATTCGTTCGAGCGTCGGTTCGTACCGAGTGCCAGTGAGTGAGTGAATCGTACCGTTCTCGACTACTCCCCATGCGACAGTCTCTGCCGTCTTGAAACGACTCAAGCGCATGGTGTGAGTGCTGGCCTGCACTGTAATAATTCTATTCCACCGACAGCTCAGATCACTCATCGGAGCCAACCGAATAGCTCACTACCCTCGATTTTATATAGTATCGGGGAGCACCTTAGTGCGGACGAGGTTAGCAATCAATGACATATACTGCAGGTATTATCGGCGCAGGTGGCATTGCGGGTATGGGAATACTAGGAATGCATGACCGTGAGAAAATCGGGAAGGAAAAAGTTCGAGCGAGTCATGCGGGCGGCTACTATGAGAACGAGGATATCGAGCTTGTTGCCGTAGCTGACGTTGACGAAAGTAAACTCGAAAGGTTCTCCGAAGCGTGGGACCTGTCCGAGGACAGATGTTACAGCAGCCACGAAGAAATGCTCAGAGCTGAGGATTTAGACGTAATTTCGGTTTGTACCCCGACGTTTCTCCGGTCCGAGCACGTGACTGATGCAGTCGAGATTGGGAACCCATCTCTGATTTGGTGTGAAAAACCAATCGCGTCGTCAGTGAGCGATGCTCGTGCGATGACTGAACTGTGTGAGGAGAACGGGATTGAACTCCTCATCAACCACTCGTTCAGATTTACTGACAAACTCCGACACCTGCGCTCTCTCATCAGAGACGAAGGCATCCTCGGAGAAATCCATGCCGTGAGTACACAGTTCAGGATGGAACTTCTACGGAATTCGACGCATCTCCTCGATACACTGGTGTTCCTGCTGGATGCCCGGCCAAAGAAAGTAAGCGGGTTCCTCACTGAAGAGAACGAGGCCGTAGATGCGCTTGAGTCGGGGCGACCGGTTACAGACTCCGGGGGGGGAGGCTTTGTCATCTTCGATGACGATACATTCGCGTCTATCGACTGCACCGTGCCTCGAGAGCCGTCTTCGATGACGATCCAGATCATCGGGGAGGAAGGCAAACTCTATCTGAACAATGACGACGGCGAATGGAGGTACTGGACGAACGATGCAGGAACGCACATAGAAGAAGGACTCAGCGGTATCGATGGGGCTTGGACGTGGGACGAAGACTATCGGAATGCGTTCCCGAACGCTGTGGACCACATTATTGAGGTACTTGAAAACGAAGAAGAGAACTATTCGAGCGCCATAGAAGCGACGCGGTCGCTCGAAATCATCGTCGGTTTCTACATCTCTCACTACATGGAATCTCACGTGCGTATCCCTCTTGATGAGCCACTCGAGGCGCTCGAGGTCACCTCGTGGTGAGGATCCGAAAAGCCGACAAAAGCATGCCATCACTCAGCACACTTATGTCCTCGATCCCGTATTAATACGTCATGACTGGAACCATTTCCTATGACTTCAGCGGGACCACGGCGGTTGTAACGGGCTCGACGAAGGGAATCGGGCGTGGAATCGCTCGGGCGTTCGCCGAGGCAGGTGCGAACGTCGTCGTCAACTCACGGACTCCAAGAGAAGTCAGCGAGACGGCTTCTGCGTTAGATTCGGGCACTCAGGGCGAGGTTGTCGGCATCGCTGCTGATATGGCGAATCTCAATTCGATAGAGGAGTTGATTGCGCAAGCAAACCACGAGTTCGGACAAATCGACGTTCTCGTTAATAATGCGGCAGTTTGGCCGAAAGAGGAGTCGATGTTAACCGCCTCAATCGAGGATTGGGAGTTCATGATGGGTGTCAATGTGCGAGCACCGTTCTACGCATCACAGCTCGCCGCTCGTCAGATGGTGGAAAATGGGGAACCGGGAACGATAATCAATGTCTCGAGTCACACCGGCGACCGTCGGTCGGGCGACACAGGACTGTACGGGACGTCAAAGTCGGCGCTCAACGGAGTCACTTGGCGGCTGGCGATGGATTTCGCAGAACACGGTATCAGAGTGAATGGCGTCTCGACGTGTCGAACCGACACGTACCAGTTTCGAAAGGGCGTTCGAGAAGCGGCGGGTCGTGGCTCGGACGCAGATATCGATGACCTCCTCGCTCAGCGAGCAGAGCAAATCCCTCTAGGTCGGCTTGGTGATGTGTCTGACATCGCTGCTGCTGTGTTGTTCCTTGCCAGCGATGGTGCGACCTACATTACTGGTGACGTCCTTCGAGTCAGTGGTGGGGACAACCTTCGCTGACGTTCTTTTGCACTGAGCGCGGCCACATCACAGCTCTGAACTGCTAGGCGGAGTGTCGAATCGCAGCGCTGCTTGCTCGACTCGTCAGTAGAAACAGTATAAAAACGGGAATACCAACCGTGATGTGTGAACGTAGAACCCGTACAGCGTGACTACGCGCAGTTTCAATAGGCTTGGTAACTCCATTTTGCGACGCTAAATCGACTTTCCTGACGGTCCAGGGGGTATGCATAACACTTAATCTAACCGACTATGAGAGTTTGACTCATGGAAATAGTTGACTTCCGACTTCGAAAACTAGTCTTCCCAGACGACCGGACTATCAGCGACTCACAAATCCAGCCGAAAACCGACCGACATAGTGTACTCCTGGAGCTACACACCGAAACTGGGATCACCGGATATGGTTTCGGGGCCTCTTCGTTGCCCGAATCGGAGATAAAACGCCAATTCAAATCGGAGTGGGAACGACTCGACGGAGAGTCGCCGTTCGTCCTGTGTAATCGAATCGAACGGCCACGGGGTGGCAACTACACGCAAGAAAAGTACGGTGGTCAATTCCAGAGGATGGTCGATTATGCCTGCTGGGATCTTATTGGGAAATATCTGGAAAAACCACTGTACCAAGTGTTGGGGGGGAAAGACCCAGCAGTTCCCGCGTATGCAAGTGGCCTCGCATTCCACCACGACGACGACCGCACGCGAGATATCTATCGAAAATTCAAGAACTGGGGATTCGATGCAGCGAAAGTGAAAGTTGGCTATCCGACGCTCGAAGAAGACATTGAGAGGCTGGGACTCGTCGCTGATGTCTTCGGACGAAATCCGAGATTGATGGCCGATGCGAACGAGGCCTTCTCGCCGAAAGAAGCCATCCGTCGAATCAACGCATACCGTGAAGCGGGCTTCGACATTTTCTGGGTCGAGGATCCAGTCTTTCGGGAGGACGTTGAGGGAATCCAAAGGGTCGCTCAGGCGATCGACTTCGCACACATCAACGTCGGAGAGTACGTGAATTTCGAGCAAAAATGCAGGCTGCTCGAAAACGGCGCAGTCGACATCATGAATCTTCAGGGTATCAACGCCGGAAGACGGAGTGCGACTGTGGCGAGCGCGTACGGAGTCCCGGTTTCCTACGGTAATACTCCGATGGACGTTGGTATTCACGCGGCTGCCGCACTTCCCGAAGTCGTCTACATCGAGTATGCACATCATGACTGGGGCAGAGTCCTCGAGCAGTCGGTTAGGATTGATGATGGAAAGATGATCGCACCAGACCGACCAGGGCACGGTCTGAAGATAACGGACGACGCAATCGAGCGATATCGACGATCGGAGTGAGCAAACGTTCGATGCTGAGTTAGCTTCGACTCGCCCAAACTTTTTTATTGTCAGACGAGGGGTTCTCAGTCATGCGGATAACAGAAGTAGAGGTAATTCCGGTTGCGCATAGAGAACCACCCCTCCTGAACGCATGGGGAATCCACAGTGAGCAGGAAGCGAGGACCATCCTTCGACTGACGACTGCGGACGGGACGGTTGGAATAAGTGAGACGTATGGAAGCGATGCAGTGATCAACGAGTTGCGTCGTGTCGCCCCGACAGTTGAGAAATCGAGCCCACACGATAGGAAAAAATTGGAGCTTCGGATGCAACGGGGACAGAACCGTGGCGGGGTAGGCGCGAAAGCGTTCGCCGCATACGAGACGGCGATGTTGGATCTTATCGGCCGGGCGACGGGAACTCCGATGTACGACTTACTGGGTGGCAAGGTCCGTGACGAAGTGGAGTTCTCAGCGTATCTCTTCTTTAAACACGCGGACAGAGACCCATCGTCTGCGGCGATTGCCCCACAAGAGGTTCTCTCTCCGGAAGCGATGGTTGAAGAAGCACGAGAGTTCGTCGAGACGCATGGCTTCGAGACGCTCAAGCTGAAAGCTGGAGTGCTGTCCCCAGAGGAGGAAGTACGTACGTTAGAACTTCTTGCTGAAAAGTTCGGCAGAGACGTTCCGCTTCGGATCGATCCAAATGGCAATTGGAGTGTGGAGACAGCGACGAAGATAGCGAAGGAGCTCGACCGGTTGGAGCTCAATGTCGAGTTCCTCGAAGACCCGGTGCCGACGATGAACGCGCACGCGCGACTCAAACGGAACACGAAGTTCCCCGTTGCGACGAACATGTACGTCACGTCATTCAATGAGGTCTCACCAGCGGTCTCGGAAGACGCAGTCGATGTGGTTCTGAGCGATCATCACTACTGGGGCGGACCACAGAAGACAATCGAGCTCGACCGCCTTTGCCGAACCTTCGATCTTGGGGTTGGAATGCATTCGAACTCTCATCTTGGAGTAAGCATGGCTGCGATGGCTCACACTGCCGCCGCGATGCCAACTGTCCGGTATGCGTGTGATACACATTATCCATGGGAAGCCGACGATGTGATTGTCGGTGGACCCATCGAATTCGAGGATGGTGTGATACCAGTCTCGGATGACCCTGGACTCGGTGTGAAGATCGACGAGAATGCCGTAGACCGGTTGCACGAGGCATACACTGACGACCCACCAGAGCGTGACGATTCGGCCAAACTCAACGAACGCCGAGGCGAGTGGGTGCCGAACGCACCACGATTCTGAGTACGAGATGGCTATACCTACAAAAAGAGAGTAGTTTTTAAGTACACGAACTATAGACACATTACCATGGCTGACCTCACAATCAAAAATTTGGAGAAACAGTTCGATGGCATTCTCGCAGTCGACGATGTCTCTATAGACATCGCGGACGGTGAGTTTCTGGTCATCGTGGGACCGAGTGGATGCGGAAAGAGCACCACGCTGAACTGCGTTGCGGGACTCCAGCACCCCACCGACGGGAAGATTCTGCTGGACGGGGAAGATATCACTACCTTCAGTCCGCAGGAGCGGGATATCGCGATGGTCTTCCAAAACTATGCACTGTATCCGCACATGACCGTGCGTGAGAACCTCTCGTTTGGGTTGAAAATGTCTTCGGACCTTCCGAAATCGGCGATTCGAGAGAAAGCCGAGGAGATTGCCGAGTTGCTCAGTATCACCGACCTACTCGACGACAAGCCGAAACAGCTGTCCGGTGGGCAACAACAGCGGGTTGCGCTGGGGCGGGCAATCATCCGAGAACCCGAGGCGTTCCTGATGGACGAACCGCTCAGCAATCTGGACGCGAAACTCCGAACCGAGATGCGGACCGAACTGCAAAAACTACAGAACGACCTCGACACGACCACGATTTACGTCACGCACGACCAGACGGAGGCGATGACGATGGGTGACAAAATAGCGGTTCTCAATGGCGGGAAACTGCAGCAACTCGACTCACCTCTCGAGCTCTACTACCGACCCGCGAACCAGTTCGTCGCAAGCTTCATCGGAAACCCGTCAATGAACTTTCTTGATGTTACCAAAGCCATGACGGCCAACGGAGTCGAACTACGACACGACCAATTCACGTTCCAGTTCGCGGACACTCCAGCCGAGTTAGAGTCGAGCAACGACTCTCTCGTTCTTGGAGTTCGACCTGAAAAGCTGGAGATTGCCGACGGGACTGAGCGGAACACGATTGACGCGACCGTGAACGTCATCGAACCGATGGGTGATGTCAACCACGCGTACGTGCAGGTCGGAGATGTCGAATTGACGGTCACGTTACCCGGAACAGTGTACGTCCCCGAGGGAGAGGACGTTACGCTTGCGCTCGCCGAATCGGATATTCACGTTTTCGACCGAGAAGTCGGGAACAGTCTGGTCAATCCGACCATCTCCACGGAAGACCTTCCAATTGAGAATGGGGCTCAAGCAGCGACCGGCGCCGAGCCTCACTCGACCACTCACTGACGAGCCTCGCCTCTCGTTGGTCAGTTAGGATTTAGTACCCTGCTGTGCAAAACCTGGGTATGTCTTCAGGTGAAATTGACGGACACACTCACGCTTGGGCTCCGGCGTCTCGTTTTGAGTGGCTCAATGATGGCCCGTCCTGCGTAACCAAGCTCGTCTATACAGTTGAAGATCTGTTAGAAGATATCGAAAGACGGGGAAGCGACCAGGCAGTCATCGTCGGGACGCCCATTCACGGCCCGCCCAACCCCTACGTCTTACAGTGTGTCGAACGATACCCTGACACGTTTTACGGCGTCATCACCCTCGAGTACACGTCACCGACAATTGAAGAACAGATCGATGAGTACGTAACCCGTGACCGAATCCTTGGGGTCCGACTGTACGCCCTCGAAGGAGCAAACTGGCTGCTGGATGACTCGATGGATTCGTTCTGGGATGCTATGGAGAAGGTCGACGGTAGGCAGGTTCAGATTCTTACTCGTCCCGAGTCGTTTGAAACGCTCACTGCCGTCGTTGATCGATGCCCCTCGATAGAGTTCGTCATCGACCATCTCGGCTTGCCTACTCCGGAGGTGCACAGTCCAACGACAGAACCCTATTCTACGCTCAGACAGCTAGCCACCTACGACAACGTTCATCTGAAAGTAACACACTCCGCATCTGCCCGGCCGTATCCGTTCCGGGATATCCACGAGTTCATTCCAACGACAATCGATTGGTTCGGCGCTGACCGGGTCTTCTGGGGGTCCGATTACAGCTACCACTTCAAAGACGCTACCGTTACCGAAACGAGACGGTTTTTGGACGAAGTTGAGACGATTTCGAGTCACGAACGGAGCTATCTCACCGGGAAGACGCTCAAAAAGTTACTTCGAGAGTGAAATAGTTCTGTCAGGCCTCAGCACCGGCTATCTAACATGGGCTAGATATTAACAAACACAAATATTATAAGGAAAGACAATAAACCACAGTCGAAGCATCATGAAGTCAAAACTAACGCGGCGCAAAGTCATTGCAGCCGCGAGTGCTGGGGTAGCATCGATTGCAGGGTGTACGGGTCAAAGTTCGAACGAAAGTACGAACCAACCGAATACAACACAGACTTCGGGCGGGTCTGACGACGAGACTGAGTCAGAAGATCAGACGACGTCAGCACCAGAAGGCATGGATCTTGAAGCGTGGGCATGGTCCGTCCACTACGACGCTCTCGAGAGGATCGCACCGCTTTACGAGGAGCAAAGTGCGAATACAGTACAGACGTCCGAAGCGAGCGACGACAAGACCACGCAAAAGTTGATTTCATCGCTGCAGGCTCAATCAAGCTTGCCGAGTATTTCGCTGGTACTCCCCGGCTCATTCAAGAGCGTCGCACGAAAGGGAGGGTTCCAACGAATCGACGATCTGGTGAAAAAGAACGAGGACCAACTGTTCACAGTCGCAAAGACGAAATTCAAAGTCAACGGGAAATATTTCGGCTTTCCTAACGACCTCGGTCCGTACGCGTACTTCTACAACACGGAACTGTTCGAGGAAGCTGGGCTACCAACCGAGCCCGAAGCGGTCGAACAAGAGATTCAGACTTGGGACCAGTTCATTGAGGCTGGCAAGCAGCTAGAACAAGCGACCGGTGCCAAGATGATTTCGTTCGAGGATACCGACTACTCGAACGGGCTTGCTCGCGCGATGCCGCTGCAAGCCGGTGGTATCTTCTATAATGAGGATGGGGAGTTCCAGTTCAACATGCCGAGTAACGTAACGGCATTCAAGAAACTGCAAGAGCTCCACCGGGAGATCAACACCCCCACCCAGCAGTGGTCGAACAAATACTACAGCCAACACAGCAACGGAGAAGTCGCCGTCGCGCCCGGTGCTGCGTGGTTGGTTGGAATCATGAAGCAGAACATGACCGGGTTGGAGGGCAAAGTCAGAATCGCTCGAATCCCCAGAATAGGCGAACTCGACAGTGCTCGAGGCGCCAACTACGGTGGCGGGGTAGCTGGTATCCCCACGCCCCTCGGACAGAAAGAGACCGAACAAGCAAAGGACTTCGGTACGTTCTGGCACGTCTCTGAAACCGGTTTCAACCAGAAGCTGAAAGCGGGAGCGTTCCCCGCGAACAAGGTGGAAGGTGCTGAGATGATGGAGAAGGAAGACCCATTCTTTGGTGGGCAAAAGCGGACTAAGAAGTTCGTCCAATCGGCGGAGGAGTGCCCGCCACAGTACCCGGACCCGGTTCTCCGCGGTGCCGACATCGTCAACACCTACCAAAGCTTCGTCACGGACATTCTGCGAAACGACAAGGACGTCAAAACGGCGATTGATGCCACCCACGAGAAGATGATGAACAACATCCAGGAGGCGGACAAGACGGTTGATAAGTAGTCTCGAGAACTGCGTACCCGCTGATGGCTAAAGCAATTGAAAGGTTCGAGCGTTCTGTCTCCCATTTCTCGGACCTTGTTTTCTATAGAGGTAGATAGTTTTATGAGTATAGATACTCTGTTACAGACTAGTCTGGTAGAATATGGCAATCAATACAGAAAACACCGACACTGGAACGAGTTCGTTCTGGAAAGGGGTGACGTTCGAGCGAGTCGTGCCGTATCTGTTCTTACTCCCGTTCTTTGCCATCTTCGGAGCGTTCTACATCTATCCGCTGGTGTGGGCTCCTTGGATGAGCTTTCAGAGTTTCAGTTTAGCGGGCACGCAGTTTGTCGGGCTTCAAAACTTCAGGACGCTGTTCGAGACGGGGCGAATTGTCACTATCACATATAACACGGTGTTCATCGCAGCCATTGCAATTCCGCTCCAAGTTGGGGCGGGAATGGTGATTGCGGTGGTGCTGAACTCTCAGTACATTAAACTCAAGACCGCGCTTCGGGGGGGCTACCTGATGCCGCTGGTAACTTCGACGACGGTCCTCGCTATCGTCTTTACTGCGTTCCTCAGCGAGAGTGGAATCGTCAATATCGGGCTGAACAACCTGTTTGGAGTTACGATTCCGTGGCTCCAAGAACCAGTGTGGGCCCGAATTTCGGTTGCGATTGCGCACGCATGGCGGGGGATGGGTCTAGCCGTGCTGATATATCTGGCTGGGCTCCAGGGAATCCCAAAACAGCTGTATCAAGCAGCTAAAATCGACGGCGCATCCAAGTGGGCACAATTCCGGTACATCACCGTGCCGCAGTTGAAACCGATAACCATTCTGGTGCTGATTCTGACCACATCGAAGGCGCTGAAGCTCTTCGAGACTCCCTACGTCCTCACCGACGGTGGCCCGGACTCGGCGACGTACACTATCGTCTTCGAGATGTACACTGCCGCATTCCGAAACTTCCAACTCGGATACGCTGCAGCGGTCGGAACGGTGCTCGCAATCATGCTTTCGGCCATCATGATAATCCAGTACAACCTTCTGAACGACTCGGAACCAGACGCGGGGCACTAACAATGACGACGAACCTATCGGATTCGGAGGAAAGTAATCGAGCAGAACGACAGTGGAGTGAGCGTATCGTGGAGAGAATCGACGACAGCATCTTCCCCTCGACCGCGCGCGGGCTCGGTATCAACGTCGTGGCATTACTTGGCGCTGTCGTCTTCGCGTTCCCGTTTTACTTCATGATTGTGGGCTCGACGGTAGCTCCCGGCGAAGTGTTCAGCTGGCCGATTCGGTTGCTTCCCGGCGACCGACTAATTCAGAATTACTCCTACCTCTTGACAGAGACCAACTTCCTCTCCTCGTTGGGCAGCAGTCTAATCTACGCTGTGTTGAACATGATCGGTGTCGTGATTCTGGGGACGACTGCGGGGTACGCCTTTGCGAAGTTCAGCTTCCCGGGCCACAAACCGTTGTTCTATCTCACCCTCTCGACGCTTGCGATCCCTTTCACCCTACTCGCCATCCCGCTGTTCAATCTCCTCGTTCAGTACAACCTGGTCGACACCTATCCGGGTGTGATTCTGCCAGCGATGGCGCACCCGGTTGCCGTCTTCTTCATGAAGCAGAATATCGAGCAGACGATTCTCGACGACATGCTGAACAGCGCCCGCATGGACGGAGCATCGGAGTCACAAATCTTCGTCCGAATCGTCCTCCCGCTGCTCCGTCCAGGAATGGCCGCCCTTGCGGTGTTGCTCTTCGTGGACCGGATGAACGACCTCTTCTGGCCACTCGTGGTACTCCGCTCTCCCGATAAGCAGGTGGCGACAGTCTGGCTCGCCAACGTGACTGGTGGGACCCAAGCGGCGACGCCATGGGACGTGCTCCTGCCCGGTGCAGTCATCACTACCATCCCCGTCGCGCTCGTGTTCATCTTCATGCACAAGCACTTCGTCCAAGGCCTTCTCTCAGGGTCCGTGAAACAGTAATTCGTTTTCAGCTATTCGAGCGACGTTTCTTCGAACGTCTCGGGCCACTCATCACCGTCGTCGTTCGGATCGTACCCAAGTTCTTTCTTACTACGCTCCAGCGAAAACCACCGACGCGAGTTGTTGCTGACGCCGTTGTAGATACCGAACGTGACGTCTTCATCGGAGAGACAACAGTCCACTTGATGAGCGAAATCGCGTCGAGAGTGCCACATTGCTTTCATTCGAGCGACTTTCTCGTCGTATGCTTCGGTCCCGCGCTCGAAGTCACCGTTCTCAACACCGCGTTCTGCATCTCCGAACGGATGGTCGTACTCCTCCCAGCGGACGCTACAGATCCTGAGCGAGTAAAACTGTCTCGGGAACCCGAAGTTCTCGACGAAGAAGCGACCGAGAGTCTCTCCGAACGCTTTCGACGCGCCGTAGTACGAGTCAGGACGCGGTGAGTCGTTTGGGGTAATCCAGACCCCGTGGCCCGGATAGTATATCTCAGGAGCGTTCTCTCGTTCAACCATGCCGACGACATGGTTCGACGAAGCGAACACCACGGACTCGACTTCCGCCTCTCGGGCGGCAGTGAGAACGTTATTGACTCCGCGTAGGTTCGGCTCATCTACGTCTTCGTAGGTGCTGGCGACGGATGGGAAACCGGCGAGATGTACGACCGCATCCTTGCCAGTAAACGCTGGCCTGATCGCCTCGTAATCTGAGACGTCTGCGACGACAGTGTCGTACTCGCCGTACTGATGGTCTGCTGGTCGGTCTGACCGGTTCAGGCACGTGAAATCGTAGTGGCTGTCCTCCGAGAGTTCGTCGATAATCGCGGTTCCGCACCGACCGTACGCACCTGTAACTAGGACGTCCATGCCTAAGATACAGTTGTGGGGTATCAAATAGCTACTGCAGGTCACCTCGGCTACCGTCGGTCGCAAAACTCAACGTTGCACAAAGGTATTTATGAGTGGATTTGGTTTACCTATTCATGGGATTCGATAGTTTACGGCAGAGTCTGAAAGACGTCGCCTTCACAACCACCACGCCGTTCGATTCGGAGAGTGAGAATGTCCGGTTGGACGTAATCGAGGAGAACCTCACGTTCTGTCTCGAAGCAGGTGCGAACGTGTTCATTCCCTGCGGAAACACTGGTGAATATTACTCGCTCTCACACGAGGAACGAATTCAGGTCGTCGAAGAAACTGTCGACGCCGTAGGGGAAGAAGCAACCGTCGTTGGCGGCCTCGGGGGCTCGACGAAAACGGCATTGGAGTTACTCGACGCATATGAAGCCGCGGGTGTTGATGCGGTAATGATAATGGACCCTGTTCACACCTACGTCCACCAATCCGGCCTTCAGGACTACTACGAGCGGATCATTTCTGAGGCGAGCGTTGGTGTCGTAATATACAAACGAAGCCACGAGATGCCGGACAGTCTGGTCAGTGAGCTCGCGTCCTACGAAAACGTCGTCGGCGTGAAGTACGCCGTCAACGATATCAAAGCGTTCTCGGCGGTTGTCTCCGAGACGGATGCTCAAGTCACGTGGATTAACGGTATCGCCGAACGGTACGCCCCCTCGTTTGCGATGGAGGGTGCAGGCGGGTTCACTACAGGCATCGGAAATTTCGTCCCTGCTGCGACCCTCGAACTGTTCGACGCTATCGAACGAGAAGAGTGGGAACCAGCGAGACAACTCAGAGAAAACCTTCGACCATACGAAGACCTTCGGGAAGAAACTGGGCCGAACAACGAGCTCGAGGCGGCTAACAACGTACCCGTCGTAAAGCACGGTATGGAACTGGCAGGGCTGTACGGGGGCCCAGTTCGAGAACCACTCGTCGAGCTATCGTCTGAGGATGCGTCACGAGCAGAATCGTACTACAAAGAAATCGACGGGAAAGTCTCGTCACCGGCGCAATGACGTGGGAATTCGAGACAGTCGTGCAGGGGTGCGAGTTCACGGAAGGTCCGGTGTGGAGTGGTGAACGGATACTGTTCACCGATACCAAGGCCAGCCAGATTCTCGCATTCGACCCGTCCGAAGGTGAAACAAGCATCGTTCGGTCCGACGTAAGCGGGGCAATCGGCCTCAAATACGGCCGTGAGGGACACCTCCATGGATGCGAAGGAGACGGGAGACAGATTGCAAGGTACAGGTACGGTGAGAAAGTCGTTGTCGCGGATTCGTACCAATCCGAGCGACTGAACCGTCCCAACGACCTGGATTTCGACTCGCAAAACCGGGTGATTTTCACCGACCCAGACTACACCGGACAAGGTGACGAACTCGGACACGACTCTGTCTACCGGCAGGAGAGCCCTGGAAACCATTCTCTCGTTCGGTTAACTACCGACACAACTCGGCCGAACGGAGTTCTGCTGTCACCTGACGAATCGACCCTTTACGTAGCAGAGAGTAAGTACGGACGCGGAAATCGCCGCGAACTTCGGGCCTATCCAATCCACTCAGACGGGACACTCGGGGACTACGAAGTGCTCCATAACTTCTATCCCCACCGAGGTATCGACGGGATGTGTCTCGACGAATATGGAAACATTATCGCCACGGCAGGCTGGGAAAAGAGTGGACCTGGGCCGATGCTCTACGTTTTCAACCCCTCCGGGAGAGTCCTCGAAACACATCCGTACCCGGGAGCCCGCCCGACCAACTGCACCTTCGCTGGCACCGATTTGTCTACACTATACGTAACCGACGCGCGTGGGCGCTTGCTCCGAACCAAAACTGACCGTGTGGGATATCCACCGGCCTGGATGCGAGCAGAATCCGATGTCGTACCGGCTGGAGACGAATAGGCGAGCGTCAACCCGGCCACTCGATATCGTCGGACTGTGGGATTTGGCCGATACGGTAGAACATTTTGTGATGATATTGGCTCTGACGTAGTGTAATCTGATTAACTATAATAAAAGTTATAAAAATATTTATTAGTATCTACAATGAATGTCATGACAATTGGTATACTCCCACATGCCAAACGAGCGTCGTGGATATATGCCAATTGGAGACTCTACGATGAAAGATAACAGTTCGTACCAGCGGATAAACCGGAGAACAGTCCTGCAAACGGTGGGCGGAATTGGTGCTGGAATATCTCTTGGGACCGCGATGACTGGGAGAGTCGCGGCAGCACAGCAGGTTTACTACGTCTCCCCTTCGGGTGACGACACGAACGGTGACGGATCAAAGAGCAACCCCTGGCAGACAATCACGAAAGCTCGCGACGAGGTTCGATCGGTCAACGGCAACATGTCCGGCAACATTGAGGTGCGCCTGCGCGGCGGGACGTACCAACTCTCCTCAACAGTCAATTTCACGAGCCAGGACTCGGGAACCAACGGCTACGATGTCATCTGGAAGGCCTACCAGGACGAAGACGTCACGATCAGCGGTGGGACCGAGGTCACCGGTTGGTCAGATCAAGGCGACGGGACCTATGCCGCTAGTGTCGCAAGCGTCGAGATTCGTTCGTTGTATGTCAACGACGAGCGAGCGACGCGAGCGCGAACTACGGAAAATACCGGAGTCGATCGCAAAAACACGGGTGAAGTCGATTCACACGTCACGTGGAATAGCAGCGATAATCCGGTGGTGCCGGCCGACTCATTCAACGAATCGTGGGATCTGGGTACCATCCGGCTCGTTATCGAGCCCCACTGGTATCAGTTCAATATCCGCGTCAGCGACTACAACATCTCGGGGAGTGAGGTTGAAATCATCCCCGAAGAGCCCGAAGCATCGGAGATCTCGAACCGAACTTACGTGTTCGATGACGGGCAACCATTCTACTTCGAGAACGCCAAGTCGATGCTTACTGACGACGGCGAGTGGTTCCACGATCAGTCGGCGGACACACTCTACTACAAGCCGCGGGACGGCGAATCCCCACCGACGAATAGTTCGACGACCGTTCACCGTTCAGGCCTCGAAACGCTGGTCAGCCTTAGCGGTACGGACAACGTTCGCTTCGAGGGCCTCGAATTCGCCCACACCGATTGGACGTATCCCCTAAACAACGGTCTCATCGCCACGCAGTCTTCGAGACCCCAAAACGACATCGATGCGATGCGAGCAGCGGTAGAGACGGACGATACGACCAACGTGACGTTCGAACGGAACGTGTTCAAACTCGTCGGTGGAAGCGGGTTGCTTGTCAAACAACCGGCCACCAATACGACTGTCACTGGCAATGCGTTCCGGGACATGGCTGCGAACGGAGTGATGTTCACCCACCCCTACATGAGCGAACCGTCGTCGGGCGTTCTGGATTCGACCATCGACAACAATTATTTCACCAGATTCGGGCAGACGTACAACAACGGCGACGCGATTATCGCCAATTGGGTCCAGAATGTCCTGATTGAACACAACACCGTGTGGAACGGACCGTACACCGGAATCGGTCTTGGGTACGGATACAAGGACGTCGACACGCTCTTGGGCGATAACACGGTCCAGCGAAATGAAATCCATGACGTGATGTTGCAACACGATGACGGCGGTGGGATCTATACTCTCTCATATCAGGAGAATTCGAGTATTCACGAGAATTACCTGCACGACATCACGCGCGTTTCACAGCCGAGAGGCGAAAGCTATCCAGTTGCTGCTATCTACCTTGACGAGCAGAGCGAAGGGTTCACCGTCGATAGCAATTACGTTGAGAACGTCACAAAGGAGATCAACCTCCATGACGCGGAGAACAACACCTTCACGAACAACGATACGACGGACACCACCATCAGAGATAACGCGGGCGTGACGTCGTCCTACGCGGATATGGAAAGTGCGACGAGTATCGAGAAGGGACCGAGAGTCGTTCGATCGTCCGACTCCGGTGGCTCGATCGAGTTGCTCTTCAATGAATCACTCGACTCGTCCACTGCTACGGATACGTCGAACTATTCGCTCTCATCTGGTTCAGTCGATTCTGCATCCCTGTCGACGACGAAACATACAGTCACCCTCTCGACGTCCGGTACGAGTGGCTCGATCACTCTCTCAATCGACGGTGTTACCAACCTCGCAGGCAATTCACTCACCACAAGCATCGAATTCGGCTCGCCGTTCGAATACCAGCGGCTCTACTGGCCGCTAAACTCCGGGTCGGGATCGGCTGCTCTCGACGCATCGAATCGCGGCAGCGTCAACGATGGGTCTATATCAGGTGCATCGTGGACTACAAGCGGCAAGTACGGAGATGCACTGTCGTTCAGCGCGCCGAGTGACGAGGTTTCGACGGACAGTTTAGATCTGACAACGTCGGAGTTCACGGTCGCGTGGTGGCAAAATCCGAACACCACGGAAGATTACAACCAGAACGTCGCCGCAAAGGACAGCTGGGGGGTCTTCAACTTCCACACTACCGCGAACGGTGCAATCTACTGCGGCATCGATACGAACAACCGGTTCGAACCGTCCGACATCGGGTCGGGTACGGTCGAGACGGACACGTGGCAACACTTCGCGTTCACGTGGAACGACGGCTCGGCAACGTTCTACAAGAACGGGATTGAACTTGCGTCGTCATCGTCAATGAGCAGCGGGTCGGTCACGTGGGATGGACTGAAAGTAACCGACAACGACGGCGAGGTCGACGATGTGAGGTTCTTCGACCGCGAACTCTCGCAGTCCGACATTCAGACGGTCCAGAACAACCCCCACGCGGGTCAAAGACTCTATTGGCGACTCGATGACGGGTCCGGAAGCACCGCGACAGATGTCTCTGGTGGTGGAAACAATGGAACCATCTCCGGTGCGTCGTGGACTACGAGCGGCAAGTACGGAGATGCACTGTCGTTCAGTGCGCCGAGCGACGAAGTCTCAACGGACAGCCTCGACTTGACAACATCTGAGTTCACGGTCGCGTGGTGGCAAAAGCCGAACACCACGAAAAATTACAATCAGAACGTTTCCGCGAAGGACGGCTGGGACGTATTCAACTTCAGTACGGACAGCAACGGCGCTGTGTACTGTGGCATAGACGTGGACAACCGGTTCGAACCGAGCGATATCGGGTCGGGTACGGTCGAGACGGACACATGGCAACACTTCGCATTCACGTGGAACGATGGCTCGGCAACGTTCTACAAGAACGGGACCGAGCTCGCTTCAGCGTCTTCGATGAGTAGCGGGTCGGTCACTTGGGACGGCTTCAACGTTCTCGACAACGACGGCGAGGTCGACGATGTGAGGTTCTTCGACCGCGAACTCTCGTCCGAAGATATCGAGGTGGTATATTTCGGCTGACTTCTCCCCGCCTCAAAGCCGCGATATTGTCGAAGAAAGTTGGGGTTTCAACAGATTCGGATGGTCCAATTACGGGATTTCGACGGTAACTATTTTACCATCTCCTGAAACACTTGAACCGATGGTTCATCAAAGACGAAGTAGTTCCGAGAACCGAACTATTCAGGTTGTCTCCCAATGTCGATGGCCTACCGACTCGAACACCGTCGACTTCGACAGGGGGTCGTTGCTCGGAGATGGCAGTGGGCAGCACGATGAGTAAGCGAACCTATGTGGTCAACCACACGGAGAAAGAACCCCCACTGATAGGGCAGGTGGAGGGAACCGCATGGGCCGATGCGAACGTCATCCGACTCGACCGGTTCCAGTGGGGCGATGACGAAGACGGTCCTGAGACGACGTGCCGACTCTGTCACGATAGGAGTGCACTGTGGCTCCAAGCTCAGGTCGAAGACGACACCATCAGCGCGAGTGTAACCGAGCGAAATGGTCCGACCTTTCGGGATAGCTCTATCGAGTTATTCGCTGCTCCGACACCCACCCGCGACATGCGATATCTTAATTTCGAAGTCAACTGCTGTGGGGTGTTCAAACTCGGATGGCAGCGACCGGGGTGGCGAGAACAGAGCCTCGGTCGCAAGCTGATTGGAGACGAACTCGCCGCAGAGATAGAGGTAGTGACCTCTGTCGACGGGCCAACGAAGGAGCCTTCCCCCAGCGACCAGGAGTGGTGGGTGGCCGCGAGATTACCCTTCGAGACTCTCTCTGCGTTTACCGAACGAGAGGTATTCAGCGGTCCGTCTACATCATGGCGTGGGAACCTGTATCGAAGCGGGGTTCCGGATGAGCTGAAGGGGACGTGGAGCCGGATTCAGCTTCCTGAGCCTGAGTACCACTCACCCGAGCACTTCGGTCACTTTCAGTTCCAAACGTCACGGTAGCCGTTGTTGTAACTCGTCTTCGCCCGGCTTGACTTCTGATATGGATACGATTCGAAAACGTCGTGGTCCAACTCGATGCCAAGTCCGGGCCCCTCGGGGAGGTGATAGAACCCGTCTTCGACTGTCTCCTCGTCTACCAACAACTCCTGTCGCCAAGCTGGTTGGTCGGGAATATATTCGAGAATGAAGAAGTTCGGAATCGTCGTCGCCGCATGAGCCGCCGCCGCCGTCGCAACTGGACCGCGGGAGTTGTGTGGTGCGACTGGGATGTACTCGGCGTGAGCCATCGCAGCGATCTTTTTCAATTGAAGGATACCCCCGCAGTTATTGACGTCTGGCTGGACGATGTCTGCCGGCGTCGGGTGTTGGAAGAAGTCTCGGTAGTCACGGGTCGTCAGTAGCCGTTCACCGGTCGCAACAGGGATGTTCACTCGGTTCCGTATGCGGCGCATCGCGTCGTGATTCTCCGGTGGAACGGGCTCCTCGATGAACAGTGGGTCGAAAGGTTCGATGAGCTCGGCACAGTCGACTGCGGCCTGTGGTGCCAGTATGCCGTGGCTCTCGATACCTAATTCGACCTTCTTCCCAACCGCGTCTCTAACCGCTTCGACGCGGGCCACTGCCTTTTCGCGCTGATTACGCGTCGGCCACGCTCGTTCGCCGTCATCGTAGAAGGGATCGAACTTCATCACCGTATACCCTCGGTCCAATCGCGCCTCGACTTTCTCGACGAAGTTCTCCGGGGGGGCCTCGTAGTCCCATCCTCCGTTGATGTACACCGGAATGCGCTCGTCACTTGGCCCCCCGAGTAGGTCGCAGACACGAACATCGTGGTACTTTCCGAGTATGTCCCAGAGGGCCATTTCGATACCCGAGAGCGCTGTCATCGAGACAGGCCCCCAATTCCACGAGTATCCGTTGTATAATCGCTCCCAGTGTGCTTCGATACCTCTCGGGTCCCGCCCGAGGAGATGTCGTGATAGGTCGTGGACCGCCATCTCGGTCGCTCGCTCCATTCCCGGAGCGGTCGCTTCTCCGACACCGGTGATTCCCTCGTCAGTGTGTATCTCTACGAAGCAGTAGTGCCAGCCGTCCACTGCTGACGACCGATTGTCGCTATCGATGGTTCCGCGTGCTCTCACTAGTGTCGTCTCTACATCTGTGACTTCCATAGCGCATTATCCATGTGGAACTGCTTCTATGTTATGGTGAAAATGAAGAACGAAAGAGAGTACGAAGAGGCGACGCCCTGAGTGTCCGGGTCAGTAGTTCTCGTAAACAGTTTTCACCGACGTGAAGAAGTCGATTCCGGCGTCGCCTTGCTCACGATACGTGTTCGTCGAGGAGTTCTTGTAGCCACCGAACGGGACGTGTAGCTCCAAGCCAGTCGTCTTTTCGTTGACTTTCGCAACACCGGCTTCGATTCTGTCAACGAATTCGTTCGCTTCGGTGTAGTCTTGGGTTACGATACTGGCCGAGAGACCGTATTCGACATCGTTCGCGAGTCCAAGAGCGTGCTCGAAGTCTTCAGCCTCGATTACTGCCAGCACCGGTCCGAATATCTCTTCTTGCGCGATGCGCATCTCGTTGTCGACACCCGAGAACACCGCCGGTTTGATATAGAGGCCGTCAGCGTGAACCCCTTCGGTGAGTTCTTGCCCGCCAGTCTCGAGGATAGCTCCTTCTTCGATTCCGATGTCGACGTATTCTAGCGTGGAGTGGAGTTCGTCTCTGTTTACGTGTGGCCCCATGTCGGGATTTTCCAATCCCGGTCCGATTTCGATTCCTGCTGCATATTCGACTATAGCATCGACGAATTCGTCATACACATCCTCGTGTACTATTGCACGCGATGCTGCCGTGCACGATTGGCCCGTCGTACCGAATGCACCAGCTCCGAGGATTTCAGCGGCTTCCTTCGGGTCCGCACTTGGCATCACAACTGTCGGGTTCTTCCCTCCCATCTCGCACTGGACCCGTGTGAGGTCCTCCGCAGCAGATTGTGCGACGGCGGTACCAACTGCGGTGCTTCCCGTGAACGAAACAGCGTCGATATCGCTATTCGTCGTCAACGGAGTACCCACAGAACTCCCGGCCCCCGTAACCATGTTTGCGACTCCGTCAGGCACTTCCGCCTCGTCCAGACATTCGAAAAGAATTCGCGCCGGACCCGGTGCAGCAGATGCAGGCTTCAGCACGAACGTGTTCCCTGTTGCTAGCGCAGGGGCAATTTTCCATGCGGGAATCGCAATCGGGTAATTCCACGGTGTAATCAGTCCGACCGTACCCAATGGTTCTCGTTTCGTGTAGAGTTTCGACCGCCCCCCACTCGGAGCCTTCACTGTCCCCCCGAGGTCTCGAGTTTTCTGTGCATAGTATTCGAAGATATCTATCGCCCGCTGAACCTCTCCACTCGCTTCTGCTCTGGTTTTTCCTTCTTCGCGCACGAGTGTTTTCGTGGCGGATTGCTTGCGCTCGTCGAGTTTCCTCGCAACTGTACTGAGGAATTCACCTCGCTGGACCGGCGAAGTGCTCTCCCAAGAGTTCTGCGCCACTGCTGCAGCGATTGCTTCCTCGGTATCATCCGACGTGGATGCTTGATAGCACCCGACGAGTTCACTGGTATTAGCAGGGTTTACGACCTCGAATGTTGTCCCTGAACTCGATTCTTTCCAGTCGCCACCGATGTAGTTGCGATGTTCTAACGACATCTGACTGAGTCAACGGTTCCCTATTTTACTAATCTTTGGTTGTCGTCAAGCAGTTTTTCTACTCAGTGTGAACAAAAGATCCGTTCTCGAGAAAACTAATCAGATTCGTATTTGACTAGTGAGACGAAATGGTGATCTCCTGTGCCTGAGAAATTGTTTTATATTAAAACTGTTGTTCTTAATAAATGAACCGTGTGCTTATCGTTACAAGACTAGAACTGTAATAGGACCACGTACTGTTCGTCTCTTGCTGATAGCCCGTACGATGACCAAGAGCAGGTAACCGGAAGCCACGACCGGTGGAGAGACCTACTCGGACAACAACTCTATCGGATGCCGTGGCTTCCGGCGGAGAAGCGCATCTATTTGTTCGAGACAGGACGTTCCACTGGCCGCGACCAGACGGTGTGCAGTTTCCTCCGTCTGAAACTGAGATTGAAGGTGTTCACCAACGTCCATGCTAAGTTCGTAGTAATCTGATTTGTACCCGAAACTACCTGCCATTCCACAGCACTCTACGTCAGACGTATTTACATCGTACCCACAGCGCTCCAGTACAGCGACGGTGTGCGCCTCTAATCCAAGCGTGCGTTGTTGGCAGTGGCTGTGGTAAGCAACCGCTTCACCACTGGCTGTTTTGAGAGATTTGGATTCGGCCTCGTTTTCCAACAGACCAAAGACGTACTCCAGAATTTCGAAACTGTTGTTCGCCAGCATCGAGGAGTCGTCATCAACGAGACGTTCGTACTCACGTCGGAACATCGCAAGGTCACTCGGTTCGATGACAACGATATCACGACCATCGGCGATGTAGGGCTCGAGTGTTTCAATTACTCGTTCAGCATGATCTGTCGCAGTCCTAACCATCCCCTGGGAGTACGGAGCGCGACCACTCGACGAGACGTGAGGAACGACCACATCGACACCGAGAGATTCGAGAACTTTTACGGCCGCTTTCCCGCGTTCGACCTGGACGTGATTCGTGTAGAGGTCCGAATAGAGAACAGCCCGCCGGTCGGGGTCCGTAACCGTCGAATCGCGGTCTGCGAACCACTTGACGAGTGTCTCTCGCTTGAATTCGGGTAACTCCCGGCGGGGGTCGATAGCGAGGGCTCGCTCCATGAGTCGCTTGGAGAGGTTCACGTTGGCCAGCCAGTTAGAAACGGGGGCAGTCGCGCTAGCGAGCCTCGCGACTGTCTCGAAGTTGCCGAAAAAGCGCTTTTGAAGTGGTGGACCACCGTCTTCCGCATCGGGCGTTAATCCGTCCACGAGCCAGTCAGCTGGAGTGGAATTTTTTCGATTGACTCGGTCGCGGACGACTGTGTTTATCCATGGGATGTCGATGCCAACGGGACAGGCATTCACACATCGACTACAGCCAGTACAGAGGTCGTTGAACGCTCCAGCGACGTCTACCCCCTCGATGCCTGCCTCCCAACCAGTCGCAATGCCACCAGAGTACGTTTCTCCGCCAAAGGCGTGGCCCCCGACGCTCTGGAAGTTCGCACACGAGTTCGAGCAGGCGGAACATCGAATACAGTAGAGTGTCTCACGTAGCTGGTCGTCTTCTCGCATCGCCAGTCTGCCATTGTCTATGAGCACGAGGTGGAACTCACGGTCGCTGTCGAACTCCGAGAGTGGCCGCGTCTCGTCGTCGAAGTTTACGACTGGCGTCTCAACCGGCGGAGTCAACAGTGAGACGTAGGAAGTTATCGCTTGACCAGTCCCTGACCGGCCAATGAGCTCGATAAAGGGGCGGAGGTCGGCGATAGTCGGGACGATTTTCTCGACACCGGCGACGGCGATGTGGGTGTCTGTTGCTGCCACACTCTTTCGAGCATTCCCCTCGCTGGTTACCAAAGCGAGCGTCCCCGTGTCGGCTGTGATGAAGTTAGCTCCCGTGAGCCCGACTTCAGCCTCGATGATTTGCTCACCGAGTTTCTCGCGGGCAAAGTAAGTCAACTCCTCGGCCGTCTCCAGCGGTTCGTCTGGGTCGAACGTTTCGTTGAACAATTCGGCGATCGCTTCTCGGGATTTGTGGAGCGCTGGTGCTACAATGTGTGACGGAGCCTCGTCAGCAAGTTGCAAGACCCACTCTCCCAAGTCCGTTTCGACAACGTCCACACCGTCGATTTTCAATCCCTCGTTGACATCGATTTCTTCGCTCGTCATCGACTTGCTCTTGACGACGCGTTTGGCGTCCCTGTCGGCGACGACTGACCTGATGTAGTCGTTCGCGTCGGCCGCGTCATCGGCGACGTACACCTTCCCACCGTTTTCCTCGACGGTCTCTGCCAATTGGTCCAATAACTCGGGGAGACACTGGATCGCGTCCTCCTTTATTGACCGTGCCGAATTTTTTAGCTCTTCGTACTCGTCAAGAGCGGACACTGACGCGTAGCGGCCGTCGTTGAACGCCCGTGTGTTCTCGGCGACCGCCTCACCCTCTGTGCGCATCAACTCTCGAATCTCGTCTGCCTTTTCCATCGTCATACTTCCTCTTCGACCACGATAACGTCAACTTTCCGAGGACCATGGGCACCCTGAACCAGTTCACCCATGTCTGCAGTTGCACTCGGACCGGTCGCCACTATCGCGCTTCCACGAGTCTTGTCAAGTTCTGTTTGAAGAGTCTCCATTGCGCTGCCCAGACTCGGCGCGATGTCATCGGCCCGGACGACAGCGACGTGATGCTCAACGAGCAGGCTCACAAGCTCGCTTCCGTGTCCGGTCATATATAAGGCCACAGAGCCATAGTCAGCAATCCCCAATCGTGCAGGTGTTACGCCCGTTGCCGCGTTTCGTAGTGCGACCGGAGTCGGGTCGACATCGATTACAGTCCTATCGAGCGAGAGTGACGGGTTGTCGAACTCATCGTCGAAGGGGACTCCCACCGCGGGGCTTCTGATGACTGTTGCCAACTGCTCATGAAACGATTCTGGGGTGGTATAAGTCACCTGCACATCAACAGATTCGAGTGATGTCTCAAATGACGACAAACTATCGCTCATCGGTAGTTGTAAACTGTGCACTAGAACATCAACTAGTTTGGGCTTGAAGCAACGCAAACCGAAAGAAATCAGGGTTCCTTGGCACTATCTGCATAGGCCGCTTTGAGGAGTTTGTATAATAAGGATAGTCACCGTAGAATCAACAGAGCCGTGCCATGAGGTGGGCCAATCAATAATAACGCGACACTATCTATTGATTACAAACGTGGTACCGTAATCAACATTTGTCGAGAGCAGTACGTCTGTTATTAGTAATCAGAATATCTGTCTGAAGATTACTGGACACTGTCTGCTGCACTGACAGTAGTTTTATTATGGAGTGTGCTAAATGGTATTTTGTCCCACGCATGACGTTGGGACAGCAATGTGTTAGTTAGAAGGCAGCTCACGGAAGCTCCCACTGGGTTTCACCAACCAGTGCGGAGATTATATCAGCTACTCTTGGGTACCAGCCCCCAGGACACTTATCCCTTGCATCCTTCCGTGCCACACTTCTCACGACTCATATTCGTCGTACTGCGCGGGCAGTTATCGTAGATACAAATATATTCTTAGTAGAGCTTGAGGAAAATGGCATTACTGTTTCATGGCAACAATGTACTCAAATTTCTATTTCGTCCAGGCCTCGTTGGATATCTTCGAAGTACCGACATGCGCGTCCTCGGTCGCTTTGGGATATCTCTACAAGCAAGCGTGTCTCTAAACTATCTTCTATGGACGATTGGAGTTCGCATTTTGACAAATATATTTATACTAGATTATGGGTATTATGACGGTATGAGACCGGAAAACTCGATTCTTGCGGCAAGTCACCTCTCGGTAGGAGAAGATACTATCATCGAAGCGTGTGATGACCCACCTCTACCAGAGTTTGGACTCATCGAACAGGTGTGGGAGACGAACGCGATTCCAGCTGAAGAGATCAGTGAAAGGGTGTCGGCAGCAGTGCTACAACTTCCGCTGGAGGACATCCCCGCCGGGGGAGAAGTTGCGCTCGGTGTTGGGAGCCGCGGAATCGCAAATTTACCAGCGATCGTCACCAATGTAGTGACGACGCTTGACGACGCCGGCTATGAACCATTCGTGTTCCCCGCAATGGGAAGTCACGGTGGTGCGACAAGCGAGGGGCAAAGAGGAATGCTGAGCGAATTGGGGGTGAACGAACAGGTAATCGGCTGTGAAATCCGGTCCAGCATGGATGTGGTCGAAGTCGGCCGCACACCAGACCGTGATGTCCCCGTCGTCGCCGATTCGAATGCAGTCGCTGCTGATGCGATTATTCCAATCAACCGCGTTAAGCCTCATACCGATTTCGATGGTACGGTTGAGAGTGGCCTCTCGAAGATGCTTGTTATCGGGATGGGCAAACAGCGAGGTGCACAAATTGCTCACAAGTGGGCCGTTGACTGGTCGTTCCGGAACATGATTCCGGAGATCACTAACCAACTGATTGAGTCGCTTCCGATCGTCGGCGGTATAGCTATCGTCGAAGATCAGCACGACGAGACTGCACTGATTGAGGGTGTTCCCCCAAGTGGCTTCCTAGACCGTGAAAAGGAACTCTTAGAACAGGCGTACGACATAATGCCAAAACTCCCATTCGAAGAACTGGACCTCGTGGTGTTCGATAAACA
The DNA here is from genome assembly GCF_001190965.1 of Haloferax gibbonsii. Taxonomy (NCBI): domain Archaea; kingdom Methanobacteriati; phylum Methanobacteriota; class Halobacteria; order Halobacteriales; family Haloferacaceae; genus Haloferax; species Haloferax gibbonsii. The sequence continues at coordinate 55,239 of NZ_CP011950.1, forward strand.
GGGAAAAGAAGTCAGTGGACAGGGAATGGATACGAACGTCATCGGCCGTCGTCCGTTCTCAATCAACGAACCCGCCCCTGAGAAACCGAACATCAAACGCATCTTCACACGTAGTCTGTCTGAGGCAACTCACGGCAATGCGATGGGGATTGGCTCGGCAGACATCATTCATGTAGACATCGTTGCGGAACTCGATACACAGACGACGCTGATCAATGCACTTACTGCGAGCACGATCCGGGGAGTAAAGCTTCCCCCCGTGGTCGAGACGGACCGTGCGGGGGTTGTCGCCGCACTTTCAACCATCGGAGTAGTCGAAACCGAAACCGTCCGGGTACTCCGTGCGCCAGACACCATGCATCTCCATCGACTCTATGTATCGCCAGCCCTAATCGAAGAAGCTAGAAAGAGAGATGACTTGCAAGTGGTGACCGAAGCAGTGCCGATCAGCTTCGATGATGGTCAATTTTCCGACGAGTATCCATATGAATGACTGATTGCGGACAGTTTTCTGAAAGTACGTCCTAAGCACGAAGTCACCGATTCCGAAGAACGTGACTCAGAGAAGTCTCAAAATAGAGAAGAACAGGGAGTCACGTTCGACGAGAAAGAGATCTTCCGTACGACTCGCCTTGCTCGTGAACACTGCTTCACACCATTCGACTCTGGTAGGGCAGAGAACTCGTCGTATGATGACTCTCGGTTTTTCGAGTTACAGACGTTCATGGGGATGGTCGGCTGTGGAACCGCACAAGGCGCAGCACGCTTTCAGTACCGACGTGGGAAAGAATACGGCCCGCACGGTGATACGCACCTTCGAGCGGTCAAACAATTCGATAGAGAATCATTCCTTGAAGGGTTCAATATCGCTACTGACCGTCTCCTCTCAGTAATCGAATCTGAAGTCTCGTTTCGGCGGCCAGTGACTGTCGCACTCGACATTACCACAGTGCCCTACTTCGGTGATGTTGAAGGAATGCCGATGGTCAGCGGGACGAAAGACGGTGACGGGCGTGCGTTCAAATTCGCTACTCTCTCGATTGTCGGCCAGAATGTTCCTCTCGTTTTGGCTGTCGAAACAGTTCGTGAAAGTTCAGCGTGGGACGATAACCCGCCGAATCGAATTCATCGTGTGGTCCGGCGATTAGTTCGTCAAGCAAAGGAACACGTTCCTATCGAGATGGTGCTGTGCGACCGCGAATTCGACTCGATGAGAGTGTTTCAGACGCTCTCGAATCTTAACGTGGGCTACCTGATTCCCAAGCGGATCTCCAGCTCAGAGCGGGAGGCGATTGAGCAGATGGAGCAGGACAACCAAGATGTCGCCGTCGAGTCAGCGTCTGTCCATGTTGAACAGGGTTCGCACGCGATGCAGTTTCTGTACGTCCCGTCGACGAAGTCGGGTGGAACGACTGTCTTCGCAACGAATGCTCGTGTCCAGCCGGAAGATGCTGAAGCGTTCTGTCGGCGCTACAGCCGTCGCTGGCAGATTGAAAACGAGTACAAGAGTATCAAGAACGACTTCTTGGCGAAGACCTCGTCGAAGGACTACAGAGTCCGCCTGTTCTACTTCGTGTTTGCAGTCCTCTTGTACAATATCTGGCGGCTCACTGACTTTCTGTTGAAAGTTGGTGCTGACGGTGAGATGGACTACGCGCCTGTGATAACCGCAGGCGAGTGTGTCGAGCTGGTTTCTTCGGCGCTGGTTCCACCTGACTAATTGAGTGGACACCATCCGGTTCGCCTTTCGTGAGTGGTGACGCTATTTCTGGGCTGAATTTTTCGGATGGTTTCTGACAATCACAGAGGAATAACTGGTTTGGATATGTTTTCTAGCTTACTTCACTGTAATCTAGACAATCTCAGTGGCAAACCAACGCTAAAATAGTCCATCTTCCGAAACTGTGTGCTCCGAATTCCCACTTATTTTGTATAGCGATATGGAATTTACCACTCACTCGTGAAATCACGCCCTAATTTTACTAATTGGCGTTGTGTATGACGCACTCCCGCATCAGCCAAAGTATTAACTCGCTATGAGAAAGTCAGTGAGTAATGAAAATCTCACATTCAGAATCACCCCAACACGCAGCGAGCGGGTTACTCTCCGGTGAGCACGCGTGAATTCGGAGGCTGACTCCCAGGGTTTGGACGTCGAAGAGACGACTTCAGACGAGGGACCGAGAGAAAAGCGCTACAAGTGGTCACAGATGAGCCTCGACGAACTCGTCGACGTCTACTGGCAAGACATCGCACCGAAACGATATCGCGATGGGTTCGACGAGGACCGCGACGTCCCAACCTATGATTGGCTCACCGAGCACGGGTACAGTGGCATTGCGTATGCGCTACGCGAGCATCACGACCTCACGCCCAAGCAGTTCTTCGTTGACGTCGTCGGACTCGAAGACGAGGAGTCGGACGGGTGGAAGTGGAACGTCGACCACGACGCTACCGTCAACGCGCTCGAAGCGTACCTCACGTCGATAGAGACCCGTGGTGGGCGAGCAAAGAGTACCGTCGAGACCCACCGGACGCGATTGGCGAAGTGGGTTCGGACATATCGAGAACTGCACGGGACTGATGTGTTGCTTGAACCGCTATCTGAATTAGACCAGCAGCCACGAGAGATAGAGCGGTGTCTCGCCGTCCTCGACGTCTTCGACGAGGAACTATCGACCGGTCGGTCGAAGCTCGAATACCTGCACGTCGCAAGAGCGTGGTATGCGTTCGTGAAGCGCCGGAAGTACGCGAAGTACAACCCACTCTTGGAGGCCGGTGAAGAGTTCGGCTGGGAAGCCAGTGAGCCGGATCCACAGGCACTGTCGGCGTCGCAAGTGCGTCGAATCTATAGCGAGGTCGACTCACCCGAAGCGGAGTTGCTCGTCGTCGCACTCGCTGGGTGGGGGTTACGACCCTCAGAGGTCGCCGCTTTACACGTCGACCAGGTGGTCTTGGATGCAGAGGACCCACATCTGTCGTTCGGTGATGGTGAGAGGAAGAACGGTCCTGGTGAAGTGACGCTGTTGTATGGGGTTGATGTCGTCGCCGATCGGATTGATTCGCTCTCTGACCGTGAGAACTGGAACGGATATCTGTTCCCGTCTCGGTCATCGTCGACGGGTCACATGTCTGTGAGTACGATACGTCGCAGGTTCAAGCAACTTGCTGACCGTGCTGGTGTGGTTGTTGATGGGGATACGCCAACGCCGAAGATGGGGCGGCGGTTCTGGTACTCGGCGTATCAGGAAGCCGTGGGGGAGGTCCTGGAGGGATTGGAGGGAGTTGCTGAAGACCAGGGCAGTTCGTCAACTGAGGTCGTCCTTCGGAATTACTTGTCGAAAGAGCAAGAGCGGAAAGCTCGGCGGAGGAAGATGTACGAGAAGTTGGATATTGCGTTTAGTCGTTAGATTGAACGGCAATTACATAGACTCAGAGATCACGAGTGTGACCGGTCGATGCATCTATACATGAGTAAGTAAGGGTAGTTCAATAACCAATGATATCCGAGGTCGTTTGGCTGGCCGCCGCCAAAGGTAGGGCAGTCGACAGGGGCCATGAGCCACGTGCATTTATTCTGCTGGCCCGCCAGCTTTGACACGATGGGTTCGGGTATTTTCCGCGAAAACCTCCGCTACATCTCGTCTCTTGGGCGATATAACACCGAACGACGCCCAGTCATACGGCAATATTTTGCCAACCGTATTTCGAATAGCGAATTCACCCACGAGAAACTCAATGTGGCCGAAATTAGGGAGTTCGCCAGTCAAAAGCAGTCGAGGGCAGAGGGAGCCAGTCCCAATTTCGAGGAAATGTTTCAAGAGTCGCTCCTTACACTTCCAGAGGATATCAGCCCTCAAGATTTCCAAGGTTACCTGCTGTTTCGATACAGTCATCTGGAGGAGCCACTATCCGAACAGGATGAATTTGCCATTTATGATCTCCTCTCGTTTGAAGCATTACTTCGAGATACGATCTTGGAGGAGCCCGAGCCGATCCTTTCTGAGTTGAACCGCTTCGAATCAAAGGAAAACTATGCTGATCTCTCGAATATCGGTGAACCGAGCAAGGATTTCCAGCAGGCGTGGAATCGAAGGGTCACGCTTAGTCGCAAGGAGATAATTAAGCCGTTCATAGAAGGGACTCTTCCTGACGATCCAACTTTTGATCCGAGGCGACATCAGGAGCGAGTTGAAACAGCCCAGGATATTCTTGAGTTTCTTTCATATTCGGGAGACAGCTCTTCGTTAGACTTCTTTTCGAATCCTGTTTTCCAGGTAAAGGGTGAGGAGCGCGAGATCGTTGTTCCCTTCCCGGAAGTGTTGTTGACTACGGCGCAGTACCGCATTGAGGAGTACGTTGGGCAGTTCAAACAAGTCCAAGCAGTAGAAAACCGAGAGAAGGGCGGTGTCGTTGAGGAACTAGCTCAAGAACTACTACAACAGATACCCAGTCGAAACTTCGTCAAGGAGTTCGAGTATATCCATGACCCCAATCCTGGAGAAGCAGATGGACTTCTCTTTTTCGAGGATTCATATTGGGTGGCCGAAGTAAAATCCCATCCGATCTTTCGGAAGATTCCGAATCGTGTAGAGCTTATCAAGAGCCGATTTACACAGAAGGTGACTCAGGCTGCCGACCAGATACAGAATACCCTGGGCTATCTTGACAGTCTGGACGATGAATTCGGTTTGGTGTATAACCTCACCGGCAACAAGAACTCCGATGAGATGGACACGGGCGGTATAATCATCCTTGACGGGTTTCTTCCAACATTGTACTCTGGTAACGAGCGTGCTGATCAACAATTGGGGATGGGCGATCTCCACGACCACATCGCAGAGAACGAACTGATGGTGGTCATCACACTCTACGACCTCTACCAGCTCATTCAGGAGGAGGAAACAAACCTGTTCGACGAGTTCCTGCTTTGGCGAACTGGGTACGAAGGTAATATGCCGGTATGGGGATTCAGCGAGCGAGAATATTGGGCATTCTATTTTGACAACTACCGGACTAACGAAGAATTTCGTCAGGGTGTAGAAGAAGCAGCGGAAAAAGACATTATCACGGTCTACATCAGCGCTCGGTTCAACGACAAATCACACCTAGAAAACCTCACCAATAACGGATGATAGATTCTATTGGATATTATTGAAATTCAGTCAGCATTGCAGAAATTCTGGTCGGCTGGACAGCAGACTCACCTGCAGACGAAAGCCGAGTTTGCTGCTACCTGAGACGAAAACGGCTTTAGAGGGATTGATGAGGAAAATCAATCTTCAATGTAATCAACGATATCCATATTCTTGAATGGGCTGTCATCACCGGGCACGTTGAACTGCAGTTTGGGATCTGTGTTTCTTGTGTCATTGATGACACGATTGAGTTCACCCGCGATTTTATTTGTTGGGTCTGTTCCGGTGAGTCGACACCAACCTTGCGTCCGGGTCAGTGCAACGAAAGCTTTGTTCCGTGACCTGACGTGCTGGCGACGCCAACCGCTTTCTGACACACTCTTGGAGACCTCCTCAGCGACACTATCTAATCCCATAACATAGACGATGCCAGCCTCATTTCCACGGGCGTGATGGACCTCAGAAATCGTGATTTTACCCTCCTCTTTGAAATTCGCTTTTCGCCCCTGTTGACTCACAGATTCCGTAACGTGGTGAACAATCGGATCGCGATCTTCTCGCAATCCGCCTAAGCGCTCTTCAAGACCTGCTTTCAATTGGTCAAGCGGTTCCTGTCGCTTTTTGAACGGCCATAGGTGTGTAATCATAATTTCGTGAGGAAGTACATTCTCTTCTTCAAGATTCTGTTGAATATCGTCAATTACCCAGTTAATTTCGTCTTTCCAACCTTCGCCCCAGTATAGTCGGAGCAGCTCGGATGGTTCTTGAAATTCCCAGAATGGATGAGGTGAGTTCTTTATCGGCCGTTTGATCACGACCTGTTCACCTACTGATGACGGTTTGAAGTCGCCTTCCACAACTTCGTAGCCAAGTCGGTCCCAGCCATCTTGTGTGGTCAACGTTTGAATAACAGAACCCTCACGATACAAGCCCATTCCAAACGCGTGGGCGGTCATAAGAATAGATCGAGGCGTTCGGAATGACTTCCGCATTATATGAGTTCCGTTAACCCCTCCAGGGAGTTTACGTGAAACCGAAACCCAGGGGTTACCGTTCTCATCGACTCCGAAAAGGTCACGAGCTGAAAGGGCTTCAAGGGAGGCTAAATTCTGCGCTTCGTCATATGCCCAGTAGACACGCTTTGGTTCAGCGAGTGCCAGATGGCACATCCTGAAAAAATGTGGTGTTAGGTCTTGCGCCTCATCGATAATGATCGCGTCGTACAACTCTTCTATGTTGCCTGTATTGATAAGGTCACGACAGCATTGGTCCAGCAGTTTGGGAGTCTTAGTGAACCGGCCAAATTTCATTCTAGCATCATCATAGCTCAGTGGTGACTCGTTCGATTCTCTCGCGATTTCGTAGTACATCCCTGGACCAGTTCGTCGTCCACCCCAACCATGTCGAACGTGTAGCTTGTCCCAGTCCGGATCATCTCCGTCGGAGAAGTTTCGGTAGAAGGCCGCAATCAGTTCCTCATGCGTCTGTCTGAGTCCGTGTGTTCGGAAAGCGACGGCGACGACCCAGTCAGGATGTTCCCAATGAATTTTAGCTGCCCGGAGCGCGCAAACTACAGTCTTGCCAGACCCAGCGATGCCTCGAATTTGTTGTGGAGCATCTGGCACCTGGAGTCCAATTTTGAGCTGTTGATCAGTCAGGATTTTTAGCCGACGGTCCAAAAAGTCAAGGAGATCACGTTTCGACTTCGGCTTAATCGCGACGTTGAGTTGACCGCCACTAATACTGTCGCTGAACTTTAACGTTGCTAAGCCATGTCGGAGAATCTCGTCATCAAGCACCGACTGGGATGACGCCATCAGCTTATCACGTAACGCTGCACGGTCAGTCAGCGTGTCTTTAAATATCAGCCGCTCAGATGGGCTTTCCTCAAACGCGTTACTCCACTCCGTTTTTGTAATTTCCGGCAAGACGACAAAATCAGAGACAGGAATTACCGATTGTCGGTCACTGGTGCGTAGTTCTTCCCGATTTTCGAATTGACGTCGAACTGCGATCATCGCGTCACCCGCCGTACTTTCCGGCCGAATTGAGGTTGGTTCACCTACAAGTTTCCAATCGGGACCGGTGATACTCTCGATGTCACTGACTTGGACATCAACAATATGCATTATGAAGGAGCCAGAAGAAGCCAAACCAACGAGATCGATATACTCGGCGTCCCCACGTCCAGTTTGAGGATATTTGTAGTATAATTGGAGAAATTGCTCAGATAGTGACTCCTCGACGCAGGCCAAGACAGTCCGCTCACTGTCGTTATCTGGTCGGACGTTTTCACCAACTTGACAATTGAGATATTTGTGTTCCCCTGTTGCAATTCTATTGGGGATGTTGTACGGCGAACTGCCCATGCAGATTCTTTTTCTTGTGGTGACAAATATTCTCGCCCCAGAATTACCATAGCATTCGGTCAGTTTGACTGGTAACGATATACGACCTCTGCAGTCGGGGAATCAGGCAAATCAGATAATTCGACAGTCATGCTATCCCCAGCTGCACGGTCGATCGCGTAATCCTCAATGACATTTGCATCGCCGATGAGCCGATACTCCACAGTGACTCTTCCACTTCCATTGGACACAAGCGACCGAAAGGATGTCTGGAATTCTTCTTCAATTGGGGTACCCTCACCCTCAGGGATTCGAGCGACAGTGACATTCTTTGCGACGAACGTAGCTGGTTCCTCCTGTGGACGGGCAGAAGTGTCTTCTAAAACACGATTGTCTTCAGGATCGTAACGTCGAAGAGGTGTTTGACTCACAGCAGACCGGAACCAGTCTATCTCTGGGCAATCTACGGTACAAGTAAGTGCTAAATTCTGTGCTACACCGTGGCCGTAGTTGGCAAGTTTGAGATAGACATCGTCACCTTCGAACCAACGGTCAACAACTTCAATAGAGGGCTCAGTGTCAAATCGTAGCAATCGTTTTTCCATCTCGACTTGCGCTTTGCTCAATTCAAGCTGACGCTGGGTGAGAAGAATCACGGTTGCAGTAAGGAGGGCGCTTAGAAGGGTTGTCGTCACGCTTACTGGGTTCTGGACAGTAATGTACCCAAAATTGACACCAACCATTCCACCAACTAGCCCGAGAGACAGAACAATATACGCAATCAGCCACCCAGACCCTTTATCCAAATCCATCGTTTCACCTACATTCTACTTACTCAAGAGTTGGGTATAATAATCTGTGAGTCTCATTCTGGCGTCTGGTTGCACCTACCGTTCCGGTGCAGATGTTCGGGAGCGTGTCGTACTCCGAGACGGAGGCGGTCAACACTTAACATTACCTGACCGAACTATGGCCTCGGGTTCTCGCACACCGCCGCTTCTCCCATTCACGACGTCTCAATGCTTTACAGCGAACACACGATCCTCCTCTTCGATCATCTCCAACAACTCCATATCAGTTCGGAACTCTACCGAGTTCTTCTCGACGTACGACGGAACGAGGTTCGATACCACTAGCTTTCGCACCACCAGATTCTGCCAGTCGCTGGGGAACTCGTGCCCTACTTTTTCGCCTTGTCCATCCAGGGCGGTGAATCGGTCACCCGGATTGAGCCCAAGCCACAGATCCACCTTTTCGGGAAACGGCAGTCCGGTCGGTGACCCCTCGTACCCTTCCACCATAATGTTGAAGACCTTGTGATCGAACTTGCCGTTCAGCGCCTCTATTCCCTCGGCAGTGTTCATCAAGAGCTCCGGCATCAGGTATTTGCATTCAACGAACCAGAGTTCGTCCTTATCCTCGTTCACCACGAGCAGGTCGATCTCCGAGGAGTCCTCACCGGGGATCTCAGCGCTATGATAGCACTCAAACCCTTGGCCAGCAAGGTATCCGTACAGATTCTTCTCGAACTCTATTCCACGCCACGTGGCGACTTTGTTCAGGATCTCGTGGCCACTATTCTTGTCGCCATTCTGGAGGAGCGGGAAAATCTGGAATCGCAGCAATTGGGCGTACCACCGGGGATAAACGAACCTAGTGAGCTCCCGAGTCTTCGGCGGGCGACCCGGTTGCTGGTAGTAGACATCCGTGACCGAAATCTCAAACAGGAAGGGGTGGGCATCGAGATTCTCCTCACCGACCACAACGAACTCCCGAACATCTTCCCAGTCATCACTGAATGTTTTCTCCCCAGCTTGCGCGAGGCCATCCTCGTTCGTCATCGCGAGCGTACTGTCCTGAAGGATCAGCTCTCCCTCTTCGTTAGCGAACTGGCTGTCAATCCGATCAAGAAATTCCGTGAGGTCGAACACAGACACGTTGTCAGGCATCGAAGTTCCGTAGATATCTCCGACAGTACTGTCGGCCGAGGCAACGAAGAGCATCGAGAGTATAAATCCGTAGAACGTGTTTCCAAAGTCTTCCAGCGTGTCGATTTCGTCGCTCGTCGGCTTCTCGAAATCCCGAATCTCCTCGTGCGTTTTGTCGAATCGCTCGACATCCTCCTCCCTGCCACCGATTAGGCTCCGCAGGCATCGTTCGAAGCAGTACCGGTATTCCGTGTCGCGAAGATCGTAATCACCGAACAGAAACTTCCCATCAGTCATTGGCACAGGGTACTCCAGACAGACCCGGAATCGGTCTTCGATGTGATTGAGTGCCGTGACGAGCTCAGCCTGGGTAGAGAGCAGTGCGTCGATAATATCGTCAGGATCGTCACCACGATCCAGCTGATCGTTGCCGAATTGACTTTCGTCTGCCGTGTAGACGATATTGATCAGATAGATAATGTAGGCGAATTCCCGCATATTCAGGCGGCGATTTTCGTAGAACTCGTACGAGATTATGTTGAGACGTTCTATGAGATAGAGGAGCAGGTGGTCCTTATCGTAGTCTTCCAATAGTCGGATCAGGTTCTCGTCCCGCAAGAGTTGGCGGTCACGCTCAACTTTGTCTTCGACAACGTCCAAATCTGCTATCTCGATATTGAGGCAGTTTGGGCACAGTAGTTTCTCTTCTTCGCGGTTCACGAGTAGAAGATGACCACATGTAGAACAGGGCATTTCTATGTATTCAGTAGATCTGTAGATACGTTATAATTTGGTAATCCTATTAGCTGGCCCCCTCGCTGACCCGTTTACCAGAGTATACCGGACCGACCCAGACCCCACCGCCCCGCCCTCCGCTCCGTGCTCGCTTCGCTGCGCGCGCAGCCACGACCTCGGATACTAGTCCAACATTTATGCCGGAAAACGAGAGAATGAACCCTCGCTAGTTATCGTCGATATCAAACTCCGACGGAACGACATTTCGATGTACCCAGGCCTCCAGTGCTGTATCAACCAAGTCCTGGAAAGAGTCGAACTCCGAACCAGCCTGGACGACTTCATCAGTTTTGGGATCAACGGAGTCACCGTCTTTCACGTCGTCAAGGTCAACAGGGAGTGCGTCTCTGAACTCCGGCAGCGAGTCAAACTCCGTGTGGTTCTCAAAGAAGGTCTCGGAAAACAGGTCTGACGGGTCGATGTAATTCAACGAGATATCGACGATGTCCTGATTCGCCCATTCCTCAGTGGCCTCGCGGTCGTCCTGTTCAAGGGCTTTAGATGCTTCAGCGAATTCTTGTTCTATATTGTCGACGAGCATCTGCATCCCCAGCATATCGGCCAAGGACGGGGAATTTAGATGTGTCATCAATAGGTCGGTTGTAACCTGTGCGAGGGAGATCGCGGTTAGTTGGCCTGGAAGATTTAGTCCGGCATTCGACGGACCTGAAAGCAGTACGCCAGGTTGCTCGATGTCTTCGTGGCGGATGATTCCTAATCGGTCAAGTGTTCCTTTTGACCCTGCGTGGACGGATTCGCAAGCCAGCATGTAGTACGGGGTGAGGTGCTCTAAATCGACCTCTTCTTTCATACTGTGGAGTGAGGGACCGCCGTTGCCAGTGTGAGCTTCAGCTGCCCAGCCAGATCCGTACCCGTTGTCGTCGATGGATTCACCGAACTGCTCTACGAGTTCGTCTTTTATTTCCTCGAGTCCTTCGAGGACTTCGGATTCGAGTGGTTCGATGTTGAGGTTATCTTGGTGCTCTCGGTAGGTCTCAGCGAAGTAGTACTCCCAGATGTTATGATAGCTGAGGAAGCGTTCTGCGGTTTCATCGCCGTGGTTAGAGATGAATGAGGAGGTGATGGAGAGTTCGTAGAGTGATCGCCAGCGGGCGAAGGCTCCGTCCGCGAAACCTCCTTCGAGCAGGTGGTGGATCTCTAAAGCGACTTGGACTGAGCGGGAGTGTAGGTGTACGAGGGCTTGAAACTGGTAGTTCTCGTTTCTCTGGGCTTGGAATCCGAGGTCTTGGTTGATTGCTCTGCCGCATTCCATTGACCAAATGATGAGCCGTTCGAGTAGTTCGAGTGGTTCACCCCATCGGTCCTCAAGTCTCTCTTGGAAGCCTTCGATTGTTTCGTGGTAGCGTTCGAGGCCTTCGCCATCGGAGAGAATTCGCTCATAGGTGTGAAGAGCTAGCTCCCTGATGGATTCCTCCATTGATTCTTGAACGACGTGCTGAATGTCTCCCTCGCTGAGATCGTTCAATTGGTCTTCATCGATTTGTTCAGCAAGCTCGTCTCGGACTGCGTCTACAAGTGGATCTTCAGATAGATTGATGTCGTCTATGAGGTCCTCGTCCATGCTTTGCTGGGTTATTGTCTGATTGAGTGGTTTAGTTTTCCCCTGCGTTGGAATTCATCCTCTTTAACATAGATAGGTACAGGGTTCAGGGACGACTCGTTAAAGACCCAAGAATTAGAATAGTCAATGGACAGGTAGTATTTTGAATCTTGGTCTCGCCGTTTTCTATATGTATTGGAGCGAGGAAGATGTCGAGGATTACATTCGCTACCCGAGTGAAGGAAGTGCAGAGGAACTTGGTTCTCCGATCTATTTTATTGGGCAGAATGAGCTTGAGCAGGAGGAGTTGATGGAGGATTTAATCAACGACCTTGAGGAGAAGGGATACGATTACGCACCGCTCAGACCTTACAATTCACGCGAGTATTATGAGGTGGAGACCGGAGAAGTCAACTCTACCGATGGGGATCAGTACGTCAGATACAACGAGATAATGCTGTACTGCATTAATATCCTGACCGAGTATCCCTTTGCGTTAGCTACGCATCCTGATAGAGATTCTTGGCGGATTGTGACACCTGCCGATTTGAATACGAGGACTGCAAAGGAGTTCTTGTTCACCTATTATGCTGAGATGGCGAAGGCAGTATCCGATCTGATCAAGGAGGACTACACTATTGATGAGCTTCAAGAGGTCTACGAGGATGCCCGTCCAGGAGGAGGGGCGATAGATAGATGGAGTGACGCTGTCGACGAGAACGTGAATCTTCATCCAGTCGAGTTCATGTCCATCGCGGACCTGAAAGAAGTAGTTCGGGATAACGAAGATCTCCTGGATGAACTGGATTTTCCCTCAAAAACTCAATGTAAGCAGGCGTTCGACACAGTTGAGAAGTACCGGAACAAGGTGATGCACGGGAACCGAAGCGTGATCTCCAGCGAAGAGGACGTCGAGGCTCTCGTTGAGTCGCTTGAGATAGCCTGCGATATCGCAGTCAACGCTGGCGGTGACGGTCCCGGATTAGATATACCACCGTGATCCGAAGGGTACGCCGCCGGATCGGGGTCTCTCACTCGAATACGTACTTTGAGAAAACTAAAATAGGCAGAGCGGAGTTCTCTATTACTACCGACCAACTCGATTCTTGGGTGTCCGTTCTACCTTCTCATCAGGATACACAGCTACAAACTCCTGGCACTGTTTACAGAAATCAATCGATTCGTTAAGAGCTTCATCTACATCGTTGTATATCAGGTGTGAATCAATCAGTGAGATTTGTTTATCACAGCTACTCTGCAGGGTAACACCTGGGATTCGTAACCTTCCTTCCACCCCCTGAACCTCATCTTCAGGAATGTGATGCCAGATACCATCACTGCTGTCAGAGATAACTCCGATACCATCTACTTCTGTGATATCGAACTGAGGTTTAACAGAGATTTCCGCCATTGGTTCTCGTCGATTAGGGTGGACGTCATCACGAATATTTGGTGTACTGTTGTACGTCCGCAATTTCTTTTTCCCACTGTCAGATGTGAAATCCATATACTGAATTACACCCTGTCCTGTGTTTTCAACTCGGCCAAGGTACTGTCCACTTCGGGGTTCAAACATATGGACCGCGTTATCCGGATGTGCAGTACAGAGAGCGGCATACTCTCCATCTCGGGAGATATTGACCATCATCACGTTGCTCTCGAATGATTCTCGGAAGATTTCTTCACCGTCTGAATTGAAAACGAGGAACTGGTTGGATTCCCGGAAGAGAGCTACAGTTCCATCATTTGCTATTTCGGCCTTGGATACGCCATCTATTTCGACAGTGGTGCTAACTGACCCATCCTCAATAATGCAGAATCCAGCAGGTACTACTGTATCGCCTCTCTCCCTTGATTTCCGATACCAAGATACCGTGTAATGTCCATCCTCGGAATGATTACCAGACATAGAACGATATCCATCAGGGAAGAAGTCGTGAAACTCGTCTGAGTCATATAGTGCCCAACGCTCATCATCATCTTCGTAGACTAACTCCTCGTTTTCATAGAGGTAAATCCGAAAGCACCATTCTCGCATATTCCTGACACTGATTGGCAGAGGAATAACCTTTTCCACCTATCCAATAAATAGTCTACAAATAGATGGCATCTTTCGGTGAAGCACTTCTAAAGCAACGACTCTGGTACTGGCTGGAAACAGAACGAGGAATGGAGGTGGAGGGAGAGGTCAATCTAGGTACAGGACGGATCGACTTGGTTGCTAAAGCCTCAGATGGGGAAGTCTGGGGAATCGAGTTGAAGAAACAGGGCTTCGGAGAATATGAGCAGGCCAATCGGTATATTGAGAGCGGTAAGATTGACCGCCTCTACATTGCTACCGATCGGATTGAATCCCTCCAGAAAGCTCTTTCTGGACCTGCACCTCTGAACGTATCAACTCTAAACCAGAATAGTATGAAGCTCGGTGTTGGAGTTGAACAGGGGGAATACTCGGTAGAGGAAGTTATGCGGGCAGTTGACTCTGAGTTTTCAGAGGAGATGTTAAATCAACAGCTCTCTGGATCACCATCACTACGAGAATACATCCGGAAGAGGGTGGAAACAGGTTCGAACACTAAAGACTCTATCTCTCTCGATCAGGGGATTACAAATCTGTCACGAGCATCCTGTCCGACTGAGTTAGGCGTTATCCATATCCCGTTTAATCTGGAAGCTGGGACGCTAAGAGATATCGAGAAGAACCTATCTCCGGAGGAGGCATACGAGCCGAGGATCTTCCAAGAGGCAGACCGGATTGAACGAGACGGGACCCTTGACTTTTCGCGAGAAGAGGAGCCATGGGTCCGGCATTGTGTGTGGCGAGAGTATGGTGGACTCCCAGAGGGCCATATTCCGAACCCGATGGAGTCTGACCAACCCCATCGACCAATCGACGTGCTAAGCTTTGAGGGGAGTTATGATCCTACAGACGCAGTTGAAAATCCTAGTGAGCACGAAGTAATCGGGATTGAGGCCAAAGGTAGGTCTTCGTTCACGTCAAAGCGTACTGCTCAGCAACTCTCAGAGTTCCTAGCGACTTCAACTCTATCACGACTGTATTTAGCAGTTCCAACCGTACTAGCGGAGAAGGCCCACAGTTTGCTTTCCTCAGAGGATCTCTCCGAAGTCGGTATACTGACCGTTACTGAGTATGGTGATGTGGAGGTAGAGCGGGAAGCAGAAAGAATGGAACCCGAGCATGACGGGTATCTTGAGCGGTATGATGAACGGAAAGTCGGATACGGTAACGTTGAGATTGCTTCTGGAAAAGACGTTGTATCCCCGTACGTGACTGCGGAGGAGGCAGAACGGCTTAAGAACTCAGACGCTGCTGCGTACGCACAGAATATTATAATGGACAACTCAGAGCTGGCGGACGATGACGGATGGATTCGAGCCAGCACTGCGGATTCTCTGCGGCAGCCTGAGAGCGAGTTTGATCAAGGCAAGAAGGCCCGTGGATATCTATTAGAAGGACGTTCCGCTGATCCGTATACTCAGGACCGTTCACAAGGTGTAGAGCCAGACGATATGAAGCCGGGATATGTTCGTCTGACTGTAACTGACTTTACCGTTGATAACCAGGATGCTTTGAAGTTCCACTTTGGTCGTGGATCTTGGGAAGGTGGCTATATCTGGTTTGTCGGTGAGGAGGTAGATCAGCTCCAAAACGTACTGAACTCGATCGAAACGATTTCTGGCGGGGAAATACCAGGCCAAGGAAAGACGCTGGATCTTGAAACCTATCCGTTCAACCATTCAGAGAACGAGCCGCATCGCGTCTCTGGAAGCTCGGGCAAGGAGGTCAACATGAAACTCCAGGTCACGTCGCAGATGGATGATGAAGTCGCCGCTAGATTGCGGTTAGGTGAGAGCGAGAAAGCTGGAGTAGATGTTACTTTGACCAAACCGCAGTGGCTTGATTTGATTGCGACAATCGATATTCTGAGGACAGGCAATCAACGTGAATTGCCTGGTGAGTATACTTCTTATCCACGGATTGGCCCATCTGGAGATGACACCTGGTCTGTTGGAACGGACATAGAGGAGAAGGTGAATCCTGATCCACCATCTGAGTGGGAAGGCCGTGAGTTGACCTACTGATCAAGAGCTTCTTCTTTGAGAGAATATTTAAGTACTATTTGTCGGTGTTCAGGGACTCAATCTCGCTGTTCATGATTTCTCGGAGCTCATTAGCCGTTTCCTTGATTTCCTGCTGAGTATTGTACTCCTGCTCACGGGCCTTGAAGTACTGCTCCACGTAGCCTTCCTCGATAGCTTGGTACAGGTATTCCGCCCACTCCGGGAACTCGTCTTCCCAGAAGCTGAGTTGCTCTGGTCGAAGCCCGCTACCGATGAAGATTGTCGGTTCGTCAGGATACGGATTCTCGTCAAAATCCTCATCCTGCACCATGAAATCCCGAACCTCTTCCGGCGAGTCAGCATTCAAGATGGCAGTGTCGATATCTTCGAGTACTGTGCCCAGTCCGTACCATCTCGACATTAACAGCATTTCCGGAGGGTTCTCACCGTGGGATTCAGTTTCGTCGAAGTCGGCTGTACCTCCGACAAGGAGTTGCACCTCTGTGCCTTCGATCTTGGCGACGTCGTCAGGGAATTGGACTACAATATCTTGGTTGAGTGGTGTGAACTTGCGTTCTGCTTTCTCGAGACTTTCGAGCAGTCGGTAGTACCGGGTTCCTTGTTTGATGAGCTGAGGGTTGAGCCGAAGTTTCTCCCAGTTACTGATGTCGTCCCAGAAGGTTGCTTCCTGACGGTTCCGGGTTGTGCCAGGGAACTGGCCTTCGTCGAGTACTGCGTTGAGTTCTTCGAGTCCTGTTTCGTAGATGTTCTCGATCCGCCATCGGATTTCTTCGTCACGTTTTGATTGGCGGTAGATTCGGTAGCTACCTGCAAGGACGATAGCCGCAGAGAGAAGGCCGGTTAGGATTTGGATGGGGGAAAAGGATAGTTGCGATAAGTCCATTTTGACTAACTTTTGTTTTGACTGAAGTATAGTTCTGGTCTTGTGGGACATCAGACCAGTTAAAATGAATCCCCACTCCTAGTGTAAATTTTCGGTCCCGCATTGAGTCTATTGTCTCCTCAATGGGTGCGGACCTCGCCGCACTGGCGGGTTCCGAAATACGGTGAGAACGATGGCAATTAGAGACATCTACGAAACGAGCTTCGACGAAGACGTCCAAACATAATCAAGCGCGAACCAGTGTGCCGAGTTCGACGGCCGGGTCACGACAAACGCGGGCGAAACGGTCTGTGAGGGCTGTGTCCTAGTCATCGATGAGCAACGAATTGATCACGGGCCGGAGTGGCGGACGTACGACGACGAGAAATACGAGCGTACGGCGCACCACTCACTGCGGCCCTCCATGACCGAGAGCTGTCGACAGTAATCGGTCGCGGGGAAGATGCGAGCGGGAACGAACTCTCTGAGCAAAAGCGCCAGCGACTGTCCCGAATGCGGCGGGAACAGAATCGTGGGCGGTTTCAGTCGAAAGCCGGGCGAAACCTCGCACACGGGGCTGGGTGAATTTGAAGAATCGCGAGCGTCCTCGAACTCTCAGATTCGATTCGGGATCTGGCGTGTCATCTGTTCCGGTGCGCTCAGAATGAAGACCTGCTTCGAGGCCGATTGGTCGAGGCGGAAGTGGTGTCTGGAGGCGAGTGGTAGGACGGTGATTCACGAGTTCACTCTCGCTCGGTTGCCAGTGAGGTTCGTGAAGAGAAGCAACGGCGGAGAGCGAAGTCGAAGCGGAGGCAGTCGGGTACGTTGCTGGGTAGAATTTCCGGCACGATACGAGTAGCACGGCATTCGACCTCACCGCGTCGCTGACGAGGATACTGAAACGGTACAGAAGCGAATTGCTCGGAGTAGTGAGAGTTTGACTCGCTGGGTATCCACTACGCCATATCGCGGATTACGTCAGCGCCGCCACCGAGTCGGTCGTCTGAGTTGGGAAGATTCTCGATAGCGGTTTCGATGCCGACAGCGAGCGAGTAGCGGTTCGTAACGCCCTTGCCCTGTCCCCGGCCAGTGGTCTTCTTCTTGAGGATGTTCGAGTGTGAGAGGTTATTCAGCTTCTCCCGGTAGCGTCGGTCAGAGAGACTCTCGACACCGTACTGAGCGCAAATCTGTTTGTGGTAGTCGTAGAGCTTGTTCGTCTCTATCCACGTTGCGTCGTCGCGAACTGTGTAGTACGTGACGGCCATGAGTGCGATTTTCGCGTGTGTTGGGAGGGAATGGATTCCTCGTTCGACGGCCCTCCGTTCGATGTAATCGCGTGCATCGCGAACGTGCTGCTCTGTCACTGATTGCTCTCCGGCGTCGTCGGCGAGTCGGCAGGCACGGAAGAGCAGCTTGATTGCCTGGCGCGCGTCCCCGGAATCGGCTGCCGCGAAAGCAGCTGCCAGCGGGATGACGTCCGGTTCGAGTACATCACTGACCAGGACTTTGCCGTCGATCCCGTTAGTCGCGACAGTAGGACGGGAGTCTTCAGCAGTCCTGTCGACGAACTCTGTATCTTTGAGCCCCTTCGCTGCACGGCGAGCGAGAATCGCGCGGAGTTGGTTCGCGTTGTAGGGTGAGAACTCGATTTCGTCTTCTCCAAGTGAAGAGCGGACGTCTGCGTTCAGGTTCTCCCGGAACTGCAGGTCGTTCGTGATCCCGATAATGGAGAGTCGGACGTCATCAAGCTCGAGTCGAGGAAGCTCATAGAGTACGTAGTCGTCGTCGCCGATGGCGTCGATCTCGTCGAGAATCACGATGATTGTGCCACCAATTTTTCGGAGTTCCGTAGTGACCATCTGGAAGAGCGCTTTTTTCTGGTGGCCTTTCGGAAGCTCAGCACCAGGGCCTCGAAGTTCTTTCACCAAGTGGGTGAGGAGATGGTAAGACTTGTCCAGCCCTTTGCATTTGACGTTCACTACAGTGACGTCGATTCCCTGCTCATCAGCGAAACTCTGTAGTTGGTGAGTTTTGAGATTGATTGCGGCCGTCTTCCCCTGCCCAGTGGGGCCATAGACGAATACGTTGAGTGGCGTTGACCCCAACGTGGCGGGACGGAGGGCACTGTGGAGTTCGTCGAGTTCCATCTCGCGCTCTGGAAGCTCACGAGGACGGTACCCCTTGTTTGGGTTCAACACGTCCATATCGTCGAAGATTGTCTGCTCCTCGCCGAACTCTCGCATAGGTGATTTCTCGGTGGTGACTATATAAAACCCCCATGTCCAATGACGCCAAAGAGGGAGGGGTACATCCACTGACAAAGAGGTCCGATTTGGTATAGGAGGGGGAGGGGGTGCGTCCAGTGTACACTCTCGAAGGTTGAAGAGAGTGCAGTCGGTGTCTATTCCCGAGGAAAATACTAAGTCACACCCGATTAAACCGTCACCGTATTGGGTAGAGAATTGAATGTGGGGGTGGTTCTTTTGAATTGTTGGCGACTTAGACGCTCAGCTGAGTACACTGGACGCACCCCCCTCTCTGAGGGGTAATTTTCTGGGTTACTTCCGTGCGTCTCGTTACACTGGACGCACCCCTCTCTCCCTGAGCGCTAGTTGCAACGGCAAAGGAGATGTCAAGTGCTGGGATGCACATCGATTGTGTTTGGTGAATATATCGACGCCGAACCCCTGGGATCTGCAGGATAGCACCACTCATCTCAGGAGTCGGGAGAAGATTCATACAACTGTAGATTATTGTTAGGAATCTGAGAATGAGTGGAAAAATCCATCGATACGAGATCCTCGAAGAGAGTGCTCTCCTCCCAGGAGTTGGCCCATTTCCGGAACCGGATTTTTGGTCAAATGAACATCCCATTATGGCTATTTGTGAACCGGCTATTCGTGCAGGTCAAGACACTGGTGACTGGATATTTCATGTCCCGAAAGTGGGAGAGACGACATCCGGGCCAAAGCACCAGATTGCCGGGATGTTGAAAATCAAAGAGAAACTCGACGCGAGACAAATCATCAACGATGACCGATTCAGTGAGGAGTGGACAAAGCGCTTCAAAATCGACCTCGCAGACTGCGGGCACCTTATCGACGACTTGTTAGATAATGGAAACGAGAACATCTCTACTGTTCAAGGTCGCGTTACAAACCATCTAGTCGGACACCCGAACGAATCAAAGTGGTTCGGAGCAAGTGATGTCGACATACGCACCGTCGCGAATGATATCGGTATATCGCTCGGAAGTTTCGGAGGTCAACAAGTTGCAGAGATACCAGACGGAGAAGCCGACCGACTCGCCGATGAACTTTCTAATCGGCTCGAGGAGGAGGTTGGAACGCCACCAAACGCGGTATTCTAAGAAACTATCAGCGAAGTCAATTTGAGCTGTTGGACAATTCAGGCTTCCAAGATTTCTGCACAACAGTATTGAGAGATCGTACGAGTTTGACAGCGTTCTCATAGCTCGTGACAAGTCGGTACCCATCCTCGACTTGTTCAACTGCACTGATACTGGGGTGACTGAGTAGTTGAAGTGTCCTAGTAATGTCCCTCTCGCTGGGTACGTCACTTGGATCGTGCATCCCAACGACAATCCATCTTAGATCTGCAGCATTCGCCACTGGAGAATCTGCACGCTCAAGCGCACTGACCACGCTTAATATCGTCTCGCCAGCATCGAGACGGTCGTCGATACTCTCGTCCAAGAGGTCGAGACGGTCATCTTGGAATGCTCCTGGTCGGGCTAACAAGTCAAGAATCTGTTCTGGAGTAACGGCGTAACGGTCCCGACGGTCCAACAATTCGATTAGGTCATCGACAGTCAGCGTCGTGAGTTCGTTCGTTGTGGCGTTCTCGATGACCTTCGGTGCGAATCCCGGCGCGACCACGATAGCGTGATCAGCACCCTTCTGCCGGCGGTGCTTGTCGATGTTGGTTGCTTCTAAGGTATTGAGTTTTCCAGAGCTACGGGTTTTGGCCTCGATAACTACGTGCATCGGAGAATTAATTTCGACGTCAGTGTCTCCACCACCTTCGATCCATTTTGTCTCACAACCCAACCGAGTGAACGCCTTTGCGACGAGTTGCTCAAATTCTTCGGCACGGCTGCCATCGGTGCTAGCCGAACGTAGAAGTGTAGAAATATTCGGCGTCTGCTCTACGTCATCATCGTCCACTTGATGCACTTTTTCACCGGAACCGGTGAGTTCGGCGAGGGCAGTCTCGACAGAATCGTATTCATCTGTGAGGCGTGAAAGCCTGCTGTCTGCGACACGAGTGAATCCTTGAGGCCGATACGTCTGGTCGTAGCCGACCAAATTATTGAACTCCCCAATGTCGACGTCGGTTCCCTCTACTTCGGTGAGGAACGTGAGGTACTTCCATGGGTTCTCCGAGTCCCAACGATCGTGGTTTACGCCATCTTTCCAGAGATACTCGGCCAAGTCGTAGTTCTCACGCAGCATCAGCACCTGTCCTCTGGCTACGAACTTACCGTCATGATAGACGAAAGCGACGTCACCGGGTTCGACATTGTTCCATTTGCTCGCAACCGAACTCCCCCATAGATGAACTCGATCGTCCTCTGAAGTGGCTCGCAGTTCTTCAACGTCCTCGTCAGAGAGATAGGGAGAAACTTCGTTGATTTCGTGGCCTTGCTTGACTGATTTCTTGTAATCTTCGTACGCATCTTGACGTCCCGCTGTGAATATGACAATTCCCGTCATCTTGACAGTCCCACATATTTTGGAGGCAGCAAATATCTAGCCCCTCATCCACAGTTTTTCATTCTCGAATCGTTGTGTCTGGCAGAGCGCAATATGTACCTGGTCAGCAATTTCACCAATTTAGCTGAAGAAAAATTTGACGAGGTATTCACCGAAATCTTTCTTGACGCAGATCAAGAATACTCGGGTCTGGTGAATCGCCGTACTGCGGTTGATTTAGCTATATTCTGGTACGCTTGATGCTATGAACGGTACATCTCAAGACGAGTCCACGAAATGCTCGTCACCAGTGCCGACTCAGTCTATAGTATAGTTGAATATTTCAGTCTGTAGTTGAATTCACAGACATGAGCCATCCAGCGATTGTCGCATATCAAAATGAAGATGATACATTTGACTTACACTACAGCAGGAATGGCTCAGAACAGTACCAGCTAAAAGATATGCTGGAACGATATCTGGAGGGTGAATTTGATAAATCTGGTGGGAATATGCCAGGGTTACTGCCAACAGAGGTGGCGGAGATCGCTGCCGAACACCAAGATATCGAGGTACAGAAGTACGAACTAATCGAGACAGAAGCATTTGCAGAGGACGTTGATATCGAGGACATTCACCGGAGAATCCCGGATATCTCTGCAGAGATGCTATATGTCGTCAGGGACTGGCAAGTCGATGTATTTGGCATTATTCCAATCACACCGAGTATACTACCGATCTTCGCTCAATCGATTTCATTAGAATGTTATGACCGTCAGTCACTCAGTAATCCAATAGGTGGAAATCGAAGTTCAAATCAACAACCGATATATGCGCTATCTGGGTTCGACTTTTTTGATATGGCCTTTTATGATGAATTGAGCGACAGGATGCATTATTCATTTTCCCAGTACCAACTGGACATTATCAATGGTATTAACAACGTAGTCCAAGATCGCCACAGCTCAAATGAATTTGATGAACCCCCGCAGTCAGTCGTTGACGAGAAATATATTTTGGAATATGAAGTGACAGATACAGCAAGACTGGTTCCCTGGTCAGTACTCTTTATTGAAGTATGGCCGGGTAGCGCTGTGGATCCGACCTACTCTTGGGGTTATGATGGGACCCAAACATTCCCACGGATGTTCTTGAACGACGTTCGGTTAGAATCGAGTCGAAGACTAGTTACTGAGCTTCAAAGTGAAGTCGCAAAGCTTCGTCTCGACGGACTTTCGTTAAGCGCACTGGAGGCACTCAATCAAGCCGAGAATAGTGGCCAAACAATGTTTGAAACACTGGTGAAACAAAGGTATCAAGAACACATCTCAGAGGAATTCACCCCGCAAGGTCTTCTCGACGAATTCGGAGGCGGTAAGATTTGACGACAGTAGCAACATTGTCACCCATACATCGGCTGCGCTATTTTCTGACACCCGGAACACAGGTGCCTTCATTGTCAGATAGACAATCGAGAACAACCGAACAAACACCAACTCAAGCTACCGCAGGACCATGTTCGCAAGTGCGCGAGCTACTTTTTTCATCCCACTACTGTTGAGCTTCGCGTGGGGGCCATTGAGCGTTCTTTCGTTAACAACAAAGGTTCCCCAAGGTTCAACAACGGAGTCGCTCAGTAGTTCTTGGTTATTTTCTGTATCACTTTGAGCGTCTAATGTCTGGGCCCAATCGTGACCTCCAAACTCACCAACTTTCGACGATAACATCACGACATTATATCGCATTTCACCATCATTATGCAACGGTCGGCGGCCGTCAGAAACGATTACAGCCGACCGTGGTTTGTTATTCCCATAAGGATCCGCAAGAGAAACAACTTCGCCGCGGTCGAATTTTGTCTTCGACATCAGTTGGTAATTAATTAGATCGAATTGAAATTACTGTTCCGGTCTATCCAATGATATCGTCAATTTCACTCTCAGACGCGTAGGTTTCACCGACGTCAACAGAGTCGCTCTGCTGAATGTTTGCGTCCGGTAGCGAATCGATTTGATCAAGACCTTGAAGATCACCAAGCATTCCCGTAATCTCATCAAACTGGTCTGGATCTACAAAATAGCGACTGGAGATACACTCTACCAGCCCTTTCTCTTGCAGCCGCTTGACAGTCTTTGTGATACTGTTTGGGTTAATTCCAGTTTTTTCAGCGATCTTGCTTGGTGGCCAACCAAAATCTGGATTCGCAGCTAAAAACCGCAGAGCAGTCTCCTCATTTGTGCCAGGTTCGACCGGAAATTCAAATTGGGATTCTTCTCGGTCTTTTAAATCCTCGACACGCATAGGCTCTGGCATCGTTGTCACCAATGTCATAGTTCGTCACCGACTGTCATTAGTATTGTGGTCATAAAATCGGGATTCTAGAACAAAAATTT
This sequence comes from Haloferax gibbonsii, assembly GCF_001190965.1. Lineage (NCBI taxonomy): Archaea > Methanobacteriati > Methanobacteriota > Halobacteria > Halobacteriales > Haloferacaceae > Haloferax > Haloferax gibbonsii. The sequence continues at coordinate 79,083 of NZ_CP011950.1, forward strand.
TCGATAACACGGATGAGCTCTCACTCGGATCTCGACTGCAGACTCCAGTGAATTAAGAAAATTGCTTCTAGTCAGCTATTGGAGATTGGGACAACCAGTCCAAGACAATTTGCTCAGCGTCATCTGAAGAGGTAAGCGGCCTCGTACCACTAAGCAATTCATTCACACTCTCGCTTGTCGTTGCTGGTTCGACTACAGTCGCTTGTTTTGCGTCTTCGACAGAGTGTTCTCGAGTAACCACCGCTCCGCTTTCACCATGTTGGCCGCAGACAAATTCTAAACCATCCACTTTCTCCGGGGTTACTTCACTAACGAGGGCTTCGAACAGCGGGTCTCCCGGCAGCAGTAATCGAATCGATGGGAACTTCTCAGCAATCTCGGGCTTGAACGTCACAACAAGACCATTCCCACCTCCAAGTTCTGACTGCGCAGTCTCGCCCAGTGACTCTGGGATGGCTACCACGTCACTCTCAGATGACTCGAGCACGTAGGCGTCATCAACAACGTCGTCAAAGTCGTCTGCGTGAGTATGGTTTCGGAGAGCGGTGAATGACCACTCTGTCTCCTCGAGGCGGTCACTCTGTGTCAAGAGCGTCTCTATTGTTTCTAAGCCCAGCATCGGTTCATGTGCACGATTTCCAGTACCAATGGCTTCGAATGCGGGGTGACAATACGGTTCCCACCCATCAAGTCCAGCACTCTCTATAATCGCTTCTCGCGTTGTGACATCGACAGCATCTCCCGCCAAGCCCGTCTCTTCAGCTTTCTTCTGTGCACGTTGCGCCCGTGTGTCAGCTTTTTCAACAACATGCTCACCGACAGCATCCACATCGAATCCACCCATCACAGCATCTTTGATATCTTGCTCAATACTGTTCAGAACAGGACGCATCGGGCCGACTACGTTCTCGAACAACTGCAACCGGCCTTCTAACTCTTCGTAGATGTCTCCATCGATACTGTCCTTGTAAGCGTAGTTGATAATTTGCACTACCGGATTCTCCTGTCCAATACGGTCGATTCGACCGATTCGTTGTTCGACCCGCATCGGGTTCCACGGCAGATCAAAATTGATCAGTGCGTGAGCAGTCTGGAGGTTCAGCCCCTCACTTGCGCTGTCTGTACAGATCAGGATGTTGGTATCTCCCTCAGTGAAGTCACGTTTGATAGCTTCTTTGCCAACATCGACCCACTCGCCGGTTGTCTCGTCATACTGCATCCCACCCGCGCCACTGTATGTCCCGACGTTCGGGTGTGTATCAGTGAGGGTCTCGCGGATGTGTTCAAGCGTATCGTGATATTGCGTGAAAATGATAATATTATCACGTGCGTTCTGGCGGAGTGAGCGAATGTCTTTGCGAAGTTGTGCGATCTTCGGATCTGTATGAGCTTGTTTTAGATCGTCTACGAACTCTTCGAGGGCCGCCTGTTCGACCTGAATCACATCCCTTGCGCCACGACTGCTTGGCTGGTATGCGTCCAGGGAAGTTTGGCCGATTGCCTCGTCTATGGTTGCTTCTGTCACGCCGGAGTCCTTGCTGAGCTCGGACACCTCTTCGGTCATGTCACCGACTTTTTTGTCGAGCTTCGCCATTCGTCGCTGAAGACTCTGTTTGATGGCATGCAGACTGCTCGTGAGGCGTTGACGGTAGGTCGTCATCACAAATCCCAGTGCAAGCTTTTCCTTTCCAGTTAGGACCTTCTGTGATTCCTGATAGGTCTCGTCGATATACTTCTCAACCTGGTCGTACAGAGGTTCAGCCTCTGCTAATTCGATACGTTTTGTCTCGACATCGCGGGTCGGGACCGTATCAGTGAGCAACCCAAGTTCCTGACACTGCTCGAGAACTAGTCGTGTATTCCTGAAGATGCGCGATTGAACTGGTGTGGCCCACTGGGAGGCCTCAACTAGCGCATCCCATTCAGTTGGGCCGCAGTTGAACATGAGCGAACGCGGATTATCGAATCGGGCTGAGGTTTTTTGTACGCCGACAAGTTTCTCGAGAGCCTTGCGGTGCTGGATCGATTCTGTGTCTGTTGAATTGACTAGTTCGGTTGTCTGTTCGTCATAGCCGGGATTCGACATGAGGTGCTCGTGGAGGAGTTTCCCAAACCGTTCGATTCTTCGTCGCCCCTCGCCCTCTTCGAGATCCAATTCCGTCTGGAACTGCTGGAGAACCTGCTTTTGACCGTCAGTGACGCTCTGATAGCGGGACTCGACAGTATTCAGGCTCTCTTCCAGTGCACGACGTGTCTCGAAGAATTCGACGAACTGGTTCTTGTCGTCCCAGCCCTCAGGGAGATCACACAGTCTGAGGAGGTCGTAGAGTTCGCCGATGTTCAGTTGCATTGGCGTTGCAGTAAGGGCATAGAGACACCGAGAAACGTCTTCCACCTTCCCAAGGAGATCGTAGAGCTTCGTCTCTTCGCGAGCGCTGTGTGCCTCGTCTACTACCGTAAGATCCCACGCGTCTTCGGCGTTTTGTGGGGCGACGTGTTCCTGGTTGTTCTCAAGGCGGGCAGTGTGCCAAGACTCGATAATAACGGTCGGTTCATCACGTCCATTGACGAACGACCCGATCGGTGTTTTTTTCCATGTATCTGCGTCGATGGCACCGCCTGTGCGGATTCGGTTTTCCTGTGAGTCGCCGAGAGGGCCGACCATGTAGTCACCGTCATAGGAGCGTTCGTGGTAATAGGCATGGACATTGAACCTGTCGAGGAGTTCGTTCTGCCACTGCTGGACGAGCCCAGCAGGGACCAAAAACAGAGCGGACTCGACCTCACCGGTCTGCATCAACCGAGACAGCGTTAGCCCCGCCTCGATAGTTTTGCCAAGGCCAACTTCGTCGCAGAACAGCAGATTGTTCGGGTAGACGCTGACGGCAGTATCGGAAATCGTTCGTTGATGAGGCCAGGGCGTGACGGTACTGATCTCTTCAGCAAGGTGTACTCCACCGGGGGTGCGCCCTGCAAGTGAGACCACGCTGGCAGTCTCGTCTTCAGGGACTGTTCTCTGTGGATCATGGTTTTTCACCCGCTCGACGTGTTCGTCAAGCGAGCCGTCAGTGTCCTTCCAGTCGATAAGGTTCTGGCGTGCGGCCTCGTCGAGCTGGTAGACGTTGACGGAAGGATGGAAGCCATTCCAAAGGGCGTTGAACGTAGAGATATCCTCCTCGACGTATTTTGCTTCGCCACGACTCCACGACCGGTGGACTTTGAAGCGTTCGTAGTTGTACTGCCACGCACTGAGCGTCTCGTTAACACTCCCCTCAAAGCTGATTTTGTTGCCCTCGCGGTCAACGCCGATTCCGAGCTTCGGATGGAAGAGACCGTCACCACCCTTTGGGTCACCAACTTTGATCTGGAGATTGCCTCGATCGAGGAGAGTGGCGATAATCGTGAGCTGGGATTCAACCCATGGTTCGAGTGGCTCATCCGCATCGGGGAACATCGCACCCTTTTCGCGTTTCTGGAGGTCTGCACCTGCGATTACACGAACAGTTCCGCTGGACTCAAGAAAGGAATCAACTCCTTCGAGGGCGTGTGCAAGACTCCGTAAGCTGAGGTATCCAGCGAGTCGGTCATACCGGATGATTTCATTGAGGAATGGCCGGTAGAACGTCTCCATGAGCGTCCGGTTGGTTCGGAACTCACTCTCGTACACTGGGTGCCATGAGACGTCCTGAAGCGTCATTACTGGTGGTCACCGAGTTCGGTCTGTCTCTCTTCACCGGACATATCGATGTGGTCGAGGTTGATGTCCAGATAGTCGCCCGTTTCGCCAGAGACCAAATTCACAAGTGTTTTTCGCATGTCCGAATCTGAAGGAAGCACCTCCAGAAGCGCTGTGACGGTAGCCTTGAACTCTCGGTTCGACTTGAGGTCTCTGTCCGAAAGCCACTCCCATGCTGCACGAGCCCCTTCGCGTTCATACACGTGAATTGCTGCGTGCACTGCGTCTATTGTGTAGGTGAACCGCATGTCGGTTGGGTTCACGCGATATTTCCGAGTAGAGGGGTTGTCGGCGGTGTCGCTCTTCAGGAGGACAATGTCTTGGACCCGATCATCATGGTCCTTCAGGGTGATGTCCTTCTGACTCTTCCCCCAGATTTTCGTCGACCGCTTGATGTTGTCGATATCTACGTTCGCAGCCATACCGAGCTGTCGTGCTTCGTCATAGGGAACGGTGTCGTTCTCATAGATCAACCAGGAGAGAATGTACCATCGTGTGAGCGAGTCGATTCGGTCAAGACCCTCTGTCTTGAGGAATCGCTCAGCAAGAACGGAGGTCACGGCTTTACGTGCTTGGCCGAGCGCTTCTCTGGGGCGGATTTCTTCCCCCTTCTTATTCACAACGGGGTATGCTTCAGCGTATTTCTGAAGCGTCGGGCCATATGCAGCGATTGCAGTATCCGTTTTGGAGATGTTGTATCCAGAGTCGAGGATTTCCTCTGCCTGATCTCGCGCAGCCTGTTGAATACCATCTTGAACGTCTTCCCAGAGTGTCCGTTCTGTCGACCGAGTAGCCTGCTTTCGAGCGACAAGAAAGATGGAACTGTCTGCGCTTGCTTTTCCTTGAAGTCCAACCCGATCAGACATCTCGGTCTTAATTGGGTGCGTTGCCGTGATAGTGAACCCAGCACTGATAAGGGCAGATGTGAGTGTGTCCCAAGCGTCCATCTCTCGATGGGTGAACATCACGGTCATCACACCACCAGGGTTGAGGAGTTCTTGCACTTCTGCAAAGATCTCCTCCATTTTACTCTCGTAGTGCTCGTCGGCAAGGTCCTTCTTCGACTGCTTATCGTCCGCAATCTCCTCAAATCGATACGGGTTAGCGACCGCCTCGTTATCCTTGTCAGTCAGGCTCGAGGTGTATATTTCGGGGTGAACATCTTCCAGATACTCTTTCTGGAGGACGTAGAACACGTCCGACAGCTCGGCGTACATGATACTGTCGTAGTACGGTGGATCAACAATGGCTGCGTCAACCGATTCAGGTTCGAACTTTGTTGCCAACTTACCAGCATCGCCGGAAACTACTTCAGCAGACTCAGAATGAGGTACATAAGATACTAATTTCTCGTAGGCATCAATAACATGCTCCGAGTGTTTCCGGTACCCCCTGCGTGGAGCAGTTAGATTGTTATCTACGGACATTTTTTTCAAACCAAAATTATTGTCTGTGAAGATGTGGCTTCCATATCCTCTCAGGTCGTGCCATTGATTCAACCGAGAGTTGTAGTACATCGACCGACTCGCAGCGAGGGATAACACAGACAATATCGCCTTTGATCGTTGACCATCGTACTTTTCCAAGATTTTTGGCTTGTACTCGATAAACGCCTGGTGGAACTCATACTGAACAACGAGCTGGCGAGGTGTGAAGATGTCTCGCCACTCGTGCATCCCATAACTACTGGGGTCACTAATCCGGCTACTCACATCAACTGGCTCGCTGAGGAACGTCAGGAGGTTGAAATCGGATTCAACCTTATCAGCTGCCTTATGCATACCTTTTTCGTCGTACTCATTACCTGCACGATAGCCTCGTCCGCCAGCTGGCGTTTCGTAATTCACTCCATAGATACTGAACTCAAAACCCCCGTCATGGAGCTTCTGTTGCACGTCTTTTTGTTCGTTAGTCACCTTGCAATGTGGGCACTCAGCGCTTTCTCCATGGAGTGGGCCATCTTCTGGATCGTAACTGTCTGGAGAATCTTCTACACGGGTGTATTTGTAGCTCACTTCGCCCTCTTCATAGATGGGTATAATTGCATCACCACCATCAGAATCCTTATTGAGCCACCACTTGGAGACAAGCGGAATTTTCCCACCACAGGAGTCACACTCAATAATGTACGTCATCGCCGAGTTCAGAATCTGCCGACCGGGCTCTTCCGTCGGATAGTAGGGTTCGATATTCTCTTTCGCGGTCTCCAGAATCTTATCTCGCCACTCACGGATATCTGGGTCAAGCGACCCAACCTCAGGTGCGTATTCTAGACCAGCCTTCAGGATGAGCGATGGAACGGGGTTCAACTCATTCGCTTTCGCCGGAATCCCGTATCGAATTGCCTCAAATGGAATAATACCTCGCCCTGCAGTCGGATCCAGAATCGTCGGGAGTTCCCCACCCCATGCATCACGCAAGGTTGACTGAAGCTTCTCAATCTCGGCTTCAGTCGGGGATTGAGTGTTGGGATTTGGGTATCCGTAGTGGTCGTCGAGCGTATCATTCGAGCTCTTTTTCTCAGTGAACTTCTTCTCGACGAAGTCAGCGATACCGGTATCCATCTCTTTCGGCCCAATTTTCATCAGCCGAAGGAGCTCGTCAGAATCAATCTCGCCGGGGTACACCGAGGCGAGCACAGCAAGCCGGACCGCAGGGGTAGGACGGGCAGCAAACCATTTGTGAAGGCTCCGAAGCGCGTGGTAGCGCCCAGATTCCATATCTTTCTGGCTCTCAATGTCGATTGCATTCAGTGGAAGGTTCGACTCGATTGCGACACGTTCTGGAACGTCGGCATCGTCGAGGGTTGGTTTCTCAGACATTAGTTGATATTAGATGTGGTCAGCGAGCAGTACTCGAAGCGCCTTGGTTCCACTCGGAGAGGAAGGAGACCGAGCCTTGGCGTGCCAGTAATAACACTCCCCAAGGCTCATCTGGTCAATTCCTTTTGCGACCTCGCGGAGGCGGTCCCGACGGCGCATCGGCTTCATCGCACGGAACGCGATTGAAAGCCGAACACCAGCAGCCTCGGGAAGGCTGACGCTCGCCGGCGAACCTGTGCAGACGATCTCGGGATCGAGGCTCAACTCGCGGAAGGTAGACTCAATGAGATAACTCACCTCATTGAACGCCCCGCCTCGCAATGTGGCGATGCGAATTGCACACCAGTCGTCCCAATCGTATGCTGTATCAGCTGCACCGGGGAGTTCAGACGGTGTTTTTTCACCAATAATCGCATCATCAAGCTCGCACACGGTGACGTTCACAGACTTGTGGGCACGCTTGAACCGCTCACGGCGAGCATTGGCGATATCACGGGGGGCCAGCTCATAGAGCGTGATTTCGTGCTGATCCGCAACTCGGTCGCGTGTGAGCACAAACGTTGGACGGTTCCCGTACGCACCGGTGGTGAAGGCGAACGAGTTGCCTTCTGCCAGTCCGTGACTCATTGGGTTACCTCACTGGATTCGACAACTCGAATTTGGGCGTTCATCCGAACAGTGAACGCGTTGTCTACTGCGAGGAGGTCGTCAAGGGCGTCGAATGTGTCACCATACAACTGAGCGTCTCCGTCGTCGAACACGATGGCAAACTCGGCTTCAGCGGTTCGACCACCGTCCGGATTCGAGAGATCCTCTGGTTCCATGTTGAACCGGAGATGACTCGCAAACACACCGGGGTGGCCGTTGAAGTCGACTTCGAACTGTGATTTCGCGTCGGCGCCGTCGTTAGCGTAGTAATCGAAGTCGAGCGTAGAATTCTCGGCGAAGTCCTCAGAGTTGCTGAGCTTGTTCGCGGTGAACCACGTCCCTTTCCACGCATCAGCACCGTCGATACGAATCCAGATACCCTCGGCAAGTGGCGTCAGTTCGTCGGGGTGACCCTTGTACTCCTTGCGCGCGGCAGTGAGTTCATCGGCGATGTCTGCACGCAACTCTTGGAGCGCACGCGAGACATGTGCTGGCTCCGAGGTCTGGACCTCAATGAGTGTACTGAACGGTTCGGGATCATCACCGCCAGTTGAATCACCGTCACCACCACCACCCATCTCGCCATCGCCATCATCATCGCCCGTTCCCGTGTCTACAACATCTTCTTCATCGGGTTCTTCCCATTCGAGAGAATCACCGACGTTGTCGACCAGTTCATCAATGGATGTGTAGAGAGTGTGCGACTGCGAGAGCTTAACGTCTTGATAGCTAACACCAGTGTAGAGGTTTTTCGCATCGTCAAGCTCGTGTTCGTCAGTCGTAAGCGTCGCGCCGAAAATGTAGTAGCCGACATTCTGCTCGCTATCCCAGTACGCGTAACCATCTTCCTGGACCAACCGAGCAATCGTCTTACGCAGTGGAATCGGTGACAGGAGAATTTCTGCGTCCTGGCGCTTTCCGAACTGCTCTTCGAGCGCCCGTGTCGTCATCGACGTTGCACCAACGTTCCAGATCGTCGCCTCGAACCAGTCAACACCATAGGCGTCCTCTCCTTCGGGAATGATTGCGCCGGCCTCGTCGAGTTTCTCGATAACACTCTGATGGATGGTACTGTCGGTGGTTACGTTCCGGTGAGCGAGGCCATCTGCAGTCGGGAAGTACAGGTGCGTGTAGGCTTTCTTGATGTCCTGGTCAAGCGTGCCCTTCGCGCTATCAAGACGCTCAGCGAGCTTATCCTGTTCCTCCGTGCTTAGTTCATACTGGTCACCGAGGTTACTCTGGATGTGTTTAATCGCAGCGACGCGTTTCGCGGTTCGTTTTGCGTCCGTCACGTCGTTTGCGGTAGCTGCGAGGAACGTAACATTGTTTTTGTAGACGCGTGGAGTCTTCTGCCCACCACTTGACGATGCCGTGTTCTTGAACAACGTCTGGATCGTCTCTGGGACGGTCTCGTAGTCGGTGATAGTGACCGTATCGAAGTCCATCACGCACAGATGTGCCTCGTCAGCCGTATCGGGGATCTCGTGCGGTTCTTCGGGGCCAACAATGACGTTGAGACTTCCCTGCCCAAGTGCAGCTTCGAGGGCTTCCTCGAGGTGACGGCGAGCGAGTCCATCCTGGAGTTGCTCAACGACGGAATTGACAGTCTTAGTCAGGTTCTGTTCCGACTTAAACTGGATTTTCTCCCCGTTGTCGCCATGGAGGTAGAAACAGGCAGACAGTCTTCCTTCGCCAAGTAGGTTGTTGAGCGCGTCATCGTAGTGTGCGAGCTCAACCTCCGTATTGGCGATGGCATGTCTGAGTGGCCGTCGAGTTGTACCTCGCCCGTCAGCACCCTTGACGATACTCTTCCAGAGAATCGCCGTGGTTATTTGGGTGCCAAGGGGTGGGTGGCTGTTTTTGATCCAGTTCCGGTCTTCCTCTTCAGCATTGGCCGTGCCATCCTCGGAGTAAATGTCTGCCTTAATCGCGGCTTCGAAATCCATGTCCACCGACGAGAACAATCGAAGAAGTGTCGAGCGGACGTCGCCATCGGATGGATGGAGATCGAACAGTCGGACAAAGTGGCGGTCCTGTTTGTCATCATGCTGTCGCCAGAGACGGTACACTCCACGCGAGAGGAGCTTGAGGGCACCGCGAGTACGCTGGAACGAAGGGAGTGAATCGAGTTCCTCGGTGAGTGTATCAATGACAGTCGGGTGAATTGGGTAACTGTCTTTGAGTCGCTCACGGTGCTCTGGGTCAGCAGCACTATCTGGGAATGAATTCCGGTCCCCTCTGTAGTACGATGCGTAGGCGTCTACGGTGGTATCACGCCCATCCGAGTTGATTTGTTCGAATAATCGATGTCTGAGAACCGCAGAGATCTCGTTGTCCTCAGTTGGCGTAATAGATCCCTCGACACGGTCACTGATTCTGTTAAACTCGGAAATTGATTCAGAGACGAGACCACGGACGTCTTCAGCCTGGTCTGCGAATGCAGTATCCGCAATACTGAGGACGACCGTGACTTTGTCGTTGTTTTGCGTCGCTGACAGCAGAGACATCAGGAACGTGTTCGTCTGCTTCGCAAGCGTCGAGTCACCAATCTCAACGGCAGCGGCCTGCTCGAGGTAGGCAGCTACTTCGTCAATAAGTATGAGTGAGGGGTTATCGTTACGATCGAAGAGGCGCTCAAGTTTGGTAGTTCCTGGCGGAGTCTGGTTTTCGTCGTTTTTCCGCAGGAATTCGTAGCCATCCCGACCGAAGAGCTGGTAGGCTATCTCGCCCCACATGGTCTTTGTCGCTGGGGCGTCGGGGTCGTCGTAGTTCGAGCGGGCGTCTTCGGCATCGACGTGCGTCCCGACGAAGACAGCACTATTGACGTCAAGACCGAGTGCGGCGGCATCAGTGTACTTGTCGGCAATCTCCTGTTCGAAAATGAACTCAGAGAGGTCGGGGACGGAACCGGGCGATTCAGCAAGGTGGTAAGCTGCGATTTGGTTGTGAGTCTTTCCGCCACCAAAGCTTGTGTCAAGACGGAGGATGCCGTTGGTGCCGGTGTAGTCGTTGTTGTGTGCGCCAACGAAACGGGTTGCTAGGCGCGTGAGGAGTTCCTGAAGGCCGCTGGTGGGGTACGTCTTCTCGAAAAAGAGGCGTGGGTCAGCATAGACTTCGGGGGCGTCGCTACTGTGGGCGACGTCGGCGAGACTCGCGGCGAATTGGTCCTCGGCAAGTTCGCCAGTAAGGACGTCTTGGCGTGGTTCACATGTCTCAAAAATACTTGGCGTCTGATTTGTCTCGGAGGGAGTAGTGAAAGAGTCGCTCATTCGTTTGGAGATTGGGTGTTGTTGGTTCGTTCCTTGAGGAGCGTTTTGATGACAGAATCAAGTGACGTGTGGTCCTCCTCGTCTTTGATTTCATCCAGCTGGTCCTTTGTCCAGCCTTTTACTCGTATCATTGGCATGACTGTCTCCTCAAATGTATGTTATCACGAATTACCAGCATAGTGGGTTATCGCTGTGTAAACAGACGGTTAACTTAATCATTGGGATAATCCTGAATTTCAGTAACAGCTAGAAGTCAAAACCGCCACACAGTGCCGGGGTACGACCCTTCGCGTACTGCTGACCTAGAGACTTCAGAAGTGCTCTGAGAGTAACCTGTAGTCGAAAAAGCAGACCGTGTTTAGCTTCAAAGATATCCTCCACACGGTAATTTGAACTACGCACTGACCAAAACACGAGAGATGAGGGCGTCAGCGGACGACCAAACCGTGGACTTGTTTGGGAGGGGAGCCTCTGACAACAGCAGTTTCAGATTGGTCAACTCACTAATCAACCTGTCTATTGTCTGGAAAGTGTCTGGCGGAATTGCGACAATCCACACCCCATACGTCGAATGTAAAATCAGGCGACATGGACGCTTTCAGGGAATCAATGGTTGCCCACCAAGCGGCTCGAATCGCGAGTCCCGAAGGATGACTGCCTGTACGATATCTGAGTCCTCAAGTAGATGGTAGAGAGTGACGCCCCGGCCCCTTCCGGGGTAGGTAGTTCAATCCAGGTAACCATTGCATTCTGCTTCAATGTAAAATGGAGAGAAGAGGTAGTCCGTTGGCCAAATTGTTACGTTCTTCATCTGGAATCCCTTCTGTTCTGGATTGGTTGTCCTGTCTGAAATGCGGAATAAAATGCGTTCAAGGCTACAGAACTTTTCCAGTGGAAGTTCCGGGAGCGGGTCTTCAGCCTGCCGTTGAACTTCGTTTCGTTGTCCGTAGAACGGGTTATCCGCAACTACGTATGACGTGAATGGGCTCTTTTGCTGGAAATTTACCGGGGCACAGTTCTGCAATTCGAGGTCACCGAGTAAGACGAAGTGATTCCTGGCATTCCGGCGCTGGTCATATACTGTCGGTGAAGACCGAGATCTACTAAAGAACTCATGGAGAAACTCGTCGTCAAACGGGATGTCCTCCAGTCTAACACCGACTCGGGCCTTGCTGACACGGCCGTGTTTCCAGTATAGTTCTGCATGGAACAGCCCCAAGTAACAATCGGCAACAATTGATACCGTTGCCCGGATATCGTCGAGATGGGTGATCTCGTCGTCAATGTTCCTCGGATGACCACCAAGCATCTGTTCGACAACTGAATCAATTTGTTCGAAATCAGCATTCAAACGATCAACTCCCCTACCGCACCAAGCTCGTGTACTCTGGTGGATAGAGTAAACCAAGGAGTTCGGATCCAAACTCAGATACTCGATAGCCCGGTCAAGAAGGCCTTCCACCTCGTCTAAGGTTTCAATCCCAAGCTGGGTATCCAATTCGAAAACTAGTGGCTTGTTGTGGGACAAGAGCTGGGCTCCGAACACCGGTTGAACCCCTTCATTACTAACAGATATGACCCGATGGTCCGGTGATTGAACATCTGTGGTCGGTGAATAATATCTCGGTAGGCATTCGACCGTCTCTGTTTGAGCGTACCCTATCGGACTGGAACTACTCCGGCGAGACTCGGCAAATTCGATACTATCCTCTCGCGTCATCTCGCGTGTCGTATCCCCTATACGCCAATATGGGACGTAGCCATCGTTCCCCTGCTTGTTGAACTTGTAGAGCTCATAGTCCGTTCGTTCGACATCAATACGGAGAACGTGCTTTCCGTTCTCTACGTGGTCGAAATCGATCTCGACACTTGTGGAGAGGTCGGGTTCAGTATTATCTCGAATTAGATTAATCAGATCCCGTTTCGCTTCTGAATCCGTTGAAAAGTGTTCGATGCGGGCGTCTCCGTCTTCATTCACTCCGATAATGATTGTTCCACCCCATCGGTTTGCCATCGCGACGATGGTTTGGACCACTTCTCGACGCCCAGCATTCGACTCGACCTTCGTCTTAGATTTGAACTCAAGTTGCTCGCCTTCCACCCCTGGCGACTTCAAAAACCGCTCAACGAGGATATCCGTCGGTTCACGAATTGTGGAACCACCTCCGGATTGTCTTATAGGATTCATTTTCGGAGTTGGTCATCAAGGAAGTTCCGATCATACTCTTCGCCTTGCGCTGCAAATTGATTTGCTATCTTTACGGCGGTTTTGCCTGCTGAATTCCCGTGTCCGGCGGCGTTCGTATACAGTTGCTCGCGGTGTTCGTCCTGACTTGAACGAACTATTTCCGGCCACTTATCGGGTGATGAAGCTTCGGTAAATTGCTCGTACACCGAAATTGCTTCCACAGGGTACTCGATGGACTGATCAGCCAACCATTCTTCCAAGGAACGGACGCCGAACGAATCATGGATGATGAACCGAACTGAGCGTTCGAGAAGCTCCTGCTCTTCAAGAAGCCCTGCCTCATCCGTGTTCTTCAGACAATCAAGGAAGCGGTGGAATTCACGCCGATGTTTCTCTTCCTCTTCGAGACTCTCAATATCCTGTTCGGCCTGTTCAAGTCTCCATTTCCAGAGCGAACTAATGTACTCCCATTTTCCGTCCAAAGCATTACCATTTTGCAGTGTGCGATAGATTGCATTAGCGACTTTTGCAGCGGATTCAGGTGAGCTCTGTGTATAGTACCGCCGTATCAGGCTGCCTTCGTCATCCAGGGATTCGTCTTGGAAGATATACGAGGCACCAATGTGACCGGCAATCCCATCGGAGTTAACGAAGTCTCGATCGGCCTCTTCGTCGGTTACGATTCTAATCGCGTGGATGTAGTATGGTCTCATGAGGTTATAGGCCGGACCATTGCATCCGTGCCGTGATAGATAGCCATTGAAAGCTCTCGAAAACCGTTGCTTCGTATCAAGACTATCGCCGGTTGGGAAGAGATTCTCAAGACCATCTTTGGCCAACTCTTCGTCTAAAGCCCAGAGATTGCCGAACTGACGGCCTAGCGACGTTCGAACTTCGAGGTCAGAATCAGAGCTGAGTTTCGTCCGGATTGCTTCCCTGATCCCCGTGTCCAACGTAGATCCGTTTTCATCGTCGTGCTGCCACACCGCGAGAATAATCAAGGCCTCAACGGCTCGGCTTCGTGCCTCTTCCTGACTTGTCCCAACCCCACCAATCCAACTTTGCGGCTGCTCATCGGGGTCAACTTCTACTTTAGCGACCAGATTCAAGAGTAACTGCTTAGTACGTTTAAAGCGACCCATTGGAAAATCGGTCGTATCCAAGACTATCGCATTATAGAGAAGGGTTGCTATGTCGTATCTGCAGCGGTCACTCCAGTCTTCAGGATGTTCTGCGATGTACTCGCATAACTCCAGTACAGGACCCCAATGGAAGGTGTAGCCGTCGTCAAGGACATCTTGTAACGTGTTAAGCGCGATGTCGGCGTACTGTGGTTTGACATCTTTCAGGAGCGTGATTTCAGCCGTGTAATCTTCCGGATAATCTCGGATACGCTCTTTGAGGTTGTTACAGACACCTTGAAAGCTGACCTCTTCGAATCCGCCTTCCACTCGTCTTTCCCACACCTCCTCTTCGGGTGGTTCCCATTCGGCTAAGAACTGGAGAACTTCTTCAGCCGAGTCGCCGGGAATCTGGTTGAGTTCGTCGGGTTCTTTCTGTTTGACTATCCCTCCGTGGCTCTCCGGTGCGAGTGGTTCTGTTGGGAGACGTTCTGGCGACCCATATTCGTCAAGGAGGTCATATAGATACTCTCGATATTTCTGGGAGAGATTGTCTTCGATTAGGTAGAGCCGACTGCAGTGCCACTTTTTGATGATACGTTGCTTGATCGCGTCTATGGGGTCGTCGCTTCCCTCAGCTAAATATTCTGCTCGTTGTTCCACCTGCTCGGTGTCCGATGGCCCGTTACAAATAACCTGACATATCTTTTCTTGGTCATCCTTGGACAGGTGCTGGAATCCTTGTTCAAGCAACCGGTAGAACTCGAACTGAATATTCCCTTGGTGGTAGTTTTCTTTTTTGAGAAGTTCCAACGCAGTACGGTCGACATCAACTTCAGGATGGTTGCTCAGTAGGAAGAAACCGAGTCGACGGAAAGCTGGATTTTCATCATCGAGGTAGTCTTGGAACAACTGCTTCCGGGCTGCGTCTGTTAAGTCACCGTCGACCCATTCTGTGGCGGCGCGTGAGAGGTAGGTATAGATTATATGCTTTCGCTCACCGGTGTTGGTTTCGTCGTAATCGAGAGCTCTGATTGGCTTGCGGTAGGCAACTGATTCATAATGAACCGTACCTGTCTCATCTTTCTCTGACTGGAGTGTCTCGCGGAGCGTGTCCTCAAGGATTCGGACGAAATCTTCGCCAGCTTCCGCAGCGAACTGGTCGAACGTGTCGTCTAGTGTCTCAATGGTGCTGTATCGTTCGAACCGCCGCTCTTGACGTCGCTCTTCCTCTGCATCGCGTTGCTTGGGGTGGAGAATTGATTCGAGAATGTCAAGTGCCGCGTCAATTCTACCGTTTTCGGACAGGTATTCGAGTAGTTGAAGTCCTTGGTATTCGAAGGCGTGTCCGCCTTCAGTTATGCGTATCCAGTCTGCGACAGTTGGGGTGGTGACGGCTGCTATTTCTGGTGGTAGATCTGTGGCGATGTTGGCGAAGAATCTTCGAGCGTGGGGGTTGGCCGTGGTAGCAGATTGAATAACTCTGAGGACGAAGTCGGGTTGGTCGTCGACGATCTGGTTCAGATAGCCGAGGAGATAGCCGTCCGGCTCGTTAAAACGGCCTCTTTGGAGGAGTTCTTCCCCCCAGCTGGGGTGTGTGTTCTCGTCATAGAAGGCTCGTGCAAGTTCTTCACGTTGATGAAGCAAACTGATGTTTGCATCAACTGTGTCGTCAGGTAGCTCTTCAGGTGCCCACGTCTTGAGTTCCTCCGCCAGCAGGGATGCGGGGTAGTACGATAGTCCGTCTTGGCCGAACCCAGATTTGATGAGCTGGCGGAGTTCTTGATGTTCTTCGGTTTCGATATCTTTTGTAAGGTAGTCGAGACAAGAGAAGATGAGTTCCACCTCGGTGTTTATATCTACTTCGTTGGTAGTGAGGAGTGAGCGAATTCGCTTGCTATAGTACCGGAATGTGCTTCGACGAACCTGTGTTTCCTTCATCGGGTCAAGCCGCTGGTGAAGGAATTCACGGAAGGTGTCGTGAATTCGGTAGGATTTGGTACTGTCGTCGTTCCATCCGAGATCCCGTGTGATTACTCGGTCGCTCAGTCCGCGAAGTAGACGGTCAATGCCCACGCTGCTGAACGAATCGTCGACAGGAATGACTGCTGCACATAGCCGTTCGTTGAGTTCAGGGAGGGGAGAGGTGAGTCGAAGGAACCGTTGTTCATCTTCTGAGAGAGAGTGGAGATACCGTGTTTGTATCTCGTCGTAGACCTCTCCTTTCGGTATTTCGGGTACCTCATCCGGTTCGTTGGCTTCGATGAGTAGTCCGATGTAGAGTGGATGACCGTGCAACTCTTGGTGTATCTCCGCTGCGTCGTCTTCGGAGAGGTGATTGAATTCGTCTTGTAACAGGGATTTGGTCTGTTCTTCCGAGAAAGTCGAGATGGTGACTGCAGTGTCCAATCGGTTGACTGCAAGTTGTCCCGCAGTGATGAGAGTGATGTTTTGGGTTAGAAGATCGGCTGCCTCTCGCATAGCATCCCGTATCGCGTCCTCACTGATATTGAGTTTGTGAAGGTCGTCGATACAGAGCAATAGGCGTTGGTCTGCAGGATAGATTTCGGCGGCTTCTTCCAGTATGTCCCTATATCGGAATTGTACTTGAGGTGCTTCGGCTGATTCGGCGTCCCAAGAGGCACTTGCGCCAAACCCAACTGCACTGCCACCCAGCCCAGTCAATCGCCATCCATCCTCTTTCTTGTCTTCTGGAAGTTGGGTGAGGATACTTCGATAGATGATACCGAAGAAGTCTTCGACATCGAGATGACCCCCAATTGAAGCGATCTCAACGTCCTGGCTACCACTGTAGGCTCGGTTCACCTTCTCTAACGCCCAGGTCTTTCCTACGCCCGGCTCCCCAGCGATATGGATCAAGCTTTCCCCATTATCAATGAGTCCGAATAGTTTTTCATCTATTTCCGGACGTGAAACGTAATGTTCCGGCTCAGAGCCACCAGATCTCATTGAGTTATTAGTAAAATAGAATCTCCTTTGAAACTTCCCCTGGACACGACTGTTCCAAACGAGCCAATGTTTAAGCCGATATGAGACAAAAAACGAACATATAAGATGGGAGCTCCAAAGGTCACCAAAGGTAACGGAATTTCAGTAGATGAACTAAAGAAAGGAATTGCTAGACGACTGGACGGAAATGGCGTCAAGTATCTCCTTGATGTCTGCGAGGAAGACACTAAACCACCTGAAGACTATTTTATCGGTTTCCCATCTGTGTTTGGTTCTACTTCAGATGCCGAATTTATTGTCTCGAAATACCCTGAAGCAGCACAACGATTTATCGAGATGAGCGACCTGCACTTTCAGCCAGGCAAGGTCGCAATCACAGGTATAATCAACTCTTTAGAAAAGGAGGGCTACGACAAACAAAAATTGAATAAAAAGGATATCTCTGGTTCTTTTGAAAGGCTTCTACTCATCTCAATGGACGCCTTCTACGACCCGCTTGACGATTCTTTCTCAGCAGACTTCGATATCATGGTGGGGCGTGCCCAGATTCGCCATGAACGTACAGACGCTCGATACCGGTTCGAAACCAAATTCCCAATTAATAACAGTGATAAGCTAGAAAGCAGACTCAACCAATTCCTTCAGCAGAAAAACAACGAGGGAAAAACGATAGCCGCCTGGCACGGTTTGGTCGAAAATGGATTCTGGGTGAAATTATTCAGACAACAGAACCGGCAGAGTAAGTATAATTTCGAGCCCTCGACTTCTAACCAACCCAATATACCGAAGGTAACAACGGAATCAACTTATCCGGTCAAGACCTTTGCAGCAGAAGTCAAGGAGATAGAGGATGGTGTGATAATCCAAACTTTCGATAAATTGGAACGGAGTGGTATGAAAAAGTCGTTCCGTCTTTTACTACAAAGATTGGCCGATGACCCAAGTGGGTTTGAAAACTGGAATCGGGTGCAATCTACCAACGCCAAGAATTTGGTAGAGTCACTCATTGAATCCGCTGAGAGTGCTGCTAATGAAGACGAAGAGGATGTCGACGTCGCTGGCGATCTCCAAGACAAGATGGATGAAATCTCTGACGATGTAGAATCCAATCTCGACGAAGTAGATGAAGGAGACAAAAGTGTGAAACGTCAATTGGAGAATGATACGCCGACGTTTGTCGGCTTCAATATTGAGAACGACCAAGCGACTGGCATCGAACAGTTCAGAGTCCGTTCGGAAGGCCCATTTGCGGATTTTGGAGGACAAATAGAGGAATTCAATGAGGCCACACGGTCGCTGCTCCGGGAAGCGGATAAGGAGAATATCAGACTTGCTTTCAGAATGGACCCGCCCGATGAAGACCGTCCAAGCTTCTTTACAGTCGGCCACGGGGACTGGAAGGACTTCCGTGGAGTAAGCCAAGATGTCTACGATACCCTAAAACGGCTGTTCGATGAGGAAAATGAATAGAAAGACGTTGGATAATCTGAGTTCGATTCTCCAGTCCAACCCAGAGAGAATTTCTTCTTCGGATGCCCCGAAGCAGCTTCTGGATACAAAATACATATCTAAGAAGCCAATCCCGAAATCGCACAGGTGTCCTATATGTGGCGGGGAAGCAACTCTCTATGGCTTAGAGGACTCGGACAAGGAGTTTAGACTAGTCTGCCTCGACTCCCAAGGTCACGAAACGACTGTTTCGGAAAAGGATCTGATTCGTTATGAAATAGAACTCTCTCCATTACTCAACGACCTCGCTAATACAGCCAATATTACAGCAACTGGTGAAATAGCGGAGCTTCTCCCTGAATTCGCTGCCCAACGAACGGAGAAAGACCTCTTAATCTGCCTGATTGGCCCTGCAAAGAACTATCGAAACGCGGTTCAATCAGCGGTTACCTACATAGTTGAGAAACGGGTTCCAGCAATTGTCATTACCCCGAGAGAGTCCGTGGAAGAGCTGCATGATTTGATTGAGTCCTACGCAGTCGCCGGCATCATCCTGCCGCTTACACTGAACACGTTCTCCGAAGAAGACTACGTTAAAGAACTCGTGAAGGCATTGACGGCAGAGCACGAGTACAAAAAGGAGCTTTTCGACGAACAGGGCATCGGAAAAGAAGACATCCGGTGGAAGTTGGAAGACCATCCGTCGCTGATTAAAAGTAAGCTTTCAACGCTGCGGACCCTCCGCGAGAACAGCATTAACGAACAGGCAGGTATCGGGCGGACAATCTGGACGGAGTTTGAGAAGGTGTGCAAAGCGGCTTTTGCTTATCTCGACTTTGAACTGGAGGTTGGTCAGGGGGGTGTTGATAATGAGGGTAGTGAAGTGGCGGACGCTGTGATTGGGTATCCAACGATGAAGATTCCGGATCGTGTGGAGATTTCAAGGCTGCATGGAATTGTCGATGCGAAGTCGGCTTCCAAAGCGGATTTCGACAGTGAGGCGGTTTCGAAGCAGTTGGACTATTTTGACGAGATTAAGGGGAATAAGCTCTACCACTCGTTCACCAAGCTCCATCTTTTCGTTGTATTCGACTTTGATGCTGACAAGATGCTCGACTGGTATGAAACTGCTAAACTGCATTATCCAGATGGGACTGGTATGGTGGTGCTGACCGCTGAGGCTCTTCGGTCAATGGTGGATTTGAATCAGTCGTTGCTGACTCTCTCAGCGGTTAATCGTGGTGCAGTTGATAGACGTCACGTATTCCGCTATTTTTTCGACCCTCAACTGTATACGCGACCGGAGTTCGCTGATATTGCTGACATGCCGGATTTATTTAGGTGGAATGCAACTGAGTCAAATACTCAGAGCCGGTATGGAGCCGAGGATGAACTGTTAATTGTGACTCAGAAGATGGTTTTAGATTGGGTGAATCGGTCACGATCAAGGGAACACGGCACAGACCCAATCTTCCGAGTCGACTCGTCAGATTGACTAAAATTCTATCTGTATTTGATTGACCTTGTCGATCATTTAGGGAGGGGTGAAACACATAACACAATCACATTGCTTTCGGTCATGATATAGGGGTTTCAGTCTTACAATGAGTATCTACGACACTGGCCTCGACGAAGACGTATCGTACAACAGATAATATTGTCCCGAATGCGACGGTCAATCTTTATTCGACTCAATCACCGACTGTACCCTCACTTTTCCACCTAAGCGAGGCTATCTGGACACAGTCAACGTCTTTGTCGGACGCAATTTCAGAGCCACAATATTGTCCTTGAATACAGTGTGCTCTCTACGGCAGAGAACAATCGAATTTCTCAACAATCATCACCAAAAGTCTCATATCCGATGTAGTGCTTTATTACAAGTACATCCAATTTGAGACACCATGCTAGAGGAGAATGAGTTGCGAATCATGGCGACACTTGATTCCCCTAAAAAGCGCCGAGCACTTGCCGCTGAACTGGGGTATGAGCCAGGAACCATCACGAACGCTGTGGTCCATCTCGAAAAATTGGGATTGGTCACCCGCGAACGGGTAGGCAACGAGACGATAATACACCCTACATCTGCGAAGTGCCTCGAGGTGTACCAGGACCTCACGGCAACCAATCCCCACGTTGACTTCCCGGAATTGCTGACGTCGTCGATGCTTCGCGTCCTCTATTACCTCCACGCCGATGAACCGGTGTCGGCAGCCGAGCTTGCCCAACGAACCGATGTGTCACGGGCAACCGTCTATCGGACGCTCAAGACGCTTACAAACCGGGCAATAGCTGTTAAGCAAGGAACGAGATACTGCCTCACCGAACAGTTCTCAGGACTTCATAAGTTCGCTGTAGAACTCCGGCACCAACACCACCGTATGCAAGTC
Organism: Haloferax gibbonsii; assembly: GCF_001190965.1. Classification (NCBI taxonomy): domain Archaea; kingdom Methanobacteriati; phylum Methanobacteriota; class Halobacteria; order Halobacteriales; family Haloferacaceae; genus Haloferax; species Haloferax gibbonsii. The sequence continues at coordinate 99,676 of NZ_CP011950.1, forward strand.
CAGACCGACATCGGGAGTGGGACACTTCTGTGGGAATCATATGACGAGTTCATTGTGCGAACAGACGAGGTTGTTAACGACAGTCAGTACCTGCTGACAGGACTCGATGCATTCAGCGAATACGGTCTGCAGTTCTTCACGCGCTCGGGGAACTATTACTTCTACTCAGAAAGTCGAGAGTCACTCTCACCGGCCGACTTGGTCTGTCACCTACTCCTCATCGAGAACGACGCTCGCCACCGAAAGTACGCTATGCTTCTCATTACCGCAACCAACACATCCCACGAAGATGTTCGCGAAGTCGCAATATCCTACGGAGTCGAAGACATCATCTCACCTCTCTTGACGTACCTACGAACAGAAGGCGAACAGTCCTCAGCACAAACCCCGCCCTGGTCTGAAATGGAATCGCTCGCTCGTGACTACGAGGTAGAGATATGACCCGCGAATCGACGTTGGAATACACGGCGATCCGAGAACAGTTTCACGAACTCGCAAACCTGATCAACGAGCCGATCACGGTTTACCTCATTGGAGGAGGTGCTCTTACGCTCCAAGAGCTCAAGAACGCGACAAAAGACATCGACCTCATCGTCAGAGAAGAGTACGAACTCAAGCAGCTTTGGGCAGCACTCACCACGGCAGGATATGAGCCGCCAGAAGATCTCGAACAAGAGTATGACGAACTTGATGCGGCGTTCATCCTCGAGAACGGTAAGCGTCGATTCGACGTCTTCCACAGACAAGTCGCCGGCGTACTCATGCTGAGTGACGATATGGAGGCCCGAAGCCAGCACCTCTTCGAAGACGGACCGTTGACTGTCCGGATGGTGTCACTCGACGATATCTTCCTCTTCAAATCGGTCGCGAATAGAGACGATGACGTCGACGACATGGTTGTACTCGCACAAGCAGGAATCGATGAGGAGTTAATCGTCCAAGAGGTGCACACCCAGTTGTCGCTTATTGGTCGAGACGAGTTCGTCGGTGCCATGAAACACAAACTTGCCCGTCTCAAAGAGCAAGGGTACTCATTCGACATCCAAGATGAAATCGAACGTTTGCACTCGCGAACCGTCGACGGTGAACGGGTCGCTCAGTGTATTCGACTACTTGCGGAAACCGAATACGATGACGACCTGTACGAAGGAGTTCCCGAACGGACAGTTGAATCGAGAGTTGGTGAGGAGACAGCCACGTCTGGTATTAAATGGCTCCAACAGATCGGGCTCGTAAGATACGGTGAGGACGGCTCACTCGTCCTCCAAGAGAAAATTTGATACTCGAATGGTAAAAGCCAAACATCGTTTCCCCGTACCATCAATTAATGAGCGGGTCAAAAGACGCGGACACGAGACCAAAAATATCAGTTGCAGTTGTAGATAAGACGCACACGAACGAAATCCCTGACAATATTGACTCTGATTTATATACGACAACAAGGCCTGAATCATCGTTGGTTGAGTTTGCGGCTGAGCCTGACGGGGAGCTGGCAGAGGCACTCAGGCGAAACGGATTTGACGTCTAAGCTAATCCACTCGCACACCTACCTAACGCTATTCCTGCGAAAAAGTTGTAGAAATAATAGTATCTCAACAGAGCCAGTGACTACTATACCGCTGACCCAACGCCTAGGTTTCCTCGGTAGAACCCGCTGATTTGTCGCAAAGATAGTTTTTCTGTCGGTCTTTGTCAAGCGAGCGTACAAAAACTGTACTCTGTGCGAACCTAAGTTTACAGATGAGCAAGGCGAGTGTTTCGGGGTCAAGCCCTATCGTCTCGCGTTCGGTCCCCACGAACAAGTTCCTCTGGAGGGGTCAAAGCATCGAAGTCTGGTGCTTCAGTTCGCTCTTCGGCATCAGCACGGAGCTCAGAGCGTGGGTGTTTCATACCCACACCACGTGATTCTCGGCAATCAATTTTTCTAGCACGGTATATTCCGTCTGTGTGGTTTGAGGAGTTACCCGAACGCACACCCCCAGTCACGAGTGTAAGTCCTGACTCGTCTACTATGCGAACACACACCCAGTGTGCAAAATGTAAATGTGCACTATCCCTACGCAAGAGCCCTTCATGGGTAGTCTTCTCTTCCTCAATTTTTCATCTTGCACACGGGGTGCTGAACCGTACTTGAGCGTGTCTCTTGTTCACCCGTCCGGATTGACTGGGCCTTTATACTTCGACTTGATTTTGTCTCCCTCTCGCCACTGCCAGTAGTAGTATCGGTTGTCGTTGATATCTTTGACAGTAATCGTCGCCTTCGTGGGGACATCGTCTGGAAGGTCGTCCGACCGTTCTTCGAGCTCGCCTTCCGGTGACTCGTCCTCGAGACGAGCCTCCCGCTCCTTGTGTTCGGCCAGCTCTTCGGCATAGCGGGCAACGTCCCGAAGACGGGTCGGCGATGATTGATTGAGAGCGTTGACGACTTCCGTGGGGAGGTTCGGCGGCGGCGTTGGTGGTTCGTAGGACATCGGCTGCTGCCTCGTGTTAACCAACACAAGTCGCTAATCAAAAATTTTGTTGGTTAAGTCAGTGCCGCGAATCGTATCTAAGACTCAGAACAAACCCACACCCTCTTTTTCAGCTCACCATCCACGGGTCGAAGCGCCAACCCAGGATTATCGTACTTTAAAGTATCATACTCTAAAGTATGTTAACGTGATTGCAAACATATCTTTGCACCCGCAAACTAATATGAGTGCAATCCGTCTCTAGGACAATGACTGAGGATACACCGTCTCCGCCGGAAATGAATCTGGCCGATGAGTGGGACAAAGCCGTCGAGAATCGGACGGTCAAAGATCGTGTGTACGAAGCGGCGACGACGCTCACCTCACCAACCACTGTTGCGGACGTCGCAGAGCGTGCTGACTGTACAAAAGAAGGCGCTCGTCCCCATCTTGAGTGGTTCGTCGAAGTCGGGGTCCTCGAAAAAGTCGCGGACAACCCTGCACTCTTCGTCCGAAACGAGGCCTACTTTGAGTTCCGTCGTATCACGGAACTGACCCGGGAGCTCAATACACCAGAAGCGGCCGAGGAAGCAATCGACGAGTACCGAGCCCGAGAACAGGAGCTCTCGAGTTACTTTGAGGAATCTTCGCCTGAGGCAGTTGTCCTTTCCGAGACGACGTACGACGATCTCGATGAGGCGTACGATAGACTGAGTGAATGGCGAACTGTCACTCGCCGCCTTCGTGAACTCCGAGAAGCCAAATTCCGTCTCGAATCAAATGTCAGTGGAAGTCCTGCCTCCTCGTTCCCCTAACCTCGATGGGACGCACAGATGACCTCAACGAAGAACGGATGCGAATTCTCGGTGGTCGACTCGCAGATCTCTCGGTAATCGATACCGTCCAGCACTTCCCGTCTGGAAAGGAAGATCGTGTTGTTGCTACTCTTCAGTCGAGTTACTATCCCGACGTCGTGGATACTGCTACTCTCGAAATCCGTCTTCGACTGAATGGGGAGTTCAATATTCAGTATTTTGAGGAATGGGCTGGTGAGCGCTGGTCGTGTCGATGGGACCGCCACCCAAATACACACAACACACACGACCACTACCACGTACCACCACAACCGCAAGAAGAGAGTGCGGTCGATGCAGTCTACCCGGATGATCCGAATGACGTGCTTCGTGTAGTTCTCCAAACTATCGAGAAACGAATCAACGATATCTGGGCGACAACAGATCCAGTTTTTCCGTCGGAATACGAATTCAAACAGGAGTACGGCGCAGACTACCTTGTCGACAAGTAACGCCAGTTCGTCACTCTGGACGGACGACTTCGTCGCATGAATAGCACTCTGCGAACACGCCAGTTGTCCCATCGCCGTCCTCGAACTCAATAATCGACTGATAGGCTTCGATCTCTTCGCCGCAGTCAGGACATCGACCAAGCGCCGTCGAATCACTCGTCATGGGGGATTGTGGAGACGCATGTGACACAGTCTGTCTCCACTAGTGTCCACACGATGCCACAGCAAAGATGTTTGGCTGAGAAATGGTCACTATAGCGCCAGCTTTGGTCGTAGACGCAGGTCATACTGTCAGCCCTGTTCAGGGGTTAGCAGTTTGTCAATCTCCTCGAGGTCAAACAGTGACCACTTCTCGGAAAGCCCGTCTTCGAGGCCATCGACGAATCCACTCTTCGAGAAGAGAGCGAACCGCTCCTCTCGATCCCCTGGCCCCCACCGAACGTTCGCTGCCTTCGCCCGGAGGCTTTCAACGAGTGCTTCGCCGACAGGTTCTGACGTCCATTTACACTCCGCGAGTAGGAGTCGGTCGTCGTTCGGCGCGAGACCGACAATATCGATCTCATCTTCGCCGTACCACCAGCGCCCGACCGCCGAGTATGGGTCGAAGGTGCCCCGCCGAATACCTTCCCAGACGGCTTCCTGGCATACTTCTTCAAACGTAGTGGCGACGTGAGTCGGCAGGTCAGGTTCAATTGTCCCGTCGTATACGACCTCCGGTGCTTCTTCGATACTGGAGCGATTCGGCTCGACGTACCGGAACCAGAATCGAAGAAACTCATCCGCAACGTGGTACCGTGACCGCTTCGACTTCTTGCCTGACGCGGTAACAGGGACTTCCCGGTCGATCAGCCGGAGGCGTCGAAGTGTCTGCAGGTACTTCGATAGTGGGCCCGAATCGATTCCCGTCGCACCGGAAATCTCGTTCGGCGTCGTATGTCCCAGTGCCACTGCTTCGAGGATGCTCATGTACCGGGCAGGATTCCGGAGCTCCGTCCGAAGCAAGAACTCTGGTTCGTTGTACAACACCGCCGTCGGCGACAGGATCTGGGACTGTACGTTCTCCGAGAGAGAGTACCCGTAGTCGAACAGTGTGAGGTACATTGGTGTTCCACCGGTTATCGCGTACGAACGAATCGCGTCTGCAGTATCGTACTTGATGACCTCACGCGCCTGTTTGAAGGAGAATGGCTGTACATCGAGTTGCGCTGTACGCCGTCCGTACAACGGGCTCTCGTGTCCGAGAACCTCTGACTCCATCGTGCTCACACTTGACCCGCAAAGCACCAGCATCGAATCTGTCTCTTGAAGTTGCTCATCGACGAACCCCTGCAAGTAGGAGGGAACAGAGTCGTTCTCCTCAACGAGATACGGGAACTCGTCGATGACAACTACCAGATCTTCAGTGTGAAGTGTCTCTCCAAGGTACTCAAAGGCCTCATCCCAGTCGTCGATCCGTGGGACGCGTTCGTCGAAATAGTCTGCGAACTTCTCAACAAATTTCTCACGCTGCCGATGCTCGGCTTCTTGGGCCGCAAGAAAGTAGATGTGTGGTCGGTCAGCACAGAATTCCTTTAGTAGCGCCGTTTTTCCGACACGACGTCGGCCGTATACAACGATGAAATCAGATCCAGGAGACCTGAACGCAGAAGCTAGCGCGTCCAACTCGTCTACCCGGTTATAGAAGGTCATACTCTAGATAATGATTACTACGATAATGACTTATTCGTTTCGGGAAAACCCCTCAGGTCACAGGCTCAAAAGGTCAGAGAGTCCACCGTTTACGGAGCTCTCAACGGGTCATTGGAGATCGTATCCCCATTCACGAAGTACCTCTGCGATAAGCTCAGGGTGTCGCTGGGCGACGACCATCGCCGCCTCTCGGTAATCCGATTTGTAGACCTTCTCATCCAGTAATTCTTCGAGCGTATCTTGAAGCTCCGTCTCGCCATCGATTATCTCCTCGCGGAGGAAATATGGTACTTGCTCGCGGCCTTCGTTCACCTTGTCGCGGCGGAGCTTGTACGGAATCGAAGCCATTGTTGGTCGCTGGGATTCGGATTCGCTCTCGGACTCAGCTTTAGACTCCGTGTCAGTATCCTCTGTCTCAGTAGACATGAGTTCGGGAGAAGGCTCAGCTTCTGCTTCGCTGACCCCTTGTTCTTGCTCCACAGATTGCTCAACATCGTCTTCAGAGTCGTCGAGACCAGCATCTCGTGAGCCGGACTTGAGTCCCATCACGCAGTCACCTCGGGGGTCTCAAGCCCAGCTTGTTTCTCGAGATGGCGGGCCAGTTCATCGAATTGACTGAGCGTCTCAAGTTCGTAGTCACGCTTTCGGTCGCGATGTTCCTCAACGTATTTGTATGGGCTGCACTGCTGTTTCCAGCACCCTTCCATCAAAGAGCCGCGTTCTCCGATTACGACTGGGACAGGGAATCCGCTTTCACGAAGTTCTTCGAGAATCTCTCGCTGATCACGTGTGTCTTTGTACCCAATGGGGAGGACTGACAGAACACCCACGTCAACGTCGATACTTTGTTCCAGACCGTCGACGAGGTCGTCGAGCCCTTCAATCGACTCCTGTCCTTTTGCAGTCGCTTCAAACGGTATGACGACGTTCCTGACGGCAACAAGAGCGTTGTACAGGATGGGCCCTGCCTTGCCAGCAGAGTCTACGATGATTACATCGTACTCATCTCGGACATCTGCTTCACGAAGGACACGGTGCAGTTGGTGGTACATACTGTAGGATTCACCAAAGTTCTCGGCCTGTTGTTTCTCGTTGAGGAGGAACTCGTGGAGGTCCTCGAGCATGTTGTGCGAGGGAATTAGGTCGATCCCACTTTCAACTTCGATGGCGAGGTCGTGGAGATCACCTTTCGGACGCCCGACCAAGTGTCGAACGAGGTTATCGACCTCCGGATCCCCACGGTCATAGTCAGGGCCGAAAAAGTACGTGAGGCTCCCGTTTTGTGTGTCCATGTCGATTACGAGGACATCATGTCCTGCGCGTGCGTGACTTGCCGCTAGTGTTGCGGCAGTTGTCGTTTTTCCGACGCCGCCAGCCTCCGAGACGGGAGCATAGGTGAGCATATCAAGAGTATTCAGAAGACATGAATATAAATCTAGGTCAAAAATTATAGCGACATCATCCAACTATAATGTATAGCTATAGTGTATGATTATAGTGAAAACCAACACAAGCCAGCGATAAATCACAACCATACCTCGTCGCATCCATCGGCGTTATTTGGCGTTATAAGCGATCAGATCTAGTATTAGGCATACAGATATACACACCACCGATAACGCCGAGCGATATTATCTAACTATACTCTTCAACTATACCGACTCGTGTTTGTGCTGTACTTAGACGAATAGCACACCACACAATGAGAACTATATCTTATAGCTATACTTAACACCTATACCAAAACCACGCCCCTGCACGGTGAGGCGAAACTAACGACCATAGCTATACTATATAACTATAGTCTCAAAAGAGACAATACAGCCACGAGAATCCACCAAGAAATATTCACACCCTACTTCGTTGTCGTCGACAGGACCTTTAGATTTGGCTTGGTCAGCTCTTTTCCACTGCCAGTAATAGTGGCTGTCGTTGATCTCTTTGACCGCGATGGTAGCCTTAGGCGGGGTGTTTCAAAACAGTGCGGATGTCTCGGCTTGGCCCGAGGCGATTTATCCCCTAGTAATACCGACTATCTGCTGGCGTATCCGGGAATCAATAGGAATCTTTGAACAACGATCGTCAAGGCCAACCGATTGTAACAGGAGACTTGCCTCATCCAGTAACGAGAGTTGGAGATATGTCCCCTCTCGGTATCCGTCACTCGTCCGAGTCATATCGATGATCTTCAACGTCTCGTACTCACGGAGTTGGTCAGTGATACGCTTCTGTCCAAGCACTTTCATGCCGATCGCTTCAGCAAACATACGATACACCTGATACATTGCTGCCGCTTTGAAATGTGAATGGTTTGTGAATTCGTCCATCGCGGCAAGTGCAGCAATCGCAATCTTAGCCTGAGTTGGACAGCCACGGATCAGGTCCTGAATACGGGTCACTTCAGCGTCGTCGTTGGCGGTTCGGACATGTTCACCACGAACTTGCTCGGCATCATCGTCACGAGCGACTTCGCCAGCAAGTCGAAAGAGGTCGAGTGCGCGACGTGCGTCCCCATGTTCTTGAGCAGAAAACGCCGAGCAGAGTGGGATGACGTCGTCTGAGAGAACGCCTGGTCGGTAGGCGTCGCGACGTCGTTCAAGAATATCTCCGAGTTGGTTTGCGTCGTATGCGGGGAACACAATCTCATCAGGCGCAAATGAACTCTCAACACGAGTGTCTAACCGATCACCATACTTGAGGTCGTTACTGATACCGACGACCGTGATGCTAGCCTCGACATCGTTCTCTTCCCCTGCCCGAGACAGTTGCATGAGGAGCTTGCTGTCCTCAGCTTCTTCAGGAGGGACGCTTCTCGCGTCGTCAGGTGGTGCAAGACGATCAATCTCGTCAAGAACAACGATGACCGCATCGTAGAGCTCGTCAATGACCGTCCACAGTCGGTCGTAATACGCCCCAGTCGCAATGCCGGAGTGAGGAATCTTGACACCAGTCTTCTCAGGTTGGTTCAGCTTCTTCGCGAGATGAATGACTGTTTGAACCTCTGAGCGCCGTTGTGCGCAGTCAATGATGGCGCGACCGATGCGGACATCGTTGTTCATCCCTCGTTCTTCAACCTCACGACTGACGTATCGGGTCACGAGTGTCTTACCTGACCCAGATTTCCCGAGAAGAAGTGTTCCCTTACCCGACCCTCCAGTAATTGTCGGCTTCAGTCGACGAGCAACAGTCTCGATTTGACTATTCCGCCCAACAATCTTGTCCTGCTCTGGGATATGGTCAATGCGGAGGAGGTTCTCATTGGCGAAGATTGGGTCCACCTCATCAAGGACTGAGAGGGGGTCATCTCGAGATCCGGAGCGAGAGTGAGCGACAGCACCGTGCTCAGCAGCGTAATCGCCAAGCGTTCTCGTCTGCTCCGTGCTTGAAGGCATGCACCACATTTCAGATGAAATTGCCTTAATTCTTCTCCTTACTACACCCTCAAACGTAGAATATGATTAGCGAAACGATTCTATCCAGTGAATTCTAACGTACTTGTCTCTTAGAAAGTCAGAATTGGAAGCAAATGAATTAACACCAGATTTCAGATGAATCCGTAGACAGGTAGAGTGCTCGAGGTCCCACACCGTATTTCAAATGAATTCTCGTGATAGTGTGACTTATTCACGAGATGCAGAACACACCCACACCATATTTCAGATGAATTCTTGAGATCCTGTAACACGAATTAGTGACTTGGACACACCCACACCATATTTCAGATGAATTCACACGGTCACAGAGGGGAATTCGAGCAGTTCCGAGGTATTGGTCTCTTTCTCGAAGTCCTAAGAAACACCAGTTAGAGTCGTTGTAGGTGAGAAATCATCTGAAATGTGGTGTTCAGTTTGGCCAAGCGAGACTACATGGGACATTTACGTTGGTATCCACTTACAAACTCGCGGTTAGTATATAAAGGCAATTAGGAACCCAAGATCTCTTTTGTAGAAATTTGCTGTATTGGCTGAAATTTGGACTCTAAGCCACTTATTACTACTACTACTTTACCGATACAGTTAATTATATTATAACAGGAATACACATCCGTTTTCCATGAGAACAGTAACATCGACTATTCACACGGGAGACGCTCTGTTAACAGCAAATCGACCATCTCAGACTCTGTAGTTGCAAGTGTTCACGGACAGACCCCCCACTTCTCTTGGAGCTGAATTCATCTGAAATCCGGGGAGGGGGTGTCGTGATTTCCTGGTACGCATGGTTCCCAAAAGACGACACGGCCATTCGTCTCGGGAACTTCGACTACCGTCGATTGTTTATTGCCCCAATTTTACTCGAGAGTAATTTACTCAAGAGTAAACTACTTTGCGTCAGATTATGAACTGTGATGTATGAGTACCGATCTGGGAACCGCTGGCGGAGAGAGGTCCCGCGAGCTCGTCCACTTTGTCACCCAGCAGACGCGGTTCGCGCTCGTCAACAACATCCTCCAGCACCCCGAGCAGTTGCCTTCGATGTACGAACTCGAGGAGCTCAACCCCAGCGTCAGCGATGCCACCGTCTACAAGCACATCCAGAAGTTGATCGACGCCGGCATCGTCAAGGAAGTCGCACTTGACGGCGACCAGCGCCGACAGGGCTACCCTTGGAAGTTCTACGGCCTGACCGAGGAAGGTCGAACATTCCTTGAGGGACACAATCTGCTCGCCGCTGAGGAGACGCTCCAGCAGATCTACGAGACCATCTCCGACAAACCCGAGAAGATGGTCAAGTACGAGAACGCGCCCCGTCCAGAACAGCACTAATTGAACCCCCCGGTCAAGCTCCCGGTCTCGATGACTGGCAAGACAACCTTCATCAAAACAAGACGTTCACGGCGGCAGTGGACTACTACCACGACCAGATTGATGCGCCCATCCCGAAGAACGCCGCGTTCAACGACCTCTTGGACCACCTTCGAGACGAATACACCGAAGCGTGTGAGGCACATCCCACCTACGTCGAGGGGTGTGCCGACTGCGTCATGGTTGGCCCATGTGATGAATGCGGCGACGAGACACATATCGCTCGCGTGGAGTGGCGGCCCTGCGTCAACGACAACGACGAGGACTACACCTACCACTACGCGGTCGAACCCGGATGCGACCACTGTGCCGAAGTCGTGACCTGCGCGGAGTGCGCCGACGTCGCAACGGACGGTGAAGACGAACACGGCGCCGTGCCCGAGGACGTCACCGTCGTCGAGCACGTCGGCTGCAGAGACCACCGTGGATGGACCGACGAGAGCGCTGAGTGTCGCTGGTGCGAGACGAACACGTACCTGACGCCGTTACTCCGACTCCCCGAGACGCCCCGTGAATACTACGCCGGCCCCGACTGGCCACAGCGAGCGGACCCTGCCCGTGGACTCCCCGGTGATTTGGACGAGGCAACCGACCTCGTTACGTCGGACCTCGAATCACACAGCGCCCACCGACACCTTGGGGACCGAGACAGCATCGGACGTGGATGGACCGACCACACTGCCGACCAGAAGAAACTCGGCTGGATTCCCGGCAAATGGCGAGCCGGTGTTGACCACCTTCTCGATGAAGGTTACACGCCCGAACAACTCATCGCGACCGGCCTGTTCCGACCCGACTACGGGCGTATCGCACGCTACCTGAGCGACGAGCACGAGACGACGGTCGAGATGGAAGACCTCCCCGAGTACGACCTCTCGGAAGTCCCCGACCGTGAGAAGGTGCGCAGTGTGTGGCGTGGCCGCTATCTGTTCCCGTACCACGACGAAGACGGGCAGGTTCGCTACTGTATGTCTCGAACCCAGAAGGGACGCCCACACCCCAACGACTACCGCAGTGACGCGAAGTACCTCAAGCAGAAACTCACCGACGCGAACTACTGCGAGGAACCCATCTTCGGTGTGGAAACCATCGAGGACGGCCAGCCAGTCATTATCACCGAGGGAATTGCCGACGCAATCGCAGCTCACGAAATCGGGCTGCCCGCGATTTCCCCGGTGACGACGCAGTTCAAAGACGCCGTCAAGTTCCGCCTGTTGGATATCCTTGCCGAACACGATGTGTCCACGACACTCCTCATACAGGACAACGAAGCGGCGTCGTTCAACCTGCTCGATGAATCCGACATCGACGTGGACGACCTTACCGAGCGCATGGTCGCTCGCAACGAACTGTCTGGTGAGGACCTCCGTGAGTACATCCGCGACCAGCGAGACGAAGGGGCGTCTCGTCGCGGTCCCATCGGCGAGGCCCTGGAGATTGGCTACGGTGGCCCCGGCGAACAAGGAGCGCTCGCGACGGCGGCGTACCTCACCGAGCGTGGGGTGGACTGTATCATGGTCGAACTCCCACGCATTGCCGGTCGCAAAGTGGACCTCGACGATTATCTGACCGACCGACTGTACGAGGTAGCCCCACCGTCGCCCGGCCTGACGACGCTGCTTGATACGTGGCGTCTCGAAGCAGAGACGGGGCCACAAGCCCCCGCTGACTACCTCGATGGAATTACGAACCACCCCGACGAGCGACCCGTCCTGCAGTGGATTAACGAGTCGATTGCATGGCACGACGGCTACGTTGACTACGCCTACCCAGACTGGTTCACCGCCGGCCCACCATCCGCAGGCGACGACGAGTGGCACGAAGCAGACGGCGACGTGAGTATCGACCCAATCTCGCCCACCTCAGAGGAAGACCTCACCCGTGAGGAGTCGGACGAACTCTCCGAAGAGATGTACTTCATGTTCGACGACTTGCTCCACTGGGCGTTCATCCTCCGCGACAAGGGTCACACGTCCTACCCACTCTACAACGAGTGGCGTTCGAAGAAGACCGGGGCGCTCTCGGCGGGTACGTTCGCCGCGAAGGACGCCGACGTTGGTGAGACCGACCCACTGACGCTTGGTGTCGAACTCGGCCTCGGTCGCTTCCCGCTCCTCGGCCACCACGTCGCCGCCGTCGAGGACGTCTATGGAGACGCCAGCCAGTCGCGTGCCGCCGAGACCTACTGGGTGGGCGACGACGAGGGCGCTCTCTCTCGCGTCACGCCGCTGTTCGAGGGCCTCACGATGTTCGACCCACGTTCGCACCCCGACTACGCCCAGACGGTCGCAGGGATGCGACAGCGCGACGTGGCCAGTCGCCAAGACGAGTGGGGCGACGAAGGCTTCGGTGACGCCGGCACAGACGCAGCGAGTTCGAGCACGAGTGGAGGACCAAGTGACCTGTTCGGATACTCGCTCGCAGAGATTACGGGCAAGACGAAAGGCTACCGTGGACCCCACCCGCACAAGCACTTCGGTGACTCCGAGAACTACTTCGTGATGCTCTCGAACGAGGTCGCCTACGACCACAAACGGAAGGCCACATTCAACGCTTTGACCTACTTCGCACACCTGACGAAAGTGCGCGGAGACAACAATATTGAAGGACCCTTTACCGACGAGGAAATCCTCCAGACGTGGGTGCGCGTCAAGGACAAACACAACTTCATCTCTGAGGATGATCGAGTGCCGCGAGGAGCGTTCATCTACGCCGCCAAAGACATGGGGATTGCGACCGCCGACGACATCGAAACGGTCACTCGTGAGACGCGCAGTGGGAGTACCTACACGCGCCAAGAGTTGCCCGTCGAACTGTGGAACGAAACGGTCGAACAGTTCCCCTCCACGTACGGAGTTGACTCCGGGTACAGCCGCATCGTTACGAAGGAAGATTTCGTCGTCGACGGACTCACCAAAGAGAACTCGATGGAGCGGTTCGCCGAGTATCACATTACTGATGAGAAAGAGGTTCCAGAGGATAGCCCTGTGGACTTCCTCTACGTGAAGACGACGGTCGCCCACGAAGCATACCAAGCGTTCTGTGAGGCGAACGATGTTGAGGCATACGGGATGTGGAACATTGGGGAGATGATCGAAGCGGCAGGGTCAGAAAAGAGTCGGCGTCGAATCGGGGAAGAAGACGCGCGGCCAATCTTCGACGGTGCGACCCTCACGAACTCCGGGTGGAAGTTGTACGAGATGTTCCGAGAGGGTGAGGAATAGGTTAGTAGTTTCCCACTGAAGCATCAACTTCCAGACCATTATTTTCTGATGTCGCCCAACGCACAGGGAGCAACAGAAATCATACCCAACCGAGGCAGGGGAGCATCCAAACGGCCATCCACGACAAGGGGTGGAAATTTTTTTGTTGGCTATAGCAGATGCGTCGTGGTTGAAAATTTTTTCAGACTGATGGCCACCGAGACCCCCCACTAAATCGGTGGCGAACATCGGCAATTGGAAGCCAAGAACTTACAGTGAAATCGAACAGAAGTGATGTGGCATTTCCCTTCTATCACCCCGCCCCCAGAGTGTATCTCAGCAATCTTTCTAAATTGGCAGATTCGTATAATACTTAGAAACGCAATTTGTAGTTTTAGAGTCTGCGCTTTCACCCCACATATTGAACCGTTGGCGGGATGGGAGCAGAGCCGCACGCCCGAACTCGATGGAGAGGTGGTGTGCCCCAAACAAGAATTCTCAGTCAAAGTGAGAGGAGAGATTCTCCA
>NZ_CP011951.1:0-35465 GCF_001190965.1 Haloferax gibbonsii
GCATGCTCGGGATGTTATACAGGATGGTGTCGGTGACCTCGACGTTACCGTTCGGCCTGGTGGTGTGTCGATGGCCCGTGTCGATGGCGGTGGTGCCAGGGGTGGCGACCTCTCGTTGTCGGCGGCCGCCGACGCGGTCGAGCGCCACGGCGAGATGCGCTCGAAGGAAGCAGCGCTCGGTCGGCAACTCGCCGCCGAGCAGTTGGAAGTCCAACGTCACATCTGGGAAACCGTCGGCGATATCGCTGAGACGATGGACGACGGCAGCCTCATCGGGGGCGCTGTCGGCGACCTTCTCGTCGAGGCCGGCGGTGGTGCTGCGGGCGAGACTGCTGGCGCGGTCGCGAGCGAAATACCGGACACGTTAGGGGATATCCTCGGAACCACCGCAGGGCAAGCTCTCGGAAACGCGGTCAGCGATCTTCTCCCAACCGGCGGGTCGTCGGTTTCGATCACGAAGCCAGAATGGGTCCCCCTTGGCGTCGCCCGTCCGGAGTGGGAAGTCGGCGTCGAAAGGCCGAGTGACCTTGCGGTCGGCCGGCCGGAGTGGAAGATCGGTGTACGAGAACCCGACTGGGCCATCGGTGTCGAAGATGTTGGTCCGCTCGCCGTCGACGACCCCTCGCCGCTGCGCGTCGAGACACCGGTCCTGGAAGTCGAAGACACTCCGCCCATTGAGATTGATGTGAGTCTCTCAGGCACGGGTGGCGACCTTCGAGCAACCTCGTCACAAGGGGGTAAACCAACGACTCAGACAGAGAATACTGGTGTCCCGGGCCCCGGACTCATTGAATCAATCACCGATACTGCCAGCTTCGGTGCTTCACAAGGTGCGAGCGCGGGGATGGGCGCGACACCCGTTGGTGCCGCCATAGGTGCAGTAGGTGGTGCAGGCCTCGGTGCCGCTGGTGGTGCGCTCGGATACGGATACCGCTGGGGAGCTCACGAGTTGAATAAGCTAACGCGCTCGTCCGGTGACGCAGCTCAAAACCCGTCGGACGTGGCGCTTGAATATGGCCCCACCTACAACGTCAACGTCGACGCCGACCGCATCATTCGCGAACTGAAGCAAGCACATCGAAGGGATATCAATGACCTCGAATCGCGACTCAATAGCGTGGAGTCAGATATCGACTCACTTCAGCGGGCCCTTCGTGGTCGGTAGTAAAGCCCACATCCATCAAACGAGATCTATGGGTACACCCCACCAACAGTGGGGTGTACTACAAAATAGACCTCTAATGGGTCTACTTCTGCAGCCAACACAGACCGAAATCGACGCCAAGTCACATATCCACGAATGCTTGATTTCGAGGGCAGTAGCTCTCTAGACCACATTATCTACTGAGCAGGTATCGAAGCTAGCGGGCTACAACTTGACTCTCTGCAGTTGAGTACACCCGTAACTGCTGAGATGATGGGTACTCTTCCGGGGGTGTAGTGTGGGTGTAGCCTCCCGAATCGGAGCAATACAGCAGCTGAAACCAGATTCACCCTTGGATCCAAGGGTGTAGATCCCTGGCCGTACTACAGAGAACACGTGTGGTTGCCATTCGAACCTCAATCTCAACTGCCATCGTGGTAAGAAGCGCTGATTGAGATCTCGGTTTAAGTACTGCCACCGACAGCTTTAGACCAGAGATGTGCGTCAGTTTGACGCATACTATGTATATTTATTTAGCGACGGCGGGATGCCTGTGTATGGCAATTGGTGGAACAACAGTCGGTCCTGTTGAGGAGAAGATACGGGACCGGCTGAAGGACCTCCGCGACCGTGAGGGGCACCCAAACTACAACGAGACACTCAGGGCACTCCTTGACGAGCGAGAAACAACGGAGTGCGAGAGTTAGTAATGGTTCTCGCGAACGATGAATCGGGGAAAAACGACGCCGGCTCAAACTTTGGCCAGGGAGAGCCGGCATCGTTCGAAGCAACCACGGGCGTGAACCCGGGTCACGGCGACCGACGCCGTAACCCGGGGAGGGTACGACGCCGGACGACAAGCAGGCGCACCGAAAGGAACGGTTGCCTGTGACTGGTTATACCCCACCCGGCTTAATTAGCGTTTCTCCACAGACATGGAGATGGCTGGCCCCACGCCCGTCAATGGCTAAGAGCGCGCCTCAGCGTTCCTACGCGCCGGATGACGGACATTACGTCAAAGACTAAGACACAAACGACAGAGGGCGCTCCGCAAGCGCCGACTATCGTCAAGACCTGTAGCTTCGACTGGCGGGATAGCCGAGAGACGCGGAAGACGGCACTATTCCGTGTGTATGCTGGGTACGCTATCCTCCAGCACATACGGACGGTCACAGTTACTCAACGAACAGCGCCGGCGTGCGAGGTTGACAATGAGCCGTCGCTCAACGATATCCCGGAATCAGTTCGAAATGAGCTGCAGTCGACAGGTCGTGACTTGGTAGATGGATGGAGGATAGATACATGAGCACACCAGGACTCACGCTTTCGTGTCAGGTACCAATCGATCCCGATAGCACCGCAACACTCCAGGACTCACCACCAAGTACCGTGTGGGCTGAACTGTCAGAGGGTCTTGTGGAGCCCTTCACCAGTGCAATTCGGGGCTACCTCGCAGGAGTACACCCGGGTCAACGTCCCCTCGCAGTAGCTGAGTTGCTGAAAGGCCACGACAAAGAGACACTAATGTATGCCTCGGTGTGGTCGTCCCTCGCGAACGGGACTGACTCTGACACCTATCGTACGGCTCAAGATCTGTTTATGTCTCTTGGAGAGCGTGGATCGGCACCAGTTGCCGTCGACGCCGGCCTTGACGCTGTTGCAACAGCAGTAGCACCCATCCTCGAAGCCACGGCGCCGACGCCAACGGTCGCGATTACAATCGACCGGACATTCCGTGACCGTCGTGCAGACCAGCGTCGACGTGTCCTCGGTGTCGTCGCGACGCTTGCTAGTGTGTGTGATGTTCGTCTGGTTGGGAGTCCACTAATGCTACGGTGGGTTGCACAGAAACACCACGCCAACCTACCGGGAGACGTCCGCGACCAGTGCAGTTTCTCCCCTACCCGAGATGGCCCCATTGATGAAGTTGTTGTAGCAGCCCGAGATACGCTTGACCACTCTGGAAGCACAGTAACGATCCTTCGAGCCATTGCCGACACAGACAGCGAGACACGGACGTACAGTGCGCTCACGTCGATACTCCCAATCTCTCGTTCAACAGTACGGAACCACCTATCGACCCTTCGCAACCTACACCTCGTCTCTGAGGGCTTCCGTATCGGGGGTGAGGCCGCCGTCGAACTTACAAAAGCAGGACGAGCGTTCGTAGACACTCTCGACGCCGAAATCGGACGGCAAGAGACAATTGAGAAGAGCGTCTGCCAGACCGGAAAGTCCGTAGGTCATCCGTGTAACCACGCGGGCAAGCACGAGGAGGCCCTACCCGCAGGCGACCCGACCGCTGCGGATGACGAAGCGCCACCGCTACGACGTCACCACGAAATCGAGTATCTCAGCCGTCGAGAGCATGCTGCAGCTGCAGCCACCGCCCCTGCAGATGGAGTATCGGTGACGGCCTACCCTGCTGAGCGCCGGCAAGGGAGACTAAACGGTGGCTGGAGCTACAATAGTGTCCGTGACGAGGTTGTTGTCTCCGCCGAATTCGTGAACGTCCTCCCGTGGCGAGTTACCCTCGCCCGACTTCTTACTGATTGGCGACTCTGGGAGCATGTCCTCGACGAAGACCGGCTTGGCGACTCAATCGGGGATCTTGTCGACGAGCACAAGGACATCTTGCGTGGAATGCGGTGTCTGGGCTACCTCCCCGATAGCATCGAGACGGTCACAGAGTACCGGGATGCCCTAGTTGATGCCCGTGAAGGACTCCTCGAGATGACGCAGAAACTCTATCACGAGGAGTACGACCTTACTGAAGAAGAGTTCCGTGGCGTCATCTGTCGCGAAGGGCTAGGTCTCGCGGGAACTGCGATGCATCTTCTCGACCTAGCCGACATTGACGTCGTCATCGAGATGCGACTGCCGACGTATGCTCGAGACTTCGACGAGGATCGGCGACAGACACTCGTCGAAACCATCGCAACGGAAACAACGGTGTTCTCCCGCTACGGCCACCATGTCGCCCGCCGACACCTCTACGAGCACCGTGATAAGAAGCGTCAGCAGGCGTTTTCCCCGACGATTGACGCCGAAGACCCGTTTGGCGACCTCATCCCCTCGTACTCGGTTGTCGGCGCATTTGGATCGAAGCAGACATCGTTCGCGACCGCTCTCAGAAAAACACTCACCAATCCTGCCGAGCTCCACGAGAACGCCCCGGAGTTCGCAATACCAGTTACCGTCGTAACGGACACCAAGCACGATCGTGAACTGACTGCAGCGGCGGCACGCCGTGTCTTGGGGGACAAGAACCTCACATTAACTCGTGAGACTCTGAGTGTCCTCACGGCCTTCGCGACGACGCCGTACGATGTCGCCGATGCTCTCTCGCAGCTAAGCCCCGAGTCAATCACCCGTGATCTTCGTGTGGACGAAGTCCGGTACGCGCTAGCCCACCTCGACACGGCTCGAGTCCTCCCCGATGCCACTCCTACCGTTCGGGCTGCACTTTCCACTCTACTCGCGGCTGATGTCCCGCTCTCTAGGCAAGAGTTGGCCGACCAGGCAGATGTAACTACCCGGTCAATCCGGTCGCACTTGGACTCACTACTTGGGACTGGCGTTGTCGAGGAGACACCCGAGGGGATTCGTCTAGCACTATCGTTCCATACTGATGACGAGCGTTATACTGCAGTTCTCCCAAGGCTGGTGACTGATGAGTTGCACCTCGCCCGTGACGCAGTCTACGAGGCACTCGAATATGTTGACGTCGATGACCAACTCGTCTGGGATACGTGGGCTGAATTGCCTCCCTCTGGGGTACCTGACGTCGATCGTCTCAGCGAACGGTTTGAGTGGATGAAGTGGCTACTCCCGACACTCCGAGCTCTTTCTGAGCAACCCTGTCGTGAGCAGCAGTACCGGACATACTTCGGGGCAACACTTGAGCAGATCAGCCTTGAGGCGTCGACTAAGTCAACCGATTCCCTCAGCAGAGAGTCAGGCTACGTAAGTGCTTAGCAGACGGCCCTCGGTCAATCTCCATCTTCAAAGGTACGACTGCGCACCCCACCCGTGGTTTCGACGAAGAGCGCACCTCCTCGCGGAGGAGAGGGTAATCAATCTTGACTGCGTTCGTTGAGAACCTCATGGGGCGTGTCGTCGTAGCTAGTCCATTGAGTCCCCCACTTTAGCGAGATGTTCTCAAAAAACCGCCTAATGATTTAGTGAAAACAGATGGTGTTTAGAAACATGAGTGTGTCCACAGTCGAGCAGTCATTGGAACTCGACATCAACATGCTCAGACGAAGGTCGTTTGAGCAGGATGGCCAACGTGGAACGCTGTCGTGGGCTCGAGGACGTGATGGTAAACGGGTTGTACAAGGCCAATACGAATACTCCAGTTCAGACGGCGATGAGACGGTAACCGTCCTCTATACAATTCCCTCGACGAACTCCCATAACGGGGGCCGCGAAGTCTCGCTTACAATCTCAATTGAGCGAACGACTTGTCACTTCGGTGGGGACCGCCCTTGGTTCATCTGTCCAGAGTGTCTTGATCGACAGGCGAAGCTCTACAACCCCAACCCGATCCAGACTGACCAGTTCCTTTGCCGAGACTGCCACGGACTCCTTTATGAATCTCAAGTCCACAAGTCACCACTCCGTGAGGCGTTCTACCGTTTGGAGAATTCTAATGAGGATCTTCAGGATGATGGTGTATCTGAGGATGCCCTTCGTGAGTTCTACGACGCGAAAAAGGAAGTTATAGAGACGCACAACCAACAGGTCGACGATTTTGAAGGCGAGTTCAAGGAGCGTGAGATACATACTCAGATAAGCCAGCTACCGCCATTTGATGAGTGGGTTGACGACTTGTTCACGCCCTCTGAGTTGGGGCGCTCGTACGGCGAATACGGCCAATGCGAAGCAGAGGCCCAAACAACTGAAGAGCGGTGTCGCCAACCGGCGACTGGCGAACACGGGAAGTGCCACTACCATGGCGGCGCAGACGGTTCTGATGTCTCTACGAACTGAATCTCGATGCCCAGCACCGGCACCCGCTAGAATGAACAGATGACCGTGGCACCCCACTACACACGACGCCTTCTGAGCCGGTGACTGTACTGAAAAAAGAAAGATAGACAGAACACTCACATCCTGAGTGGGCGGGAAAGCTTATCAAGAATGCTCACAATATTGTGACAAACACATGCCAGAACTGCTCTCGGTTTTGTGGTTGCTCTCCAGCGGGGACTACTTAACGCAAGTGCTCGCAGGGCTGTCGACCGGAGCGTTGGCAGTTGTGATTTCACCTGTGGTATTCATCGTGGGGGCGGTGATCACGTATGTCTGGGCCCAGCAGCAAACACATGACTGGGCTCAATCGATTACCAGGCGGTGAGAGTTTCGATGCCCCCCAGCACGGGAGCGTAACGGGTGAATAACCCTCTGGCGAGATTCAGCGTATCTGATGACATTTCAGGTCATCATAGACGTGAGCCTCCTCGACTTGGCCGGGGTTGCTCTCGCCCACATACAGTTGAAACGGCAGTAAAACACCTTTCTGGGGTTTTTCGGTAGAGCAGCATGAGAACCGATCACGAGCTATGACTACTCAATCCTCCGCATCTGTTCCCGGATTACGTTCATCATCTCAGCAGAATTACGCACACCAATTTGGATGTGACCACCACCAGTATCCACACGAACACCGCCGCCGACCAGGCCGTCAACGTTTGAGATACTTCTGATGTCCTTTATCTGAACTTCCCTCGTTGCTGACGAGAATAGCGACGACTCGGTGTGGATAATCCGTCGAGTAGTAATCATACACCCGCTCTTTTTCTTGGCTCGATAGACTAACGGGAAGATCAACAGCCCAACCCCGATAGGAGTGAGGAGTAGACCTATAAGCAAATACCTCCAGAAACTTAACCAACTGAAATCAACACTCCCGAGAACCTCTTCATCGCCCTCAAGATGTGCTAAAGCTGCTTGTTGGCTACTTACGACGCGGTCTCCCACTCCCATACTATGCAGCTTTCGTGTCAGAACCATAATAAAATTATGTCAGCTTTCAACCAAATTCACACTCATAGAAGTCTCAACTCTACGATGTAGTTGGCCTAATTCGCGTACTCTTCGAGGGCATTGTCTAAGAGATGAGCTTCGTAACCTAGCATGTTCTCAGCCACTTCACGCGGATCCTCACCGGAAACAATGGGGTCTGGCCGCCACGGGTCTTCTTCCATCGGCTCTGGCTCGAAGTCCCTGTCGATAAAGTCGTTTGGAGTCGGTGCATTCGAGGCGTAGAGAGCGACAAGTTGGGCAAACTCAATCGCATCACCTGCGTGCTCAAATGCAACAATCTCAGATGGTTTCTCCCCCGCAGTCCCGATGTTCTTCACAAGGGTGACTGCGTAGCAATTCGAATCTTCTTCAGGTACGCCTGCAGACATTGACTGGACTCCTGATCCAGTACGCTTTACTGCAGGATCGACATAGACCCGGTCGCGGTCTGTTCCGATGCCGAACAAGTGCTGCGGTGTGGGGCCGAACACACGCCATCCATCAGGGACCACGAGGGCCTCGGCACGCTCACTAGTCAGAAAGTTCTCGAATATCTCGTCACAGTTGGAGCAGAGGTTGTAAGTTGGCGTCGACATTGACGCTGAAATGTCATCGCCCTCTCGCTCAGCGAACTCTGCAGAGATGCGAGTCCCATCGTAATTCTCGTCGCCACAGAAAGAACAGGAAGAACCTGAAGACGTCCAGTAGTCGGTCACTTCGCGGAGCGCAGGAAGGCACTCGTGACAGAAGTACAGGTCACTAGGGTACGACAGCTCGTGGCCAACGGTCGTCTCGTAGTCGAAGTGAACGGACTCAGGTTCTGTGTCCGGTTCGAATGTGTCGAAGCAGATTCCACACCGGTGTAATACCATACAGATGACTGGTGCAGAAATGTAAATTAATCTTCGTGCACACTCTGACTTTCGCCCCATCAACAGCCGAGCGGGAGGTACATCCGCCTCCCTGTTTCATGGCGGGTGACTTCAGTACCACAATCTAAGCAAAACGGTACACCGGCGCCAGCAGTATGGAGCCCGTGGTCGCAGTTCGGTCGTGGGTCGACGAACACCCAGTTGCTCTGGCTGATCTCACGAGGATCAAACTCTACGTCCTTGACCGTACGTAATGCCTCATCAGCGTCAATAAAGTAGGGCGCAAAAGCAGTTGGCCAGCGCTCGTTGAATGCACGCTCAAAACGGTCGGTTTGGAACTGGTTTTCGATGAAGTCTACCTCGTGGGCCCAGTAGACGCTGTAGCCAGATTGGAGATAGTCCGCCGTCACAGCTGCGACATCCTTGCCTTGATTGCGATACTGCACTTCGATAACAACCCCTTCACCAAAGAACCGATTACGGTTCGTGATCGGCTCGGAGAAGCAAATGACTGCATCAGCACGGCGTTCGTCCACGAGGCTGGGGCCAGTCGAGACATCAATATCGTGTTCGAGACCACAGTAATCAACCCTGAAGTGCTTGAATCGAGATCGAAGCCCGGAGACTGCGAGTGATTTGAGCTTCCGGTGACGTTTGCTTTCACCCACGCTCATGTCCTCTCCATCACATCCGCCACTAGTCTGCCCACCGATGTTATCGACGTGCATGAAATGACGGGGCTGCTGTGGTTCACCACCCCGAGGACGCATCTCCCCATTACAAGATAGGCAGTGCACAGTTTCGCCGTCTGGGACTTCTTCAGGGACCACGATATCGTCGGACGTGTCATCTCGACGAGCTAAGAACGGCATAGATGAATCAAGACACTCAGCTGTGGAATTGCTTTCCCCCGAGTGAGGTTTAACCAACAGAGTGCGCCCATAGAACACTAATTGTTGGTTAAGATCGTGTGAGTAGACGTTCACGAACTCGTTGGGGCAATGGCTACACGTGCAGCAACCGGAGTCGCCCCGCTGCAAGCCCGAGAACAGCGCCGGCGAAGTGAGCCAGAAGAGCACTTCCTGGGGCGCTATACTGCATCGTGAGTAGTGCCGCGACAAACACAACACCAAGCGTAGCCGCCCACCATGGAATATCCAGGCGGTCGAGCACGAATTTCGAGAGTAGGTTCGATGTCAAGATGTATCCGATAAGAGCAAAGACCGCACCGCTTGCTCCCAACACCCCAATCGGGAGTCCACGGTGGTGAAGGGCGAGAACCTGTGTCGATCCTGCTGCGGCCCCAGCTAGTACGAAGAAGACGTGGAATCGAATTGCCGATGTCGATAGCGACACGAGTCCACCGGCGATGATGAGCAGTACTGCATTACTGAATAGATGTCCTGGGCCAAGGTGTGCGTACACACTCGTTACGAGCGTCCATGGGTGCGCCGACAGCGGGACTGTGAGCACGAACAAGTTACGTCCGAACCCAGCAAATGCCGACACCCACGTCGCGGTTGAGACAACGAACATCAGCATCAGCGTCTGGGTGACTGGATTCTTTACAACACCTCCAGCGATGGTCTCACCAGCTCCTGGATGAACCTCAGCGCTGCCCGTACGGGACCAGTCGTCCATCATCGAATACTTGTTAGCCAGTACGAATAAGCGTAGTCCTGTACAGAACAGGCATACAGAGATATGACAGCTACACACTCTCTTACTGGGGATAATGCCCTCAGAACATACTCTAAGTCGGGTCAAATTCAGATACAGTCACGCGATTTCCATCGCTCCATTAGAGGTATGAAACGCCCCCACGAGAATCTATCACTATCCTTCGATTCGACGTCTCTGTATCGTGTGAAACACGTGACGAGAAGATCGAGAGATATCCTAATTATACATCTAATTGGCTCTGTTGAAACCATCTTGCCGTCTTGCGATTTGTTGAGAGACTAGTTTTCACTGTGACCCACGGAAACTAGCCAGAAGGAGCGCTCTTTCCAATGTCAACGCTGAAGGATTTCAACAGAGCCATCTAATTTAGACATGAGAGGCAATCAACCTCGTCACATTTGTTAACTATAACTCATTTTTTGTCTGAGATATGGTTGATGAGGCTCGTACCAATCTCTAACATCTCCTTACCCTCCTTCGATATCCGAATATGGTTCCCGCCATCGTATCGTATCTCCTCAATTAACCCACGCTGGCTTAGAGGGGTGACTATTTTCTGTCGAATGATTGGATAGATGTCTTCGGCATCTCCTGGTCCCTTCCCACTACTTTCGACCGCAGGAAGTTCGTTCTCAAGAAGGAATTCCCCTATCTCTTTGAGTAAAACACCTTCTGGACCGACATCAGGTTGCTCAGTATAAATGAAATTGAGGACCTTCACGAGTTGGTGATCTGGTTCTGCGATAGGATATGCTGGTAATCCGAGTATCTCCTTCATCCCATAGCTGACAGTATCGTTTCCGTACCCTTCGGGAACAATATAGATCGGGTCTGCGCCAGTAAACATACAGGCAATCATTCCCGCAATAGCCGTGATCTTCGATCCTGCTGAGACGTTGACCTTAATGTCATCATCAGAAGGTCGAGACCGAATCTCCTTGAATAGCATTTCTAGTGAATTGTTGATATCAAAGAGGTCGCATCGACGGACATCTGTTTCAACACCCACCTCCTCTAAGGCATCAATAACTGCCTCTCGACAACCGTTTGCAGTATCATCCTCATCATCATGGACGAGGAGGATAACTCGGTCAGCATCAAGCTCAAGAGCTGGAAGGTAGATCCGTTCATCTTCATACCCCTGTGGTGCGATGTGGATTCGCCGTGTTACCGAGACCATACTCTTGAGGTTCGTAGAGAAAGGTTAAAATGCCAAATGGTTGAATCCTGTATCAGCGTGAGTTCTGTTTAGCCCGGTCTAGCAGAAGACTAGATCGCTTCAATCGTCTCAATTGGGCCAGTAGCTTCAATCCATGATAATTAGATATATGGATTCATTCGTGAAAATTGTATTATGTATTATATCGCTCGCAGGCGTTAGGATAACGTAGGATGAACTGACGATTGATGTAGTTTGAAAGGGTGGATTGGGGCAAGGTCGTGGGGCGACCTCGCCTATCCCTGCGCACCGAACACATGGGAAACCTATTGGGTCATACACCGATTCCAGGGGCCACCAGATATGTGCTTCGGTTGTGACAGGCGAGATGACTCTACAATTCAACACTAGATGTCTTACGCAGATGTGAAACGCGGAATCGAGCAGCAAGCAAATACAAACCTCCGAATTGCGACAGAACTCACCGATATTGTCGAGTTCGCCGTTGCCAACGGATACGTTCCAAACGGTCCTGCTATCAAAACGCCGGATTTGGAAAGTCGGTGTGCTGAGGCGACCTACTACCGGGTTACTCGTCTTTACGACGAGATGGGAATGATTCTCAAGTTCGACCAAGGACCGAGTACCTATCTCATCCACACTCGGAAAGATGAGATCGTCAATGGACAAGGCGTCTCCGCGATGGTGAATGAGGAACTCAGAAGGATTGTGTCCCATGCAAAACAGGACTCGACCATACGGCAGGTAGTTGCAAACGCACGAAATGTACCTTCTGGAAGGGCACTCCAAGGATTATTCAACGGTAATTTCGCCGAGCGACGAGATCGTTTGGAGTGGCTCGTCAACGCGATTCAGCTAGATCCTCGCGTGACTCAAGGGAACTACGGAAAAATTATTTTCCGGACTCCAGCGAATCTATACAGGGCTAGTCCGCTCGCCGTTCAACTCTACAATAAATAGGGAAACACTTGGCGAGTCTTACCCATCCGTCGCAGAGAATAGATCAGCCATTGCCTCAGAGAAGCAAGACGGCCCACGGTAGAATACCGACCGCATCTGGGAACTCCCCTGATCAGGAATACGGTGGACAACGTAATCTCCGTGTTCCGACATACTACTGTTAGCAGAGGCAATTTCGCTCCCACAGAATTGACACAGTATCGGTTGTGGTGGCTTTTGGAAATCTGACGTTGTATTTTGGTTGAGCTCAGCTTCAATGTGATCAATAATCTCTTGCCGACCCATGTTGTCTCATTTCTACCTATTGTTCTCGTGTCTCTAAGCCTCTAGGGCATGGCTTGAAATTTGATTCGGCACGGACAATGTAGAGAAGACACGTTGCTCGATTTTCCGGAGATCCTCGCTTACAGTCGTAGTTGCGACACCAACCTGAGTCGCAATCTTCTCGTGAGTGATACCTCTCGGTGTTTCGTAGTATCCCTCCTCAACTTCCAGGGTGAGAAGACTTACCTATCGTTCAACATAGGGACAGAATTCAGCAGGACCCTGTAGTATGGTCAATCTCACACTTAAACAAGTGCTACTGCCCTCCGAAACAGATAGTGACGGTGGCAGATGACTATTCCGAAATTTGACACCTATCTGAATAGACACCTGACTGGCGAACCACCGGTCAGATTCTCGATTATCTGAAAATAAACTGTTATAATAGGATCTTGCGGAAGTAAGCGTATGATCTTCCTCAACCCCTCCCGGAAACCTGCCTCCGAGTACACACCTATTCCCTCTGAACAGATGATTATTCGCCGCTACCGCTCACTTAGCGAGAAATGCCAACTTGAGACGTACTTCACCGAGGGTTTGTTCTGCAACCACCTCACGAACTTCGAGGATAAGAACGAAGGAATCCTCCAACATCCAGGTGGATACGGTTCCCTCAAAGGCGGACTTGCTGCAGACTCCACACGAAGACGACAGCGCACGGGCGAGGCCATTGACACAGCATCCGACGAAGAATTTCAGGAGGCGCTCAACCAGTACCATCGTGACTCCCGCCGCCAGCACTTTGCCAACTGCTGGCGACTCGGCACCGAAGAAAAAGACGATATCTGGAAATACTATACTCAGGACGACGAGATGAAAGCCGGGTGTGCAGTCGAGACCACTGTTGGACAACTTGTTGCCGGCCTGCCATCCCGGCCAGCAATCCAAGACAAAGACGAGGTGTTCGATCCTGAAGACATCACAGAGACCTCTGAATGGAACCTCTCGTTCACCACTGAAACGTGTGATATCCGGTTTGGAGCCTGCAGATACCAGCAGGAGGAAAACCCCACACAAGACCAACCAGCGGGCTGGAATGCAGCTATCACCTTCTTCAAAGGTGAACGCTTCGATGACGAAATCGAATTCCGGATTCTGGTTAATCCATTTACAAACAATGGGTTCATTGAGTCCGCGGCAGACGGAACCCCGGTCGCGTTCCGGCCTGACCTTGAGGAAGATCCATATCGGAAACTACCGGCAGCAACCGAATGGATGACCAACCGCCTCATACTGGCTCCCAATGCCACAGGGGAAGAGCAGGACAAGGTCGAATCGTGGCTTAACGAGTTTGGGGTAGTGGTCGGTAGTGGGTCCGATGCAGATTTAGAGGTGATCGAGTCGACGGACTCAGGGGCGACGCTCCAAGACGAGTATGAGTACACGGCGGAGCTGGCGGGCCTTGCGAACTACGATGGCTCGGTTAAACATCTTGAAGATGCAATGGGGCGGTTTCTGATGAAGCGCGACTGGGACGTCTGGCCGGTTGTCGATCTGGTTGAAATCAATTCGGACAATGCCGGTACGTTTCTCGAAGCGTACTGGCATCGATCAGAGAACCCAGTATTCGAGATGGACGAGTATGGGCACCACGACATTCAGCGAGTGTGGGTCCGGCGGTTCACCGACCCAACCGAGGAGCCGGAAATATGGAAAAACACGCTTGCAGAAGAATATGAAGAGAGCTCCAAAGAGCACTCTACTGATTGAAGCCACTGTTCTACGTTCCTTAGTAAGAATTCGGTGAGCGATACGCTATATATACGTATCTCATGCGGTCCTATACGGAGAATATAGGAACGATTACTGTTTGAACCTCTCCTCATAGCCACAACCATACCCATCGGTTGGAACGACATAGTAGATAATGTCTTGAGCAGGATAGTTCAGTAATTCACCTTCAGAATTGTAGGTCTCGAAGTAGGTTACACGCTTGTCGACAATGCGAAACAAGTCGCCGCTACCCTCTGTGAACGGGGCAGTTCTGTCGATATTCTCGTTCATAACCAGCGCTCCGAACGAGACTAAATCACCTTTTGACGCTGTGGCTACAGGTCCCTTGACTGTTCGACTCTCAAGTACCTCTCCCGTCGTATGGTGGACCAGAAGGAGGCCAGTATGTCTCAGCTCGCGGTTCGATTCTACTGGCACGCTATCCGTTCGTTCTCCCATGTCTCTCTTGCCCCTACGAGAAGCATAAATTCCGCTGCTTCTACCAAAAATCGTGGAGTTCGTGGGCTCTGTTGCTGTTCTGCGCTAAAATTTGTGAACCCCGTACGTACGATGGCCTCAGAGAGTCTTCAGACACGCCCTGCCCACCCAATGGAAGATACACCGTCACTCCAGCTCACGACGCCCGCACTTGTGCCACCCCTTCTCTTCGGTGTAGTGCAGCGTGTGCTCGATATCGCCGATACGGATGAACAGATGATCTTCTCCTAGCGGTGGGTTCTCACTAGTTGTTACAGAATCGAAGCTCCCGGATGTTTGGAGTTCATTGAACTCGTCCACTCCGAGGGGCCGATCAGGTAGTTGGTCTTGTATAACCATTCGTAAGTGATCCTTGAATGCAAGGTTAGAGACACGGCTGAAATATCTATCGCGGGTAACCATCACTGCTCCACTGCACAGAGAACAACGACCCACAGTCAGATGTCCTGCCACCGGGGCAAGAACGTTGGAAACGCGGTATTCAGTCAGTTATCAGACCGATCGGCGTGTATCGAACCTACAGGCCCGCTACTATTGATTAAACGTTGGAAATGAGGGGTTGTCTTTATTACCTTCCCGTGAGGACGTGACAGACATGGACGACGAGAGTGGGGACGTTGCCGCGGAGATTTTCGGCAAGCCGGACCCAATATTCGAGCAGAAATCCCTCGTCGACGTCGACCACGTCCCACAACCCGAACGCATCGTCGGTCGCGACGACGAGATTCGCGCGCTTTCGATGCAACTCCGGTCAGCTATCGACGGTGGGTCACCGGAGAACGTGGTCATCTACGGCGAGACTGGGACGGGGAAGAGCCTCGTCGCGAAGCACGTCTCGAAGGTGGCCGAGAGCATGGCCGAAGACGTCCGGATCGGGACGGCCTATATCGACTGTAGCGACGACGACACAGAGACGCAGGCTGTGTCCCACATCGCACGGAAGCTGAACGACGAGAACCAAACCGGTGTCTCAGTTCCGGAGATGGGTCTATCGAAAAGTGTCTACTACACGCGGCTCTACTCTATTCTCGACGAACTCTACGATGTCGCACTCATCATTCTCGACGAGGCAGATATGCAAGCGGACGATGGTCTGCTGATGTCGCTGTCGAGGTCACGTGAGACGGGGAAAACGGACTGTCGCGTCGGTGTCATCGCTATTTCCAACAAGGTGCGGTGGGCGGAGAACCTCAACGACCGCGTGAAGTCATCACTTCAGCCCAGAGAGCTCAATTTCCATTCCTACGATGCGAACCAGCTTCGGTCGATTCTCGAACACCGGCGTGATGCGTTCCGGGGCGGTGTCCTCGAGGACGGCGTGATACAGTTGAGCGCCGCCCTCGCCGCACAGGACCACGGCGACGCCCGGCAAGCTATCGACATCCTCCGGAATGCGGGGATGCTCGCCCAGCAACAAGATAGTGAGACAGTCACCGAGAAACACGTTCGCGGGGCTCGGCGGGAGGCCGAAAAGGACCGGTTCCACGACCTTATCGGTGGGTTGACGATCCAAAAGAAAACCACACTTGCGGCTGTCACGACGCTCCACAAGCAGACTGGGCGCGACGAGTTCCCAACCGGCGAGATCTACACGGCCTACACCAACCTGTGTCAGGTGATCGGCGTCGAACCACGGACCGAACGTCGAGTTCGGGACTTTGTCCGCAACTTGGCATTCCTCGACGTACTCGACGCGCGAAAAGAGAACCAAGGGCGTGCAGGTGGGATCACTATCTACGCCGGCCTGCAGCCCGCCCACGACCTCGAGATTGTCCACGAAATCGCGATGACAGACGACCGGTTTGCTGATGTTGACGACTCCGAGACAACCGTCTCGAAATAGCACCTCACCCACCCCTCGTTTCCGACGTTCTTCCAGTCGTTACCAGTACCCCCCATCGTCGGTGGCTACACACGCACCCCTCGTTTCCGACGTTCTTTGTATAGGTTTCTCCCACGGCGGATTCCCGCCAGTATCTTAGGAGTAAACATTATCACATATGCGCTGGAAACCACTCAGTAGCCGCATTTCAATTTTGGACTGGGTGGGACTGTAGTCCCGCCCAATCCTGAGTTTAATTCACTCTCTCACGAGAACGTCGGAAATTCGGGGTGGGGGTGTTGGTGTGTCTGTCATAGCTACCGACGACGTCTCCGCCCTTGGCCAA
This sequence comes from Haloferax gibbonsii, assembly GCF_001190965.1. Lineage (NCBI taxonomy): Archaea > Methanobacteriati > Methanobacteriota > Halobacteria > Halobacteriales > Haloferacaceae > Haloferax > Haloferax gibbonsii. Next base: position 16,573 of record NZ_CP011951.1, read on the forward strand.
ACGATTGCCGTTGTTGACCTTGTCGTCGCCAGGGCCGTGGGTCTCCAAGAAACCGTGGCTTCAGCGGCAAATGTATGTTATTTCCGGATATCTCTTTGTGAATCTGCACAAGAACCAGAAGAAGAGTAAGAAGGTCTACTACTGTTCCGAAGTGTATGATGATGTTTATCTCTGTCATCAATATATTAGTAATGCGGAGTAGGGAACGGTCGAAATCGGCGTTTATAGCAATATCGGGGATCGGGCTCAACATCGTTCTCCCGACACACAATCAGTTGTGAAATTTGACATTGAGGTGAGTGAATGCTTGAATTCAGTACATATACGGCACAGAAATACAGATTTGTATGTGAACAATACTAGTCGTTTATTATCTATCGACTTAGACTAGTGAACAACAATTCCGCCAATTGAAGGTGGTGGGAGGTGATCACAATGCAAGTTCGACCAACAAGAAATCAAACCGAGATTGATTTGCTGCCGCCATTCGGTAAGCCTGAGGTCATTACAACCGGCGATCAAGCTGCCGATGTAGCCCTCATCGCGGTGGTACTCATCATCTTGTTGTCCTTCAACAACCGGTGATTTGTATCGCCATGTCGATTGCGCCTCACCGCTCGAGTTCGAGGTTAGTTCGGCGGCCGGTTAACCGCGTCGCTACTCATCTGGGCCACCTGTGATCATGCCTCTGTGATAGGCAGATTACTTTCAGGAAGTTAGAGCAACGTAGCGATGTTCGACGCTTCGACGACGTATATGGGGTCCCGGACGTCGTGTTCGTTGACGAACGACTCGGCGGACTCACGGTCTCCCTCAGGGACAGCAAGAACCGTTCGGTAGCCTCCAAGTCGATAGCGCTCCAGTTGGTCCAGCGTGTGCTCAGTCTGTGCCTCGAACGCGCCTGCCGTCTCGACCTCGACGATCATGTTTCCGGTTCCTCCTCCGACGTCGGAGTAGACGATATCGGGGTCGCCGTCAATCGCACTGAGAACGTTCCGAGTACCGCCGTCTTCGGCATCGAGGTCGTAGTCGTGGCCGTCGAGGTGTGCGATGTACAGGCTTGCACTCTGTCTGCCTCGCTCGTCTGCGACGTCGTTTATCTCACGTGCGGCCTGCAGAAGCGCTTGGTTGTGTGGCGTGAGGTCGTCTGCTCCCGTCGCGTCCCGTTGGTCCAGCCAGTACGAAATACCCGCTCCCGCAGCTGCGCCAACTGGTCCACCGAGTGCGAATCCAACGCCGCCACCGATGACTGCGGCAACGAACCTGTTCTCATCTTCTGAATCGTCTTGTGGCATACTTTGTGAACTTATTCTGAAACAACATATTGGTTCCCCAGTCTGTGAACACGAATGTCTGACGAACGGTTAAGAGGTCTAAGACAGCATAGCTAGTTAAGACATGACTGCCAAATTTGCTGTTGCGCAGCAGAAGGGCGGTGTCGGGAAGACGACCGTCGCAATCAACGTTGCCGGCGCCTTGGCTGACCGAGGAAATGACGTCCTCCTTATCGATCTTGACCCCCAGGGCCACGCGAGTGAAGGCTTAGGTCTCGCCGAAGCGTACGAGACAGAAGCGCCGCACCTTGGGACTGCACTCGTCGACCTCGAGTCCAGCGACGCAATCAACGAGGTTGTCTACGAACACGAGGAGTTCGACGTCGTCCCATCGAATATCGATATGTTCACGCTGGAAACTGACCTGACCGGCGCGATGCGTAGTCGTGAACGCCTCTCGCTGGCCTTCGACGCTCTCGATCATGAGTACGAGTACATCATCGTCGACTGCCCACCATCGCTGGGGCACCTCACAGACAACGCGTTGCTCGCGACGCGGAACGTCCTCATCCCGGCCCTCGCTGAGGGCACCTCGGTCCGTGCCTTGGAGATACTGTACGACCAGATCGACACGCTCTCTGGAGGCTACGATGTTGAGGTCACCGACGTCGGTCTCGTCGCGAACCGTGTCGAACAGGATGGTGAAGCAGAAGACATGATGGAGTGGTTCGACGATACTTTCGGCGACCATATCCCCGTGTGGGAAGTTCGAAAGCGGGTCGCACTGAAACGTGCGTGGAACGAGGGCGTCTCGATATTCGGCCACACCGAGGACTGCGATATGGAAGACGTGTTCCTCGACATCGCTGCCCACCTGGAGGAGGTAGCATGAGTGACCGTTCGGAGCGGAGCAAACGACTTAGTCGACGGTTCGATGACGACCCTGACGTCTCGCCGACGGACGATGTCGAGGAAGACAGTGGGTCTATGACGTCTAAGAGCGCTAAGACAGAAGAACCATCTAAGCCATCTAAGACTTCTAAGACTTCTAAGAGCGAGAAGACAGATAAGACGTCTAAGACTGAAGTCGAATCCTCAGAGGACGAGGAAGCACAGACGGCAGTGAAGGACCGCCCGTCTGTACTGATGTACCTCCCGGAGAGCGTCCGCGGTGACCTCGACATTCGGTTCGACGAACTGAACGCGCGGCACAAACGAGAGCGCGGCGAGGCGCTTGAGAAGAACCGTGACTACTACCCAGCGGTTGTCCAAGCCGGCTTAACTGGCGAAGACCTCGAAGACATCTTAGACCTCTAAGTGCTCTAAACTACGGTACTTTGATACGTTCTTGTGAGGGTTCTCGGGTATGCGTTTTGAACGCGATGACCCCAATTTCGACCGAATCGTGACGCTGGACATTGAGACGACGCACTACGACCCTCAACAGGGCGAAGTGGTGTCCGTCGGCGTCGGTGAACACCGTGTCGGAGAGCCAGCCTCGGAAGCGTCCTACCACTTGTTTCATCGCAACGAAAGCGGCGAGGCAGATCTCATCACCCAAGCTGTCGGCCACGTCAACGATGTCGACGCCGATGGCCTCGTGACGTACAACGGGCAAGGGTTCGATATCGAGTTCCTCGAAGACCGGATGTACCTGCTCCAGGAACCGAAGCCCCAGCTCGTTCTCGACACCGACGAGGCCCACATCGACCTATTCGCCGATCGGAAGACACTCGCGGACCGTCGCGGTGACAAGTGGCCAGGACTTGAAGAGTGCCTCGACGCGTACGATCTCCCGGTCCCGAAAACCGAATGGAATGGTCGCGAGGTGACGAACACGATCTTCGGAGACGAACTCGGACCAACGTATCTCGATGCGCTCACCGACGTTGACCTCGAGAGGCTCTCCCCACTCATGGATCTCATGGACCACTACCTCAAAACCGACTTAGAAGCGAACCTCGCGCTCTACCACGCTGACACGGGTCGTATGTTCGATGCTGTGCATCTCGGTGACCACCAGTCGTTCGACGTGTAGGCATCTAATCTCTAGACCTCTATGCGGGCTCAATCACTCTCGTGCGTGCTGTGTAAGTAAGGAGCGTACTGCACGAATTACGGAGAAATGGAGAGCGTCAGCGGTATGACCGAACCGTGGACTTGCTTGGGAGGGGTGCCTCTGACAACAGCGGTTGCAGATTGGTCAACTCACTTATCAATCTAACTATTGTCTGGAAATTATCTGGTAGGATCCCCGTTGCCTACCCCACAGGTGTCGGTGCAGTTTCCCATGGCTTCGTGTGGTTCTCGTTCTGGCTATGAAGTTTCGCTACTGGACCGTGATTGTCACGTCGATGTCGTCGACGGAGAGTTCTTCTACCGTCCCAACCGCGATCTCACTGACCATCTCATACGCGTCTTGTCCCAATCCGCTGTACAGTAGTGCAAAGGCATTCATGATGACCACCGCCTTCCTTAGTTCGTCTTCTGTCGGCCCATCTTTGTCGCTCGACGTCGGTTTGAACACGGATGAGGGGTCAAACTCTTCCCAATGATAGAGTAGGGCAAAATCAGTCAACGAATGTCGAACCTTCTCGTGTAGCCGGGTGAAGTATAGCTCTGGCGGTGGGTCTCGCTCACCGTTGATGCGCTCCACGATGCACACCCAGTCTGCGTGGCTCAGAAACCCATCACTCGTCTCTCGAATTAAATGATCATCCTCGTCAACGAGTTCGTCCCCACACTCGTGGCAGTATCTGGCCGCCTCTGTCGCTCCTCTTGACCCGCACTTACTACACCATTTCATGCGCAGTATTCTACCCCACGAGACATAGACCTACACCAGTGACTTGCAGAAACCCCCATAGCCAGAACACCATCGTCCTGCTTGACGACACCCTCGGCTACCTCGCCCTGTGGTCCGACAGTGAGAGTCGCTGGTGAACGCCAACACTGGGTTTTCGCGCGCGAATAAAACCGAGAGGGGCGAGGCGCTCCGAAACGACTTATTTCCACGTCGGTTTCCCATCACCTTTTTACCCAATGTAAGTGTAGTTGTAGTAGCGGCTGTAAGCAAGTCTTCGCTAGACTTCACTCCGTCGTCTAAACCGTCGTCAACCGTCGCCTTCGACGGTGTGAACATCGATTTAGGTTTTTATTCGCGCGTGAAAAACATCCGCCTATACGACGTCCTTGTTCAGGCGTATCTGTTCGTAGAGAGTGTTCCTTCTCCAAGGGTGATCGACACTCGCGACACTGGGGTCGAGGCTGCCACGAAACGGTACCAGCGAACGTCAACGTCGAACCCCCCTCGAAGCGTTCTAAAACCCCACCATATCTTATATAGTTTAAGTCGCTATACGATTTTCTCGACTGGGGTTGCCCTCGCGATTTGCCTAACGATTTATGGAAAAACGGAACCACCCTATGCACATGGGTGGATTTGGGTCTGGTCGTGGCCGGTATGCGACGACACCGACTGTCGAGGAGTGTCGACAGCTTTCTGCCGACAAGCTGACTGACGTCGTCAATCATCCCGGTACGACTGGGACTGTGTCGTGGGGTGACTCTGAAGACTCCGCTGCGACGATAGCTGTCGTGTTCGGCGGCACCTCTGACGACGACCACGCTCCGTACGTCCGTCTCAAGTACACGACGACGCTCGGTGACCGGGTCGAAGAGTACGACTATCGTGTTGGGTTGGAGTACACCTCATGCAACTTCGGAGGTTCCCGCCCGTGGTTCAGGTGTCCTCAGTGTAACACTCGTCGAGGAAAGTTGTATCTGCGACCGAGCGGAGGGAGGTTCGCTTGTCGGGAGTGCCACGATCTCGGGTATCAGTCCTCGCGAGCGTCCGGAACGAAGTACCGAGAGGCAGAGTTACGATACCGACGGGCGTTCGCCAAAGCCGACGCCAAGGGCCGCCGCCCACACCCCAATCAGCAACCGTACCGGCCGGAGCGTCCAAAGGGGATGCACCACGAGACGTTCGAACGTCTCGTCGACGACGTCGACGCGGCTGCCGAGGAGTACAGCCGGCGAGTTCAGATAGGGTTGCGCGAGTACGCCCAAAAGAAAGACTGGTCCCTTTCCGAAACGGGCGACTAATAGCAGTTTTCAGAATAACAATATCTATCTGAATATCTGCTAGTGCGTAAAAATCGACAGACAGCGGTGAGATCGTCTGATTGATCTACTTGTCCAGCCACATTTGAAGGCAAATAAAACCGCTAATATGGTAATGGATCTGGTAGAAAGATGGAATGACGTCGTCGACGATGCAGTCTCGCCGGGCTACCGAGATGTCACCTCGCCACGCTTGGCGATGGTGAGGGCAGCACTGCGGTCCCGGGAGACCCGGTCAACAGGGCAGTCGTCGCTGATACACTCAACGGTGTTCTCAGCGACGTCGCCGAGATCACCGCAGAGGTGGCACTCTTGGGTTGTGTAGTCCGGATCGACGTACGTAGCCGGGATTCCCACCTCGTGGGCCTTTGTCACGATGGCATGCTGGAGTGCGGGGAGAAGCCACGCTCCTGCGTCAGAATTCATTCGACGTTCCCATAATGGGACGTCGTAGTATGGGAGGTCCTCGAGGACGATGATCGGCGTAGTAAACTGCTGAGCATAGCGGACGACACGAACTGCAGCGTCGTAGACCTGCGGGCGGATCTGGTACCAGATCGCAGCGAACAGTTGAGCCTGTCCCTCGGTACTGTCGAACTTCGCGCCCTGGAGCGCTCGCATCGACTCGACCAGAATCTCATGACGTGTCTGGATGTGGCTACCCTCAATGGTGAACGCCGACTCCACGTCGCCGCCCGCCGGAGCCGCAGCGATGAGGTTCTTTACGCCGACGTCCACACCAACGGGTGTGCATGCGAGCGGGTAGTACTGGCTGTCCGTGGGGCGTGGGATGGTACTCATCGGCAATTCACCCACTCGTCGCGATCGGTTGGGTCGTAGGCCACGACCTCGTCAAGCAATCGTTCGACCTCGGTGATCGTCTGGAAGGCGTCGAGGTTGACAGTCTCTACGTAGTTCTCGTCCTCGGTGTAGACGTCGTAGATGCGGACGCCATCCTCGTAGTGGCACCGGCTGTACAGCTTCAGCCCGTAGTAGTCCAAGACGACGCCGTCCGGGTATGCACCCTCCATCATTTGCCGGAGAAAACTGGCGGTGTCGCAGGGGAGACCATCCCGCGGTGCGATCACATCGGTCGGGTCTGGAAGCGTCATTCTGTCTCCTCCAGTTTGTTCATCCGTCGTTTTTCCTCATTGAGAATCTCGATCAACTGCTTGTGGGCGTCTTCATCGGCGTCAACGCTCTCGTAGTTGATGTCACAGGCGACCCAGCCGGCACAGTCACCGCAGAGTTCCCCTGCGAGCATTCCAGGGAGGCCAGATTCTCCCAGTGGGAACTTCACTTCGATGTGGAAGCCGCGGCCAATCTCATCGCCACATTGCATACACTGACCTTCGTCCAGCCAGTGATTTTGAACGTGGTTGCAGGCCGCACAGATGTCTGCTTCGAATGGCGCGATGGTGTCAACCGAAACGTGGTCAACCATCTCAGCCGGTTTCTCACCTCCACAGATCTCACACATCTTCGTCAACGAAGTATCGCCGTCTGCATCGACTTCTGCGACGGCGGTCGTGGGGTGAGTTGCAAGTACGGCAGCTGCGCTGAGAAACGTCCGTCGCTGCATCACTCAGAACCTCCCGAAGACGTTGGCTCACTTCTGTCTGTACTGTGGTCTCGCTGTTCGTCGGCCGAATTTTGTCGGACGTCGAATCCATCAGGGAGTGTGACTGGGAACCAGACGCGACCACGTGGCGTGTTGCGGTGGTCCACAGCGCCGCTGTCATTGAGGTCGCTGAGGACTTTTCGTCGCCAGCGCCGCTGGACCGACGACCAGGTCGTCCCACGGTAAACGAGTGGGGCAAGGCCCTCGTACATAAGTTGGAGTTCCAAAGTAGTGCTTCCCGGTGCCGCGGACACTAGACGGTGGAATAGGCGGTGATGAAGTGAGTGCTCAGAGCCGTGGTGAGTGGTGGCACGCTCACTCGCCATTGTTGCCTCCTTGGACCTCTTCGAGCGCATCTATGGCGCCCTCGAGGGCGTCTGCGTCGAACTCTACTTCCCCGCGGTAACCCTCACCGACGAAGCGGAGTCTGGCGTGCGTCTCATCCTCCGTGAGTGGTTGGGCGTCGGGCGCCTGAACGTAGACTGAGACATCGCCGTCAGCGTTCATCGCGACACGGCCGTCGACGATTGCGACCGTTGCGTCTGCATCGCTGACCTTCATCGTTCAGCCTCTTCGTCGATGGTCGGGTTCGGCGAGTCGAAGCCGTCTCTGTAGCACGCCCAACATGGGAGTGAGACGTCCACCGAGATACATTCGCAGTCTTCGGGACGCTCCGTCTCGCTGGCGGCCTCAACGTCGTCTTGGTGCTGATCATCTGCGACACTACCGACGCCTTCGTCGAGGATCGTGCCCTCGTCGCCGGCGACGATGATGCCGCTGATGGTCGTCTGTTCGGAACCAATTTGTCGCTGGGTGTCGTTGGTCGACATGGTTTTCTGGGTAAGAAAGCCAGCCTCGGTGTTGGCGCACCGGGGCGTTTCCACACCCCCGAGGAGACCGTCTTTCCTTACCCATGCATTTGACTGCATGGGTTAAATAACTACCGGGGGGAGGAACTCAGACCGTTGCTTATCCACTCACCATTGCATATATCTGCGTGGGACGAATTCTGATGGACGAACCTATGCCGTACGACGAACGCGACGAATCGAGTGGGCAATTCACTCCCGAGTTCACCGATGGCGACTTTCTTGCGGCGCTGTCGGACCGAGACGGTGCGACGACGACCGAGGTGGCTGACGCTGTTGGGTGTAAGTACCGTACTGCGCATGCTCGCCTGACCAAACTCGAGGGGCGTGGCGAAGTTAACTCCCGGAAGGTCGGTAACAGTTTCCTGTGGACTGTTTCGGAGTGACGTCTTCTCTCAGAGTTTTATGCAGCGTCACTACTCGTTCGAGGCCAATTAGATGTCTAACAGTCCTCAAGAGGTTATGACTCAATGAGGTGTCCACAATGCTCGAAGCCATTTGCTGATTCAGACGGTGTAGTCACACACTTGAAGAATTCGCACGGGCTCTCAAGGATCGAAGCTAGGAAGCAGGTTGTTAGCGGTCCTCAGTCAGCCGAGTCAGAGCTAGCAGACTCCCGGGTGGATTCGAACACCGGGAGGAAGCAGTTCGATTCGGATCGTGAAGAAATGCTCTATCGATTCCAGCGTAAGTATGAGTCTCTTGGACGAATGCCTGTGTACTCTGAATTAGACAATATTGGCGGGTATTCTCATGAAGAGTATATCGATGAGTTTGGTTCAGTATACGGCACAGCGGTTCTCGCTGGGATGACTGGGATTGACCCCGACCAATACAATCATGACGCAGATGGGTCGAAGCAATACAGTGAGTGGGACCTTATTAGTGAAATTTGGCGAATTCACGAGTCAGCTGGGACTGTCTCTATTCGAATGATGGACTATGCAGGGAGATATAGCAGCCAGACGTACAAATATCGATTTGGAAGCTGGTCTAAAGCGTTGCAAACGGCACATCTCAACGGACCGGAGCCGTCGGTTGAGGCGAGTCGCGACTCTCGCCAGAAACATTATTCGAGCTCAGAGTGGAGAGAACTCCGCTCAAGGGCACTCAAACGTGATGACTACCAGTGCCAATCCTGTGGGATGTCTGAGGAAACACACCAAGAGAGATTTGGGGTCGGACTGAACGTGCACCATCTAACTGATATTGCTGACTTTGAGAACCCAAAAGACGCAGACTCACTAGAGAACTTAGAGTGTCTCTGTGTAGAATGCCACGGTACGCATCACCCATTTTCCAAGGAGTGATGGTCGCTATTAGTGCCAATACTACTCTTATTTAGTTCCCATATATAGAGAAGTAAGTTCAAAATCAAATGACCCTTCAATTATGGTGCTTGTCGTTACGAACCCGAGCCTCCGTCATCGTCCTCTCGGCTGTCCTCGCTTTCTTCGGTTTTATGTTTGATTTCTTCTTCCGCCCTGTCTCTTGAGACCCCCCATCCGGGGGGCCTGTCCGACATAATCTTCTTTTGGTGCTTCAACCATTCCTCGAAAGTCCGGTCTGCGTCAGAGCATGGTGGCGCTGGATAGCCTGTTTGCGGTTGTTCAACAGGATCGAAATAGCCAGGCAACAAATCGATCTGGGACCGTGGATCAAACCGCTCTTGGATGATATCATCGATAGTCTGCATAAACGTCTCTCGAGAGACGTCGAATCGTGCTGAAGAATGAAAATCAGACAGGTGCTGATCGTCTGTCTCAAAGCTGATGTACTCTACATAGAGAAGAGTTCCGAGCCAGAGTCGGAGTAGGTAATCAAAGTTGGAGTTGTTTAGTGTGGCAATGCATTGTGTCCAGCCGTTCCCCACCCTCCCCCATTTGACAAATTTTTCACCGTGGTTTAACTCGTATCGGATAACAGATGATGTGGCTTCTGACATTGCGGCATAACAACACCACAATGCCCACTGCTCAGGTGGAGTCGCATATTCACCATCTCGGGCGATCAGTCCCCTTTGAAGCTGTTCAGTACTTAGGTCATCAGGAACTCCTTCAACAATTTTCTTCAATATCCCGGGCAGGTATCGGAGGATAAGACTGGTGTATGGTCGACCAACATTTTCTGTTGGACCTCGCTGCATAACAGACTGAGCGGCCCGCCAACCCAGTACTCGTGTCCCTGTTCCTGCCGCATCCCAGAGCTTTGCCTCAGTAGCTTCTGTGAGAACTTCTGTAGACCTCTCGACTCCCTCCTTCCGGACTTTCTCACCTGTTGTTTCGAAATTGACGTTGCTGATGAGTTTTCCGAGACCTCGTGAAGTGTGTACTACGACTGGTCCGTGGCTTTGTTCGATGGAATTGCTTCCGATGGAGGATAGTGTGTTGACAGTTGTGGATCCTGCCTCGCCCAAGTCTTCGTCTACTGCTTTTTCACCGGCACTTGGTAGCCTATTCGTACACAGTTCTTCAAGCGTGTCTCCTACGGGTGTTTCGTCTTCGATCCGATCTGTAGATACGAACTTCAGAAGTTCTTCGACTTGGTTGTCGATGACATTGAGTGCTCTTATGACAGCGGGAACATCCCGGTCGTCAATTGCTGACCGTACAATGGATATCGGGACAAGGAAAGGGTCTGTTTCGGATGGGTCACCATCAGTTGCTTTTGCATCTGAGATGATCTGCTGTGGTGTGAGCTCTTGCTTGACCCGCTTGATGATGCCTTCGGGTGTGGTCTGTTCTAAGGTCCGGTCGACGAAGAAATACAAGACAGCGAATGATGCAGTTGCTAGCCCGAGCGCCAGACTCGTTAGATACCTCAGAGTCGGCGGAGAGACGTGAGTGAATGCAAGGAGCCCGATTACGTCGATACCGATTGAGGAAACGAAGATACCGACAGTCTTCTTGTACCCTTCGTCAGATCTGAACAGGTTAGCTAATCGAGTGGAATACCGGGAGGTGGAGAGCTGGATACCAAGGACTACCACAGAGAAGACGATGGCAAATATGGCTGCCTGGATTGACGCTAACGTGGCGAAGACTTGTTGACCGTTCGATGAAAGATCGTAGTGAGATAGTTCCGCTACTATCATAGAGACTCCTGCTACGACAGCGAAGATCGCTGGAACAGGCCAACGAAGTGGTTTATCCATCTTATTTGAGACGATAGTGCGGCTCGTCTTATCTACCAGGGTTGAACAGAGTGGTAGAATATTTCTGACTTAGTTTTGACCTCAGATCACATCGAACTCAAATGGTGTTTCACGCACCAGTTAGACGGTACGTTGGGTACGGTAGTACGGCCAAGAACGGGTGGAGTGGGCGACCCACCATTACGGTAGGTCGACATCACTCGGCGGAAATATATGACTATTGACGCTACTCTGTTGCCCTTTGTCATAGGCCAGATAAACAACGACTGATACGGCCAGAAATCAGCCGGAGAGACGTTCAAACGAATGGTTACGATAGGTTACGATAGTTTCGTTCAAAGTTACGACAGTCGTTACGATAGAATTCGGATGATAGCGGGACTGGGCGACGTAGTTTGGACGGATTTGGGTTGTCGGTTACGACAGAAGCCGACTAGTATAGACAGGGGGGACCCCGTCGGAACTGGGTATCGCCCAAGTGAGCAGACGATGCAGAAGTATTTGGACTCTGAAATGACTACAAGTCATCGAGAAACAACGAATATGCGATGAGGTTGCCCCTGGTATAGGCCAGTTACCAACTGGGGTCCATATTGCGAGAGTCTCGACAGCAATCGCACATCGGTTGGGACTATTGGCCGTACTCACACCCGACAGGGAAGATCGTAGCCATGCTATGAGACGTCAATCTCGACTTCTTAGCAGAATTGTGTACTGAGTCACAGAATCACGCAAAACTTTAATGCATGCACCCACCCAACTAGGAAGTGAGGACGCGGACTTGGCCCGCTGGCTTGAACCCTCGGGACTCGTCCGGCTAGGGATGTAAGGTAATGGCTTACGTCCTGTTGACGTCCGTACTACGGTGAAACTGAACTCAAGAGGTATTCCTGTACCTTTTCAGATTCGAGCATCTCAATCGTATTCTGCCACTGGGAGGAGACATCTTGAGTGTCATCGTCGGGCGTTCTTCCCTTCACCCACGCAGCAACCCGGGTGCATTCTTTGTCACCGTAATCGCCCCCAACACCACGGATACGATACAGTGGCAGCGGTTCTGAATCCGGTTCTCGCCAATCTGTAGTATACCAAACGATATTGTTGTGAGAGCCAACTATCGACATCTCACCGTTGACGAGACGTCGTCGCACGTACCCGGCGAGAAAGTCTGCTGCTGCCACCTCGGGGTACGTTAGATCTGCTTTCTCAAGCCCCGTCACGTAGACGGTACCGAAAGTCGACTGGAACTGCCCATTGAAGATGTATGCTGCTTGGCCCCGTAGGTACTCTTGATCAGTACCGTACATATCGAGAGCACCGTCCGGGACCAAGACGCTGTCTCCTGAGAACTCTGGGGCTTCTGCTGTAATCGTCTTCTTTGCCAGGGCACAGGCCGCAGCAGCCTTGTGCACAATATCAATGTGGTCGTACGAAACAGCAAGCTTCCACTGGATTCCCTCTGCGTCCAGATCATCAATTAAGTCACTCACTCGGCGGTCGCGCTCCTTAGGCGAGCAGTTCTCTGCGAGGGTCTGAGACTTCCCAATCCACGGGGAGAGTCCGTTGTCGACCAGTAGCTCTGCGAGGCGCTCTCCGTTCGTACGCGCGCATCGAACAGCTGCGAGTGCGAATGGCCCCTCACCATTGGCATTCCCGGATTCGTCGATACCGATGACGTGGTCTGCGCGAGTTGAGCGGTTCGATGACTGGTTGATGACCTGGACCTTCCTCATCTCACGCACCCGGGATAACTCGTGACTTCAATACGGACGCCCCATCTCACGATACTATTCGTGGGGTTTGCAGGCTGAAAATACTCCTGATTTGAGCCGGTTGTGGGGTGCAGATTTGCGTGTCTCGAATACTGGCTATTTTTAAATTTCTTTGAGGTGGCTTGATTCTATTCTAAGGCAGAGTTGATTCCGTTCAAGCACCAACAGAGGCTCGACCTGATGAGGCCACCACCTACAGTACTGAAACCGTAGGCCGGCCTCATCGTCGCCGTTATGCAGCACGTGTAGACGAAAGAGGATTGTATCCGTTATTATGGGGAGCAAGAATTATCAAACGATAGATGAATATCTAAATATGTCTTCTCGTGACACGAAGCTCGCAATTGCTGGTGCTCTTGCACTCTTAATCTTGTTGGGGGGCTGCGCGCAGATTGCGGTTCACTCGACTGTGAACTCAAGCGGTGAAGTAGAAGAGTATCAGATCAATGTGACGATGACGCGGCAAGCGTACGGATTTCTGGACAACGCAGCTGAAGAAGAGGGCTACGAAAACGTGCGCTCGTATCTCCTGAGCGATGTCAACGAGAGCGTCGAAGAAAAGATGAATTACGAACAAGAGTTCGATGGTGATACGGTATACATCAGTATGCAACTTGAAGAGGTTAAGCCACACAACTCAGACGTGATTTCTGTCACCACCGAAGACGGGCAATTGGTCTATGAGGATACCACTTTTTATAACGAAACAGCGACCGATACGGGCTCAGACCCCGACTCGGAACTGGCAGAATCGATTATGAGTGGGTTGGCAGTGGACTACTATTTGACAATGCCCGGAGAGATCACTGATACGAACGCTGATGCAGTTGATGGCAATACTGCCGAGTGGCATGAGTCAGGACCTGACTCGTTCACTGACACCCGAATCTACGCTCGGAGTGAAAAGCCGACGAGTATAGTGAATAATGGATTTGGATCCGTGATTGCTGTATTAGCGCTGGCCCTACTCACGGCATTCTTCGCATACCGGGGACGCAGAGAATAACTTACCATCATCCTGCACTGCGGTAGTCGGTCTTTTTTTATACACCGTACCGCTCACATTGATTCTGACTGCGCTCGCCGGGTTTTGTGGTCGTACTGACCGATAGAATCCTGCTATCTCTGATGACCGTGAAGCAAGCGTGAGACGCAAGAGACTGAGTTGCATTCCGTGCCTCAGAGCATGCTGACTTTGCTGCACATTCCCTCTGTATGTTGACCGCACTTCTAGTCACAGTCTGTGGATTTCAACGAAGTATGATTGGCGTGTCTCATTGTCTGTATTAACCAACAGATGCGAATAGAGAATCATGATTGTTGGTTAATAGAAATCTGTGCAGAGGACTTATTTGTGAGACATGCGTCTCACAGAACATGAGCACTGACACCGACGAGGGGCGAAACGATGACGGCGGGACCACGAAAATCGATGTCCGAGTCCCCACCGCGATGGTCGACGCCATCGACGAGGAGTTCGCCCGCCGTGGGTACACCTCTCGGTCGGAAGCTGTTCGGGACGCCCTTCGAGACTGGCTGAACCCACCGGTGCAGCTGTCTGAGGAAACGCTCGCCGACCTCCAAGAAAGTCGGGCACAACGTGAGGCGGGTGAGACAATCTCGCTTGACGACGCCCTCGACAAATACGATGTCGACGTCGACGACGACCAGGCGTGAATGACAGACGTCGAGATCACACCGAAGGCGGATAGCCACTTGGCCGACCTCGACCCTGAAACACGAGAACGGGTCCTGAAGAAACTTGCCGAAGCCAGAGAGTGGACCGACCACCGAGTCGAACGCCTCTCTGGATGGCCCTACTACAAACTGCGCGCTGGCGACTATCGGGCGATACTAACGTGGGACAAAGACAACGACGTCCTCATCGTCGAGGCCGTCGGTCACCGACGGAACGTGTATGACCGCCACCTCCCGCCGTAACATTCACTCATCGTCTTGGGTGTGACTGAATCTCTTCGAACGGCGTCTCTTCTCTTGAGCCAATCCCCTTCCCCCAACGGAAATCGATCACCTGGTTTCACTCTAACCTCTCTGTGTTCGTTACTAAGGCAAGTGACTCGACCGACAAACCGTTAGAGATCACTCTGAAGGGTTTACTGGGCCCTTGTACTTGGACTTCACCTGGTCGCCCTCCCTCCACTGGTAGTAGTAGTACTGGTTATCGTTGATCGTCTTGACGACCACACCTGCTTTCTTTGGGACGTCGTCCGGGAGACTACTGTCTTCGGCGCTGTCTTCACGGACGATGTCCTCGCCTTCTTCCAGTTCTGTCTCTGCTTTGGCTTCTTTCCACACTGCAAGGTTCTCTGCGTGAGTGGCAATTTCTCGAAGCGTTTCAGCGTCCTGTCGGTCGAGGCCATCGAGGATGTAGCGTGCAATTCTCTCGGGAGCGTCGGGCTTGTTGGGAGCCATATATTAACCTACAATTGGTTCCAATACAGTATTAATGTTGGTTAAGACGTCGGGGAACGTCATCGCGGCTATCGAGCAGTCGGGGAAGTCGAAACGACCCCTCCACAAGCACGATTTCATAGTCCTCGAACTACTTCACTGGCTTCCGTATTTGCGCTCTCCTTTCGTGTTTGGTAGAATACCTGCAGGGCCCTTCCCAAAATATTGTATATATGATAGGTTCATGAACCAACCTCCAACTGGTAATCCTCCGAACCGAGTGTGTCAAGCTCCTCCGTATGTTGTACACCGCCTCTTTCTTTGGACGTAATCCGCGGTATGAAAGGCGATATTACGCTCTCAGATCGCAGAAGGAGCCCGTCGGGCTGATTTGAGGCGGTAGGAAGTACCTCGACGAGTTTTCGGGCAGGGTTGTGAACTCAAAAATTGCTCGACGGGGATTTTGAATGCCAAATTCTGGTGAGTGTCCCATCCATCAACTAGATGTTATATTAACCTCATCAGTCTGGGTGGTACTGAGACTGGTGTTCGAGTTTCTGAATCTCCGCCAGCTGTTCATCGGTGAACTCGACCCATGTCGTGCTTGTGTCTCACCGATTCCAACCAAACAGCTCGAAACTGAGCAGCACACACTGTCGGACTATCTTGAATACCGGCCTACTCATCCATCCAACGAGAGCCTGTTGTCAGCCGCAGTCTCTGAGAACTGTGTCAAAAAAAAAGCTGGGAATTCTCTGGTCTGGTCTATTGAGGAGCCGCAGTTGGGTTCACTTCGACAAAGACGACGAATGGGAGCTAATCTCGACGACAATCTTAATGGGGTACAGTAGCATATATGCATCAGATAAGGGCACGGCCGACAGAGGCGCTTTGCGGGAGGCGCTGATGACGGAGGCTGATCAGCCCTGCCTTTGTCCTATGAATAATCGTCTAGTCCGTCTCCGTGGAGTTCACATTGAGGTACGGAAAACTCATCTCCCAATAGAGAATTTTTTTCTTCCCGACCCGCCCCGCGAGAGTACGACGAGGGAGCAGCCAAAACGCCGAATGGACGCATAATCCCCGCGAAACAGCCGAATCACCAAGCAACCACGAGGGGGTCGGTTCCGGAGGAATCACCGACCCCCTCCCCTGCCTCACATCAGACTGATGTGAGTGGTGGGTGTGGAGACCCCCGTCTCACATCAGACTGCTGTGAGGCTGTTCGAGGGGGTGAAGCAGATGCGTGACCGGACTCTCCTCGACTGGCGCGTCCCCGAAGCCGAGTGGGAACGGTTCGTCGAACACGTCGAAAACGAGTTCGGAAGCATCGAGGGCTATCTCGGCCGTGAGGCAGAGGCTGCGATGCGTGAGTACGCAGACACCGGCTCGTCCAGGCAGCAGGTCGGTCCTCCGAAGCCGGCAGCGAAGAAAAAAAAATTCTCAGTTCAACGGCGTGCCGACGACGTGGTCCGAACTGTCGGATGCGGATGCGGAAACGAAGTTGCTGTTGATGCAACTCGCGGTCAGCGCCCTCCTATCGATAGTCGAGTTCATGGACACCACGCTGATTTCCGGCCGGTAACGGGTTGAAACATCGGATTTATGTCACTCCGTGCCCATCACTTTTGCAAACTCATCCTGCGTCCATGACCAACCCGAGAGTGGGGCTATAGACACCTGTCTGCCCTGACCTCGAACCGACGCGAACCCTTGTTACGCCACAAATGCACCACCAGCACTGCCTCAGAATCGACCAGCTCTGCACGGACAACAAACCCTGTCCGTACTGTGATCACTCTCGCCCCTGTTGTCGGAATGGACGATGCTGCCCGTGTATCACACCCTACACAACGCGACACCGACGACGAAACTACTGGAGGTCACATCCGGTCATCCCTCAGAATAGTCGTCGACAAGAGCGACCTCGCACCGGTGGTATTCATCTGAATTCATCTGCATTCATGACTTCCAAGCCGCCTCCACCCTCGTTTCGGCATGTTTGTGACCTATCATGAGGCCCAGCATGCCAAAAGTCACTCAATGGAACTGGACCAGACAGCCTCCATCTACGATTGCACCGACAACCAACCAAACACGAACTCAACGACTTCGTACGGCGGACAAGATATCGATGATCCAAGACACCAATAGTACTGACTCAACCGACACCACACAACACCTTTCAATCCATGTCACCCCGCGAACGTAGGGTCAAACTCGCCCTCAAGTGGCACTATCTCGAGAACCTCGATGTTTCGGAGATCCGAGATCGCTTCGAAGAACAAGGCATCGGCGATTACACGAACTCAACAATCCGAGACTACCTTGATGAGATGCCGGAAGAGGAGATCCTCCGGCAGATCGAAGAGAAACACACCAACATCCAGCTTCAGTCGGCTGAGCGCTACGAGCGACTCTACCAAGCTGCCCGTCGCGACCTCAAAGAACTCGCCGTCGAAGACAAACCCATCCGCCGGGTCATCCCGAAGATGGAGTACGTCGACACCGATCGTGAGACACCGATGCCGTACCCCGCGTGGGAGTTCGTCGAGCCGGGCGACGACGACCGGCCCGAGTGGGCAACCAAGCGAGACGTCATCGTCCGCTTCCTCAACGACGAGCAGACACAGGTCATGCCGGGCAACCCGTTCCCGGTTCGGAGTATCGATGGGTCGGCAACATACACGACTGATGTTGTTGGCCTCCGCCGTGACCAACCCGACCTTCAGAAGCGACAGCTTGTCCGCCGCGAGATGGCAGACTACCAAGACCAGAAGAATGAGGTCCTCGGCGGGCCCGAGGAGCTCAACATTACCCACGATGGCGAGGTCAGTCACGACATTGGTCTCGACGAAGCGACCCAAGAGATCATCGAAGACCTCGGCGAGGACATGAAGGTGTGACTTCCTCACTCCGGACGTCAATCAAAATCGGCGACAAGTACTCACCGCGTCCACACAGACGACCTTGACAGAATACCGGTCGATGAACAGCGCTCCGAGACGTCCCCCGGTCAACGCCGCCGTGAACACCTGCTCTGAAGGGTATCTGAGCAAGAAGCCCAGCATATCGCCGAAGGTGCGGCGAGTGACATTGAGCGAAAGCTTAGGCGGATCTTCGAATCATAATCGAGGACCCATTCTTCGAGATAGTCCTCAAAATCGCTGAATCGCAGACACATCACCATGACACGACTCATCGAAAAGCGGTTGTTAAACATCCAAACCGACGATACAGACCATGACCTTGACCCTACATACGTCGATATTGCTCATGTGGTCTGGGGTGTATCGAAAGTACTGGATAACATCCGATCAGCAGTAGAGAACGGTATCGAACTTCGCTCACAGATAACTCAGGAGTACGTCGACGAGCTTGAGGCTGCCTTCTGGTGTGGCAAGAAAGTCATTAACCACGAGGATGCCGAAGACATCAAACAGGACGTTTCTCTCCTTGAGGACGACATTCTCATCGAACTGCGGGGAACCATTGGCTACGTGGCTCCCCACTTCGGTATCGCTCTCCAGCTACCCGACCCTACTGCGGAGAGAATCGATGGTTAGTGGAGGGTCTACGCACGCCTGGAGGTCGTTAGATGGTTGAAGATCAACAGTTCGGTGCAGGTGCGACACTCGCTGTTGATGTTGACCGTGCTAGCGTTCG